>JAETNP010000034.1 GCA_021768185.1 Oscillospiraceae bacterium
TGCCGTCAGGCGGGACCGAGAAGGGATTCTTAAACCGCTAGGTTTAAGTGACTTTTTGGGTACTTTTTGTTCACACAAAAAGTACCCGAGGAGTCCGGGGGCGAGAAGCCCCCGGGGTGGCAAATAGAAAAAACTACCGTGCGGCCCGAAGGACCGCAGGAAAGGATTATATTATATGAAAGTTCAGCCGAGAACCCTTTCCGGTTTTATGGAGCTGCTGCCCCGGCAGCAGGTCTTGATGGAAAGTATTATGCAGACTCTCAGAGATACCTACTCCCTCTATGGGTTCACTCCGCTGGATACGCCCATTATTGAGGCAAGCGAAGTGCTGCTGGCTAAGGGCGGCGGGGAAACGGAAAAACAGATCTATCAGTTTACCAAGGGCGACAGCGACCTGAGCCTGCGGTTTGATTTGACGGTGCCCCTGGCGAAGTATGTGGCGCTCCACTATGGAGAATTGGCGTTTCCTTTCAGACGATATCAGATTGGAAAGGTCTACCGGGGTGAACGGGCGCAGAGAGGCCGGTTCCGGGAGTTCTATCAGGCCGACATCGACATGATCGGCGATGGAAAATTGGACGTCTCCAATGAGGCGGAAATGCCGGCTATTATCTATCAGGTGTTTACCAGGCTGGGGCTGAGGAAATTCCAGATTCGGGTGAATAACCGGAAAATCCTTAACGGATTCTATGGAATGCTGGGACTCAGTGAGCAGGCCGGGGACATTATGCGTACCGTGGACAAGCTGGAGAAGATCGGGGCGGAGAAGGTCAAAGATCTGCTGACGGAACTGGGGGTACCGGAGGAAAAGGCCGGAGAAATTCTTGGATTTATTGGGATTAAAGGGTCCAATGAGCAGGTTTTGGAGGCGCTGGAGGAATATCGGGGCAGAAATGCGCTCTTTGACCTGGGGCTGGATGAGCTGAAAACTGTAGTGAAGTATCTGGGCGGATTCGGCGTGCCCCAGGAGAATTTCGCGGTGGACCTGACAATTGCCAGGGGGCTGGATTATTACACCGGGACAGTGTATGAGACATTTATGATAGATCATCCGGAGATCGGGTCCATCTGCTCCGGAGGACGGTATGATAATCTGGCGGAATATTATACGGATAAAATACTGCCGGGAGTTGGAATTTCTATTGGGTTGACCCGGTTGTTCTATGTGCTGAATGAACAGGGAATGCTCAATGAGGAGAAAAACACCGCGCCGGCGGATGTGCTGCTGCTGCCAATGGTGGAGGACCTCTCCCCTGCCGTGGAGCTGGCGACACGGTTCCGGAATGCGGGGATCAGGGTTCAGCTGTATGGAGAGCAGAAGAAATTTAAGGCGAAGATGAATTATGCCGATAAGATTGGAGTGCCCTTTGTGGTGTTCCTGGGCGAGGATGAGATCCGGGACGGCGTGGTGGCCTGCAAGGATATGCGGTCTGGAGAACAGACGAAAATGGGATTTGAGGAGACGCTGGAGAGAGTTCAGGCAGAGCTGGCGCAAAGAAATGAGGGGTGCGTGATCCTGGGTAGGGTTCTCCCCTGCCCTGCCGGGCAGAAAGGAACATGAACTATGAGCAGAAAGTGGAAGATCGCGCTGGGCGTGCTGGCGGTTTTGACCGTCTTTTGCCTCTGGTATACCAGGCCGAGAAGTTTTGATAAACTGGTCGGGGATGAGGAGTTTCAGAACTTCGCCATGACTGCCCTAACTATGGGGAACAAAGGCGGTAAAATGGTCAGCGATTCCTGGCAGTTGGACAGCTATGAGGGGCGAGAAGAAACTGCCAGGACTTTGCGCGAGCTACTGCAAGGCTGTCAATACCGTGTCAGCCTCAGAAGCCTGCTGCCCTTTTCAAATTCCGGGACGGTTTCAAGTAACGCCTCCATAACAGCAATCGTTTTTGTGGTGGGAACAGAAAATGGGGACAGCTTCAGCGCGGTTTATAATGGGGCGGCGGCTACGTTTTATGCCGACAGGACCATAGTCACACGGGCGTCAGATCCGGATATTTCGGAGAAACTGCTGGCGTTTGCGCAGGAGTATGGCTGGGAAAGTGATTCCTGAGCGTTATTTTTGTTTTCTATTATACATTTTAGGAAGGTGTTTTTACTATGACACAGAACAGGACGCATACCTGCAATGAGCTCCGGATGGAGCACGTGGGGCAGAAAGTTAAGCTCTCCGGATGGATGGAAAACCTCCGGGAAGTGGGCCAGAATCTGGGATTCGTCATCCTGCGGGACTTCTATGGGACGACGCAGGTGGTCATCGAGACTGAGGAAATGATGAACGTCGTTCATGCGCTCAACAAGGAGACCGTGATCTCCGTGGAGGGAACCGTGCGGGAGCGGAGCAGCAAGAATAAGAATCTGGCTACCGGGGAAATTGAAGTGGTGCCGGAGAAAATTGAAGTGCTGGGGAAATGCCGGTACAATGAGCTCCCCTTCCAGATCAACCGGAGCCGGGAAGCGGATGAGACCATGCGGCTGAAATACCGGTATCTGGATTTGCGGAATCCGGAGGTTAAGAAGAATATTATCCTGCGGTGCAATGTGGTCTCCGCGCTCAGGGCGGCGATGACCGAACACGGGTTTTTGGAGATTACCACGCCGATTCTGACGGCTTCTTCGCCGGAAGGGGCGCGGGATTACCTGGTGCCCGCCCGGAAGCATCCGGGGAAGTTCTATGCCCTGCCCCAGGCGCCCCAGCAGTTCAAGCAGCTGCTGATGGCCTCCGGGTTTGACCGGTATTTCCAGATCGCCCCCTGCTTCCGGGATGAGGACGCCCGGGGCGACCGGTCGCCGGGGGAATTCTATCAGCTGGATATGGAGATGAGCTTTGCTACCCAGGAGGATGTGTTCGCGGTACTGGAGGATGTGCTGCCGCCGATTTTTGCCAAGTTCGGCACGTACAACACCGCGTCCAGCGCGCCCTTTAAGCGGATTGGGTTCATGGAGGCGATGGAGACATATGGGTCCGATAAGCCGGATCTGCGGATCGATTTGATGGTTCAGGATGCTACCGATTTGCTGGCCGGGTGCGGGTTCGGGCCTTTTGAGGGGAACACCGTCAAGGCCGTGGTGGTCTCCGGGTTTGAAGGGACCAGGAAGCAGATTGACAAGCTGTGCGCCGACGTGGAGGTTCAGGCGGGCGAGAAGGCGTACTGGTTCCGGCTGGATGAGAAGGGCGAGGTTGTCGGGGGTATTGCCAAGTTTGTGGCGGAGAAGAAGGATGAACTCATCGGGAAGCTGGGACTGACGCCGGGATGCTTTGTGGGGCTTACCGCCGGAAAGAAGAGTGCGGCACAGAAGACTGCCGGCGTGCTCAGAAACAAGCTGGGACAGATGTGCCCCAACCACTTCGACAAGGAGCGGTATGAGTTCTGCTGGATCGTGGATTTCCCCATGTATGAGATCGGCGAGGAGTCCGGGGAGCTGGAATTCTGCCACAATCCGTTCTCTATGCCCAACGGCGGGGCTGAGGTTCTGGACAAGGCCATTGCCGGAGAGGTGGATCCGCTGAGTATTACGGCGTTCCAGTATGATCTGGTCTGCAACGGCGTGGAGCTGAGCTCCGGGGCGGTGCGGAACCATGACCCGGAGATTATGATCAAGGCATTCCAGCTGGTGCGGCTGGGTGAGGATGATGTCAAATCCAAGTTCCCGGCGATGTATAACGCTTTCTGTTATGGGGCTCCGCCCCACGCGGGCATTGCCCCGGGTGTGGACCGGATGGTCATGCTGCTGGCCGGCGAGGAGTCTATCCGGGAGATTATTCCCTTCCCCATGAACAAAAATGCCCAGGATCTGATGATGGGGGCTCCTTCTTTCGTGGAGCAGAAGCAGTTGGATGAGCTGCACATTGCTGTTACCGAAAAGGAGGAGGAGTGATTTGCGGCGCTGGGCGCCGCCTCCGCTTGTTTCTATTCGATAGCCCGGGGCTTTCCCAGCCCCGGACCCCGGGCCTACTTTTGCCGCGCGGCAAAAGTAGGCAAAAACGCGCTTAAACCTGGCGGTTTAAGAATCCCTCATTTTTTGATTAGTTTTGCCGTTTTGCCAGAGATTCTGGCGATGGACGAAGACTGGTTATAGAAGCGGCGCTGCAGCGAAATCTTCCGTTAGGACCCGTGGGTAGACGCAGAAGGCCGGCGCACCAACGAAGAATTGATGGTAGAATCAAACCCGGTTCGTCGGAGGGAAAATAATTACCCCCGTAATGAAGGAGGATTCTCAAGGAACGTAGTTCCTTGAGCGCTCTTTTGGTACTTTTCCCGCGCGGGAAAAGTACACCCCCGTATTGATGGCGATAGAAAGGTCTTTGGAACGATGACAGAAAAATTATTCTATCTGGACCCCTTTTTAAAAGAATTCTCCGGGACGATTCTGGACTGCCGGGAGGAAAAAGAACAATGGGCCATTATCCTGGACCGGACGGCCTTCTACCCCGAGGGGGGCGGCCAGCCGGCAGACCATGGAACGCTGGGAAATGTGAATGTTCTTGACACGCGGGAGAAAAATGGGGAAATCCTCCATTTCTGCGATGGACCGCTTGCAGTGGGGGAAACGGTGACTGGCTGCATCGACTGGGACAGAAGGTTCGATTTTATGCAGCAGCACAGCGGAGAACACATCGTCAGCGGGATTTTGTGCCGGAAATTCGGGTGCGACAATGTGGGGTTTCACATTGGACATGAATTGGTGACCATTGACTTTAACGCGGCGCTATCCGCGGAAGACGTGGCTTTTGTGGAAAGCCAGGCAAACCGGTATATCTGGGAGGACCGGGAAATCCAGATCAGCTTCCCCTCCCCTGCTGAGCTGGAAGAGCTGGACTATCGGAGCAAGAAGGCCCTGGAGGGTCAGGTCAGGATCGTGCGCTGGCCGGAGGCGGACTGCTGCGCCTGCTGCGGGACCCATGTGCGCTCCAGCGGTCAGGTGGGAATAGTGAAGCTCATCTCCTGCCAGAAGTTCCGGGACGGCGTGCGGATCGAAATGGCCGCGGGCGGACGGGCGCTGCGTTGGATAAACACCGTGGCGGGGCAAAATACTAGAGTGTCACAGCTGCTGTCCGCTAAGCCGGGAGAGACGGCGGCAGCAGTGGAACGGATGCAGCGGGAAATCTTTCTGTTAAAGGGCCGGGTCGCCGGGTTGGAGGAGAAGGATTTTGCCAGGAAGGCCGAAGAGTTGGCCGGGACGGGCGACGTGCTGCTGGTGGAAGGACCAATGTCCGGGGAATCGCTGCGGAGGCTGTGCGGACTCGTAAAGGAAAAGTGCGGCGGCCGGTGCGCCGTTTTCGCGGGGGAAGGTGAGAGCTTCCAATTCGCCGTGGGACTGGATGGAGGAGATCTGCGGGGCTTTGTGAAGGATCTGAACAGGGCCCTCAACGGCCGGGGCGGCGGAAAGCCGGAGTTCGTGCAGGGCAGCGTGCAGGCTTGTGAGGCACAAATACGGGAATTTTTCCGGGGTGACGTCGGATGAAGTATTTACATGAGGCGGTTATCATTGCGTCAATTACGTTTGCGGCGGAAATCATTAAATTTTTGCTCCCGCTGCCGATACCGGCCAGCATCTATGGGCTCATTCTGCTGTTTTTGCTGCTGAAAAGCGGGGTGCTGAAGCTGGAACAGATCGAGAACGTGGGCGGATTGCTGCTGGAGCTGATGCCGCTGCTGCTGGTGCCGGCGTCGGTGAGCTTTCTGACCGTGCTGGACATGATCCAGGGGATGCTGCTGCCGGTGCTGATTATGGGCTTCGTGGGGACTGTCGTGGTCATGATGGTCACGGGGATGGTCTCCCAGGCGCTGGTCCGGCGGGGCGGAGAGGAGAAGAAGGCTTGAAGGATTTATTTGCCGCCTGCTCCTGCTTCGGGCTGCTGCTGGCGGCGGGAAGCTATCAGCTGGCGCGGGTCATCAACAGGCGGGTCGGAAAGGAAATCTGCAACCCGCTGCTGTTCTCTACGCTGTGCTGCTGCGCCGTGCTGCTGCTCACAGGTACGGAATATGACGTTTTCTATGAAAACGGCGGGAATATATTGGAATTTTTTTTGACGCCCGCCACGATCTGTTTGGCTATTCCGCTGTATAGACAGTTCGCCCTGCTGAAAAAAAACGCCGGGGCGGTCCTGGCGGGATGTACGGCGGGCGTGCTGGCCCACATGGCGGGGTGCGTGCTGATGCTCTTCCTCTTCCGGATGGAGACGGCGGAGTATATTTCCCTGCTGCCGAAGTCCATTACGACCGCTATCGGAAAGGGGCTCAGCGAGGAGCTGGGGGGATATCCGGCTATTACCATGGCGACGATTATGCTTACGGGACTGTTCGGGGCAGTGGCCGCGCCGGGACTTTTGCGGCTCTTCGGCGTGAAAGACCCGCTGTGCCAGGGACTGGCCATCGGGACCTCTTCCCACGCGGCGGGAACCTCCCGGGCGGTGGAATTGGGCGAAGTGCAGGGCGCGGCAAGCTCCCTGGCTATCGTGATGACGGGACTGCTGACGGTGATCGCCGCGCCGGTGTTCGCGAGGCTGGCCGGATAATACCTGTTCTTATGAAAACACCAAGAAACCCCGCCGGTTGGCGGGGCTTCCTGGTGTGTGTTGTGTGTGTTTTAGGAGGGAGAAATCGCATTGGGTGTTACCCCTTTGCTGATTATGATATTACCGTACTTTTAAGAAGAAATCATGACCTTGATGTAAACAAACTATGAACGTTTCCGCGGATTTTGGTAAATTGTGGCGCCCCTTCCCTGCTCTCGAAGAGTCGTTTGCAGAATCTGGCCGGTATGCTCCTATCTTCCTATTTAATATTATTATAAATGCGAATCAAGGGTTGGTGGGAACTCCCGGCGCTGTTCGCCGCGCAGCGGCGAATACGCGCTGAAGCCGCGCGGTTTTGGGTGCGCTGCGGCCCTTCGGATGGTTTTCGGGCGCGGCTTTCAGGGGGTTCCGCCCTCTGCGGAGGGCGGCCAGGGACTCTGTCCCTGGACTCTGCCACCTTTGAAAAGGTGGACGAAACTTTTATGAGCATGCTGCGACGGCGGCCGGCGCGGAGACGATTTCAATTGTGCCGGCATCCTTACGGTTGGGATCGGGAATGTGCGAAAGACGAAAGACGGAGGAGCGGTTCCTGCATTTTGAGAAAGAAATAGGCTGCGGCAGCCGGGCTTTTGTGCCGTTTGTCGATATTCTCTCGGACAGATATGAAAGTTTTGACTATTTTGGCTTCAATTTTAAAAATGGCCGCCTTGACAAGGACTGCTTTTTTCTGTATAATATTGTCCGGTAATTTGTTGTCTTCGCGTGGCTCGTCCTCTTTGACCACGCTTTTTTCGGTAAAAGGCAATTTAACGCTTTAAAGCCTTTAAAGCCGGAGTTGGCAGCCGCTGTGCGGCTGCCATGGTCTCTGCTCTCCTGCATCGTATTTAGCCGGAACGGACCGGGCGCTGCGCCCGCCTGATACTGGTTAAAGATAATTCTTAATAGGAGGAAAATTATGAAGAAGAAGTTCCTGAGCCTGGCTCTTGCATTGGCTATGCTGCTGAGCCTGGCCGCCTGCGGCGGAAATAATAACGCCCCCGCAGACGACAACAACACCCCCGACACTCCCCCGGTGGAGAACAACACCCCCGATACCCCCGACGAGACCGATGAGGACGTTTATACCGGCCTCGATTGGGAAGCCATCGACGCAATGGACTATGAGGACAAGTCCGACACCATTTATGACTTCGTGCTGGGCGAGTTTACCGACGCCTACGCCATCGCCAAGGAGGCCAGCGGAGACGAGCGTATCGCCAAGATGGCCATCGCCGAGGCCAAGCTGCTGGAGTCCGGCATTATGCTGCCTGTCCAGTCCCAGGGCGGTAACTACGCTATGAGCCGCATGGTTCCCCGTACCACCACCCAGGTGCTGTGGGGCATGGACGAGTACCGCTACTACAGCGCCCTGGTCACCAACGAGCTGATCACGATAGAGGATAACAACGCCCTGAAGTCCCTGTGGGCGGAGTCTGCCGATATGGCCGCGTACTACGAGGCAGCCAAGAGCTACCTGGCTGAGCACGGCTACACCCTGAGCGACACCTATACTACTGCTACCAGCTATATCGTGAACATCTGGGACACCATCGCCACTTCCTACACCTCCGACGCCATGTTCATTGCCGGCACCTACGACAACCTGCTGGAGTACGACGCCAAGGGCATCCAGCAGCCCTGCCTGGCTACCAGCTATGACGTGTCCGAGGACGGCACCGTGTACACCTTCCACATCCGCGAGGGCGTGAAGTGGGTGGACCAGCAGGGCACTGAGATCGGCGAAGTCACCGCCGATGACTGGGTCGCCGCCATGGAGCACCTGCTGGACAATGCCGACGCTCTGGGCTATCTGCTGACTGTCAGCGACGGCTGCGGTCTGAAGAACTTTGACGCCTACCTGGCCGGTGAGGCCACCTTCGAGGAGGTCGGCGTGAAGGCCATTGACGACTACACCCTGGAGTACACCCTGGAAGCCGCCTTCCCTCCCTTCCCCACCATGCTGGGCTATAGCATCTTCGCTCCCCTGAACCGCGACTTCTACCGCTCTCAGGGCGGTACCTTCAGCGCCGAGGGCGAGGAGTACACTGCCGGCGACTACGGCAAGACGCCCGCCAACATTGCCTACTGCGGCCCCTACCTGATCACCAGCTACACCGCTCAGAACAGTGTGCGCTACGCGGCCAACCCCACCTACTGGAACGCCGGCGCGGTGAACACCCCGAACCTGGTCTATAGCTACAACGACGGCAGCGACCCCCTGCGCAGCTACAACGAGGCCAAGGCGGGCACCATCTCCGGCGCCGGCCTCCGCGCCGAGGCCCTGGAGCTGGCCAAGACCGAGACCCCCGAGGGCTCGGAGAAGAGCTACCTGGAGACCTACGGCTACGTGAGCCGCTGCACCGGCACCACCTTCCCCGGCTGGAACAACGTCAACCGCGGCACCTGGAACAACTATGACAACGACGGCGTGGGCATCTCCGCCAAGCGCGACAACGCCGAGGAAATCGCCCGCACCCGCGACGCTATGGTGAACCAGCACTTCCGTCTGGCCCTCACCAACTCCATCAACCGCGGCCAGTATAACTCCCAGCTGGTGGGCGAGGAGCTGAAGCTGACCAGCATCCGCAACTCCTACACCCCCGGCACCTTCATGTACCTGGCCGGCGATGTGACCGTTGACATCAACGGCACCTCCACCACCTTCCCCAGCGGCACCTCCTATGGTGAGATCCTGCAGGCCCAGCTGAACGCCGACGGGATGCACATCCAGGTGTGGGATCCCAACGGTGACGGCGGCGCCGGCTCCGGCGACGGCTTCGACGGCTGGTATAACGAGTCCGCAGCCAAGGCCGAGCTGGAACTGGCCATTGCCGAGCTGGCTCAGATCGGCGTGGAGGTCTCCGCTGAGAAGCCCATCCACATCGACTACCCGGTCCGCACTTTCGACAATGCCTACAAGAACGCCGCCAACGTGGTGAAGCAGTCCATCGAGGCCGTCCTGGAGGGCAAGGTCATCATCGACCTGGTGGACTATGAGAAGGACACCGACAACGAGCACGCCACCTATCGTATCAACGATGGCCGGGACGCCAACTTCGACCTGGCTATCGCCTCCGGCTGGGGCCCCGACTACGGCGACGCCCAGTCCTACCTGGATACCGTCCAGGCCGGCGGCTATATGTGCAAGAACTTCGGCCTCTATTGATCTGCACCTGATCATGCACAAATAAACAAGACCAATGCGAGGGGGTGGGGGTTCTCCACCCCCTCGCGCTATCACAAGAGACGGAGCGAGGCGTAGAATATGGGAAAATATGTATTAAAACGGCTTCTGCACGGCGCGGTGTCCGCAATCATCGTGGTGCTGGTCGTAATGGTGCTGATCTACTCTATGCTGGATCGGAACAAAATCTTCTCCGGCGACCCCGCCTACAACCACACGGCCAGCAATACCCGCACCACCTATGAATATGCCCGCTGGGAGGCCTACGGCTATGTGGATTATATCCCCTACGCGGACTACCTACGTGATCTGGTGAAGGCGGGGGAGCTGGACGCGGAGACGCAAAAGACGGCGGCCTCTCTGGGCCGGACGCCGGACAAGGACTCCGAGCTGACGGCGGAGTACACCGCGAAATTCCGGGAGTATTATGAGTCCCGCGGCTATGAGGTGAGACGCCTGGATGCGGACACCAACAAAAAAGGAAGAATCAAAGACGGCGGCAATCCCGCCATGTTTGCGGTGAAGGACGTCCCGCTGGCCCAGCGGGCTCTCAAATACTTCACGCAGATGTTCCAGATCGACAACATTCACTACGTGCCGGAGGAGACCGACATCGGGGAGCGGGGGCTGACCTTCACCCTCTACGACCCGTTATATGGGGGGGAGAAATTTTCCCCGGCCATCATTGGGAACGGCACGCTCCACAAGTACCTGCTGTATTTCGACGACCGGTTCCCCTTCCTCCATCAGAATTTATTGACCATCAATCTGGGTGAGTCTTTTACCGTCAACCAGGGCGTGGACGTGTTCACCACCATGACGGAAAGTCAGGGCAGCTACGTGCTGTCCAGCATCACCTACCCCACGGGGGTAACGATGGAGCGGGCGGACGATCTGCACACGGCCATCTACGTGGAGGGTTCCAGAGACTCCATCGCGGCCAACGCGGAGCGGTTCACCGACGACTACACTAACGTAAAGACCACGAAGATCGGTATGTCCCGGCTGGGCTACTCCTTCGTGATGGGAATTATTTCGACAATTATGGCCTATGTGCTGGGCCTGCCCATCGGCCTGCTGATGGCCCGGCATAAAGAGGGGCTGCTGGACAAGATCGGCACGATCTATATTATGTTCATCATCGCGGTGCCCTCCCTGGCCTATATCTTTATCTTCAAGGCCATCGGCACCTCGGTATTCGGTTTGCCGGGACTGTTTGATATGGAGTCCGACAGCAAGCTGATGTATGTTTTGCCCATCGTCTCCCTGGCTCTGCCCAGTATTGGCAATCTGATGAAGTGGATGCGCCGGTATATGATCGACCAGATGAATTCCGACTACGTCAAGTTCGCCCGGTCCGGCGGCCTGACGGAGAGCGAGATCTTTACCAAGCATATCTGGAAGAACGCGGCCATCCCCATCACCCACGGCATTCCAGCCAGCATTATCTTCGCCATGACGGGCGCCATCATCACCGAGCGCATCTACGTGGTCCCCGGCGCCGGCAACCTGCTGACCACGGCCATCAACCGCTACGACAACGCGGTGATCGTGGGCGTGACGCTCTTTTACGCGGTGCTGTCGGTGGTGGCCATCATTCTGGGCGACGTACTGATGGCCACGGTAGATCCGCGCATTTCCTTTACTGACAAAGCGAGGTGAGAGTGATGGAACATGATTACAAAAATCTGGGCCTGAGCGAGGCGGAGCTGTTCTCCATTGTGGACCACAGCGACCTGGAGTCAGAGAAGATCACTGCCCCCCGGTACTCCTACTGGAAGAGCGTGTTCCGGGTATTCTTCAAGAAGAAGATCAATATTGTGATCCTGAGCCTGCTGGTATTCGTCATCGCATTTGCGTATATCTATCCCGCAGTGACGCACTACGATCCCTTTGCCAACCTGATGAACCCCGATTCCAAGCACCTGGGCCCCGCCGAGGCCATAAAGTACTTTGGCGTCAGCCTGAAGTGGATTCTGGGCACCGGCGCCTCCGGCGAACCCACCTTCGACGCCATCTGGAACGGTTCGCGGATCTCCATCTCCCTGGCCTTCCTGTGCGCCGCCATCAACATGACCGTGGGCGTGTGCATCGGCGCGGTGTGGGGCTTCTCCAAGAAGGTGGACGTCATCATGATGGAGGTCTACAACATCGTGGGAAACGTCCCCCTGATCCTGATCATCGCCGTGCTGGCCATGCTCTTCGCCCCTACCTTCCTGACCATGGTATTCGCTTTGACGGTGGTGGGGTGGATCGGCATCGCCTACTTTATCCGCACCCAGGTGGTCATCATCCGGGACCGGGAGTATAACCTGGCCTCGCGGTGCCTGGGGACCTCCACCGTCAAGATCGCCATGAAGAACATCCTGCCCTTCATGACTTCCGTCATCGTGACCCTGCTGGCCACCGAGCTGCCCAGCTACATCTCCTATGAGGTGTTCCTGTCCTATATCGGCCTGGGCATGAGCGAGATGTCCCTGGGCCGCCTGATCTATCAGGCGGAGGGCGCCATGGTCACGCCCGGCTGGGAGCTGGAATTCTGGAGCCCGGTGGCTATCTCCGCAATCATCAGCGTGGTGCTGTACGTGGTGGGCCAGAACCTGGGCGACGCGTCCGATCCGCGGACGCACATGTAAGGAGGGGCAGTTATGGCAGAAGAGAAGAAGGTCTTGCTGTCCATCAGGGACCTGTGGGTCAAGTTCCGGGTGCGCGGAAGAATCCTGACCGCCATCCGGGGCATCGACCTGGATATCTATGAAAATGAGTCCATCGCCATCGTGGGCGAGTCCGGCTCCGGCAAGAGCGTATTTACCAAGACCTTTGCCGGAATGCTGGATTCCAACGGCTTTATCGACAAGGGCGGCATCATCTTCAATGATGAGGAGCTGGCGGATACCCACGTGCGGCTGACGCCGACCGCCCACCGGCTGATTGCAAAAGCGCTGCACAAGCTCAACGAGGCCTCCAAGCTGGAGGCGGGAGCGGGCATCTATCAGAAGATCCTGGAGCTGGAGGCGGAAAAACGCCGGAAGACCAGCCTCAGCGACGAGGAGAAGGCCCAGGCGGAGGCGGAGTACAAGGACCTGGTGGCCAGGCGCACCGATGCCTTCAACCTGAAGCAAACCTTCGATCCCGCCCATGAAAAGGACAAGATCCGGGAGACCGCCCGGCTCATCAGCGACCTGGACGATCAGATCAAAGCCTTCAAGAAGAAGGAGGAGCAGCTGGCCCACGAGCGGAAGGCCGCCGCAGCCAATGACACCGCCTTCAATCAGAAGTATCAGGAGCAGTCCGCCGCCCTGAACGCCCAGTATCAAAAGGCGATTGTCGGGGAGATCACGGCGGAGACGGTGAAGCGCAATGAGATCCTGGCCAAGGAGATCTATCTCTCCGTGGGCCGGTACGGCGCCTATCAGCGGGTGAAAATGGTCAACAGGCTCCTCAAGGGGCTGGAGAAGGCCATGAAGCTGGGCGTGGACCTGAACGACGAGGGCCAGCGCAACGCCGTCTTCGACGAGGTGACCTTCCGGGTGCGCTACCTGGATGAGACGCCGGAGGCCCTCCACGGCACCTGCGTGCTGAATCTGGCCCGGGTGCAGTATGCCAAGGACTGGTGCCAGATCCGGGGCCGCCGGATTGCCACCGTGTTCCAGGACCCCATGACCAGCCTCAACCCCATTATCACCATCGGCAAGCAGATCACCTCCATCATCCTCAAGCACCAGGACTGCACCGAGGCGGAAGCCCGCCGGCGGGCCCTGGAGCTGATGCGGAAGGTGGGCATCCCCAAGGCGGAGGCCCGGTTCGACGACTACCCCTTCCAGTACTCCGGCGGTATGCGCCAGAGAATCGTCATCGCCATCGCCCTGTCCTGCCAGCCCAAGATCCTGATCTGCGACGAGCCGACCACCGCCCTGGATGTGACCATTCAGGCCCAGATCCTGGAGCTTATCAAGGATCTGCAGAAGGAATTCCATTACACCATCGTTTTCATCACCCATGACCTGGGCGTGGTGGCCAACGTGGCCGACCGGGTGGCGGTGATGTATGCCGGACAAATCGTGGAGCTGGGCACGGTGGAGGAGATCTTCTACGATCCCCGCCATCCCTACACCTGGGCGCTGCTCAGTTCCCTGCCCCAGCTGGCGCAGAAGAATACCAAGCTTTACTCCATTACCGGTACGCCCCCCTCCCTGTATAATCAGATCGTGGGCGACTCCTTCGCTCCCCGCAATCCGTACTGCCTGAAGATCGACACCCTCATGGAGCCGCCGATGTTCCGGGTGACGGATACCCATTACGCCAAGACCTGGCTGCTGGACCCCAATGCCCCCAAGATTGAAAAGCCGGAGGGCATCCGGGATATCCACGAGAAGCTGGTCCATGCGTTCAATATTTAGGGGAGGAGAAAACCGTGGCTACACTGAAACAAGAAAATCAGGTCCGCTCCAGCCACCTGCCGGAGCATGGGCCAATTGCAGATAACGGCAGGGAGATCCTGCTGTCCCTGAAAAATGTAGACATCACCTTCGGCAAGGGGGACGACGCCGTCCGCGCCGTTCAGGACGCCTCCTTTGACATCTACAGGGGGGAGACCTTCTCCCTGGTGGGCGAGTCCGGCTCCGGCAAGACCACCATCGGCCGGGCCGTCATCCGGGTCAATCCCCTGGCCGCCGGTGAAATTGATTATAAGGGCGTGCGCATTTCCGGCAAAATTCCCCATGCGTTGGACCGGGAGGTCATCCGGAACATCCAGATGGTCTTCCAGGACCCCGCCGCGTCCCTGAACGAGCGCGCTACCGTGGATTATATCATCTCTGAGGGCCTGTACAACTTCCACCTCTTTGAAAATGAGGCGGACCGCGTGCGGAAGGTGGAGGAGATGATCGAGGAGGTTGGCCTGCTCCCTGAGCACCTGACCCGCTATCCCCATGAGTTCTCCGGCGGACAGCGCCAGCGGATCGGCATCGCCCGGGCCATGGTCATGGAGCCGGAGCTGGTGGTGGCCGACGAGCCTATCTCCGCTCTGGACGTGTCCATCCGCGCCCAAGTGCTGAACCTGATGAAGAAGTTCCAGGAGGAGAAAAACCTCACCTACCTCTTCATCGCCCACGACCTGTCGGTGGTGCGCTTTATCTCCGACCGCATCGGCGTCATTTATAAGGGACGCATTGTGGAAATCGCGGAGGCAGAGGAGCTGTTTAACTTCCCCCTCCACCCCTACACCCACTCTCTGATCTCCGCTATCCCCATCCCCGATCCCAAGCTGGAGAAAAACAAGGCGCTGTACACTTACGATCCCTCCATTCACGACTATTCTGCGGATAAGCCGGAGCTGGTGTGCATTGGGTACAACCACTATGTATACGGCAATAAGAAGGAGATCGAGGAGTACAAGGCCATCCGGGAGCGGGGCATTCCCGTCAAGCCTATCAAGATCGTGGACCCGGACGATCCCGAGCTGAGCATCCATCACCAGGAGGCGGAAGCGGACAAGGCCGCGGAGGAGGAGTTCCTGGTCCATCCCACCCACGACACCGGCAGCATCTGGTATATGGTTCTCTCCTTCTTACTGCCGATCCTGGGCCTCATCGGAGCCCTCCTTTTCAAGAAGTTCCGGCATACGCGGAACTATAAACAATGCAGAAAGGGCGCCATCGCCGGTTTTGTGGTGTTGGGCGTGATCCTGGCGCTGTTCCTGCTGCTGCTCTGGGGAGCGGTGGCCTGATTTGGGACGAACTGCCAGGGACCGGCAGGACCGGCACCCGAGGCCCGTGGAGCGCATTGAACTCAGCGAGGAGCACGCCGGACGGCGGCTGATCGCCGCCGCGGTGCTGCTGATATTCGGCGCGGCCATGCTGACATACGCCTTTATGCAGCTGGTTTCACCGAAGGAGGAGTGGATCAACGTTGAAGGCAGCTCCGACGCCAGCAGCGCGGAGGAATTCAGCTTCCTCTACCGCCCCGGCAGCGGAGAGCTGTCCTATTCCGCAGACCGCAAGGCGGTGACGGCCCTCTATACCCAGCTGTGCCGGGAGACCTTCCAGCTGTTCCGCAGCGAGGAGGCCTTTGAAGGCGTGACCAATATCTACACCATCAACCACTATCCCAATGAGACGCTGGAGGTGGCGCCCGGGCTCTATGAGGCTTTCGCCGCCGTGGAGCGCAGCGGCAATCGGACATTGTACCTGGGACCGGTATATGAGCGCTATGGCGGCCTCTTTTCCTGCTGGGACGACGGGCAGCTGGCGGATTTCGATCCCCGGCTCAGTCCGGAGGTAGCCCGGGAGTACCAGGAGTACGCGGCCTTCGCCGGGGACCCCCAGGCCGTTCGGGTGGAGCTGCTGGGTGAGAACCGGATACGGCTCTTTGTTTCTCAGGAGTATCTGGAATACGCCGAACAGGAGGGCATCGAGCGCTTTATCGACTTTGACTGGATGCGCAACGCCTTTATTGCCGATTATATGGCCCGGGAGCTGACCGCCCAGGGATACACCCACGGGGTATTAGCCAGCTATGACGGGTTTATCCGGTGCCTGGACAGCAGCGGAGAGGACTACTCCCTTTTCATCTACGATCAGCAGGATGGTGCGGTTTATACTGCGGCGGTAATGAGTTACCATGGACCGAAGAGCATTGTGTGCCTGCGGGATTACCCGGTCAGCGAGCTGGATCAGATGCGGTTTTACCGGCTGTCCGGCGGAGAGGTCCGAACGCCCTATGTTGATATCACAGACGGTATGTGCAGGAACTCTGTTTCCGGCCTGACCGGCTGCGCCCGGGAAAAAGGCTGCGGGGATACCCTGCTGGAGATGATACCGGTATATATTGCCGATGAGCTCCGGGAGGACGCCCTGGAGGAGCTGGCGAAAAAGGGAATTGACTTTGTATACTGCGAAGATAAGGTCATTTACGCCAGCGAGAATGAGGCGGTGTTTTCTCAGATCAGCGAAGGATACAGCATAAGATAGCTTGAACCAGGCAGGCCGAAAGGTCTGCCTGGTTTTTCTCTGCGGCGCCGCGGCACCGCTTCTATAATCAGTCTGCCGCCATCGCCGGAACTGCAATGAAATGGAGAAGCCTCCATTACACCCCAGGGAGTTCGCCCCGCCCTAAGGCGGTCTTTGGCTGCCCCACGGGAGCTGCCGATCACTACGCCGAAACAGACACAGAGGAGGAACCAAGCGGACGGTACTCTCGGCAGACAAAACCGGTCTGTGCCTTGGGCGCAAACCGAAATTCCCTCTTGACAATTGGCCTACAACATGTTATCTTAAATTCAGCCTACAAGTTGTCGTCTAAAAAGGGGGAATCAAAATGCTGCAGCAAGTCTCCGACTCCGAACTGATATTGATGAAAATCGTCTGGGCAAATCAGGGGGCCGCAAAGTATGCCGCTATCATGGAAGAATTGGCAAAAACCGGAAACACCTGGCAGAAAAATACGGTCATTACCCTCCTTTCCCGGTTGGTGGACAAGGGAATGCTGAAAACCAGCAAAATCGGACGGAGGAATGAGTACATCGCCCTGGTGACGGAGGCGGACTACCAGTCCGCTCAGGCCAGGACCCTGGTGAGCAAGCTCTATGCCGGAAACGCTAAAGGGCTGGTGGCGACGCTGATTCAGGGAGAGATGCTCTCAGAAGAGGACTACCGGGAGCTGAAACGCTTCTGGGAAAACGGGGGAGAAAAAAATGAGTGAACTGCTGAAATGGGTCCTCTCCCTTTCCCTCTCGGGGGCGGTGCTGATCCTGCTCTTGATGCTGGTCAGGCCGCTGGTGAGAGAACGGGTCAGCAAACGGTGGCAGTACTATATCTGGCTGCTGGTGGTCCTGCGGCTGCTGCTGCCTGTCGGGCCGCCGGAAAGTCCGGCGGGAAACGCGGTGATGAGGATGGAGGATGCCGCTTCTGTGATCTTGTACGCCCCGGAGAGCGGCATGGGGGATGCAGACATGATGCAGCGGGAGGAAAATGATGCGCCGGAACCGGCCGCGGGGCCGGGGACTCTTCCCACAATCGGGGCGGCGGTCTGGGAAAACCTCTGGGCGGTCTGGCTGGCGGGAGCGCTGGTGCTGCTGATTCGGAAGGCGACGGCCTATCAGAGCTTTGTGCGCTGCCTCCGGGCGGGGTGGGAGCCGGTGGAAAACCCTGCACTGCTGGACAGAGTGGCGGAAATCGGTGGGGAAATCGGCGTGAAAAGGCCGGTGGAGCTGTATGTGAACCCGCTGGTGGCCTCCCCTATGCTGCTGGGGAGCCGGAAGCCTTGCGTGGTGCTGCCAACGGTGGAGATGCCGGAGGAGGATCTGCGGTTTGTGCTCCTCCATGAGCTGACGCATTACCGGAGACGGGACGTGCTGTATAAGTGGCTTGTGCAGATGACCATCTGCGTCCACTGGTTCAACCCCCTGGTCCACTGGATGGGCCGGGAGGTGGAGCGGACGGGGGAACTGTCCTGCGACGAGGCTGTCCTGCGCCGGCTGGACGGGGACGAACGGCGGGCCTACGGCGACGCCCTGCTGCGCACCGTATCCGCCGGAGGCGGGTATCAGGCGGTCCTCCCCTCCCCTATGCTGGGCGCCGAGGGTAAACAATTGAAGGAAAGGCTGGAAACGATTATGAACTTTAAAAAGACGGGCAGGCTTTCGGCGGTCCTGGCGGCGCTGCTGGCCGCCGTGCTGGGAGTGACCGCTGCGGCGGCGGGAGCGTATACCGGGCTGCCTCCGGTGACGGGCGCCGCGGAGAAACCACCCTATATGGAAGAGACGGTGCGCCGCCGGTTCACCATGGAGAGCTTCTATGAAGCGCCCTATATGTTCGGGATCGGCTGGAATTTGCAGAAGGAGGAAGGAACTGCTGTTTCCGTTCCTCTGCCGGACGGGACCAAACTGACGGTATATTTGGACGATGCCGCAAAGGGTCTTGCGAAGGACAAAAAGGCCATGGAGGCGCTGGCAAAGGTCCTGGCCCGGCTGCAGGAGGAGACCCGGAATACGGACTTTCCTATGACCCGCCCGCTGGTGTACCAGTGGGAGAATACCGGCGGCGGCTCGCAGGAAGAAATGGCGGAGAAGTACTACCAAGAAGGAAATCTGCCATTCTTTAAGGCGGTGTTCGCGGGATTAAACAAGCCGGAGCAGGCGTCCTGGATGACGAAGATCTATAAGGCAAATAACGTGACCTTTTTCTCCGCAGCCGCAACGGGACTGGAGGCGGACGGCGATCTGGTCAAAGCGTATGCGGAAACGGCGTACAGGGATGGAGCCATTGCTCAGTTTTCTATCCTGGCGGACCGAATGAGCGAGGAAACACTGGAATCCTGGCTGGACCGGGCCGTTCGGGATCAGAAAATCGCTTTCCAGGCGATGCTGATGCAGAAAATGGAGCTGGATGAGGATCTGGAAGCGCTGAAAGCGGAGCTGGATAGAAAACAGACGGAAGAGTATCAATCGGTTGGCGTTACTGCTGACGGAGGGGACTACTACTACCAGGGCAAACTGGTCAACATTTTCCTGGATCAGCGGGCAAACGGCAGCTTTAATACCTTGGACATGAACCCGAAGGGGACGGTAAACATCAGGATCGTCCGGGATGCGGAAGATAAGATCACCGGCGCTGCGGAGCTGACCCAGGCAGAGGTTACGGAGCTGTTTGGGGAGGACTGCGAGAGCGTCAAGTGGGACGCGCTGCAGGAGAAGAAGACCGATAATTGGGACGACGACTGGGATTGGGATGACGATGACTGGGATTGGGACTGGGATGACGAGAAATGGGATGAGGAAGAGAAGCAGCGAATGGAGGAATACGCGGCCCTCGGGATCACCCAAAAGGATAAGAAGTACTACTATCAGGGGGAACTTGTGGCCATCTTCCTGGACAATCGGGTGGGCAGCGGCTTCTACAGACTGGAAGCAAACCCGGAAGGAACCTGCAATATCAAAGTCGTTCGGGATGCAGAGGGCAAGGTCACCGGTGTGACGAGTATTGCCCCGGAGGAAATCGAGAGATGGTTCGGGATCAATTGTAAAGAGATCCCGGTGGAGCTGAACAGCGTGGAAAGCGGAGAATATATCTGGCTGGGGACCTACACCATGGAGGAGGGAGACAGGGTATACTACGATGTTGCGGCGGAGAAGGGAGAGCAGCTGTCCGTGGGCTTCGCCAAAGCGGGAGACAAAAAGCCTCGTACTGTCTATAAGACCATTACCAGCCGGCGAATGGACGGGAAACTGGAGGTGAAATCTGATTCTATGGTCTGGGAAAGCCCGGTGGAACCGGGAGAGTACAGTCTGTTTGTATATGCCCCCGCCGGGGAACTGGCGAAGGTCTCCGGTCAGGTGACCATCATCCATTATTGATGCCAGAATGCCGAGTCATACGATCCTTTGATGAAAAGCATCCGACAGATATGAAAAACAGCAGCAATGGCCACCGCGTTTGCGTCCATTGCTGCTGTCATTTTTCAGGCCGTTTTACGACCCCTTTGCCTGGGGCTCGGGGAATTGGCGAATCACGTCATAGAAGGTCTCGTAGGGCAGGTACGGCTCACCCAGCTTTTCCAGGTACTGTGCAAGAATGTCCCGGGCGAAAATGGTGTCCACGGCCCGGCTCATGTTCCGGTCGGTGAAGCTGTCGCCAATGCCCACGGCGTGGCGGTACTCGTACAGGGCCATGACGTCGGTTTTCTTCAGCAGCTCGTTGCCGTCATCATAGGCGGAAATCAGGCGCATCTGAGGGCCGCTTACGTCCAGGTCCACCGCGTGGAGCCCCAGCAGCCGGTCACGGAAGGGGGCCAGAGTCTGCTCCACAAACTGCCGCATCCCGCCGGAGATCACCACTACCGGAACACCCCGGCGGTCCATCTCATCCAGGAAGTCCTCGAAGCCCGGGCGCAGCGGTACGCTGCGCACATACTCCAGCATCCGGGGCAGCCGGTCCGAGGGCGCGCCGTCAAAGGCGTAGCGCACCACCTGGCTCAGAGTCATCTCCCCCTTGGTCAGCTTCTGGTTGTACTCTTGAAACTCCTCCTCGCCGGCGAACAGGCGGATGGCCCCCACCAGAGTGTCCTCCATGGTGATGGTCCCGTCAAAATCGGCAAATACGATCGTATCGTACAAAACGGTACTCCTTTCTTGGTATGCCGCCGCCGCGAGGGCAGATCCCCCGCGGCGGCGGATAAGGTATATTTAATTCATCAGGTCGAAATTCTTCCGGAGGTCCGGATTCAGGAAACCCAGCATCCGGGCCAGCTCCGGGTGGTCCTTGGCGTACTCCACCACGGGGACGCCCGCCAGGGCCGCGTCAATGGCCTGGCGCATACTCTTCGCGCCGGCCTCGCTGCCGTCGGGATGGCCGTGGACGCCGCCGCCGGCGGCCAGAATGATGTCGGTACCAATGTCCCGGATCAGCTTCTCCACCGCCAGCTGGGTGGTGCCGCCGGAGCAGGCGAACATCATGGGCTTGATGTTCCACCAGGGCTGGGTGAAGAACTTGAAGCTGCGGTAGAACATCTTGTAGGGAACGGGGAACTTGCCGTAGGGATGGCCGTTGATCTGGAAGTCGCCGCCGGCCAGACGGGTGATCTTGCCGATGAGCAGAGGAGCGGCGATGCCCGTGTAGGTGGAAGCCGCCATGGCCCCGGCGAAGTTCACATGGGCCAGGATGGGCACGTTGACGTTGGGGTCCTCCGCCAGCATTTTCAGAGTGTCATAGCCGGTGGTATAGACGTTGACCATCAGGCAGTTGGCGCCGTATTCCAGAGCCCGGTAGGCGTTGTCCCGGACCTTCTCGGTGCTGTCGGAGACGTTGACGGCGTAGAGGCTGTGCTCCCCGGTCTCCTCGAAGACCTTCTTCTCCTTCTCCATGAACTTGGTGACCCGGTCCTTCAGGGGGCAGAAGGGGCCGTCGGCCAGCATCAGCTCGTCATCCTTGATGATGTCCACGCCGCCCTTGCAGGCGTGATAGAAGAGGTCCGCGCCCTCGTCGGGGGTCCAGCCGATGTTGGGCTTGATCATGGCGTTGAGCAGAGGCCGGTCGGGCACGCCCAGCACCTTGCGCAGGCCCTCCACGCCGAACTTGGGACCCTGGAACTTGGCAATGAGCTTCTTGGGGAAGGCCGCGTCGATGAGCCGGATCATCCCCGAGCCGGAGATATTGCCGAAGAGAATGGTCATCAGGGCGGACATGCTGGTGGAGAAGTTCTCCATGGGATAGGCCAGCTGAATGATATACATGGGGGGCTCGTCGGACTGGTAGTCGTAGCCCGCGTCGGGCACCTCATAGAGGGACACCAGCTTGGCGCCGAAACGGCGGGTCTTCTCCATGGAGTCGGCGCCCACCTTGATCCAGGTGCCCGTGGTCTGCTCGTCGGCGATGGCCATGGCCAGCTTCTCAATGTTCTTGGTCTGGACCTTGGCCTGATAGGTGGCGATCACATAGTCGTTGTCAAAGGCTACCTCGGGGAATGCGTAGGTCAGGTTTTCTTCATCCAGTCTGCGGATCATAGTGCGTCCTCCTTTTTAATGTTCAATGTTGGAAAATACGTCCTCGAATGCGTTCAGGGTCTGGGCGATGGTCTCGTCGTTGTCGGCCATGCTGGTGTAGATCCGGGAACCGGCCAGGGTGATGACGCCGTTGGCCGTCAAAGCCGCGCCGAATTCCTCGATATACTTCTGCCGCTGGGGGATCTTGGTGAAGATGTCCGGGTCCGTGACGCTCAGGTACATGACGCCGGAGACCTCGAAGTGGACGATGGAGCCGGTGTTCCAGGTGACGAAGGGCAGGTCGTACTTGTCGATGAGCTTCTGGATACCGGCGCACAGCTTGTCGCCGTTCTCGCCGGCCTTCCGGGCCGCGTCCTGGCGGAGGATCTCGTCAATGGCGAAGTAGCCCGCGGCGCAGCTGAGGGGGTTGGCCGTCAGGGTGCCGCCCACGTAGGCCTTCTTCTTCCCTGCCTTGACGCCCGCGGCTACGCAGGACATGATCTCCGCCCGGCCGCCTACGCCGCCGGCCATGGGATAGCCCCCGGCCACGATCTTGCCGAAGACCGTCAGGTCCGGCCGCACGTCAAAGAAGCCCTGTGCCCCTCCGGGGCCCACCCGGAAGGCGGTGACCACCTCGTCGAAGATCAGCAGCGCGCCGAACTCGTCGCACAGCTCCCGGGCCTTGGCGGCAAAGTCCAGGGCCACGGGGCGGGTGCCGCTCTCGGGGCCGAAGGGCTCGATGAGCACCGCCGCGGTGCCGCCGTGCTTCTCGTTCTCCTCCAGCACCTTGCGCAGGCCTTCCACGTCGCCGGGGAAGAACTCGCAGGTGTTGGCGCTGGCCTCCTTGGGGATGCCGTGGGCCTCAAAGGTCTTGGTATAGGGGATGTGGAGGGAGTAGACCAGCTGGTCGCTCCAGCCGTGGTAGGCGCCGCCCACCTTGACGATGCGGTCCTTGCCCGTGTAGGTCCGGGCAATGCGGATGGCCACCATGTCGGCCTCGGTGCCGCTGGCAAGGCAGCGGTACATCTCCACCCAGGGCATACACTCCCGGATCTTCTCCGCCAGCTTCATCTCGTAGGGGTGGAACAGGCCCGTCACGGGGCCGGACTCCCGGACCACCTCCCAGACCTTCTCGTTCACCGGGCCGTAGTTGCTGCCCAGCAGGGTGGGGCCGCCGGCCTGGAGATAGTCCACGTAGCGGTTGCCGTCGATGTCGTAGAGGTACGCGCCCTCCGCCTTGGTGATGACCAGGGGGAAGGGGTAGTTAAAAGCCAGATTGTGCTGCACGCCGCCGGGGATCACTCCCTTGGCCTGGTCGATCATGGCCTTGGAGCCCTTGCACTTGGTATCAAAATAATCCAGATACCGCTGCATGGCGGCGGGCTTGATGGGATGCAGGGGCTCGCTGACCAGACGCTCCATCTTGGCGAAAATTTCCTTCTCGTTGGGCCAGCTGGATACGCCGTAGTGTTCCTTCATCATGATGCGTTCCTCCATTCGTTTTTATACTATTCTTCGATTAAAGGCATACTTCCGTTACCGGGCAAAAATCTAGGAATAGCAATGGTTTTAGTCTCGAACTTAAAGCTCTTTTTGATACTTTTTCTCTCGAGAAAAAGTATTAGTCCTTCGCGTTGAGGGCGGCGAAGGATTTTTTGTTGTCGTAATACAGATTCTTGAAGACCGGCAGGATGCGGTCGTAGACGGCGGTGTTCTCCTTCCGGGGATGGTAGACCGACTGGACCCGGATGATCTTCTTGATGTCCTTGATGTCCTTCAGCAGCCCGAAGCTGACGGCCAGCAGGGCCGCCGCCCCCATGGCCCCCACCTGCCGGGGGTTCTCGATGACCTCCACGTCCCGGCCCAGCACGTCGGCCATGACCTGGCCGATGTAGGGGGACACGGCACTGCCGCCGGCAAAGCGCACCGCCGGATTGGTGGGAAAGGCCTTCTCCGTGCAGTCCAGCAGCCAGCGCATGTGCATACATACCCCCTCAATAACCGCCTTCATGAGGTCCGAGCCGTGGGAGGTGATGTCCAGGTTGAAAAATAGGCCCCGAGAATTGGCGTCATCGAAGGGACAGCGGTTGCCGTGCATCCAGGGGGAGAAAATCACGCCGTTGCTGCCGGCGGGGGTGTCCTTGATGTACTCGATCATTTGGTCGTAGTCCATGTCCATCTGGTCGATGCGGTCCTTGACCCACTCCATGCACTTGCCGCAGGTCTCCAGCTCGGCGATGTAGTTGTAGGTGGTGGGGTCCACCCCTACGATGGCCCCGATGAGGTTGCCCAGGTCCAGATGGAGCTTCCCTACCGTGGTGGCCACCCAGCCGGAGGTGCCGGAGTACATCAGCACGTCCCCCAGCTCCACGCAGCCTGCGCCTACGGAGCACAGGCTCACGTCGCTGGCCCCGGAGAACACCGGGGTCCCCTCCGCCAGACCCAGCTCCTCCGCCGCCTTGGGCAGCAGGGCGCCTACCTGGTCCGTGGAGTCGCACAGCTCCGGCAGATGGTCCATGTTGATCCCCAGCATACTGCACAGCGTCTTGCTCCAGCAGCGGTTTTTCACATCGTAGAGGAAGGTGGCGGAGGCGTCGTCCCGGCTGGCGGCCATGCGGCCCGTGGCCCGGCAGGTGAGATACTCCTTGGCGTCCAGCCATTTGCAGGTATTGCGGAAGATCTCCGGCTCGTTGTCTTTGACCCACAGGTATTTCCAGGCCGGGTCCTTGGCGCTGGCGGACACCGCGCCGGTGATCTTCAGGTACTTGAGGACCTTGACGATGTCCAGGCCCTCCACCTTCAGCCCCGTGGACATGCAGCGCTTGAACTGGCGATCCGCCCGGGCGTCCATGCAGCTCATGGCCCGGCGCAGGGGCCGGCCGTCCCTGTCCACCATCACCACCGTCTGGAACTGGGAGCAGAAGGTGATCCCCTGGATCTCCTCCTTGGCGGTGCCGCTGCGCTCCAGCAGGCGGCGGGTGCTGCGGGCCATGGCGTCCCACCAGTCTGTGGCTTCCTGCTCCACGCCGCCGTTTCCCAGCACATGGAGCTGGTACTGCTCTACCTCGCCCGCCAGGTATTGCACGCTCTCTCCGGCGGAGATCTGGAACATACAGGTTTTCAATCCGGTGGTGCCTACGTCATAGGCAATGACTTTTATTGACAATGCGCTTCTCCTCCTTCCCTCGGGCCTGCCGCACAAAAGCAGGACCCATGATAAAATAAGTATACTCTGTTTTAAATTTGGTATCAAGTATAAAAATCAAAAATCCGCCGGCGGAGCAGCAGAAAGTTTGCGGAGAAATTTGTGCAGAATAGATAAATTGGCAGAAAAAACGCCGGCGGATCCTGTCGCTTCGTCGGACGGTTGCAATGGAAGGACGGGTATGCTATAATGAAAATACTGTCAATATTACTCCCGAGCTTAAAGCTCGGAAGTAATATGTGCCATGCGTTTCGGCTGCCGCCGTTCACGGCGGCGAGAAAAGCGGCTCAAATCAATTAGATTATTTCTGAATTTTTAATTCGGAAATAATATCAGGGCCCGCGGGCGGGTCTGGAACGGTAGGTGAGGCCATGAAGCAGGGAAGACGGGAATTGAACAAGCTCCAATGCCGGAACCGGATATTGAAGATGTCCCGGCGGCTGTTTACGGCCAAGGGCTATGAGAACACTACCATAGAAGATATTGCCGAGGCCTCGGAGATCTCCAAGGCTACGCTGTACAACTACTTTTCCAGCAAGGAGCACCTGCTCCAGGGCATTGCCGACGCCGCCCTGGAGGAGATCCGTCAGCTGGTCCGGGAGGACCTCCGGGAGGAGCCGGACAGCCTGGAAAAGCTCCGGCGGGTAATGGAAACCCTGGTGGCGGATTCCACCAGGTATGTCGCCCTGACCCGGCGGATCTTCTATTTGAACGTGTCCCCGGACAGCGAGCTCCATGGGGCCCGGGCGGAACTGCTGGAGATCCTGGGACAGCTGGTCCGGGAGGCACAGGACCAGAGACAGCTGCGCCGGGACCTGCCGGCGGAGGAGCTGGTGGAGGTCTTTCTGGGGATCTATCTGCTGACCCAATTTGGCTGGGAGGATATGGAACGCTGTACGGAGGACGAATGCCGTCGGAAGGTGGGACGGGTCATGGACCAGGTCCTGTCAGGCCTGGCGGAACCATAAGGAGGAACGATCTATGCTTGAAGCGGAACTCAAGGCATCCCTGGGGGATCTTGCGGCGGAGGAATTGGCAGATCGCGCCGCGGCGCTGGGATTCCTGCCGGTGGAGCAGGTGCGGGAGAGAGATATATACTTCAACGGTACGGAGAGGGATTTCCGGCGCACGGACGAGGCCCTTCGCCTGCGCAGCGTCCGGCGGCTGCCGGACGGCCCCTGGGAGAGCCTGATCACCTACAAGGGCCCCAAGCTGGACCGGGTGTCCAACGCCAGGACCGAGTATGAGACGGGCGTCTCCGACGGCGGGACGGCCCAAAAGCTGCTGGAAGCCCTGGGCTACCGGCCCCTTGCCGAGGTGAATAAGGTCCGCCGGACCTACCGCCTGGACCAGGTGACATTGTGCCTGGACCAGGTCCAGGGGCTGGGCGGCTTCCTGGAACTGGAGCTTCTGGTCCCCGGAGAGGAGCAGCGGGAGGCGGCAGTGGAGCGGCTGCTGGCGCTGCTGGAGGAACTGGGCATTCCCCGGGGCCAGCTGTCCCGGCGGTCCTACCTGGAACTGCTGGCAGAAAAGCAGAAGGAGCAGGGAATGCCATAACCTCTTTGAACGCCGGTGCATGGGCCCGTCTCCCGTGCCATGAATCAAAAGGCTGCTGCAGAATGAGCATAAGGGCGTGAGTGTAAAGACTGAAATGCAGTCTGCTTCACTCACGCCCTTTGCCGTGCGCTAAGAAATGATACAAAAATCATGCAGAGGTGATGGGAAAGGCATACAGCTCGGAAGGAAAAAGCATACATTCTTCCCATATGATGGGTCTTACAGCAAAAAGAAGGGAGGAAAGTGATATGAACGTCAAACGATGGGCGCTGTGCCTGCTGTTACTGCTGTGCCTGACCGCCTGCGGCGGGACGCCGGAGAAAGAGCCGGAGCCGGACCCGGTGGAGGCTGTCAGCGGGATGGTCTATGTGCCGGAGTTTTTTCCGGTGGATTTCGAGGCCAACTACGTCCATGAGGCCTGCGTCAGCGGCGGGAAGGTCTGGCTGGTGGGGGACGCCGTCCAAGAAAGTGAGATAGAGGGGCCCGATGGGGAGATGATCCCCGCCCCCCTCAGCGGCACGGCCCTCTTTCAAGGAGAGCCCGGCGGCACGGCCTTCCGGCAGGTGGAGGGGTACCGGCCCTTCGATTTTCTGAACGGAGCGGACGGTTACATCACCGCGCCCCGCTGCTGGCCCGGCGGGGAGGGCTCGGTCTGGGTCTGGACCTCCGTCTCGCCCTGGGACGGCCAGCCGTCCTCAGACTACGTGCAGCAGTTTGACGCTGCCGGAAAAGAGCTGGCGCGGCTCAAACTGGGTGCTCTGCTGTGGGAAGAAGACCCGGATTGGATCACCGACGTTCTGACGGATCGGGAGGACCGGCTGTACGTCAGTACGGCCCAGACCGTCACCGCCTTTGACCGGGACGGGCGGCTTCTGTGCGGCCTGGACGGGGAATTCGGTTCCCCTTGGAACGCGCTGGTCCTGCTGGCGGATGGCCGGGCGGCGCTGCGGGCCCGCGGTTCCGTTCTGGGAGAACCGGATGTTCTGCGGGTCATCCGGCCGGAGGCCGGGGACTGGGGGGAGTCCTATGCCCTCCCCGCCTGCTATGACAAGGTCTATGACGGGAGCGGGGACTGGCTGTTCTTCTGCACCAGCGGGGACTCCCTGTATGGATACAACGCCGGAGGGGAGCGGCTAGAACGCCTGCTGTCCTGGACGGGGACGAACATCAACTGCGAGAGCGTCGGCGGCCTTGCCGCTCTGGCGGACGGGCGGCTGTTCGCCGTAGTTGCGGGAGAGGAGACGGTCCTCCTCTCCCCCACGGACCCCGCCTCCCTGCCGGAGATGACGGTGCTGACCTATGCCACCCTGTCCCTGAGCAGCGAGACGCGCTCGAAAATCGTGGAGTTCAACAAAGGCTACCCCGGCTGCCGGATCGAGGTCCGGGACTACTCCGAATACAACACGGGCACCGAGCCGTCCGCCGGACAGACCCGGCTCCAGACGGAAATGCTTGCAGGGGATATCCCGGATCTGCTGGATACCAGCAATCTGCCCCTCCGGCAGTACGCCCGCAGGGGCTGGCTGGAGGACCTGCTGCCCTATGTGGAGGGTGACCCGGACCTGGGACGGGAGGCGCTGATGGAGCGGGTGTTGGATGCAGCGCTCCAGGATGGAAAGCTCTATCAGGCGTTCTCCTCCTTCTCCATCCTCACCGCCGTCGGACGGACCAGTATGGTAGGTGACCGGGTGAGCTGGACCTGGGCGGACCTGCGGGAAGCCATGGCGAAACTCCCGGAGGGCGGCACGGTCTTCGGGGAGAGCAGCAGAGAGGACCTTCTGGAGCTGCTCCTGCCCATGACGGCAGAATCCCTGGTGGACCGGCAGGCGGGAACCGTCCGGGAGGAGGCGGTGCGATCTTTCCTGGAGTTCTGCGGCACCGCGCCCCTCCGGACGGACGCGGTGGAGGATATCTATACCGCCGCTCTGGACGGAGAACTGCTCCTGCTCCCGGCGGAGCTGACCAGGCTGGACTCCGGCGCGGAGATCCAAATGTATACGACCGCCTTCGGCGGGGCGTGCAGCTATGTGGGCTATCCCCGGGAGGACGGCGGCGCGGGCAGCTGCTTCCGGCTGTGGGAGGGTATTGCTATGACTACCGCCTGCAAAGAGAAGGAGGCCGCCTGGGCCTTTCTCCGGGAGGCGTTCCTGCCCAAGTATCCAACAGGAATTTACTTCGGCCCGGCCTTTCCCATCAGCCGCACGGACTTCGACAGAATGGTGGAGATATCCACCGGTCCTATGCTGGATGAGACAGGCCAGCCCATGGAGTCGGAGGGCATGGCCTGGAGCTTCATGCCGGACAGCGATCTGGCGATCCCTATCCGTCCCGTCACCCAGGAGGAATATGACCATTTTATGACCTTGTATAACGCCGTGGGCCATATCTACGATCCGGATGACAGCCTGACCGCTATTATCCAGGAGGAGGCAAATGCGTATTTCTCAGAAGACCGCTCCCTGGAGGACACGGTTCGGTTGATCGTTAACCGTGCAGAGCTGTATCTGAAAGAACTGCAATAAAACCAGTACGCCGCCCCGGTCAGCCGGAGCGGCGTACTGATTTTTCGTTGTAAGCTGTGCGCTTAGCGGTGACAGCCGTGGCGGTATCCGGTTCCCGCAGCAGCCGCGGCGCAGGTTCCGGCGCAGTAACCAGCCTCGTGGTTGTTCCCGCAGTAGGTCACGCCGTTATGGACGTGGGGGCCGGCGATGGCGCAGCCGTCCACCGGGCACAGGGTCAGGCACTGGCCGCTGCAGAAGCCGCAGTCGTGGCTGCTGCCGCAGTAAGTCACGCCGTCATGGACATGCCGGCCGGCGACCTCACAGCCCTCCACGGTACACAGCGCCAGACATTTGCCGTCGCATACGCCGTTTGTGTGGTCGTAGCCGCAGTAAGTCACGCCGTTGTGAACATGCCGCCCCGCAATCTCGCACCCTTCCACAGTGCAGACGGTGACCTGGGTCTGGACCCGGGTGTTCCATCCACGCCCGCCGCCGTGGCAGCCGCCGTGGCCGTGGGCCATGGCCGGGACCATCAGCGCCAGCGCGGTCACGCAGGCCAGAAACAGGACCAGCGTCCGCCTCCGGAAGGGTTTGCGAGGTGCGGGCAGATTGTTGCTCATGGGGTTTATCCTCCTTGCATTATAGATTATTTCAGAACGACCGGACCGAGGCCAGGCCGTTATCTGCCAGAATGCGATCCAGGTCCGCCATAAATTCGCTGGTCTCAGGACCCAGGTCGTGGGTGATCGTGCCGTTTAGCTGTTTATAGGACCCGTCCTCCAGAAGCTGGAAGACCAGATAGCTCCCGTTGGGGTCATAGAAGCCGCCCACCCAGCCGTCTTCATCCAGGTAGGCCCCGCCGGCCAGCATGGTCACACGCTCCGGCGTGGTGGTATGGACTTCATAGCGGAATTCATACACCGCGAATCCCGGGCCGTTCTCAGGAATGCCCTCCGGTTCCACGGGGTAGACCCAGTCCAGACTGGTCACGCAGTAGTCGTCCCACTCCGGCGGGTTTTCCATGCCCTTGGCGTAGTTGGCGGTCCAGGCATCGGCGTTGGCCTTCGCCGCCGCCCGGGCGGCGTCTACCGCGGTGCTCACGTCCTGTACCCCGGCCAGCAGATGGTCCGTCATTTCCCGCTGGCCCTTTGCCACTCGGAGGCTCTCGCCGTTGAAATAGATCTCCCGGTACGCGGTACATAGGGCGTCCGTCACCTGGCCGTCCTTGACCACGGGCAGGTTGGCATAGACCTTCAGGTACCTCTCGTTGGTGTACCAGCCGAGGAACTGGAAGGAGGTCGCCTCGCTCCAGTACTCGCTCAGCAGGCTCCCCACGTTCGCCTCATGGAGCTTGCCGTCCCGTTTGAAGAAGATCTGCGCCATACCATTGCAGTCCGAACCGATCAGCTCCATGGTCCCGTCGCCGTCCAGGTCCACTACCTCCGGTACGCCGTAGACCCGGGCCAGCAGGTAGATGTCTGTCCCGGACGCGCTCTCCTCGAAGACGTAGTATTCGTTGACAGTGCCTCCATAATAAATGTCGTTTGTCGGCGTCTCCCAGACGTTATAGCTGATCATCACGCCGCTGTAGCCGAGGATATTGGTAAACGGTTCCTCGACATACGTCTGCTCCTGAAAAGCCAGGAAGAAATCATCGGGATAGGAGCTGAGGCGGAGATCCTGACAGGAGACGTAAGTGTTCCCGCCATAGCTCCAGGCGAAGGTGCCGCAGTTCTCCGTGGTGCGGCACCCGCCGCCGGTATGACGCCGCTCCTGCCGGTGTTCCCCGTGCTCCTCATCGTGATGGCCCGGGATGATGTCGTCGGCGGAATATGTCTCCACCTTCTCAGGCTCGTAGGACAGCGCGTCCGTCAGAGGGATGGTCAGCATATCCACCGGCCTGCCCTCCGAACTAACCGGCTGGGAAGACTGCCGGTCGGAGGGGGCGCTCAGATTCTCCGGCGCGGCTGCAGGCTCATAGGGGAGGTTGGAGACGAAATGATACTTCCCTTCTCCCACATCCCGCAGCGTCAAGCACTTCATGCCGTCCCCCCAGAAGGTATCATCGTAGATCAGGCGGATCAGATCGCCCTCCCGTTCGCCGGACTGAAAGATGACCTCTCTCCGGTAATTGGTGTCGCCGTGGCACCAGCAGTAGGTGTCGTAGTCCTCCAGATATACGAAGCCGCCCACCCCTATTCTATTGCTCTCCGCCAGCGGCACACCGGTGTACTCCAGCAGCAGCGCGTCCAGTTCAGCAGAAGATATCTCGTAGGTAGGGCAGTCAGGCCAGTCTCCTCCGTAGACCCGCTCCAGGATAACAGCTTCGTCAGCCCGGGGCGGCTCCTCCACATCCGGCAGGGACGGGATGCCAATATAAACCAGCTCGAAGAGGTCTATATCCGCCGGCGTCTCGTACAGGGAGGACAGGAACATGTTCCGCATGGCCGCAGGACACAGATGGCCGCCGTCCGTATAGACCTCGTCCGGGTTGAAATACTCTGTGTTGAAGAAATCCAGCTCCTCCTGGGTCAGTGGGACGGCGCCGCGGCCATGGGCCACGCACCCCGTAAACGTCACCGCGCATACCGCCGTCGTGACCGCCAGGGCGGCGCAGAGGGCGGCAGTCTTCATCTTTCGATTTTCCGCAATGCGGGTGATGCGCTCCTTCATCCGCTTTTTATCGGAGGTCATGGTGGTGGCCGTCAGCAGTACGCCGCCTGACAGCTTTTTCAGGGGGATGAGCCGCAGCAGGGTCTGGCCGTAGGGGATGCGCTCGGCCTCGCCCAGCCGGCCCAGGGCGCTCTCGTCGCAGGCCAGTTCGCAGTCCTCTCTGGCGGCCATGGCCGCCCACCACACCAGCGGGTCGAACCAGTACACCGCCAGACATACGCTCCGCAGCAGGGACCACAGCGGGTCCAGATGCCGGGCGTGGGTCTGCTCATGTGCCAGCACATGGCGCAGGCTCTCCTCGCTCTCCATGGCGGCGGGGGTCAGGTACACAGCGGGCCGGAACAGCCCGAACAGGCACGGGGACACCAGCCCCTCCTCCATCAGATAGACCGGGTACCGGCACTCCGGCAGCTCCAGGGGAATCCGTTTCCGGCGCAGCTTCGCCCAGAACCGGAGATTGGATACCGCCAGCCACAGGCCCATGCAGGCCATGCCGGCTATCCAGATCAGGCCCAGGGCTTCCTCCAGAGTGAAGGCGTATCTCGTCACAATGGCGGGCTGGCCGTCCTCCTGGGTCACAGCCGAATAACGGCCCTCTACCGGCAGGATCACATCAGGCCTTGCGGAAGATCGGGCGAGCTCCTGCGTAGACACCGGCAGCACATAGACCGGTTCCTCCTCCAGCCGTTCCGCCATCTGCACCCGGGCGGGCTCGGAGACGGACAGCACGCTGAAATCCACCGCCGGAAGGTTCACCGGCACCAGCAGCCGCACCAACACCAGGGCCCAGAGGGCGTACTGCACCCGCCGGGAAATGTGCTTCCGGAAGACCTGCCGCAGGACCAGCAGGGCCAGAATCAGCGCCGAGGAGGTCAGCAGCACTTCCCTCATTTCGCACCGCCTCCCGCCTTCTCCAGAATGGCGGACAGCTCCGCCACGTCGGCCTCCGTCAGGCGGCGGCTCTCCACCATGGCGCTCATCATGAGGCCCAGGCTGCCGCCGTAGACCTTGCCCAGGAAATTTTCTGTCTCCTGCCGGGCGGCGTCCTTCTGCCGGAGGACGGGATAGTAGCGTTTTGCACGGTCCTCCCGCTCACAGCGGACCGCCCCCTTGCCCTCCAGCCGGGAAAGCATGGTAATAACCGTATTTTTTGACCACCCGGTTTCCTCCCGGAAACGGTTGGTCAGCTCCATGATCGTCATCGGCTGTTCCCACAGCTGGTTCATCAGCTTCCATTCACAATCGGAGAGATTCACTTTCTCCTCTGCCATTGTCTCGGCACCTCCTCTATTGGTACACACTTGTGTACCTTTGTTGATATAGTATACGGCCGTCTACCTGTACAATAGCATGTTGGTAGACGTTTGTCAACTAGTAAATTGGAAAATTTCTGGGCAGTTGCTTCTGCCGCGCTCCGCGCGGCACGGGGCCGTTTCTATTTGATACCCCGGGGGCTTCTCGCCCAAGATTTTGCAACGGCCACATCGAGTGGCCGTGCAAAATTAGATTGTGCATGACCCCTCGATGGGGTCATTGCACAATCGCGGACTCCTCGGGTACTTGTCTTCTGCGTCTACCCACGGATTCTTACGATAGTGCTTACTGCGGCGCCGCTGCTATAATTAGTTTTCGTCCATCGCCAGAACTTCTGGTAAAACGGAGTAGACCAGCATCACGCACCCCGGGGAGTTAGCCCCGCTATACGGTAGGGGTCACCGATGACCACGCTGAAATAGACGCAGAAGGGGAACGAAGCGGACGGAAGTGGGTTTAGACCAAACCGACTGTGCCTTGGGCGCAAAACTAATCAAAAAATGAGGGATTCTTAAACCGCCAGGTTTAAGCGCGTTTTTGCCTACTTTTGCCGCGTGGCAAAAGTAGGCGCGGAGTCCGGGGCCGCGCAGGTCCCGGGGCATCGTAAAGAAACAACTGCCGTGCCGCGCGGAGCGCGGCAAAAAAATTATTGACAAACAATAATTTCAATGGTATAGTATATCCGTAATTATTGTAAAACAATAATCAAAGGAGGAAACCTCATGGATAAACGAACCTTCTCCGGGGGAACGGCGGCGGCGCTGGCCGCCGTGCCGCTGTTCCTGCTGCCGGCGGAAGCCCTCCCCCGCTTCGGTGAGTGGCTTCGGGAACTGTCCCTCTCCGGAGCGTCAGGAAACGTCTTTGCATGGATAATCGTATTGATTTTAACCGCCCTTCCGGCACTGGGCCTCCTGTGGCGGCCCCGGTGCAATTGGGACTGGCTATTGGCGCTGGCGGCGGCGGAAATCTTCGCAGGTCTGTACCTGCTGGTGAATCCCTCTCTGGTCTACCGGCTCGCAGATTTCGGCGGACGGGAATTCATCGCCCTGGCGGCGGTGGGCGGCGCATCGTCTGCGCTGCTGGCCTGGGCGGTACTGCGGGTCCTGGGGCACATTGAGCAGAGCCCCTCCCCGGGGCGGACGCTGGAACGGCTGCTGGTCTTTTCAGCGGTGCTCATGGGCTGGCTGGCGGCTTGGAGCACGGGAGCGGCGGCCTTGCGGAAAATCAAGGACGTGGCGGAGGCTAACACCATGCCGGGGATCTCGCTGACGGGGACCAATGTGTCCATCGCCCTGCTGGCGGCGGCAGACCTGCTCCCCACCCTGCTGGGCTGCGGAGCACTGCTGCTGGCGGGACGGCTGGCCCGGGCTATGGAGGCGGACCCCTTCGGAGAGGAGACCGTGGCCAGGGCGGAAGAGCTCCGCCGGGGCTGCCGCCGGATTGCCGCGGCGTCGGTGCTGATCTACGCCGGGGGAAATCTGTTCCAGTTTCTGTTTCTCCCCTTCCTGCGCAGCGGGAATTTCAGCCTGTCCTTCCCCGTGTTCCCGGTGCTGCTGGCGGCGGCACTGGACCTGCTGTGCCGGTACTTCCGGCGGGCCAAGGCCGTCAGCGACGACAACGAGAGCATCATATAGGTGGACGCCATGGCCATTACCGTACATTTGGACGAGGTGCTGAAAGCCCGGAACATGACCGGCAAGGAGCTGTGCGCGAAAATCGGCATCACCGAGGCGAATCTGTCCATCCTTCGCTCCGGAAAGGCCAGCGGCGTGCGGTTCCACACCATCAATAAAATCTGCTACTACCTGGACTGCGGCGTGGGGGATATCCTGCGCTTTGACGGAAGACTGGAGGACGAGGATGAAAAAGAGTAAATTGCTTCTCTGGATACTGGCCGCCCTGCTGCTGGCAGGATGCTCCCTGGCCCAGCCGGAGCGGGAAGCGGAGCAGGAGGACCGATTCGTTGGATTTTATGTAGTGCGGGAGAACGAGGAGCGGAACGGCGGAGGATTTTACAATAATCCCCATCTCGTCGAGCGCGGCTCCAATACGGTGGAGCTGGACGGCTACGGCAGCTTCAATGTTCCGGATATGGTCCTCTTTGCGGAGGAAAATGCAGTGGGCGATCCTGTCTTTCCAGACCTGGAGGGATACAGCCTGTATATCCTCAACGGAACTTATGCAGACGGAAGCAGTTATACGAAAGTTGTCTCCAACATGGCCCCCGGTGAAGCTGGATCCAACATCACAGTCATGGATGAGGGAACGGAAAATATCCTCTCCGGGACCGTCTATGAGGGCCCGCCTCTGGGGGATGAAGATTGGGATGCGTATGAAGACAGAAATATCTGGATCGCCTACCGGGTATACCAGACATCCGATGGCCGCGCCTATCTGGACGGCGGCGGCAACAGCTTTACCGGCGGCAGCGGCAAAACAGGCTACACAGAGACGCAGACCTACACCTATGCTGAGAACGGAGAGACAAAGAAAACGGACACAATCAAGGTTTCCTTGAGCCTCCAGATGATCCCCCGGCTGGAGAAGCTGATCGTGACCCAGTTCGACGAAAACAACGCCATCCTCCAGTCCGACGACCTGAACCTGCAAAACGACCGCCCGGAGCTCCACTGCCTGCCGGAAACCGCCTGGGTGCTGGTGGAGGAGGTCAGCGCCGAAGGTACGGAGCGCACCGTTTACAATCCTCCGGAGGGAGAGGACCCGGTCACCCACGACTACGTCCCGCTGGATGACGAGGGGTTCGGGTATATGGCATATCTCAATATCTACGCTCAGTAGCCGCGCTGTAGGTGCAAAAAGCAGCCGGACGGGAAGCATTCCCGTCCGGCTGCTTTATTTTGATCATCAGTGGTGAACGGACTCCGATTCAAACTTCAGGATCTTGCCGTCTGCCGCGCTGATTTCCAGATCGTACTCCTTATTGTTGTAGATGATCTCAACCTCATAGATCATCCGTCCGTCGTCCCGGTCCAAGTCCAGCTTGACGATATGCTCAGCCTTCGCGCCGGAGACCTTGGCCAGGGCAATCTCCTGGGCCTTTTCCCGGGTAATGGTCCCGGAAGCGGCGGGAGTACCGGACTTGACGGCCTCCTGCTCCGAGTTGAGGATCTCACCGGTTTTGGCGTCCAGCTCGTAGTCGTATTCATAGTCCCCAACGTAGAACTCGAATTCATAGACCTGACGGCCATCGTCCCAGTCCAGCTTTTCCTTGGCAAATATGGCGTTTTCGGCGGCTGCCCCCGCGTGAGAAAGGGCCTTGGCCTTGGCATCCTCCAGGGTGAGGAGGCCCTGCCCGCCGCTGGGGCCGGTCCCGCCGCCCACAATCACATCCGCGTCTGTGATCTCGCCGCCGGAGCTGCCGGAGAGGGTCACCGTGCTGGTCTTGCCGTCCCAGGCAACGCTCTTGCCCATCAGCTCGCCAATGGCCCGAATGGGCAGATAGGTGGAGCCTTGATAGGACAGGGGATAGACCGTCTTGCCGTTTGCGTCACTGAAGGTCCGGACGGTGTCATCCACCACCACGGTGATATCGCTGCGCAGCTCCACCGTCACGTTCTGCGCCTTGGCGTCCGTATCCGGCGTGCCGGCGGTAGCCGCGCCCGTGCGGACGCCGCCCAGGGAAGCAGTCTTGGTATCCTTGTCCCACGTTACGACCTTCCCCATCAGTTCCCCGATGGCCCGGAGGGGGAGATAGGTGGTGCCGTTATAGGCAATGGGATGCACCTGCTGTCCGTTCACGTTGTAAAAAATCCGGTTTGTTCCGTCAATGACAATGGTATAGTCCGGGCACAGCCGGGCCGTCACTGTCTCGACAGCCTGCGCATACTCCGTCAGAGAGCCCAGCAGCAGCGCCGCGCACAGCAGCGGCAGCATTACCCGTCCCGCAAGTTTTTTGAACCGAGACATATTCATAGATCCAGCATCCTCCATTCATCTGTTTTATATTGTTCTTCGATGAAAAACGTATTCCCGTTACCGGGCGAAAATTTTGGAATAGCAACAGCTTTAGGCTCGCATTAAAGTTCTTTTTGATACTTTTTCTTTCAAGAAAAAGTATCGGCCATAAGCCAGAAGCCATCTCCGGCCTCCAGGCGGAACGCCTCCTCCGCCTCCGTCAGGGCCGCCAGCAGCCCGGCGTACTCCTCTTCGGTCAATTCATATAGACGCCCGTTCTCCCAGGTCTGACCCAGCTCCTCTTCCACCCAGCGCCGGGCGGCCTCGCCTCCGGCGTACAGGGTGCCTGCGGAAAGAGAGTCCTCCATGTAATCCGTACACACCGCATTGTCCCTGACAGGCGGCGCAGCGGCGGCGACCATGGCCGGTGCATCCTCACTGGCCTCGACGGTTTCCTTCGGTTCCGGCTGGGGCGGGGCCTCGCTGTCGGCCGTGCGCAGCCTGGGGGCGTCTTCCGCCGGTGCCTCCTCCGATTCGCACGCCGCACCAAATTCTTCGCTCTGTGCCGCCGGGATACCGGCGTCCTGGGCCATGTATGGCATACCGGCCGCCGCGGTATCCTGAACTGTGCGGTCTCCCCTGGAGCTCCGGAAGCTCCAGAGCCCCAGCAGTACCAGGGCGCAGCAGGCCGCCAGAGCCGTCCATTGCCGCCATTGGGGCAGCAAAATTGTCCTCCTGGGTTTCTCCTGCTCCGTCTCCCCTACCCGTGCCATGACCTGCTCCGCAAATCCCTCCGGCACGGGGACCTCCTCCTGGTCCAGGGCGTCGTGTATCGCCACCAGATCGTCAAAATACCGCTGGCAGCTCCGGCAGGCAGCCATGTGCTCCATCAGCTCCGCCCGGTTCTCCGCAGACAGCTCTCCGTCCAGAAAAGCGCTGATCCAAACCTCGTATTCCTCGCAGGGCTTCATCACCGGCCGCCTCCTTTCCCCGCAGTTCCTGTTGGTTTAGACGGCAGATAGCCGGATAGGTTCCCGCTCTCCTGCAAAATTTTTCGCAGCGCGCTCCTGGCCCGGGAGATCCGGGACTTCACCGTCCCCAGATCTACCTCCAGCACCTGCGCGATCTCCTCGTAGCTCAGCTCCTGGACCTCCCGGAGGACCAAGGCCTGCCGGTGACTGTCCGTGAGCCGGGCCAGCCCCTCCGTCACCGCGCCCCGCAGCTCGGATTCCTCCGCCCGCTCCTGGGGGGAGGGCGTCCGGTCCACGGCGTCGATGCCCAGGGCCTCGTCATCCAGGCTGGACTCCCCCCGCTGCCGTTTGGTCCGGCGCAGCAGGTCGATGGCCGCGTTGCTGGTCAGGCGGTAGAGCCAGGTGGAGAAGCCCGCCTCCCCGCGAAAGGCGGGCAGCCCCCGCCAGGCGGAGAGGAAGGCCTCCTGGGCGGCGTCCCAGGCGTCCTCCGGATTTCCGCACATCCGCAGGGCCAGATTATATACTTTTTTCTCGTGGAGCGCTACCAGCTGGGCGAATGCTTCCTCATCTCCCCCGGCGGCGGCCCGCACCAGCTCATCAACCGTCATAGAGATCCCTCTTGATTCCTTTCGTTACCCGGTACACGTCCTCCAGCGTCTCCATGCGGACGATCTGCTCCTTGTAATAGGACGCGTGGGGCACCCCCTTGAGATACCACGCGTAATGCCGCCGGGCGGTCAGCACGGCGATCTTCTCACAGTTGTACTCCGCCGCCAGCTCGATCTGGCGCACGGCGGTGTCGCACCGCCGGTCCAGGGCCGGGCGCTGGGGGATGGATTCTCCTGCCAGGGCGGCCCGGGCCTCCTGAAAGATCCAGGGGTTGCCGAAGCATCCCCGGCCGATCATGGCCATATCCGCCCCGGTCTGCTGCAAGATACGCACCGCGTCCTCTCCGGAGAAAATGTCGCCGTTGGCGATAACCGGGATGGACACCGCCTCTTTGACCTCACGGATGGTGGACCAGTCCGCCGTGCCGCCGTACATCTGTACCCGGGTGCGGCCATGGACGGCGATGGCGGACACGCCAACCTCCTCCAGCATTTTTGCCAGGGGGACGGCGTTGATGCTGCCCTTGTCCCAGCCCCGGCGCATTTTCACCGTCACGGGGACTGGGGAGGATTTCACTACCGCCTCCGCCAGCCGGGCGGCCTTCTCCGGGTCCTTCATCAGGGCGGCGCCGTCTCCGGAGGAGACCACCTTGCCCACGGGGCAGCCCATGTTGATGTCCAGCAGATCCGCTCCGCTGGCCTCGACGGCGATCCGGGCGGCCTCCGCCATGCAGGGGATGTCGCTGCCGAAGATCTGGGCGGCGAAGGGGTGCTCTCCCGGAAAGGGCTTTAATAGCTGGCGGCTTTTTTTATCCTGGTAGCAGAGGGCCTTGGCGCTGACCAGCTCCGTATAGGTCAGGCCCGCTCCCAGCTCAGAGCAGATCTGACGGAAGGCGGCGTCCGTCACCCCCGCCATGGGGGCCAGGGCCAGTTGGGAGTTGATCTTTACTCCGCCGATCTCCATGGGGTGTCTCCTTTTCGCTTATTATAGGCATTATAGCACAATTTTTATGATTCAGCAATAGGGAGTAGGCGGCCCTGCTTGCCGTCCTGCCGCCGCTGGGCGCTCGGCCGCAGGCCGAGTGCCGGACCGGTCGTTTAGACGCCGGAGGCGACTAAATGACGGTCCCGCGTGCAGTCTCGACGAGAGCCGTTTCTGTTCGATAGCCCGGGGGCTCCTCGCCCCCGGACTCCTCGCCTACTTTTGCCGCGCGGCAAAAGTAGGCAAAAACGCGCTTAAACCTGGCGGTTTAAGAATCCCTCATTTTTTGATTAGTTTTGCGCCCGAGGCACAGTCGATTTGGTCTAAAATTACTGCTGTCCGCTTCGTTCCCCTTCTACTCCTATTTCAGCGTGGTGATCGGTGGCCCCTACCGTCTAGCGGGGCTAACTCCCCGGGGTGCGTGATGTAAGTTTCCCCGTTTCACCCAAAGTTCTGGCGATGGACGAGCACCCAGGGCCGTCATTCGGCCTTCGTCCGAACGACTGGCCCGGCAGTGTTGCTGACGCACCACTGCCCAGAAGCGGCGCTGCAGCGAAATCTACCGTTAGAATCCGTGGGTAGACGCAGAAGTCCGGCGGGTTCTGATGCGAGCCAGCGGGAGAATGGAGAACCAAGTTGTGCAAATAAATTCCCCCGTAGTGAAGGAGGATTCTCAAGGAACTACGTTCCTTGAGCGACCTTTTGGTACTTTTCCCTCGCGGGAAAAGTACGCCCCCGTCCCCGCCCGGCAGGGCGAATCTATCTGATAGAAGAGAAGCGGACGCGGCGCGCAGCGCCGCAGAGTAAATCTCACTCTTGCATTAGGCACAATAATAGGATACTATGGAGTGGAACCAAACAGCAGATGGCAGCTGCTTACCCCCGATACCGGCAAAGAAAACCACGCCACCGCCACGAGAATGATACGATAAGAAATCAAAACGGAGGATAAATACGAAGTGTATACGATTGGAATTGATTTAGGCACATCGGCAGTAAAGCTCCTGCTGATGGGAGACGGGGGAGAAATTATCCGCATTGTCAGCAAAGAATATCCGATCGAATTCCCCCGCCCGGGCTGGAGCCAGCAGAACCCGGAGGACTGGTGGGAGGCGGTCTGCGCCGGCATCCCGGAGCTGCTGGACGGCCTGGACGCCGGCCAGGTCCGGGGCATCGGCGCGGGCGGTCAGATGCACGGCCTGGTGGCCCTGGATAAAGAAGACGCGGTGATCCGCCCCGCTATCCTCTGGAACGACGGACGGACACAGAAACAGGTGGAGTACCTCAACGAGACCGTCGGGAAGGAAAAGCTGAGCCGGTACACCGCCAACATCGCCTTTGCCGGGTTTACCGCCCCCAAGCTGCTGTGGATGCGGGAAAACGAGCCGGATCTCTTTGGGCGCATTGACAAGATCATGCTGCCCAAGGACTACATCAACTACCGCCTTACCGGCGTCCACTGCACCGACTACTCCGACGCCTCGGGGATGCTGCTGCTGGATGTGGAACATAAATGCTGGAGCCGGGAAATGATGGAGATCTGCGGCGTGGCGGAGAGGCAGCTCCCCCGGCTGTACGAGAGCTGGGAGACGGTGGGAACGCTCCTGCCGGAGGCCGCCGCCCTGCTGGGCCTGAATACGGACGTGGCCGTGTGCGCGGGGGCGGGGGACAACGCCGCCGCCGCCGTGGGCTGCGGCGTGGTGGGCGGCGGGTGCTGCAACATTTCACTGGGCACCTCCGGCACCGTGTTCATCACCAGCGACACCTTCGGGGTGGACCGGCACAACGCCCTCCACTCCTTCGCCCACGCAGACGGGGGATATCACCTTATGGGGTGCATCCTCTCGGCGGCCTCCTGCAACAAGTGGTGGCAGGAGGATATCCTGGGCGGCGGCGACTATCAGGGGGAGGAGGCGAAGATCGCCTCCGAAAAGCTTGGGAAAAACGACGTGTACTACCTGCCCTACCTGATGGGGGAGCGCAGTCCCCACAACGACCCCGCCGCCCGGGGCGCCTTCGCGGGACTGCGGATGGATACGGGCCGGGCGGACATGACCCAGGCGGTGCTGGAGGGCGTGGCCTTCGCCATCCGGGACTGCGTGGAGATCGCCCGGGACCAGGGGATCGAGATCCGCTCCAGCCGCATCTGCGGCGGCGGCGCGAAAAGCGCTCTATGGCGGACCATTTTGGCCAACGTGCTGGGCATCCCCCTGGAGCTGCCCCAGACCGAGCAGGGCCCGGGGTACGGCGGGGCCATGCTGGCAGCGGTGGCCTGCGGCGCGTATCCGGACGTGAAGACCTGCGCCCGGCGTTTGACGGCGGTGAAGGACGTCACCCAACCGGAGCCCGGCCTGACGGCGGCCTACGACAGGCGCTACCGGCTGTGGCGGAAGCTCTACCCGGCGATGAAGCCCTTCTGCCAGGCGCTGGCGGAGGACGCCGGGGTGTAGTCCGGCGCAAAATTGGCAAGTATACCCTCTTGGCAAATATTTGCCAAGAGGGTATACTGTAGTTATTGATAGAAATTTGTCAAAACGCAAAGGGGGAGGCGTACATGAGGGAATTTCTGAAACGGCACCGGGGGGTACATATCTGGCTTCTGGGAGTTCTGGCGCTGTTTGGCGTGTACTGGTACGGCATCAGCAGCCCCCGGGCCGCCAATGCCATATCCGCCTTCACCCAGAAGATGAAGGATGGATACGCGAGGCTGTGGTACCTGTTCCCCTTTTCCGTGGTGGAGTGGTTCTACGCGGCGTTTATCCTGGGGGTGATGGCCTGGCTGGCCGTGCTGTTCCACCGGCTGCGGACCCGGAAGGGCCGGCGGTGGGATACGGCCTACGGCGGGGTGCTGGGACTGGTATGCCTGTTCCTGACCACCTACGGTTTCTACTGCGTGACCTGGGGGGTGAACTACTACGCTGACGGCTTCCAGGAGAAAAGCGGCGTCTATGCCCAGCCGGTGACGGTGGAGGAGCTGGAGCGGGTGACCCTGTACTTCACCGAAAAACTGGCGGAGACGGCGGGGCAGGTGGCCCGGGATGAAAACGGCGTTTTCGCCGTGCCCCGGGACGAGATTTTCGCCTACAGCACCCATGTTTACGATAACCTCTCCCAGGAGTTCCCCTTCCTGACCCGGACGGACCGAGTGCCGAAGAAGATGTTCTTCTCCCGGCTGTTCAGCGCTATGAACTTTACCGGCTTCTACAGCCCCTATACGGGGGAATCCAATCTGAACGTGGACAGCCCCGCCTGCCTGCTCCCCGCCAACATTGCCCACGAGCTGGCCCACCAGCGGGGGATCGCCTCGGAGCAGGAGTGCAACTTCCTGGCGGTGGCCGCCGCCTCGTCCTCGGAGGACCCGGCCTACCGGTACTCCGGGTATCTCATGGGGTACATCCACCTCTCCAATGCCTTGTATCGGGCGGACCGGTCGCGCTGGACGGAGCTCCGCGGCCTGCTGCCGGAGACGGTGGCGGCGGACCTGCGGTATCACAGCGCCTACTGGGCCCAATTTGAGGGGCTGACGGCCAAGGTCAGCACCGCCATTTATGACAACGCCTTGAAATCCTACGGCCAGACCGCCGGGATTCAGAGCTACGGCACTGTGGTGGACCTGCTGGTGGCCTATTATTGAGCCGCACCGTCCGGGCGCTCCAGCTCCGCCATGGCGGGTCGGAAGACGAAGTAGAAGGTGACGGCCGAGGCGACGACGGAAATGAAATCGCTGACCGGCTCCGCCAGGAAGACCGCCAGAACCTTGTTCTCGAAGAAGATGGGCAGAAGGAAGATCAGGGGGATCAGCAAGATCACCTTCCGCAGGCAGGCGATGAAGAGGGAAGCTTTGGCTTTGCCGATGGCGGTAAAGGTCTGCTGGACCGACATCTGGATGCCGAACAGGCCCAGCACCGCCGTATAGACCCGCAGCGCCCACACCGTCGTGTCCACCAGCTGGGGATCGTTGTTGAAAATACTGATGAAGAACCGGGGGAACAGCTGTACCAGCAGCCAGAAGGTACACATAAACGCGAGGCTGACCTTCAGCAGCGCGAAGACCGCCTCCTTGACCCGCCGGGCGTTCCGTGCGCCGTAGTTGTAGCTGATGATGGGCTGAGCCCCCTGGCCCAGGCCCTGGGCGGGAATCCATACGATTTGCATCACCGTGCTGGCCACGGTCATTGCCCCTACGGCCACGTCGCCGCCGTAGCGCTGGAGAGAGGAATTGAAGGAGATGTTCAGCAGCGCCTCCGTGGACTGCATCACGAAGGGCGACACCCCCAAGGCCAGCACCGGGGCCATAAGCCGCCAGTTGGGCCGGAGCGTGTTCCTTTTGAGGCGCAGCGTGGTTTTTTCCCCTGTGAGGAAACGCACCACCCAGATGCCGGAGATGGCCTGGGAAATCACCGTGGCCAGGGCCGCGCCTTCTACGCCCATGTCCAGGCCGTAGATGAAGATGGGGTCCAGGATAATATTGCTGACGGCCCCGATAAGCACCGTGCGCATACTGACGGTGGCAAAGCCCTGGGTGGTGACGAACATGTTCATCCCCAGGGCCATCATCACAAACAGAGACCCGCTGGAGTAAATGCGCATGTAGGGCAGGGCGTAGACGATGGTCTCCTCGCTGCACCCGAAGATCCAGAGCAGCTGTTCTCCGAACAGCCAGAACAGGGCCGTCAGGGCCACGGCGATGGCCACCAGACAGGTGAAGCAGCTGCCCATGATCTGTTCCGCCCGGTCGTTGTCACCCTCGCCCATGGCGATGGCCGCTCTGGGCGCGCCGCCCTGGGCGATCAGCATGGTGAACGCGCCGATCAGGTACACCACCGGGAAGCACAGACCGATGCCCGTCAGGGCCAGCGCGCCCACCTGGGGCATATGGCCAATATAGATACGATCTACGATATTGTACAGCAGGTTTACCAGCTGTGCCACCACGGTGGGGGCGGCCAGTTTCAGCAGCAGCTTTCCCACCGGGGCGGTGCCCAGCTCCTCGGACATGCTGTGGTTTGCTTGGTTATTCATTAGGATGCTCCTTCCCTCGGGCCGCTGGCCCGATAGAAGGCAGTATAACACACCTTACTTTAATTGTCACCATTTTCTTCGTTGCGGCCCTGCGGGCCGCCTCCGAATAATTTCTCGTCGATAGCCCGGGGGCTTCTCGCCCCCGGACTCCTCGCCTACTTTTCGCGCCCGCGAAAAGTAGGCAAAAGCGGGCTTAAACCTGGCGGTTTAAGAATCCCTGAATTACGGGGGAGTTTAGTTTTGCGCCCGAGGCACAGTCGGTTTGGTCTAAACTTACTGCCTTCCGCTTCGTTCCCCATTAGCGTCTATTTCAGCGTGGTAATCGGTGGCCCCTACCGTATAGCGGGGCGAACTCCCCGGGGTGCATAACGGGAGCTTTCCCCGTTTTGCCAGAGGTGCTGGCGATGGCGAAAGACTGGTTGTAGAAGCGGCGCCGCAGCGAAATCTGCCGTAAGGACCCGTGGGTAGACGCAGAAGTCCGGCGCACCAACGAAGAGACTGAGGTAGAATCAAACCAGGTATCGTCGGAGGGAAACTAATCACCCCCGTAATGAAGGAGGATTCTCAAGGAACGTAGTTCCTTGAGCGCTCTTTTGGTACTTTTCCCGCGCGGGAAAAGTACGCCCCTAGGCGGCCGGCAGGCCGCCGGGCGGTAAAGCTTGCTTGCATCAAAGACAGAAATGTGGTATTCTTGAGGAAATTCTGAGAAAAGGCGGCGTTTTATGAAACATTTACTCTCCTCCTGCGCCATCGCCTTCTCCACCTATTCCCGCATCCCTATGCCCCAGGTGGAGTGGAACGAAAAAAATATGCGGCATACGCTGGCCTTCTTCCCCCTGGTGGGAGCGGCGGTGGGAGCAGTGTTCTGGGGAATGGACGCGCTCTGCCGGCTGCTGGAGCTGGGGCCGGTCCTGCGCTCCGCCCTCCTGACGGCGGTCCCGGCAGTTGTCACCGGCGGCATCCACCTGGACGGCTACTGCGACACCGTGGACGCCCTGGCCTCCCACGCCTCCCGGGAGCGGAAGCTGGAGATATTGAAGGACTCCGGCGCGGGGGCCTTCGCCGTGATCTGGTGCTGTGTCTGGTTTTTGCTGTATTTTGCCCTGCTGACGGAGCTGGAGAGCGCCGCCACCGTCGCGGCCTGCTTTGTGCTCAGCCGGAGCCTCAGCGCCTGGGGGATAGAACGGCTGCCCTCCGCCCGGCCCGTGTCCGGCCCTAAGTCGGGCATGGGGTCGGAATTGAAGCGGAGCAGCCGGTTCCCCTGGTGGATGCTGGGCGGATATCTGGTCCTCTGGGCCGGGGCGGTTTGGCTGTGGGGGACGCTGGTCCCCGCGCTGGCAGCGCTGGCGGCGGCGGTCATCGTTTATTTCATCTATCGGTTTGTGGCTCTTGAGCAGTTCGGCGGCTTTACCGGCGATCTGGCGGGATGGTTTTTGCAGCTGTGCGAGCTGGCCATGCTGGCGGCGGCGGTGCTGGCGGAAAGGATTGGCGCGGTATGGTTCTGATTGTCGGCGGCATGGCCCAGGGAAAGCTGGACTTCGCCCGGCGGGATCTGGGCGTCACATCCTGGAGCGAGGGAGCCCTGGGGGATGCGGACTGCGTCCACGGACTCCAGCAGGTGATCCGCAATATGCCGGACTGGCAGGCGGCGCTGGATGCCTGGTGCGTGGCCCATCCAAACGGGGTGCTTATCTGCGACGAGGTTGGCTGCGGCGTGACCCCCCTTGACCGGGAGGACCGGGAATGGCGGGAGCAGGTGGGACGAACCTGCTGCCGTCTGGCGGCGGAGGCGGAAGCGGTCTACCGGGTGTGCTGCGGAGTGGGGGTACAGATCAAATGACGGTTTTTCTGCTGCGCCATGGGCAGACCCGGGGAAATCTGGAACGACGGTACATCGGTTCCACCGATGAGCCCCTCTGCGCCCAGGGACGCGAGGCCCTGGAGGGCATCCGGCCGCCGGAGGCGGACTGTGTGTACGTATCCCCCATGCTCCGCTGCCGGGAGACGGCGGCGCTGCTGTATCCCGGCAGGGAGCAGATAGTGGTCCCCGGCTTCCGGGAGACCTCCTTCGGCGCCTTTGAGGGGCTTACCTATGAGGAGCTCAAGGATAACCCCGCCTATCAGGCGTGGCTGGACAGCGCCGGCGCGGCGCCGCCGCCCGGAGGAGAGAGTAAGGCGGCGGTCCGGCAGCGGGTGACGGAGGCGTTCCTTGCCCTGGCGGCGCGCAATGGGCCGGAGGACCGGGCGGCGCTGATCGTCCACGGCGGGACCATCATGACCCTGCTGGAAGCCTTTGAGGCCGGCCATCGCTTTTATGACTGGCAGGCCCCCAACGGCGGCGGCTGGTGGTGCCGCTGGCAGGATGGGATGCTGACGGACGTGGAAAAATGGTGAAAATGAATGCCGGCGCGCCTCTTCCTCCAGCGGCGCGCCGGTACTTTTATCGTTTGCGCCGGAGAAGGTCCGGCAGCGGCGCGGCGCACAAGCGAGAAATACCGGCATGTTGACAGCAGTTTGGGAACATGGTACGATAAGCACATCGTCACAGGCGGGCGCAAACCCGCCGCCTTACCAAAAATTCAACAACAAGGACGCGCCCCGAGGGGCGCAGAGGGGAGGAAAACATGAAGCTGCTGACCAGAGCCAGCTGCTCCGACGAGATGAGCCAGCGGGAAAAAGAAAATGCAGCGGTTGCCTATCAAGCCGCCTGCGAGGGGATCGTGCTGCTGAAAAACGACGGCGCGCTGCCCTTCCGGACAAAAAAAGCCGCCTTCTATGGCTCCGGCGTATCCCGGACCATCAAGGGCGGCACCGGCTCCGGCGAGGTGAACGAACGCCGCTCCGTCACCATCCTGGAGGGCCTGGAGGACCGTGGCTTCGAGATCGCCAGCCGCCGGTGGCTGGAGGACTACGAAAGCGCCTACGAGGAGGCGCTGGAAGCCCACAAGAAGGAGAAAGCCCAGCGCCTCAAGCACTTCCAGGGCTCCTTCATGGACCTGCTCTTTGACAACTTCCGCGCCCCCTGCGGCCGCCCCATTACCCAGGAGGACGTGGACGGCGGCGAAACGGACGCCTGCGTCTACGTGGTCAGCCGGCAGGCCGGAGAGGGCGGCGACCGCCGGGCGGAGAAGGGAGATCTGTTCCTCACCGACGAGGAGCGGGAGGCCATCCGCTTCTGCGCGGAAAAGTACGAGCATTTTGTCCTGGCCATCAACAGCGGCTCCGCCCTGGATATGAGCTTCGTGGAGGAGATCCCCGGCATCAACGCCATTCTGTTCCTCTGCCAGCTGGGCCAGGAGGGCGGCCGCGCCGTGGCCGACGTGCTCTCCGGGGCGGTGTCCCCCTCCGGAAAGCTCACCGACACCTGGGCCAAGCAGTACAGCCAGCTGCCCTTCTCCCAGGAGTACAGCTACCTCAACGGCGACGTAACAAACGAGTTCTACAAAGAGGGCATCTATGTCGGCTACCGGTTCTTCGACAGCTTCGGCGTGGAACCGGCCTTCCCCTTCGGCTACGGGCTGAGCTATACGGATTTCGCCATGCGCTGCGCCGGCATCCGGCTGTCCGAGGACGGGCGGCAGGTGACCGTGGAGGCCGCCGTCACCAATATCGGGGAGACCTATACCGGCAAGGAGGTGGCTCAGCTCTATGTCTCCGCTCCCAACGGAGCGCTGGACAAGGAGTACCAGTCCCTGGCCGCCTTTGCCAAGACGGAACCCCTGGCGCCCGGCGCGTCCCAGACACTGGAGCTGACCTTTGACCTCGCCCGCCTGGCCAGCTTCCGGGAGTCGGACGCCGCCTATGTGCTGGAACCCGGAGAGTACATCCTGCGGCTGGGCAGCTCCTCCCGGAGCACCGCCCCGGCGGGAGTGCTGCGCCTGGAGCGGGAAGTCGTGGTCTCCCGGCACACCCACGTCTGCCCCCTGCACCTCCCCCTGGAGGAGCTCCACGCCAAGCCCTATGAGTTCGCCCCCCTGCCCGACGGCCTGCCCCGGCTGACCATCCGGCCCGAGGCCTTTGAGACCGTGGTCTATACCTACGGCAATCTGCCGGTCTGCCCGGACGACGAGCGGGTGAAGCGGGCCATGAGCCGCCTGACGGCGGAGGAGATGACGGACCTGGTGGTGGGCGTGGGCATGACCGGCGGCAAGAACCGGTTCCAGCTGCCCGGCTCCGTGGGCAACACCACCTCCCGGTTCTGGGACCGGGGGCTGGCCAACGTGGCGCTGTGCGACGGCCCCGCGGGCCTGCGCATCCAGCGGCGCTCCACGGTGGACAAAAGCGGGAAGATCAAGCCGGTGGACCCGCCCTTCGCCTTCCTCAACGATATGCCCGGCCTGCTGAAAAAGGCGGCTCTGGGCGACCCGGAGCGGGATGAGGTTATCTATCAGTACGCCACCGCCTTCCCAGTGGCCGCCGCCCTGGCCCAGAGCTGGAACACGGACCTGCTCTATCAGGTGGGCAAGGCCGTGTACCGTGAAATGAAGGAATACGGCTGCACCTACTGGCTGGCCCCGGGCATGAACATCCACCGCAATCCCCTGTGCGGCCGGAATTTTGAGTACTACTCCGAGGACCCCAGGCTCGCCGGCGCCATGGCGGCGGCCCTCACCCGGGGCGTCCAGCAGGAGGATGGGTACTATGTCACCATCAAGCACTTCGCCTGCAACAACCAGGAGGAGAACCGCATGGCGGTGTCCAGCAACGTGGGCGAGCGGGCCCTGCGGGAGATCTATCTGCGGGGCTTTGAGGAGGCGGTCCGCGCCGGGGGCGCCAAGGGCGTCATGACCTCCTATAACCGGATCAACGGCGTCTACACCCCCAACAGCCATGATCTCTGCACCAAGGTGCTGCGCCAGGAGTGGGGCTTCGACGGCGTGGTGATGACCGACTGGGGCTCCACCCAGAAGGGCAAGGCCAGCAGCGCCGCCGCCCTCCGGGCGGGCAACGACCTCATCATGCCCGGAGGAAGCGTCTATAAGCGGGAGATCCTGCAGGCCCTGCGGGCAAACCTCCTTGACGAGGCGGACCTCCGCCGGTGCTGCGGAAACGTGATCCGCTCCATCCTCAACAGCGCCATCCAGAAAAGCTACATCGATCCCCCCGCCGGGGAAACGCTATAAACAAAACAGGAGGGTAATCAATATGCTGGAGGAACTGAAGCAGAAGGTCTATGAGGCCAATATGGAGCTGCCCCGCCGGGGCCTGGTGACCTACACCTGGGGCAATGTCAGCGGCATCGACCGGGAGAAGGGCCTGTTCGTCATCAAGCCCTCGGGAGTGGACTACGACGCCCTGCGGCCGGAGGACTTGGTGGTGCTGGACCTGGAGGGCCGGCAGGTGGAGGGCAGCCTCAACCCCTCCTCGGACGCCAGGACCCATCTGGTGCTCTATAACGCCTTCCCCACCCTGGGGGGCATCGTCCACACCCACAGCCCCCACGCCGTGGCCTGGGCCCAGGCCGGACGGGGCATTCCCGCCTACGGCACCACCCACGCGGACTACTTCTACGGCCCCGTCCCCTGCACCCGGGACCTGACCCAGGAGGAGATCGACGAGGACTACGAGGCCAACACCGGCCATGTGATTACGGAGACCTTCCGGGAGCGGGGGCTCGACCCGGACCACGTGCCCGCGGTCATCTGCCGCAGCCACGGCCCCTTCACCTGGGGGAAGGACGCCGCCCAGGCGGTGTACCACGCTGTGGTGCTGGAGGAGGTGGCGAAGATGGCCCTGTTTACGGAGATCATCAATCCCGATGCCACCGCCGCTCCCCAGCGGGTCCAGGATAAGCACTTCCTGCGCAAGCACGGCCCCAACGCCTACTATGGGCAGAAAAAGGGCTGACGGCTGCACATTTGTCCTGAGAAAAACCGCAGGCAGGAGGGGACTATGGCGGGCGGAGGGAAAAGAAGGAAAAAAGCGGTCGTTATCCTTGCAGCGCTCATTCTATGCGCGGCTCTCGCGTTTGCCGGCATCACGGCGTATGGAAAATACCAGATGAGCAGAATACCGGGGCTGACATTCCGGGAGGCGCTGGCATACACGACGAAAGACAACCCGGACGCGGTGATCACTGTGGGGACGATTCAAAACGGAGAGGCTTCCTATCGGGTTTATGGAGAGAACGGGCAGGAACTCCCCCCAGAGCTTCACACATATGAGATAGGCTCCATTACGAAAACCGTTACCGCCGGGCTGATCGGCAAAGCGGTTTCCGAGGGGAAAATCAGTAGTATTGAGGACACGATAGAAACGTATCTGCCTCTCCCTGACGGCAATGCGTATCCAACGATCCGGGAACTGCTGACCCACACGTCCGGATATAAGGGGTACTATTTTGAACCGCCGATGATTTCCAATTTCCTGACGGGAAGAAACGATTTCTTCGGCGTCACAAAAGAAATGGCTCTTGACAGGGCGCGCAATTTGAGCATGGACAAGGAGAACTGCGGTTTTGTCTACTCCAACTATGGATACGCGGTGCTGGGCCTCGTGCTGGAGTCGGTATATGGCGCGGATTATACAAGCCTGGCAAACGATTTTCTGCAAAATACGCTGGGGTTGACCGGTACAAAGGTCTCCGACCAGAGCGGCGATCTGGGCAACTATTGGGATTGGGCGGCGAACGACGCTTATCTGCCGGCGGGTTCTGTTACATCCAATATATCGGATATGCTTTCCTACGCCCGGATGCAGCTTGACGATGATCCGTATTTTTCCCAGTGCCATAAGAGCCTTCAAACCATCAACGCGTCTACCAAGGAGTACCAGGCGATGGGGATCGAGATGGACGAGATCGGAATGGCCTGGATCATTGACCGCAAGCTCGGCATCATATGGCATAACGGCGGCACGGGAAGTTATAACAGCTATATGGGATTTCATCCTGAAACGAAAACCGCCGTCGTCGTGCTGTCCAACCTTGCGCCAAGCGAGCGGATTCCCGCCACCGTACTGGGCGTCAAGCTGCTGATGGAGCTGGAAAAGTAGACACAGCCTTTTTCTTAACAGATACGCAGACGCCCCGGCAGCGGTTTTTTCGCTGCCGGGGCGCGTTCTTTCTTTTTTATTTGTGCTTCCCCTGGAAGAACAGCGCCAGGGTGCCGGGACCGGAGTGGTTGCCGATGACCGGGCCTACGTAGTTGATGACCAGCTTGTCCACTTTGTATTTGGCTTTGATGGCCTCCCCCAGGGCCACGGCCTCGTCCTCGCAGTCGCCGTGGCTGATGAACACCACCGAGGGGTCCTCCACCAGCTCGTCCATCTTCTCCAGCAGGGCGTTCACCGATGCCTTCCGGCCCCGGACCTTGCTGACGGGGATCAGATGGCCCTCGTCGTCCACGTGGAGCACCGGCTTCATTTGCAGCATGGTGCCCAGCAGGGCCGCCGCCGCGCTGACCCGGCCGCCCCGCTTGAGGTGGTTCAGGTCGTCCACGGTGAACCAGTGGTCGATATGGTCCTTCCGCTCCTCCACGAAGTCCCGGAGCTCCTCGATGGATTTTCCCTTCCGCTTCTCCTGGACCGCCAGATAGACCAGCATTCCCTGCCCCAGGGAGGCGGCCCGGCTGTCGCACACCAGCACCTTGCTGCCGGGATGGGCGTTCATGACCTCCCCGGCGGCAATGGCAGCGGACTGATAGGTGGTGGAGAGGCCCGAGGAGAAGGCGATGCACAGCACGTCCTTCCCCTGGTTCACCAGCTCCGTCATGATCTCGGTGAACACCGCCACGTTAATGGCGGAGGTGGTGCCCAGAGCGCCGCCCCGGACGCGGTTATAGAAATCCTTGGCGGAAATGTCCCGGTAGTCCAGGTGATTGAAATATTCCTTGCCCTCCATAATGAAGCTGAGGGGCAGGACATGCAGCTCCAGTTCCTCCGCCATCTCCGCGGACAGATCGCAGCAGCTGTCGGTGAGAATCACATAATCTTTCATACAAGGTCTCCTTTTTTAACGAACAATATCACGCGGACCGGCAAACAGGTCCAGCTTTTCCTCTCTATTATACCACATTCCTGCGGAAGCGCAAGAGAAAAATGCAGACAGACTCACCCCTCCGGTGACCGTGCGGCATAGAGTGCCGAGGCCCGCGTGTCGATCTCCCGGAGATAGGGGGTGATATCGTCCTTTCCGTGGCCCTCCCTGCAGAGCGCCGAGATCTCCCGGTGGAGCCGGTTGGAGGCGTCGTAGGGCGGAATGTACAGGCGGCGGAGTACGTGAGTGGAGATGCTGGTGGGATTCATGTAGCTCTCCACGCAGCGGGCCGCGGGGGTGGAGCTGAGCATCCCGCAGAGGTAGTAGGCCTCCTCTTCGCAGTCCGTGGCGATATACATGACCTTCTCGTTGGGCAGCAGCAGCTTCTCCCCCAGGAAGGGGTCGTTCACCGTGCCGGTCACCGCGCAGACAAACCGGGTGGCGATGTACTTCCACACCACCTTGTAGGGGGCGAAGGTATAGGCCCCCACCCGCAGGACCGTGTGAAACGCCTGCTGCTGGAGGGCCCGCTCCCATCCGGCGAAGCCCCTGCGGCCATCCAGAACTTCGCGGAAGCGGTTCAGATAGGCCCAAGTCAGGGGGGCGATGCGCTCCAGTTCCTCCTGGGGAACGGGGCGTATTCTGGTCTCGGCGGTGTGGGGACAGAGAATGCAGGCGTCGTAAGACGTACGCCACTGCCGAATGCCGCCGCCCTTCAGCATGGGGAAAACAAAGGTCTTCTCCAGCTGCACCGTTACCTGCTCCGTCTTCCGTTTCGCCCGGTCCACGACGTTGGCAGCCGTGACCAGATATCCTTCGGCGCTGACGGGCTTCAGCCAGTACACGGCGTTGGCGCCGCCGGTGAATACACCAGTCCTTGCCCGGTAGGGGTTGGTCCCCAGGGCCCGGCGGATGACCGCCAGCTCCTCCCCGGGGGCGGTGATCCAGGGGGCCGCCGGGTCGTCCTCCGAGGCCGGCCGGGCCCGCTGCTCCTCCCGGGAGAGGTGCGCCAGCACTTCCGGCAGGGGCGCGTAGGGGTCGAAGGGACGGGTTTTGCGGCCGTCCCGCCGCCTCCAGCGGAAATAGGGCACGGGGTAGACGGTCTCCTGTCCCTTCCGGGCGAAAAAGAGGGCTGCCCCGGCGGCGGCGTCCTCGAACACCCGGACCTCCGACAGGTCGTCCACCCGGAGCACCTGCACGGGTGTCTCCCCCATCCGGAACCGGCGGAAGCCGGCCCCGTTCTGGGCGGACTTGAACAGCCCCTGCCGGAGGATGAAGCCGATGACCCCGCCCTCCTTCAGCAGCCGGTCCATGGCGGCGTAAGTGATGAGGGCGGAAACGTCCTCCTTGGAGAAGCTCAGGTCCAGGCCCCTGGCGGAGAGAAGCCCGTATCCGGCCCAGGCCTCCCCGGAGCGGCCCCGGCAGGACGCGGGCAGATATTCCCAGTTCACCCAGGGGGGGTTCCCTGCGATGATATCCGCTTCCCCCACCATCCCGGCGGCGGCAGGCGACAGAACGTCCCCGGTATGAACGGGGATGGCTGCCTCTGTTTTGCCGTCCAGCAGATCCAGCACGGACAGGAGATAGTTGGTCTTTGCGGTCAGTACGGCCAGCGGGTTGAGATCCATGCCCCGGACCGTGGAGACGATGGCCTCCAGAGGCAGGCCCGCTTTCCGCTTCATGGCGATGGCCCGGCACAGGAAGGTGCCGGAGCCGCAGGTGGGGTCGATGACGGAAAAACCGGCGGCGTCCGCCGCTCCCCGGGCATCCGCCGCCTGACGGAGGGTCCACTCCGCCAGCCAGTCGGGGGTGTAGTACTCCCCCAGGGCGTGGCGCAGCTCCCTTGGGATCATGGACTCGTAGATCTGCTTGATGAGATCGCAGCTGTCCTCCGGGCGAAAGGCGCCGGAAAACGCAGGGACCTCGCAGCGGACTGCGGCGGCGCGGATGGCGTCCAGCACCGGAGCGAATCCGTTTTCCAGTTCGTACACCGGCCAGCAGTACCAGTCGTCTCCGCCGTAGTTGGCCACGCCGTATTTCCCGGGAAACCCGCCCAGGATAAGATCCTCCCGGGAGGCGGGTCCGCCGCCGTGAAGCCCCCGGAGGGCGGACTCCATGATGACCTTGACGAGGAGGCTGTAACAGGTCTGGATGGAGAAGAACCGCAGCAGCAGCTCCTCCGTCCCGCCGCAGTCCTCCGCCAGCCGGACCAGCCTGCTGTTGCCGGAGGGGCCGGCGGAGAGGTCCCCGTAGATGGACCGGAAGTCCTCCCGCCAGCCGGCAGTCAGCGCCGAGGCCTTTTCCGAGGGCCGGCGGAGAAAGGAGAGGATTGCCGCCGCCGCGTTGTCTATTTCTTTCCGCAGAGGGGACTGCGCATTTTTCAGGTCCCCGCAGAGCGCGCATAAGTTGATCACAGGCCGGATTCCTCCTTTGAGATACACCCATTGTACAGGAAGCCGGTCCATATTGCAATCAAATCCGGAAAAAATGCCGGATATGGCAGGCAAATATGAGAAGTTTCAAAACCTCGCTTGTCATTGCCCCCCGGCTGTGATATAATCAGTCCCAACATTATTGAGAGCAGCCCTCCGATGGCCGGAGGGAAGAGGGGGAAAGACTGCCGTGCATAAGAAGCTGTCCAGGCTCATCGAGCCGAATCTACAGCCATATCTGCTGTGCCTGGCCCTGTTTGCCGCCCTGACGGCGACCGTCCAGCCTCTGCTGGCGCTGGCGGAGGCGGCGGCCCTGGCGCTGCTGTACATTTATCACCGCCGCCAGAGTACGCGCCGGCGGCGCAACGTGATGCAGTACATTGAGTCCATCACCGGCGGAACGGATTCCATCAGCAAAAACAGTATGCTCAATACGCCGCTGCCCGTGGTGGTGTTCCGGGGAGACAACGGTGAGGTCGTCTGGGCCAACCAGGGCTTTTCAGCCCTGGCGGAGGCCCAGGACGATGTGTTCAGTATGCGCATCGAGGACCTGGCCCCGGATTTTGACTACCGCTGGCTCCTGGACGGGAACACGGGAGAGGACGCGGAGGAGCTTACCGAAATCGGGGGGCGGACCTATCGGGTCTACGGCACCGCCAGCCGGTCGTCCGGCCGCGCCTCCAGCCAGGACCAGATTGTCACCGCCTACTTTATCGACGTTACCGAGAGCAAGCATATCCAGGCCCTGTACGAGTCCAGCCGCCCGGTGACCTGCCTGCTGGTGCTGGACAACTACGAGGAATTGCTGAAAGCCGGCGGCGAGGCGGCCAAGAGCGCCGTCCTGGCCCAGATCGACGAGCGGCTGAACGCCTGGACCACCGGCTCCGGCGGTATGCTCCGCAAATTCGACCGGGATCGGTATCTGTTCCAGTGCGACGAGCAGTCCTTCCGCCGCCTGGTGGACGACAAGTTCTCCATATTGGAGTCCATCCATCAGGTGACCAGCGAGGACGGCGTCACCGCCTCCCTGTCCATCGGCGTGGGCAAGGACTGCGAGAGCTACGAGGAGGGCTTCCGGTGGGCGGAGAAGTCCATTGAGATGGCCCTCAGCCGGGGCGGTGACCAGGCAGTGGTGAAGGACAGCCTGGACTTCCAGTTCTATGGCGGCCGGTCCAAGTCCACGGAGAAGCGCACCAAGGTCAAGAGCCGGGTCATGGCCAAGGCCCTGGGGGAGCTGATTGCGGACGCGGGGCAGGTCTACGTCATGGGCCACGAGTACGCGGACATGGACGCGGTGGGCGCGGCGGCGGGCGTCTGCTGCGCCGCCCGGAAGAAGGGCAAAAAGGCCCAGATCGTCATCGACATGGAGGGCAACAACGCCCGGCCTCTGGTCCGCAAGCTCCGGGAGCTGCCGGAGTATGAGGACGTGTTTGTCAGCGGACCGGACGCCTTCATCCACGCCCAGCCCGGGGCCCTGCTGGTGGTGGTGGACACCAATCGGCCGGACATGGTGGAGAACCGGCAGCTGCTGGACGCCTGCAACCGGGTGGCGGTCATCGACCACCACCGCCGGGCGGCCACCTATATCGAGAATGCGGCGCTGAACTTCCACGAGCCCTACGCCTCCTCCGCATCGGAGCTGGTGACGGAGCTTCTGCAGTACCTGGTGGAGCCCAGCGACATGCTGCGGGGAGAGGCGGAGGCCCTGCTGGCGGGCATCGTGCTGGATACCAAGAACTTTGTCATGCGGGCGGGGAGCCGGACCTTTGAGGCGGCGGCCTTCCTGCGCCGGGCGGGGGCGGACACCTACGAGGTCCGCCGGTACTTCCAGAGCGACCTGGCCAGCATGATCCAGCGCTACGAGATCATCCGGGAGGCCCAGATGGTCCACGGGGACATCGCCCTGGCGGTGGCCCGCAACGAGGTGGACCGGGTGACGGCGGCCAAGACCGCCGACGACCTGCTGAATCTGGAGGGGGTCCAGGCGTCCATCGTGCTCTACCGCCAGGGAAACGGGGTGTCCATGTCGGGCCGCTCCCTGGGGGAGGTCAACGTGCAGGTGATCCTGGAGCAGCTGGGCGGCGGCGGCAACGGCACCTCCGCCGGAGGACATGTGCCGGACAGCGACCTGGACGAGGTCCGCCAGCGGGTGCTGGAGGCCATTGGGAACTATTATATTACGTGACAAAAAAACGACATTTTCGATCAGGAGGACAAACACCATGAAAGTGATTTTGCAGCAGGACGTGCGGGGCCAGGGGAAGAAGGGCCAGATGATCGAGGTAGCGGAGGGCTACGCCCGGAACTTCCTTCTGCCCAGGAAGCTGGCGGTGCCCGCCACCGCCGACGCGGTGAACACCATGAAGCTGAAGGAGAAGGCCAAGAAGGCGGAGGACGCCCGCCTCAAGGCCGAAGCGGAGGCCGTTGTGGAGAAGCTGAAAAATTCTCCCGTCAAGGTGACGGCCCGGGCCGGGGCCAACGGGAAGCTCTTCGGGGCCGTGACCAGCAAGGAGGTTTCCGACGCCCTGCAGGCGCAGTATGGTATTGAGCTTGCCAAGCAGAAGATTGTGATGGATGAGCCCATCAAGGCGTATGGGAGTTATGAATTGAAGGCTAAACTGGGATATGAGGTTTCGGGGACCGTCTACGTGATGGTGGTAGAAGAGAAGTAGCCTGCCGCGCTCCGCGCGGCACGGGAGCCGTTTCTCATCGATAGCCCGGGGCCTGCGCGGCCCCGGACCCTGCGGTTACTTTTGCCGCGCGGCAAAAGTAACCAAAAACGCGCTTAAACCTACGGTTTAAGAATCCCTTCTCAGCCCCGCCTGACCGGCGGGTCCTCGGCGAGGGGTTTGCGAGGGTTCGGTGCTTTCAAAGGGGTAGAGCCATCTACGGGGATTTGGTCTAACGGAACCATCCAGCAAAAAGCACCCCGGGGAGTTTGCTAAGTCGATACGGTAGGGGTTCCCGACAACCACGCTGAAACAGACGCAGAAAATGAACGAAGCGGACGGCAGTAAGGTTTAGACAAAACCGACTGTGCCTCGGGCGCAAAACTAATTTCTCCCGTAATTCAGGAGGATTCTTAAGGAACGCAGTTCCTTAAGCGATCTTTTGCTTCTTTTCGTTCGCACGAAAAGAAGGCCCCCGCGCCGGCGAGGCGCGAATCTAATCGATAGATGGGAAGTAGAGGCGGCCCGCAGGGCCGCAGGAAAAGGAGGTGTTCCGATTGGCCTTTGAGGACGAAATCTTATCCCGCCAGATGCCCCACTCCCTGGAAGCAGAACAATCCGCCCTGGGCGCCATGCTCATCGACGCCGACTGCATCAAGGACGTGATGGACAAGCTCCAGCCCGACGACTTCTACGTCAAGCAGAACCGGGACATCTTTGAAACCATCTATACTATGTTCAGCTACTCCAAACCCATCGACGGCGTGACGGTGGCGGAGGAGATGCAGAAAAACGGCACCTATGACGACCAGACCACCCGGAATTATCTGGTCCAGCTGATGGAGATCACCCCCACCAGCGCCAACGTCATGGAGTACGTGAAGATCGTCCAGGATAAAGCCCTCCTCCGCTCTCTGGCCAAGGCCGCCGGGGAGATCACTGCCATGGTTCAGGAGGGTTTGGGTGAGGCCCGGGACATCCTGGAGGCCTCGGAACAGAAGGTCTACGCCATCCGCCGGGGCCGGGGCAGCCAGGAGCTGACCCCCGTGGCCCAGCTCATCAAGCCCTTCCTGGACCGCCTCAACGACCTGGCCTCCGGGAAGCTGGAAATGGTGGGCCAGCCCAGCGGCTTCTCCGCCGTGGACCAGAAGATCCACGGGCTGAACAAGTCCGACCTGATCCTGCTGGCTGCCCGCCCTGGCGTGGGCAAGAGCTCCTTCGCCATGAATATGGCCCTCAACGTGGCCCGCCAGTCCCAGAAGACGGTGGCCGTGTTCTCCCTGGAAATGAGCAAGGAACAGCTGCTGGAGCGCCTGCTGGCCTCCGAGGGGCTGGTGGAATTGAGCAGGCTGAAAACCGGACGGCTCAGCGCCTCCGACTGGGGGAAGATTACCCAGGCCGCCCGGACCCTGCGGCAGACGGATATCCGCATCGACGACAACCCCATGCTTACCGCCGCCGACATGAACGCCAAGTGCCGCCGGCTGGAGAATCTGGGGCTGGTGGTGGTGGACTATCTGCAATTGATGAGCTCTTCCGGCGGTAAGAGCTACGCCGGCGAGAACCGCCAGCAGGCGGTCAGCGACATCTCCCGTATGCTGAAAATTATGGCCAAGGAGCTGGACGTGCCCGTCATCTGCCTCAGCCAGCTCAGCCGCGCCAACGAAAAGCGTGAGGACAAGCGCCCCATGCTCTCCGACCTCCGTGACTCCGGCGCCATCGAGCAGGACGCGGACATCGTCATGTTCCTCTACCGGGAGGACTACTATAAGGAGGACGCGGAAAACCGGAACGTGGCGGAGTGCATCGTGGCGAAGAACCGCCACGGCGAGACGGGGAAAGTGCCCCTCCGCTGGGCGCCGGAGTACGTGACCTTCAGTACGCTGGAAATGCGGTTTGACGAAGATGACTGACCCGCTGGTACGAAAGGTCCGTGCCTTCTGCGAAAAGCACGGTATGCTGCCCAGGGGCGGTACGGTGCTGTGCGCCCTCTCTGGAGGACGGGATTCCATGGCAATGCTGCATATCCTCTCCATGCTGGCGGAGGAGGGGGGCTTCCGGATCGCCGCCGCCCACTTCAACCACCGGCTGCGGCCCACGGCGGACCGGGATGAGGACTTTGTTCGGAATTGGTGCCGGGAGCGGGGCATCCCATTGACCTGCGGGGCCGGAGACGTAAAGGCTTTTGCCGCGCGGGAGGGCCTGGGCGTCGAGGACGCGGCCCGGAAGCTGCGCTACGCCTTCTTGGAGACCGCCGCCCGGGATATGGGCGCGGAGCGGATCGCCACAGCCCACCACCGGGAGGACAATGCCGAAACGGTACTGCTCCATCTTCTGCGTGGGACGGGCTTGCAGGGCTTATGTGGTATCGTCCCGGTTCGGGGGAAGATCGTCCGGCCCCTGCTGGAAACCAGCCGGGCGGAAATTGATGAATATGTACAGCGAAATTCCATCCCCTACGTGGAGGACGAGAGCAATCAGGATACCCATTTCACCCGCAACCGCCTGCGGCTGGAGGTCCTGCCGCTGCTGGAGGAAATCTCCCCCGGCTGCGGAGGCCGGATCGCGGCGGCGGCGGAGCTGCTGCGGGAGGAAAACGACCATCTCTGCCGGGAGGCGGAGGCCCTTGTGCCGGAGGCGGCGGACGGCATGGCCGCCCTGCCTGCCCCGGTGCTGGACCGGCAGGACAAGGCTATACAGCGCCGCCTGGTCCGGGCCATGGGGCAGAAATTGGGCGTTGAACTGACAAAGGCGCAGACAGAAGCGGTACTGTCGCTGAAAACCGGCGGCTGTCTGGATCTGCCGGAGGACCTGTGCGCCGTCCGGAAACCTCACCGGCTGATCCTGCAAAAGCAGTCCCCTCTCCCGCCACCCCTTGTGCTTCATGAGGGCAGGCAGGACTGGGGGCGCTGGGAAATAACGCTGGAGCGGCGGACCGGTCCCGTGGAGAACGCGCCGGACCAAATCGTCCTCCGGGATACGGTTGGCGAGCTGGCGGTGTCCGTCTGGGACGGCACGGGCCGTCTGGCGGTGGAAAACGGAAGCCGGACCATTAAGCGATTGTTTGCCGACAGAGGCATCCCGGTAGAGCGCAGAAAGGAGCACCCGGCGTTGTTTCTGGACGGCAGAATTGCGGCGGTTTTCGGTGTGGCAGTGGATTGGGAATACAGACCGCAGAAGGAGGAGACGTGCCTGGTGATCACACTGGAGCCGTCCGGAGGGTCATGACAATCAGATACGCGGACAGCGGCGACTTCCCCCTGCTGCACAGCCATGACCGGCATATTTGTGCGGAGGAGCTGAGAAACAGCATCGAGGCAAAGAGGGTCCTTGTCATGTTGTGCGGCGATCAATTCGCCGGATGGCTGCGATATAATTTGTTCTGGGATAATCTGCCGTTTTTGAATATGCTGTACTTTTTTGAGGAATACAGAGGAATGGACTTTGGCGGCCAGTTAGTAGAGTATTGGGAGCAGGAAATGCTCAAGGCTGGTTATCGGGAGGTCCTGACCTCCACATTATCCAACGAGCAGGGACAGTTTTTCTTCCGGAAGATAGGCTATATAGACTGCGGTGCTCTATTGCTTCCCAGCGAACCGTTAGAGCTCATCCTGCGGAAGGAACTGACAGAGTACGCCGCCCCATCCTGACCTGTACCGCACCTCAAAAAGCGCCAATTACCAGTCCCCCGTGCCGCGCGGCAACCAGCAGTGTCGTTAGGACTGTGCGCAGAAGTAAGCAGTGGCATCGGCCTCATGCACTGGAGATAGACCAACCAATCTAAAGGTCGTAGCGTAAAATAAACTCCCCCGTAATCAAGGGATTCTTAAACCGCCAGGTTTAAGCCCGCTTTTGCCTACTTTTCGCGGGGGCGAAAAGTAGGCGCGGGGTGTCCGGGGGCGCGCAGCCCCCGGGCCGATTCAAGAAAGAATTCCCCCCGCGCCGGAGGCGCGAACCACCCGCCATAGATAACGGAAGAAAAGGAGAAGCAAAAAATGGGAATGATGGATCAGGACATTTTGAAGGTACTCTACACTGAAAAACAAATTGCGGCGCGAATCGAAGCCATGGGTATGGAGATGTACGAGGACCTGAAGGACAAGGACCCGCTGTTCGTCAGCGTCCTCCGGGGAGCCTTTGTCTTCATGGCGGACATCGTCCGGGCCTGCCAGGTCCGCTGCGACGTGGAATTCATCGCGGTGTCCTCCTACGGCAACGCCACCAGCACCTCCGGCGCGGTAAAGATTACCCATGACATCCAACAGGATATCACGGGCCGGAACCTGGTGGTCATCGAGGACATTCTGGACTCCGGGAACACCCTCCATTTCCTCAAGCAGTATTTCATCACCAAGGGAGCGGCCTCGGTGTCCATCTGCACCCTGCTGGACAAGCCCAGCCGCCGCACGAAGGCCATCACCGCGGACTATATCGGTTTCACTGTCCCCGACGAGTTCGTGGTGGGCTACGGCCTGGACTACTGTCAGAAATACCGCAATCTGCCCTACATAGGCGTCCTGAAGCCGGAGGTCTATGGCGGAGGAGAAGAATAGAAACCTAGAAACGGGTCCGGACCGGCCGGTCCGCCCAAAGGAGTGATTTTTTGACCAAGCAGAGAAACCGTCCCAGCGCCGGCGTCTATTTCGTCCTGATTTTGCTGCTGCTGTGCGGCTACTACCTCTTTTTCTACACGATGCGCGTGCCGGCGGTGTCCTACGCCCAGGCGGAGGAGCTGTTCCGCCAGGAGCAGGTCCAGAGCTTCTACGTGAAAAACGGCAGCGAGCTGTACCTGACCCTCCGGGACGGTACCACCGTCCGCAACGAGCTGGGCAGCACGGACCGGTTCCGGGAGGAGCTGGGGGACCTGATCCGGGAGCAGAAGGCTGCCGGTATCCTGGTGGATTATGATTTTGCCCCCGTATATCGGCCCCCCTGGTGGAGCGAGATCCTGCTGTACGTGCTGCTTATCGGGGGCATCTTCCTAGTCTGGCAGTATATGATGATCCGCGCCCAGGGCGGCGGAGGCGGCATGGACCAGGGCAAGCGCTTCGGCAAGGCCCGCATCCGCTTCGGTTCCGACAGCCAGGAGAAGGTGAATTTTGACCAGGTGGCCGGGGCCCGGGAGGAAAAGGAGGAGCTTCAGGAGATCGTGGGCTTCCTCAAGGAGCCCAAGAAATACCTGGACCTGGGGGCCCGCATCCCCAAGGGCGTGCTGCTGGTGGGCCCTCCGGGCACCGGCAAGACCCTGCTGGCCAAGGCCGTGGCCGGGGAGGCCGGGGTGCAGTTCCTGTCCATCTCCGGATCCGACTTCGTGGAGCTGTACGTAGGCGTGGGCGCAAGCCGGGTCAGGGACCTCTTTGAGGAGGCCAAGAAGGTGGCCCCCTCGGTGGTGTTCATCGACGAGATCGACGCCGTGGGCCGCCGGAGAGGCGCGGGCCTGGGCGGCGGGCACGACGAGCGGGAGCAGACCCTCAACCAGCTGCTGGTGGAGATGGACGGCTTCGGCAGCAACTCCGGCGTGGTGGTCCTGGCGGCCACCAACCGCGCGGATATTTTGGACCCCGCCCTGCTGCGGCCCGGACGGTTTGACCGGCAGGTCTACGTGGGCCGCCCCGACAGCCGGGGCCGGGAGGAGATCCTGGCCGTCCACACGAAGAACAAGCCCCTGGCGGAGGACGTGGACCTGAAGGTCCTGGCCCAGGCCACCTCCGGCTTCACCGGCGCGGACCTGGAGAATCTGGTCAACGAGGGGGCCCTGCTGTCCGCCCGGAAGGGGCAGAAGTTCATTACGATGGAAAATCTCCAGGAGGCGGTCATAAAGGTCATCGCCGGCCCGGAGAAGCGCAGCCGGGTGGTGCCGGAGCACGAGCGGAAGCTCACCGCCTACCATGAGGCGGGCCACGCCGTCATGCACCACTGCCTGCCCAGCGTGGACCCGGTCCACGAGGTGACCATCATCCCCCGGGGACAGGCGGGAGGCATGACCATCTCCCTGCCCGGGGAGGACCGGGGGTACTACTCCAAGCGCTACATGGAGGAGGAGATCGCGGCCCTGCTGGGAGGCCGGGTGGCGGAGAGCCTGTTCCTGGACGACATCTCCACCGGTGCGTCCAACGACATTCAGCGGGCCTCCGAGATCGCCCGGAAGATGGTCACGGCCTACGGCATGAGCGAGCGTCTGGGCTCCGTCAGCTTCGACTCGGGCCACGACGAGGTGTTCATCGGCCGGAGCATGGCCCAGGCCAAGACCTACTCCGAAGAGGTGGCGGCCCAGATCGACCAGGAGGTCAAGGCCATCATCGACGCCGCCTACCGCCGCTGTGAGGAGGTGCTCAGCGCCCACCGGGAGCAGATGGAGGCCGCCGCGGCATACCTGCTGGAGCATGAGACCATGTCCGGGGAGGACTTCGCCGGTGTGATGGGATTCCCCAAGGCGCTCCCTGAAGGCGAATAACGATTCCAATTGAAAAGAGCAGCCCCGCCTCTCGCCATTGGCGAGAGGCGGGGCTGCTGTCCGTCTCGGCTGATACCTTTTCTTGAAAGAAAAAGTATCAAAAAATTCGAGACTTAACCAATTGCATTTCCTGGATTTTTGCCCGGCGTTAGGCGGTTATGACCGCCCGGCCCTGAGCCGCCGCAGGCGGCCCGCAGGTGACGAATAGTATCAGTACGCCAGGATCCTGGCCGGATTTTCGTAGACCAGCTTTTTTACAGCCTCCTCCCTGCCGAGCTGCTCCAGCAGCGGAAGGGCGTATTCCTCAAAGCGCGTGCAGCCGAAGCCGCCGTATGCGCGCCACATCAGTTTGGAGGAAAAGTCGTTCCCAAGCGTGATCTGTCCGGCGTATCCCAGGTCAATCAGCGTAACAAGGGCCTTCATCCGTTCAAAGTCGTCCGGCATAAAGAAGTTGGGATTTACAACGGGCATCCCCCAGGTGTCCAGCCCGATGTTGTAGCCCTGGCCGAGAAGAGCTTTCTGAATCGTCAGATCCAGCGTGCGGTCCACATCCGGGTCCTCCAGGTAATCCCCCACCATCACGCCGCAGGCGATCCGGTTGTCCATGTGGCAGACCACCACGCGGCCGGGGTCCACGCCGTACTTTTTTGTTGTCGCGTTCAGCAGATCCAGGATCTCGTCGCCGTCCATGGTAGGCTCCGTGTGGACGTGAACGGACATCCCCGTCTCTGCGGACAGGCGGACGCACGCCTCCAGTACGGCGGTCTCCGTCTCCGAGCCTGTAGCCAGGGCGGCTTTCAGCAGTCCCGGATGGACGTCCGTGCCGTCGATCCCCTTCTCAATTTCATCCTTGCAGAAATGGTAGTAGAACTCTGTATCCCGGTTCCGCATATCCTCCGCGATAGCGGCTTCATGATAGATGCCGGTGGCGCAGATGATATTCAGTCCCGTTTTTTCAGAGAGTGCTTTCATCTTCCGGACATCGCCCCGGGCGGTGGAGGGAGCAGCATCGCAGACGGACTTCCCGCCCAGCGCGGCGAAATAGCCGTATTCCTTTGTCATGCCCTCCAGATCATCAACCACTTGCAGCTCTTTGCACATGAGATATGTGCCGCTCTTCAGGAAGCCATAATTCTCCGGCACGAACCGAACCATTTCCTGGGGAATGCCGGGAAACATACTCTCCATGTAAGCTCCTGAGACGCTCAGGTCAATGAAGGTATGGTCGTGCATGGTGGTAAAGCCCAGCTGATCCGGCGCAATGTCACCGCAGACGGTGGTAATCTTTGCCATACTTTACTCCTCCCAATCAAGTTCCTGGTCGTGCAGGTGCCGGAGAATAAAGGCAATCGTGTCATCCAGCAGCTTCGAGCTCTCCGGCGTGCTGCGGCCCACCGGTGCAAAGGCGTGGAAGCATCCTTCATAGCGGGCATATTCCACGGGGACCCGTGCCTTCTGAGCCAGCGCGATCAGGGCCTCGGCATCTGCGGCCAGCGTCTCCCCCTGATCCCACGCAACATACAGCGGGCAATAATTCTGGAAATCCGCGAACAAGGGAGACGCATAGGGATCTCTCCGCTGCATCTCGTCCGGGCAATAGAGCTTTGCCAGGCTCCGCAGCCCCGCCTCGGTTACCGTGATTTCATCCCAGCCGCAATGGCTGCGGTCAAGTGTTTCGCTCCAATCAATCACCGGCGAATAGGCAATCACGCCTGCGGGCATCCGGATCCCCCCGTCCCGGATCTTGAGGGCCGTGGCGATGCTCAGCAGCGCGCCGCCGCTCTCGCCGATGAGATAAATGGGGATATCGGGATATTTCTCCATAGCGGCGCAGTATGCGTGAAAGCAATCCTCCAGCGGCGCGGGGAACGGATTCTCCGGAGCCAGGCGGTAGGAGAAGGAGTAGACGGGAATCCTCGATTCTCCAGCCAGCATACCGGCATAGCCCCGGGAGGTCCGCGCGTTGCCGCAGACCAGCCCGCCGCCGTGGACATACAGGATCAGGGCGTCCTCACGCCCATAGGCGGGAACGCTCAGCTCGGCCTCCACGCCGCCAAGCACCTCCTGGCGGTACTCCACGCCCTCCTGGAGCGGCATGGCGGCCTGGGCCGTCTCCACCGCCCCGCGCAGGCGGGCAGGATCAATATCCTCGCCAAACTGGGGCAGCCCGTTGTTTGTCATTTGCTGCGTGGCGGTTCGTACCGCCTGCATTTGAATACTGGCCATATGCTTTCTTCTCCTTCCGGTTTTATGTTGAGGGGATCAGCCGATATTTGCCTCTTCCAGCTCCGTGAAAAACGCTTCGCGTACCGCCTTCGGGCATTTTGTCTGCGGGAACGACAGCAGCGCCTGGGCGCTCATCCCCATGGCGGGTCCCATGCCGGGAGCGTCCTTGGTGCAGGTGGGGACGTGCTTGAGCAGGATCTCATATGCCTGCTCATTTTCAAGAACCTCTTTCATTTTCGATTTCCGTGTCAGCGCCATTGTGAGATACCTCCCTTTTCCGCAGTGATTTTTACTCCTCGTAGCTCCCCTTGTTGACTGCCAGAGTAGACGTGGTGTACTGTACGTCCTTCAGCAGCTCCTTGGGCATCCGCTCCCGCAGCTCCTCCACGGTCCACGCGCCGTCCTTCCAAAGGTCCTTGAACATGGCGTTGTACTTGTCCATGTTGGTCCACAGGGACACCTCGCCGTCCGCGCCCAGCTTCACCACCAGGCCGCTGGCGGTGAACTCCTCCGCGCACATGTAGCCCAGCACGGGGATCATCCGCTCGGGGGGATGCTTCTGGGCGGCGGGAGCGCCGGCCTCGATGGCCTCCGGGGGGATGCCCTCGGCACGATACTCCGCCAGCATGTTGAACCAGCTCCGGGTCCCGGCGTTGGGGGTGTAGGCGTTGACGCAGATGCCGTCCTCCGCCAGATCCTGGGCCGCGCCCCGGGTCATGGCCGCCACGCCGCCGCAGGCCGCGCTGTAGGCGCACATGCCCGCCAGGCCCAGCTGTCCCTCGGAGGAGGCCAGCAGGATGCGGCCATAGTGCTGCTTGACCATATAGGGCAGGGCGTAGTAGATCAGATAGAAGGAGGAGTCCAGCTTGGAGCGGACGCAGACCTCCCAGTTCTCCGGCTTCATCTCCTTGATGTTGCCCGTCCAGGTGGCGGCGGCGTTGTTCACCAGGATGTCCAAGCGGCCCCACTTCTCAATGGCGGTATCCACCAGCTTCTTGCAGTCCTCCAGCTTGGTGATGTCGGCGTAGACCGGGTACGCCTCACCGCCGGCGGCGATGACGTCGGGATTGGTGTTGACGGCCTCGGCGGCGGACTCCGCGTCCCCGATGATGGCGGAGAGCTTCTTCTTGTCGTCCTCGTTGAGCAGAACGGTCTTGCCCTCGTGGGCCTGCATGGAGGAGCCCTTCTTGCGGTTGTTGGTGATGACCTTGCAGCCCTGGGCGGCCATCCAGACCGCCAGGTCCTTGCCGATGCCCTGGCCGGAGCCGGTGATGATCGCTACGCGCCCTTTTAACAGATTACCCATCGTTTTTCTCCTCATCTTATTTAATTTGAGAATGGGAATGCGCTTTCTCTTCTATCATTTTAACGGCATTTATTCCAAAGGGAAAGACTACAACCTGTTCAGAATTTCAGCCCGATTTACCCTACAAGTTGCCGTTCGTCCCCACGGTTGACAGGGTCCGAAACGACTATTATAATAACAGAGAGGTCAGTCAACGGAGGGAATTGCTATGAGGATCAGTGCGCAGCTTCTCTATTCTTACCTGAGCGAGCATTATCCGATTGTCCGCTTGGGCCAGGGATTCCAATCGGACGGCCTGCCCCTCCCCATGTTTTACAGCCGCGGAGCCGAAATCAAAAAAGGCGCGTTGTACGTCGTCCGAACGCAGGACCTGCCCCAGAACTCCAACGCGGACTGCCTGTTCCTCTGCGCGGGGAACCGTCCGGCCCACATCGGAGCGGTCTGGCGGGGAGAGGTGCTCTATATTGACCGCCGGGAGATGGATGTTTTTGCCCTGTTCAACTTCGTGATCGGATTTTTTGACCGTACTGCCAGCTGGGAGCGGGCCATGGAGGAACTGCTGAGCCGCGACGCTCCGGTGAAGGAGCTGGTTCGCGCCAGCCTTCCCCTCTTCGGGAACTGCATCACGATCACGGATTACAACCTCCGCATCCTGGTCAACTGCGCGGTGGAGGAGTCCGGGGGGCGGCCTGCAGCGGTCATCAGCGAGCAGTTCGACCGGGTCCCGGATGAGATCAGCATGACGTTCCTGAACACCCACCGGCAGCGCTCCCACTTCCGGGAACCGTACACCTACAAGGGCCAGCGCCTGAATCCGGAGGGGGACAATTACTGCATCAATCTCCATCTGGGCAGCGCCTACCTGGGCACCTGCACCCTGTGGGACGGCGTGCGGCCCATGCGGGAGAGCGACTATATCCTCTTCCAGCAGTTTGCGTCCTACATCCGCCGGGCCATCTCCGCCCAGTCCCGCATCGCCCCGGATCAGCTGGTCACGATTAAGAGCATTCTTTCGGACTTGTTACAGAGCTTCCCGGTCAGCCGGGAGGAACTGCAATGGGCGCTGGACTTGCAGCAGAAGAACATGGAGCTGCAAGGCGTCAGCCTGGGCTGCTGGCATTGCCTGGTCATCCGCAGCGCCAGCAAGAATAAGACGCTGCCGGAGGAGTACCTGTGTACCTCGTTGGAAAATATGCTGCCATACAGCACCGCCATTGCCTACGAGGGGGTGATGGTCTGTTACTGCACGGTCTCCCAGGGGGCGGACTGCGAGGAAGCGGTCTGCCGCCGTCTGACGCCCTATCTCGGGGATATGAATTTCCGCGCCGGGATCAGCACCCCCTTCCAGGATATTTTCAAGGCCAGAGACTACTATTTGCAGGCAAAGGCCATTCTGGAGATGGGCTGTGAATTGTCCCGGGAGCAATATCTCTACCGCTTTGCGGACTACATCCTGCCGTATATGCTGCGCCGCTGTCCCGGGGCCTTTGAGGTCGATAAGATCCTGCTGCCGGGGCTGGAGGCGCTGCGGACGCTGGAGGGAAGCGTGGATTACTGGGACACCCTGCGCCGGTATCTGGACAACGAGTGCAACGCCTCCAAGACCGCCCAGGATCTGTTTCTCCACCGCAGCTCCCTGCTTCTGCGGCTGGAGAAGATCAAGGCCCTGGTGCCGCTGGACACGCCGGAACAGCGGCTGTACCTGCGTATGTGCATCGCGCTGCTGGATATGCCGGAAACAAAAAGCAGAAGGAATAGGAGAAGAAACTGTGGGAGGTTGCCAGCGCGGCGTTGTTCGAGGCCTGCGGCAAGTTCCAGTTTGCCGACTGGAACACCCGGAAGGCCACCAGGGAGTGGCTGGGCGTCCCCGAGGGCGTGGACGGCACCCGGGTCATGGGCGCGTGGATTTCCATGTGCTTCCAGTCCCGGGACGTGGAGTGCAACTTCCTGGAGTTCGAGCCGGAGAAGACCGTCATCGAGGGCGACATGTTCAAGTGGGACATGATGGTCATGTATCCGGAGAACAACCTGCTGTACAAGTACATCTTTGACGGCAATGTCAAGACTCTGGTGGGCGCGCAGTGGTCCGTTGATATGGAGGAGGACCACGAGAATAAGAAGATCCGCTACATCATCCACCAGCGGCCCATTGGCTTCCGCAGGCAGAAGCCCAACCTGGGTGTGGACAACTATGAAGGTGCGAAGGAGCGTGGGTAATATGTTATTGCTGAGTACAGATACGAGCTGCCGCGAGCAGCATGAAGCCATCCGCAGCGCCGCCGGCTGGTACTATTTCACCCACCATCTGGTGGAGGTGGCCGGCCCGGACGCCGCGAAGCTGCTGGACCGGGTCTATGTTTCCAACATCGGGAAGTTGGCCCCCACCCGGGGCCGATACACCATGATGCTGACAGAGGAGGGTATCCCCCAGGACGACTGTGTGGTCTTCTGCCTGGAGGGAAATAAGTACTGGATCTCCACCCTCCACTGCCCCCGGACGCTGAAGGAGCTGGAGAACCACAAGGCCGGTCTGGACGTCTCCTTCCGGAAGATCACCAAGGAAGTGGACATGTACGCCGTCCAGGGCCCCAAGGCCGCGGACATCGTCAAATCCCTGGTGGCGGAGGACGTCTCCGGCTTGAAGCGGTTCCAGATCGTGGACAACCGCATCGGCGATGTGGCGGTCAAGGTCGCCAAGGCCGGTTACACCGGCGAGAATGGCTACGAGATCTACTGCGAGGTCAAGGACGACGCGGCCATCGAGGCGGCGTTGGAGAAGGCCACTCCGGCCTTCGGCGGAAGGAAGATCGACGAGTTCGACGTCATGGCCTACACCCTGGCCACCGAGGCCGGGTTCTACCTCATCACCGACCTGGACGAGGCCACGCCCTTTGAGACGGGCATCGACTGGACCATCGACTGGTCCAAGGAGGACTTCCTGGGCAAGGCCGCGGCGGAAAAGGCCAAGGCCCTCCCCAAGGCCCAGGAGTTGGTGGGCATCACGGTGGACAAGGAGTTCACCAAGGTCCACGGCGGCCCCTACGGCGGCTGTGTGTCCAAGAACGGCAAAGAGATCGGCCGCGTGACGAAATTCACCTACGGCTTCACCGCAGGCAAATGGGTGGGCTTCGCCCTGGTCAAAGCCGGTTCCGTCCAGCCGGGCGAACACGTGACGGTGGACTGGGACGTTGACGCAGTGGTGACAGCGGAACGCCGCTTCATCAATACATAGGACTCCTCTCACAAATGGATGGCCCCAGCGCTGCTTATGCGCTGGGGCCGTTCTCCGTGCTTTCTCCGGTTTGGCTGCCGTACGCGCGGACAAACGCCGCCGTCATCGCCTGCAGCTTTGCCGCCACCGCCTCGGGGGGTGTCTTCCGCCCCTCCTGCATCCACTTTGCCAGGAGATGGCTGCATCCGCCCACCACGAAGAAATAGGCCGCCGTTTGCTCCTCCTCCGTGCGGTCCGGCAGACTCTGTGCCAGCTGGGGGCGGAACTCCCGGTAAAACAGCGCGGAGATCCGTGCGGCGAAGCCAGGGTCTCCGTTGGCGGAGGCCACCGCGCTGTAGGGATTGTCCGTACTGCTGAGGCGGCCCAGGATCATTCGCAGGACGTCTTGCCGGGGGATGTCCTCGCCGATGGCCTTCTCCAGCCAAGCCAGCGCCTCGTCCTCCAGCTTCTCCAGCAGGTCAAAGGGGTCGGCGTAGTGCTTGTAGAAGGTGGCGCGGTTGATTTCCGCCAGATCGCAGATCTCCTTTACCGTGATCCTGCTCACCGGTTTCTCCGCCAGACAGGACAGGAAGGCATCCCTGATCCTCATGCGGGTGTAGCGGACGCGGGCGTCTGTTTTCATAAGCCATTTCCTCCCGGAAAAGCGGCAGTTTTCCAACAAGTGCCGCTTTTCTTTCGCTTCTCAAAAAATTGTTGGTTGCTTCTGGTCTTCTCCCCTATTATAATAGTCATCAGAAAGAAAAGCAACAGCTGCTGCTGAATCAGGAGGGTATTTTTATGGAGAGCGGAGCGGTTTTTCAAAAATCCCCGTGGAAGGCGATTTTTTCCCTGTGCGTCCCGGCGATGGTGTCCATCCTGGTGATGATGCTCTACAATATGGCGGACATGTACTTTGTGGGCTGGCTGGGGGACTACGCCCAGGTGGCCTCGGTGTCGCTGGCGGGGCCGGTGTTCTCGGTATTGATGGGCATCAGCACCATGATTGGCAACGGCGGGTGTACCAAGATCGCCCAGGCTCTGGGGAGAAAAGACCTGGAGCAGGTGAGAGAGGACTCCGCCCTCTGCGTCTGGGCCAGTCTCGTCTCCGGCGTGGTGTTCGCGGCAGCCTGTGTGATTTTCTGCGGCCCGCTGCTGCGGTTCCTGGGGGCAAATGAGGAGATGTGGGACTACACCCGGTCTTATGTCCTCATTATGGCGCTGGGAGCGCCCATTGTCCTGCTCAACCACAGCTTGGGCGGCGCCCTGCGGGGCGAGGGAGAGGTCAACGCCGGGATGATCGGCGGCATGGTTTCCACCGTCTCCAACATCCTTCTGGACCCTGTTTTCATTCTTGTGCTGCGTCTGGGCGTAGGCGGCGCGGCGGCGGCTACCGTTCTGGGCAACGCCATTGCCCTGTGCTACTACCATGTCCACAAAAGGCGGAGCCGGGGCCGCTGCGTCATCGAGTTCCATCCCCGGTACGCCCGGGATATGCGGGAGCTGGGGAGCATCCTGGCCCTGGGTCTGCCCAACGCCATCAGCAGCGTCCTGGGCGGCTTTGCGGGGACGTTCAGCAACCAGATGCTGGTGGGCTACGGCACCCAGGCCGTGGCGGCCATGGCGGCCGCCAGCAAGGCGGTGATGGTGGTGACCATGGTGCAGATGGGCGTGTGCATGGGCGTTCAGCCGCTGCTGGCCTACTGCTGCGGCGGTCAGGACTGGGACAGGCTGAAGGAGATTTCCAAACGGGTACTTGGGCTCACCGTGGGGCTGGGCGGCGTGCTGACGGTTGGAATCTGGCTGGGCCGGGGCTGGGTCATCGGACTGTTCATTCAGGACGCAGCCGTAGCGGCGCTGGGGGAGCATCTGGCCTCCTATATGCTTCTGATGGGGCCGCTGATCGGGATTTACTACTTCTCCACCAATTTCTTGCAGGCCGGCGGCAATGCGGGCGGGGCCTCCGTGGCTTCGGCCCTGCGGCAGGGATTGCTGCTGATCCCGCTGCTGTATCTGATGAACGCCCTGCTGCATCTGGAGGGGCTGGCCCTGGCCCATGTGATGGCCGACGGCGCGGCGGTTGTCATCACGGCGGCAATGGCATGGCGGTGCTATGGAAAGCTGCGGGAGAGTCAGCTAAAAAGCGGACAATAACACAAAAATCCGGCTATACCAACCGCGGCAGATGGGTATATGATAAAGTCATCCAAGTTGGGAGGATGGAAGATGATTGAGAAAATCCACGCCCTTTTGCGGGGCGAGTGCGAAAACCACCTGATGCCCTTTTTCTGGCAGCACGGCGAGGACGAGGCCACACTGCGGGAATATATGGGTGTGATCGAGTCCGGCGGCTGCCGGGCGGTGTGTGTGGAGAGCCGTCCCCACCCGGATTTCTGCGGCCCCAGGTGGTGGGCGGACATGGATGTGATCCTGGACGAGGCCCGCCGCCGGGGGATGAGGGTCTGGATCTTGGACGACAGCCATTTTCCCACGGGCTTTGCCAACGGCGCGGTGAAAACAGCGCCTCCGGAGCTGCACCGTCAGAGCGTCTGCGCCAACCATGCGGTCTATGGCGGTCCTGCTGCGGAGATCATGCTGGACCCCGCCAGCTGCAAGCTGCTTCTGGATGCGGTCTACGAGCCCCACTGGCAGCACTATCAGGCGGATTTTGGCAGAACGATTGCCGGATTTTTCTCCGACGAGCCGGAACTGGGCAACGGGCATATCTTCACCGACGAGAACCAACTGGGAACCGATCAGGACCTGCCTTTTGCCGCCACGCTGCCGCCGCTTCTGCGGGAGAGTCTGGGCGAGGATTGGGCTGGCCAACTCTACTCCTCTGGGCCAACGACGGGGAACCCGCCGAAACCGCACGAGTACGCTATGTTTACATGGATGCCGTAACCTGGCTGGTGCGGCAGAGCTTCTCCCGGCAGATCGGAGATTGGTGCCGTGCCCACGGGGTGCAGTACATCGGCCATGTCATTGAGGACAACAACGCCCACGCCCGCACGGCCACCAGTCTGGGACACTACTTCCGGGGCCTGGACGGCCAGGATATGTCCGGCATCGACGACATCGGCGGCCAGGTGCTGCCCCAGGGGGAGGACGTGCTGGTCACCGGAACCATGGGCAAGGCCCGTGATGGGGAGTTCTATCATTACATGCTGGGCAATCTGGCGGCCTCCGCAGCTGCCATTGAGCCGGGCAAGCAGGGCCGGACTATGTGTGAAATCTTCGGCAACTACGGCTGGGCGGAGGGTGTGCGGCTGGAAAAATATCTGGCGGACCACTTTATGGTGCGGGGCGTCAACAACTTCGTCCCCCATGCCTTCAGCCCCAAGCCCTTCCCGGATCCGGACTGCCCGCCCCATTTCTATGCTCACGGCCACAATCCCCAGTACCGGCATTTTGGCGAACTGATGCGCTATATGAACCGGGTGACCACCCTGACCAGCGGTGGTGTGCGGATAGCCCCTGTGGCTGTCCTGTACCACGGCGAGGCGGAGTGGGCCGGGAAGGCCATGCTGTCCCAGAAGCCCGCCCGCGCTCTGGCCGAGGCGCAGATCGAGTACGACTGCATCCCCTGCGATGTGTTCGCAGAACGGGATCACTACAAAACCGTCCTTGGCAATCCCCTGCGGGTCAATACCCAGAACTACCGGGCGCTGGTGGTTCCCTATGCACAGTTTATCACGGCAGATTTCGCGAAAGCGGCGGCGGAACTTCACCGTATGGGCCTTCCGGTGCTGTTTGTGGACGGCCTGCCGGCAGGGGTATGCGATGGGGACGATTCGCTCCTGGAACCGCTGGCAGATTGCCGGGTGCTGGGCTTGGAGGAATTGGTCCCGGAGATGAAGAAGCTGGCGCTGCCGGAGGCGGCGTTTTCTCCCGCAAGCACCTATCTGCGGGCCATGCACTATCGTGGGGAATGTGAACTGTTCTTCTTCGTCAATGAGGCGGCGGAAGGCTACCGCGGGACGGTGACCATTCCTTACAACGGCCCTTGCTGCTGGTACGACCCCTGGCGCAACGCCGTCTATCCCGTCCAAGGGACGGCCTGCGGAAACGACCTCCGACTGAAAATCTCACTGGAACCCAGCCACAGCCTGATCCTGCTGCTGGATGAGCCGGACGCTTCCCTTTTGACGGGGCCGGTACAGTGTACGGGCCGGACACTCCCGCTGGAGGGCTGGCGGCGGAGCGTCTGCGCGGGAATCGACTATCCCCGTTTTGAGAACGAGGAACCCGTTTCCCTGCCCGACCATCTGGCGGAGGAGCAGCCGGCATTTTCCGGCTTTGTGCGGTATGAGAGCGCCTTTAAACTGCCAGGCAAGGGAAAAGTTGCGCTGGAAATCACCGATGCTTATGAAGGTGTAGAAGTGTTCGTGAACGGACAGTCCGCCGGGATCCAGATTGTGCCGCCTTTCCGTTATGACCTGACGGCGCTTGCAAAACCGGGAAGAAATACGCTCACCATCGAGGTGGCGACTACTCTGGAACGCCATTGCTACGACCTGACCCGAGACGACCCCCGCATGAAAATGCGGGGACTGGCCGCGCCGTCCTGCGGCAGCGGGATCACCGGCCAAGCGACCATATTTTTTGAGGAAGAATAGGAGGAGCACCGGCATGAAAACCACTTACTGCAACCCATTGGATCTGAGCTACCGCTACCAGCATTTCAAAGAAAACGGCCAGCGCTGCGCCGACCGCGAGGGCGCGGACCCCACCCTGATCCGCTTCAAGGGGCATTACTACATCTTTGTCTCCATGTCGGCGGGTTTCTGGCACAGCCCGGACCTCATCAACTGGGAATTTCATGCCAACCCGGACCTCCTGATCTACGACTATGCGCCGGATGTGCGGCAGATCGGGGAATATCTGTACTTCTGCGCCTCCCGGCGGGGGGTGAACTGCCCCATCCTGCGCACAGCCGACCCGTTGGCGGACGAGTTTACCGAGGTGTCCGCCCCCTTCGACTTCTGGGACCCGGACCTGTTCCAGGACGACGACGGGCGGGTGTACCTCTACTGGGGCTGCGGCAACACGGACCCCATCTACGGCATAGAGATGGACCCCGTAACCATGCTGCCTGTCGGCGAGAGGCAGGAGCTGATTTTTCCAAGAGAAACGGAACTGGGCTTCGAGCGTCCCGGCGAGAACGGCGAGGTGGCGGACAGGGAGTCCAGCATGATCTATCAGAATCTCAAGCCTCTGGTGGACCCTGTGACCGGGGAGCTGCACGTTCCCGAGGGGCTTGAAATGGGTGGGTTCAATAAAGAAAAGCTCACCAAAATGTTTTATTCCATTGGAAAGCCCTACATTGAGGGTGCGTACATGACCAAGCACAACGGAAAATACTATCTCCAATACGCCTGTCCCGCTACCGAGTACAACATCTATTCCGACGGCGTGTATGTATCCGACAAGCCTCTGGGACCCTTCGTTTTGCAGGAGAGCAACCCCTTCTCCTCCAAGCCCGGCGGCTTCATCACCGGAGCCGGACACGGCAGTACCATTGAAGACGAGTACGGCAATTACTGGCACGCCTCCACCATGCGCATCAGCGTCAGCCACGCCATGGAGCGCCGGGTGGGATTGTTCCCGGCGGGGTTTGACAAGGACGGCGTACTGTTCTGCAACCAGAATTTTGCCGATTACCCCTTCAAGGTCCCGCAGGGCAGATTTGACGCTGCCGCGCTGGAGCCGGAATGGATGCTGCTCAGCTACCGCAAGCCGGTTTCGGCCTCCTCCACCGCCGAAGGAAGCAGCCCCGCCCTGGCAGTCAACGAGGACATCCGGAACTGGTGGAGCGCGGGAACGGACAAAACAGGCGAATGGCTGACGGTCGATCTGGAAAGGGTCTGCGACGTGCGGGCCGTCCAGGTGAATCTGGCAGACGAGGCCCTGGCGGTGGACCTGCCGGAGGAGAGCTACGGCGACGACCGCCATACCCGGTCTATCGAACTGAAGCCGCAGATTTCCCATTATACCATTGAGGCCAGCACGGACGGCGGGAACTGGACGCTGCTGGAGGACGTATCCCGGGAGTGCTCCAACGGCTACTATGAGTATCCGGATGGCGTTCAGGCCCGGTACATCCGGCTGACCGGCGGAGCGCTGCCCTACGGACAGACTCTGCGGGTCAGCGGCCTGCGGGTATTCGGCAACGGAGGGGGAAAAAAGCCGCCCAAGGCGGAGGCGTCTGCCCAGCGGATCGGCAATCTGGACGGCATGGTGCGGTGGAAGCATCTGGAAACCGCCCAGGGCTGCAATGTGCGCTATGGCATCGCGCCGGATAAACTTTATCAGAGCTGGCTGGTCTACGGCGCGGATGAGGTAAAGCTGTGTACTCTGATGAAGGGGACGGCTTACTACATCCGGGTGGACAGCTTCAATGAGAACGGTATCACAGAGGGGGATGTGTTCAAAATGGAGGACGCCCAATGAAAGGTCCCCCAACACGTGGAATAATCAGAAATTAGTGCAGATGTCTGTTATTTTGTGCTTTTTTGCAAACCGAACGAAAAAACAGACAAAAAGGCCATTTTACAGATATACGTTTTCCATTACTCCCTCTTATAATGCTCTCATGTGATTCAAAGCGAAGACACGAGCACCGTTTCGGATGCAAACAAAATGAGGAGGGTAAATCCAAATGGAAGAAAAGAGCATCTATCGCAGCGCGAAACCATGGCAGATCCGGCTGTACACCCTGGCTCCCGGCGGCATCGGGAATTGCTTCTATCTGCTGATGATGTACGTCAGCTACATCGCCAACGAGGGCTACGGCATCGCGGTGGCGGTATCGGGCATTATCATGACCGCTACCCGCATTTTTGACGGCATCACTGATCCCCTCTGCGCGTTCATCAGCGACCGCATCAGCACCAAGCACGGCAAGATCCGGATCCTGCTGGCCATCGGCTGGGCCGTTATGGCGCTGTCCTGCTGGCTGATGTTCATCGGCGGCATCGGCGGGGGCATTGTCTACTTCATCGTGGTCTACTGCCTGTACATCGTGGGCTACACCATCACCAGCGTAGCCAGCAACATCGCCACCCCCGTCATCACCAACGACCCCAAGCAGCGCCCCCTGCTGGCCCGCTGGCAGAATATCTGGACCATGGCGACCATGATGGTGCTGAACATGGTGGTTGCCGCCCTGTTCCTGCCCCGGTACAACAACGAGTATACTCACCATAGTTGAAAAGCGGTACAGAGGGCATCTGATATGCTCCCTCTATGAGAGACAGTGAAAAATAAAACTGTCCTCATGGAGGGAGCATCGTTATGTCGAGGAACAAGAGATTAGGACCTGAAGAAAAAGTAAATATTGTGCGCA
>JAETNP010000089.1 GCA_021768185.1 Oscillospiraceae bacterium
GCCCACCCCACCAACGTCAACATGGACAACCGGCTGGTTGTCCTCGATCTCTACGAGATGGGGGAGCAGCTCCGGCCCACGGCCCTGGTGGTGACGCTGGAGGCCATCCAGAACCGCGTCATGGAGAACCGCAAGCGGGGCAAGTTTACATGGGTATTCATTGATGAGTGCTACCTGTACTTTAAGTACCACTATTCCGGCGAATTTCTTTACCGGGCGTGGAAACGCTTTCGGAAGTACGCCGGGATCATGACGGCGGCGACGCAGAATGTGGAGGAATGTCTGAAGTCCGAGACGGCGCGGCTCATGCTGGCCAACAGCGAATTTCTGCTGCTGTTCAACCAGTCCGCGACAGACCGGGCGGAGCTGTCCAAACTCCTGCACATTTCCGACACGCAGATGGGCTACATCACCAACGCTGACCCCGGCCACGGCCTGTTACGGTTTGGCGGGGCACTGGTGCCCTTTGCCAACACCATACCCAGGGACTCCGGCCTCTACCGGCTTATGTCCACCACGCCGGGCGAAAGCTGACCGACTGCCGGGAAATGCGTCTCACCGTGAGACGTATTTCCCGGCTTATCCGGCATCATCCCCATTTCATTTTGACAGGAGGCGAACAGTTTGCCCGAAGTACGGGAGCGAAAAAACAGCGATAAAATCAAGGGGGCGGCGGAGCAGGTGGAGGAAAAAATCTATACCACCGCCGACAGCCTCCGGGAGCATACCGCCGACGCCGTTTCAAAATCCATCTCCCGCCATAAGCGGAAACAGCAGAAGAAAAAGGGCCGCAGGGAGCAGCCCCCCGGCGAAGCACCCCCAGCAGATACGGAGGCCCCGCCGTCGGCCCAGGAGCATCTGAGGGAGAGGCCCGACGAGATACGGATGCGCCCCCCGGAGGACAGCCGCCGCCCCGCCGCCATGCGGGAGCGCCGACCTGATACCGTCCGTGAGCGGCCAGCGGCCTCCCGCCCCGGCCCGGATCGCGCCCCATCGGGGCCGTCCCCCAAAGAGCGGATGCGGCAGACCGCCATCAAGGAGAAGCGGAACCGGAGCGCATGAGGCAAAAGGCCAAGGCAGAGGCACAGACCCGGCGGGCAAAGGCAGGGCGCGTTTCTCCCCCGCCCCGCCTGGAACGCCAGCCAGCCCCCAGGCAGATCGCGGGGAGTACCCCTGTCTCTCCCGGCAATCAATCTATCAATCCCATCAAGGAGCGCCCCCGGCGCTCCTTTGCCCCGAAAGAGAAGCCCGCTGGCGGCTCTTTTATTCCCAAGACCCGGCAGAGCGGCGCAGCGGCGTCCAAATCCACCGCAAAGGCGGCATCCACGGCGGCGAAGAAGAAAACGGCGGCGCGGCCTTTAGAGTTGGCAAAGCGGCGTGTCCAGCGCAACGCCCAGCGTAAGCTACTCCGGCAGTCCATGGCCAAGGCAAAGACCGCGTTGGATCTGTCCCGGAAAGCCGCTGTTGTGACGGCCAAGGCCGTATCCTCTCTGATCAGCGCCATCATCGGACTTTTGGGCGGCGCGTTCCTGATCCCGATTATCTGCCTGATTGTTTTAGTTGCGGCGATTGTTGCCTCGCCGTTCGGTATCCTTTTTGCCAATGAACCGACACCTGGAGCGATGCCCCTCAATGTAGCCGTGGGGCAGCTCAACATGGAGCTGGCCAATACGCTGGAGACGATGCAGACCGGCGACTATGACAGCATCGACATCCAGGGCCAAGGCCCGGACTGGCGGGAGGTGATTGCCGTGTTCGCCGCGAGGACGGCGGGGGCCGACGACGGCACAGACGTTGCCGCCCTGACTCCTGACCGGGTGGATCGGCTAAAGGCCGTCTTTTGGGATATGTGCGCCATCACCTCGGAGGTGGAAACCATAGATCATCCGGCTGTGGGAAGTACAGCGGCATGGACGGAAACGGTTTTGCACATCACCATCACCAGCAAAACCGCCGAGGATATGCGGACGCAGTATGCCTTTACCGAAGCACAAAACAGCGCATTGACCGAGCTGCTGGCCGAGCTTTCCACAATGGAGCTGCTGCTCACCGACCTGTCCGCATCCCAGGAGCAGGCCCGGAACGTGCTGCGGAACCTCCCCGCCGACCTCGCCCCGGAGCGCCGCGCCGCCGTGGAAAAGGCGTGTCAGCTTGTGGGAAAAGTAAATTATTTTTGGGGCGGGAAAAGCTATGTCATCGGCTGGGACTTCCGCTGGGGAACCATTCAAAAGGTTTTCTCCCCCGGCAATTCCACCACAGGCACCTACCGCCCGTTCGGGCTGGACTGTTCCGGCTTTGTAGATTGGGCGCTGAGAAATGCGGGACTGCCCAGCGACGGCCATTGGTACATCAACCGCAATTTGACGGCGGTATCACAAGCGGACGCCCTCCCCGGCGACCTCGCGCTGTACCCGGACGCCTCCCACGTCGGCATGGTGGTGGGCCGGAACGAGGCGGGAAAGCTGCTGGTGTGCCATTGTTCCAGCGGACAGAATAATGTTGTCATCACCGAATTTGCCGCCTCCGGCTTTACCGTTATAGGGCGGCTGGCCTTTATGGGTGACTAAACAAACGTCTCACGGCGCGGCGCGTTTCCTGTCGGGAAATGCGTCTCACCGTGAGACGTATTTTTCTGCTGAATGGCTAACGGTAATACCTGCGGCCCCGTTCATCCAACTCGGCCAGGGCCTCAAAGAGTTGATCCTGCAATTCCTTTTTGGACAGGCTTTTCACATAGGAGCGCAGCGCCTCATAGTGATCCTCCATGCGCTGCTCCTCCTCCCGTTCATATTCCTCCACTTCCTCTATGTAGTCCTCCGCCTCCTCCGGGAACACGGAGAAGAACAGGGCAACCATGTGTTTGCAGATCACCCGCCGCCCGTCCGCGTGGGGGCAGTTACATTTGGACTGCCGGGGATGGGCGGTATTGATTTTCACCTGATAGGGGACAGGGCCGTTCCCGGCCACCTGCCCCGTGTACTCGTCCTCACCTGTTTTGGACAGGGAAAGCACCTTTTTCTCTGTGTAGTATTCATAGCCCCGCCATGCGGACGCGCCGCTGGCCAAAGTGCGGATGCTCATTTTACGTCCCCCTTATGGCTGGTACGTCCATTGTACCACAGGGCCGCGCCCAGAACAAGGAATTTGAAGAAATGCGTCTCAGCGTGTGTTGCCGTATTCCATGCCGTGGCGGTATTTCTTACCCTTTATGTAGATATCGAACTGTAGGCCCGCGCCGCAGACGATTATACACATTCCCACAATGCCGACTACTACGGAATCCTTCCCATTCTTTTTTGAGAAATTTACTGTACATTACGTTATGTAATATGGTATGATAAAGTCGGAGGTGAAAATCATGGGCGAAAAGCAAATCAGTACAGGTGAAGTAGCAAAGATTTCCGGGCTTACGATACGGACTTTACAGCATTATGATAATATTGGAGTTCTTCCGGCATCAGGACGCACAGAGGGGGGACGGCGTTTTTACACAGAAAGTGATATGATTAAGTTAGAACATATAATTTTTTATCGTGGTTTGGGCTTCTCACTGAATCAAATTAAAAGAATACTTGTTGAACCTAAAACAGATAAAAATGCCGATGAATTGTTATCCGCACAAAAAGTCATGCTGTACAACCAAATATACAATATCCAAAACAGCATTGCCGCTATTGAAGCAAGCCAGGAAAT
>JAETNP010000035.1 GCA_021768185.1 Oscillospiraceae bacterium
CCGTAAATGTTTCCTGTTTCATTTCCGGGGCGCCTCCCTATCTCTTTGTTGCTTCTATTTTACCATATTTCTTCCTTGGAGGGTAGGGGGGAGGGCCGATTAAATCAGAGGTTCCTAAACTTTATGCGCTGCTCCTGGCAGGAGCGATGATGCTGTCCCTGGCCGCCTGCGGGACAAGCGCCGCAAATCCGGCTGACAGCGGGGCGGACGACAATGCCGGCAGTTCCCCGGCCCCTGTCACAGCACCGGATGCAGCCCCCGCACAGACTGACACAACTGCTGCCGCCGGCAGCCAGACCATCAAACTGACCCTGGAAGGGGATGAGGGGACCCAGGAGATCACCGCCGCTGCGGAATTTACCTCCCATCTGCCGCTGTCCTTCCACATGACGGACTACGCCAACCGGGAAAAGCACGCCCACATGGATTTCTCCATTGATGAATCCCTGCTGGAGAACATCACCGTGGACTACGAAATCGGGGACATTATCTATTACCCTCCCGGCCCCACCTACGCTATGTATTATGACCACGATGGCCGCACCATTTCCGCCGGGATGGAGGTCATCGCCCGGATGGATCAGGCCGGTATCGACGCGCTGGGTTCCTATCAAACAGATGTTGACGTGGTAGTTGCATTGGCAGAACCGTAAAGCAGAAAACGGGCGGTGGCGACAGGACACCGCCCGTTTTCTGCGTCCCGGCGAACGCTGCAGATTTTGAAAAAAGTCTGCGGCGTTTTTTTCATGTCCAGCCGCCATCTGCATTACAAGTCCCCGTCCCTGAAAGCCAAAGGTCTGCGCCGCAGATACTTAGCCTCCCGGAAGATGGGGCTATAACCCTGTCCAGTCTATGCCGCGTCAACCGGGAGCGCAGGGACGCCATTCATTCCGCTGTCAATGCGTCAGAGCGGGCCAGGTACATTTCCCTGCCCATGCAATTTTCCGGCTTGCGGTCAGGCGGGATATATAGTATAATAAACCAAATATAAACACGGGAGGGTTGATATGATTCTGGAAACAAACCGGCTGGCCCTGCGGCGGCTGGAGGAAACGGATTTTGACGCCTGGTCGGCGGTCCTGCGGGACCCGCAGGTCATGTACGCCTATGAGCACGGATTTTCCGAGGACGAGGTCCATCAATGGATCGACCGCCAGCGGGAGCGCTACGCAAAATACGGCTTTGGTCTGTGGGCGGTGATGGAAAAGACGTCCGGCGAACTGATCGGGGACTGCGGCATCACCATGCAGGACTGGAACGGCAGGGAGGTGCCGGAGATCGGCTATCACCTCCGCCGGGACAAATGGCATCAGGGCTTCGCCATTGAAGCTGCAGCCGCCTGCCGGGAGTACGGGTTCCATACGCTGAATTTTCCGGAGCTTTTTTCCATCATCCGGGACAACAACATTCCCTCCCAGCATGTGGCGCTGCGCAACGGCATGGCGGTGCGGGGGTCGTTCATGAAATACTACCGGCATATGGCGATGCCCCACCTGGTCTTCTCCGTTAAGCGGGGCTGGGCCGGATGAACATCCTGCTGGGAGAGCGCACGGCGGAGACCGCCGCCGTCTATTTTGCGCGGACCCGCGTTCCCGCCATTCAGCGCGTCCTGCCCCAGAGGGCGCAGACGCTGGAGGAATTTCTGGCGGACTTCCGGAAGACCCGGGAACCCGGCGCGGACAGCTTCGGACGGACTATCCGGGCCGACGGGCAGTACGTGGGGGACGTGTGGTGCTATTGTATGGACCCGGCGGGCGACCCCCAGGCCATGGTGAGCTACTGCGTCTTCGACCAGGCGCTGTGGGGCCGGGGGATCGCTACGGAGGCGCTGCGGCTGTTCCTGGAGGAGATCCGGGAGCGGTTCGGGCTGGAGCGCGCCGGCGCGTTCACATTTATGGAAAATACCGGTTCCATCCGGGTCCTGGAGAAAAACGGGTTCCGCCTGGCGGAGTCCTTCACGGAGGACGGGGTGGAGTCCGGGTACTATCTGCGCGTCATTTGAAGCCAATACTACATTGTATCAATAAAGGAGAACCCATCATGGCAATGGACATGACTTACTTTGACGCCATGGAGGCCAAGATCCCCCATGGCAAGATCCGCACCCGCTTCGCCCCCTCCCCCACGGGCTACATGCACGTGGGCAACCTGCGCACCGCCCTGTATACGTGGCTTATCGCCCGCAGCGGCGGCGGCACGTTTATCCTGCGCATTGAGGACACGGACCAGGGCCGTCTGGTGGAGGGTGCTACGGACGTGATCTACCGCACCATGGCCGAGTGCGGTCTGAACCACGACGAGGGCCCCGACGTAGGCGGCCCCGTGGCACCCTATATCCAGTCGGAGCGCCGGGACACCTACGGGAAATATGCCCGCCTGCTGGTAGAGAAGGGCTTCGCCTACTACTGCTTCTGCGAGAAGACCGAGAGCGAGGAGGATTCCGGGAACTTCAACCGGGCGGCGGACCCCTGCCGCTCCCTGGACCCCCGTGAGGCCCAGGCCCGTGTGGACGCCGGGGAGCCCTACGTCATCCGGCAGAAGATCCCTGAAACCGGGACCACCACCTTCCACGACGCCATCTTCGGCGACATCACCGTAGAGAACTCCACCCTGGACGACCAGATCCTTCTCAAGCGGGACGGTCTGCCCACCTACAACTTCGCCAATGTCATCGACGACCACCTCATGGGCATCACCCACGTAGTCCGGGGCAGCGAGTATCTCAGCTCCGCCCCCAAGTACGACCTGCTCTACCAATCCTTCGGCTGGGAGGTGCCCACCTACGTCCACTGCTCCCCGGTCATGCGGGACCAGCACAACAAGATGAGCAAGCGCCACGGCGACCCCTCCTACGAGGACCTGAAGGCCCAGGGCTACCTCACCGAGGCCATCCTGAACTATGTAGCCCTCCTTGGCTGGAGCCCCCGTGGAGAGCAGGCGGAGCGGGAAATTTTCTCCCTCAGCGAGCTGGCGGAGGTGTTCGACATTGCGGGAATATCGAAGTCCCCGGCGATCTTCGACATCGAAAAGCTGACCCACTTCAACGCTCTGTATCTCCGGGCCATGACGCCGGAGGCGTTCCACGCCGCGGCGGAGCCCTATATCCGGCAGGCGGTAAAAAATCCCGCCCTGGACACCCGCGCCATCGCCGCCCTGCTCCAGGCCCGGTGCGAGCGCCTGACGGACATTCCGGAGAAGGTGGGCTTCTTCGAAGCTCTGCCCCCCTATGAGAAGGACCTGTTCACCAACAAGAAGTCCAAGACCAACGAGGAAGTTTCCCGGAGAATGCTGGAGTCCGTCATTCCAGCCCTGGAGGAAGTGCCGGACTGGAGCCAGGAAGCCATCCACGACTGCCTCATGGACCTTGCCGCCAGGCTGGAGGTCAAGAACGCCACCCTCATGTGGCCGGTGCGCATTGCGGCGGCGGGTCAGGCGGTGACCCCCGGCGGCGCGGTGGAGATCTGCCAGATTCTTGGCCGTGACGAGTGCCTGCGGCGGCTGCATATCGGACTGGAGATGCTGAGCTGATGAAGTGGCTGAACGAACAAGGCGCTCTGCTGAGGGAATTTCTCACCGGGCGGCTGCGCAGGACCCTGGGGCTCTGCGCCCTGGGGATGCTTCTGACGGTGCTGCTGGGAGTAGGCGTCGGCCTGCTGGCTCCGGAGCAGGCGGCGCAGACCATGAGCAGCTTCATGGAGCAGATCGAGCAGTCCGGCGTAGTCACCAGCGAGGGAGAGATGTCTGTTTTCGCCCTGCTGATGAACAACTGGCGGGCCATGCTGATTTCCGCCGCCTACGGGTTCATCCCCTTCCTCTTCCTGCCGGTGGTCAGCCTTGTGTCCAACGGCGTCCTGCTGGGGATGCTGGCGGCGCTGTTCGTCTCCCAGGGTGCGTCCCTGCTGGCCTTTCTGGCGGGCATTCTGCCCCATGGCATTTTTGAAATTCCCGCCCTGGTGTTCTCCATCGCCTGCGGCATACACCTGTGCCGGAATATGTGCTGGCTGGTGACCAGCCGCCCTGACCGCACGCCCCTGCCGGCGGTGCTGGAGGATCTGCTGCGGGTGCTGGTGATGGTGGTTGCGCCGCTGACCGTGGCGGCGGCGTTCGTGGAGTGCTATGTGACGCCGGTCATTATGGGGCTGTTCCTGTAAAAGCGGCGCCGTTCCTCCCGGAAAAATAACAGGACAGATGTGGATTTGATGCAAAACCGATACACTTTCCCGTGAAAATAAAGGAACCCCGCCCGCTTCTTTTGCGTCTTTATGTGCAGCGGGCGGGGTTCTTGTCAAAGCAGAGAAAACGCGGGGGAACGAATATGAGCGATAAAATATTGATTGTAGACGACGACCAGGAAATTCGGGACGTGCTGAGCATCCTTCTGGAGGGGGAGCACTTCGAGGTGGCGGAGGCCTCCAGCGGCGAGGAGGCCCTGCGCTATCTGGACGAGCACCCCGGCGGGGTAGACCTGGTAATCCTGGACGTGATGATGGAGGGCATCTCCGGCTATCACGTGTGCCTCCAGCTGCGGGAGAAGTGGAATGTGCCGGTGCTGTTCCTCACCGCCAAGAGCCAGGAATCGGACCTGACCATGGGCTACTCCAGCGGCGGGGACGACTATCTGGTGAAACCCTTCTCCTACCCGGAGCTGATGGCCCGGGTAAAGGGGCTGCTGCGGCGGTATCAGGTCTACCGGGGCAAGCCGGAGTCCGTGCAGGAGGAGGTGGAGTGGTGCGGCCTGCGGGTCAGCCTCACCGGCAACATGGTCTGGCGGAACGACCGGGAGATCGACCTGACGGACACCGAGTGGCGCATTCTGCGGCTGCTGGTGCAGAACCGGGGAAAGATCTTCTCTATGGAAAATCTCTACGAGAGCGTGTGGAAGGAGGCCTACTTCCCCTCCTCCGCCAACACCGTCATGGTCCATATCCGCCGCCTGCGGGAGAAGGTGGAGACCGACCCTCGCCACCCGGAGTACATCAAGACCGTATGGGGAAAGGGGTATCGCGTTGGATAAGAAGCGCAGGCTTTCCCGTCTGGGCGGCAAGCTGGTGGGCGTGTCGGTGCTGGGACTGGCCCTGGCCTTTGTGATCTTCTACCTGGTGGATTCCGTGGCGGCGCCGTGGCTCTTTTACAGCGAGCGGTTCGCTTCCTTCTGGCAGAGCCGGAACAAGGCCGCCGTACAGGCCTATCAGGACTATGTGACGGAGAACGGCCTGACGATCCGGCAGGCCATGGACAGTCGGGCGGAAAGCATGGCGGATCTTACCGCTGATTTTTATACGTTCGTAGTAGGCACCGTTGACTTCTCTCCGCTTTCCTCCGCGTCAGTAGACGAGGAGGTGGGCTACAGCTTCACCTGGGCAGACTGCGGCGGGCAATCCTCCCATCTGGACCTTACCTTTGTAACGGAGGTGCATCAGATACAATGCGCCGACGGCATATTGTATCTGACCACGGCTCCCGCCGCCCTGCAGTACAGCGGCCTGTGCCGCATTGCGGGGCTGCTGCTGGCCCTGCTGACTTTTTGCGCCGTGACGGTCCCCAGCATCATCCGGCTGGTGCGCCGCATCGGCGCGCTGTCCCGGGAGACGGGGGTCCTGATGGCGGGGGACCTGGACCACGTTGTCCACCTGGAAGGCCGGGACGAGCTCAGCGGCCTGGGGGAGGACATCGAGCGGCTGCGCCGCTCCGTTCTGGCCCGGCTGGAGGGCGAGCGGGAGGCCGTGGGGGCCAACAGCCGCCTCATCACCTCCCTGTCCCACGACATCCGGACGCCCCTGACCAAGCTGACGGGCTATCTGGACATCCTGACCTATAAAAAGTACCAGAACCAGGCGGAGCACGACGAATTTCTCCGCCTGGCCTCCGAGAAGGCCTCCCAGCTCAAGGCCCTCACCGATCAGCTCTTCGCCAGCGCCCAGGTGGACGCCCCCGCCTCCGGCCTGGAACAGTCCCCGGAGGAGGTGGACGGCGGGGCCCTGCTGGGGCAGCTCCTCATGGAGCAGTGCGGCGACCTCCGCCGGGAGGGTTTCGATATCCAGCCGCCGGTGTTCGACCGGGCGTTTACGCTGTACCTCCGGACGGAGGACGCGGTGCGGATATTCGACAACCTGTTCTCCAATCTGCGGAAGTACGCCGACCCCGGCTCTCCCGTGGAGATCTGGTGGGAGGACGCAGCCGAGCGCGTGATGCTGCACCTCCGGAACCGCGCCCGTCCCGCGCCGGACCGGGGGGACAGCCACGGTCTGGGCGTACCCACCATGCGGGAGCTGCTGGAGCGGTCCGGCGGGACACTGGAGGCGGGGCTGGAGGGAGAAATCTACCGAAGCACGCTGACCTTCCGAAAATATCGGAGCGGCGGAGAGTAAAGGATGGGAACATCATGAAAAAACGGAATCTGCTCATTTTAGCAATGGCTTTTCTGCTCCTGTGCGCCGGGTGCGGCGAAAAGAGCATCCAGGCGGAGGTCTGGGTGGACTACTATGATACGGACGATATGCTGTTGTGGGAGGAGAGCAAAACGCTGACCCTACCGGAGTTTCCCGGCGTCACCTTCACCTGGACCTCCGAAGAGGTGACCGCTGTCAGCGGAGATGATACAACTATCCTGTTCCAGGGGATGCCTGTCTGCAATGTGTATCTGTGCGACCTGACCGGAGATGGGAAACCGGAGTTCTGCGCCACTGTCAGCTTTGGTTCCGGGATTGTGGACGACCACATCGTTGTGTATGATTATGCCTCCGAGGCATCTTACATCCTGGAGGACAGAGGGTTCCATGACTATGTGCTGATTGGAAAAAACAACGTCTTGCAAGTAGTAAAGTCCCAGAACCCGGGCATCATACACGAAAAGGAGGAGGCTCCTGAAAGGGGGATACTATCCCTTGTTCCGGACGGTAACGGGAACCTCCAGTTGGTGATGGAAAATTGAAATCGTAAGAATTTGTAAGAACTTCCTCCCTTGCAATGTAAGATTTATCTGCTATCCTCCTTGCCATACCCAGCCGGCGGAAGCCGGCGGCAAGGAGGATATTTTTATGTTGAAACACACACAACACATCGCAGCCACCCTGCTGGCCCTGTGCCTGCTGCTGGCCGCCTGCGGGAAAAAGCAGGACGCCGTTCCCGGCGGAGCTCCCGTGGCGGCGGCATACGCCTCGGAGCTCATTCCATTGGACCTGCCCTTGACGGAGCTCACCGCCTCCGCCGCAGACGGCGGGAATCTGTACCTGGCGGGCATGGAGGAGGAAGCACCGGAGGAGGGGGAGGACGAAGTATCGTCATCCGGCAGCTTCTCCTTCTCCTCCTCCGTTGCGGACGACGGCAGCTTTACCTTCTCCACCGGCGCCGGCAAGGCCGCGCTGTACCGGATGGATACGGCTGCCGGAGAGCCTGTGAAGCTGGAGGGCTATACGCCGGGAGAGGGAGCTGCCATAGCCGCCATTGTTCCCTGTGAAGACGGTTCCCTCTGGGTGCTGGAGCGGACCGCAGGCGGCATGGACGGGCTGGAACTCAACGAACTGGAGGATATGGGCAGCTTCGCCTTCGATCTGAGCGGCGGCGGCTGGAAAAGCCAGGTCTGGCGGAAGCTGGACGCCGCCGGCAGGCAGGAACTGGACCGGGTGGACATAACGGACCTGGCGGCAAAGCTGGGCGTGGACGCCGTCGCCGACACCCGGATGGACCGGGAGGACCGGCTGTATGCTGCCGCCGGTTCCTCGGTGACCGTGCTGGATACCGGCCTGTCCATCCTCTTTACCTGTACGGGGCGGGATACGGTGGAGCGGCTGGTCTCTCTGACCGGCGGCGTAGGCGCGGTGACCGGGGACGAGAACGGCCGCACGGTCTACCCTATCGACCCGGAGAGCCATGCCCTTGGCTCGGCCCATCCCCTGACCGGCAGCGCGAACCGGATCTATGACGGGAATGAGAAGTACAAGTTCTTCTACAGCAGCGGCGACAGCCTCTACGGCTGGTCCGAAGAAAAGGCCGCGCCGGAAAAGCTGCTGAGCTGGAGCGGCGCGGGCGTGGATAAAAGCCAGGTGGAAGCCCTGTATCTTCTGCCGGACGGCCAGGGGGCGGCTGCGCTGCGGGATTCCGGCGGCTGGCCGGTATCCTACACCCTGGCCCGCCTGACCCCTGCCGGGGAAGACGAGCTGGCGGGGCGGACGGTCCTGACCCTGGCCACCATGGGCCTGAGCAGCGAGACGAGAGCCCGGGTCCTGGAATTCAACCGCACCAACAGCCGCTGCCGCATCGAGGTCCGGGACTACTCCGAATACAACACCGCCGGCGACGCCTCGGCGGGGCTCAGCAAGCTCAATACCGAGATCCTGGCAGGAGACATGCCGGACCTGCTGGACGTGTCCGCCGGAATTCCCCTGCGGCGGTATGCCTCCCGGGACCTTCTGGAGGATCTGTGGCCTTACGTCGAATCTGATTCCGAGCTGGGGCGGGAGAAGGTGATGGAGCGGCCCCTGGAGGCCGCGGAGTTGGAAGGAAAGCTCTATCAGGTGTTTCCACGGTTCGCCATAGAGACGGCTGCGGGTGCGCCTGCCGCTGTGGGGGATAAAATGGGGTGGAGCTTGGAAGATCTGAAGACCGCCCTGGCAAAGCGGCCCGACGGGTGCAGCGTCCTGGGTCCCGATGAGACGAGAGACTCCATTTTTGAAACCATGTTCGGGGACAGTCTGGACCGATTCGTGGACTGGGAGACGGGCAGGGCCGGCTTTGATTCCCCGGATTTCCGGGCGATCCTGGAATTCTGCGCCTCCTTCCCGGCCCAGGCCCAGACCTCCGGCGAGGATACGGACGCCTACGCCCGGGTTGCCGGCGGCGAACAGCTGCTTCTGCCGGTGTATCTCAACGATTTTCAATCGGTCCAGCTTTACCGCGCCCTGTTCGGCGGCGGGGTGACCTTCACAGGGTATCCCAGCGAAGGGGGCAGCGGCGTTCGCTTCTCTGTGGACGGCGGCATGGCGATGTCCGCCTCCTGCGCGGACAAGGAGGGTGCCTGGAGTTTCCTGCGTCAGGCGCTGCTGCCCAGCGGAGAGGAACTGCCCGGCCTCGACTTCCCCGTCAACCGGGCCGAATTTGAGCAGAAGGCCGCGAAGAGCATGGAGTTCAGCTATATGAAGGATGAGACCGGCAATACGGTCACCGGCCCGGACGGCGAGCCCATGCTGGAGGGTACTGCTTTCGTCTTTGTCAGCGGTCAGGCGGTGATGCTCAAGCCCGCCAGTCAGGCTGACTACGAGCAGGTCATGGCTCTCTACGAGGCGGCGGACGGTCTGGTGAGCCGCGACGAGAATATCTGGACTATCGTCCGGGACTGCGCCGGGGCGTATTTTGCCGGAGACCGGACGGCAGAGGATACCATCGGGGCCATCCAAAACCGCGTGGCCCTGTATCTGAACGAGCAGAAATAGGTTCTGCGGCGCTGCGCGCCGCCGCGGAAAAGTAAAATTTACCAAGGTCCCTTTTTTCGACAAAAAGGATACCGTCTGAGAACTTATAATGACTGCAAGCAAAAAACGCCTGCAGTCATTTTTTACGCGCGGAGGAGGACAAGCCATGGAGATGAAATATAAAACGGAGAACCGGCAGCTGACCATCACCCTGACCGGCGAGCTGGACCACCACGCCGCCAAGGATCTGATGGATTCCATTGACCGCTGTATGGAGCAGAATCTGCCCACCAAGACCCTGCTGGACCTGGGCGGGCTGACCTTTATGGACAGCTCGGGCATTGCCGTGGTCCTGCGGGCCAAGCGGCGCATGGAGGCCCTCTCGGGCACGCTGGTAGTGGTAAACATTCCCCGGCAGGCTTCCCGGGTCCTGGAGACGGCGGGGCTGGGCCGGTATGTGGATTTAGTCTGACTGCTTTTACAAACGAGTCACATCACATGCCGCAGCGGCCCCGCGCCCTGCGGCATCCAAGGAGGGACATCATGAAAACCAAGTGTACCAACTACATAACCCTGGAATTTCTCAGCCACAGCGCCAACGAGGGCTTCGCCCGGGGGGCGGTAGCCTGCTTCGCCGCCCAGCTGGACCCCACGCTGGAGGAGCTGGGGGACATCAAGACCGCCGTCAGCGAGGCGGTGACCAACGCCATCGTCCACGCCTACCCCGACCGGCTGGGGAAGATCGTCATCAAGGCCCGCATTCTGGAGGAGAACGTGCTGGAGCTGTCGGTGCGGGACTGGGGCCGAGGCATCGCGGACGTGGAAAAGGCCCGGCAGCCTCTCTTCTCCACCGGCGGCGAGGAGCGCAGCGGCATGGGCTTCACCATCATGGAGAGCTTTATGGACCGCCTCACCGTCCGCTCCCAGGAGGGGAAGGGCACCCGGGTCACCATGCGCCGCCGCATCCAGCCCCGGCGCGCGGTGCAATGACCGCCGAAACGCTGGATCTCCTGGCCCTGGCCAAGCAGGGAGACGAGGCCGCCACGGCCCAGGTGCTGGAGGAGAACAGCGGCCTCATCTGGGCGGTGGTCCGCCGGTACTTCGGCAAGGGCGTGGAGCCGGACGACCTGTACCAATTGGGCTGTCTGGGATTCATCAAGGCGGTGCGTGGCTTTGACGCGGACTACGGCACCCAGTTTTCCACCTACGCCGTGCCCAAGATCGCCGGGGAGATCCGGCGGTATCTCCGGGACAACGGCCTCATCAAGGTAGGGCGGAGCCTCCGGGAGCAGAGCATCAGCGTCTACACCGCCCGGGAGCGGCTGCGGGCCCAGCTGGGCCGGGAACCGGTCCTGTCGGAGCTCAGCGAGGCCACGGGCCTCACGCCGGAGGAGATTGCCATGGCGGAGCTGGCCTCCGCCCCTCCCGACAGCCTCCAGCAGGAGAACGCCGACGGTCTGACCCTGGAGTCCACCCTGGCCTCTCCCGTTACGGAGGAGCACCTGCTGGAAAAGATCGCCCTGCGTTCGGCAATTGACACTCTGCCGGAGCGGGAAAAGGAGACGATTCTCCTCCGGTTCTACAAGGGCCTGACCCAGCAGCAGTGTGCGAAAATTCTCGGTGTCAGCCAGGTGCAGATTTCCCGCCTGGAGAAGCGGGCGCTGGAAAAGCTCCGGGGGGCTATGACCGGCCCATAGACGAAAATCAAAGTCCGCCAACCACAAACAGCGCCGCAGAAAACGGCGGCAAAAAAGGAGCCTGGAGCAATTCGCAGTAAATTGCTCCAGGCTCTTTATCTGTTTGAGTGTACCGATGTTTTCAGCCGGCAGCGCCCTTCTGGAAAAGAATGCGAAAAACTCCCCCTTTACGAAATCCATCTTTTCGTGTAGAATAAACGGGAACGCACACGGGAAAGGAGGGAGAGCGCCATCAGCGACTATATTCTGCATCTGCCGGAGGAGGAGGGCGTCACCCTCTCCGGCCCCACGGCCCTGCGGCTCATCCGCTGCGGCGACGGCGACGCCGCGCTTCTCTATATCGCCATTCTGAAAAACCGGGGCGGCGCGGACGACGACAAGCTCCGCGCCCAGCTTGGCTGGGACCGGGAGAAGCTCCGCCGCGCCCTGAACGTCCTGGCTCAGCAGCGCCTGGTGGCCCTGCCCGGCGGGCAGTCCTCCGCCCAGCCCAATCCCCTCCCCCCTCCCCCCGTACCGCCGGCCGCCGACCGGCGGCCGGAGTACACGCGGGCGGATATGGCCCGGGCCCTGGAGGGCAGGGAATTTTCCCAGCTCACCGGCGCGGTGGAGGAGAAGCTGGGGAAGAAGCTCACCACCCCGGACGTCGCCATTCTGCTGGGGCTGTATGACCAGCTGGGCCTGCCGGCGGACGTGATCTTTCTGCTGGTGGGCTTCTGCGCCGAGCGGACCGTTCAGCGCTATGGAGAGGGCCGCAAGCCCACCATGCGTCAGATCGAGAAGGAGGGCTACACCTGGGCCCGGCTGGGGCTCATGACCCAGGAGAGCGCCGCCGCCTATATCCGCAAGTACCAGCACAGCCGCGAGGCCCTGCCCCGGATGATGCGCCTGCTGCGCCTGGGGGACCGTCCTCCCGCGCCCAGCGAGGAGAAGTACCTGCTGGCCTGGGCGGGTATGGGGTTTGCCGACGAGGTCGTCGAGCGGGCCTACGACAAGACCATGCTCAAATGCAAGGAATTGAAGTGGCCTTATATGAACAAAATTCTCTGCTCCTGGCATGAGAAGGGGCTCCACACGCTGGAGGAGGTCAACGCCGGGGACCGTCCCGGACGTTCCCCGGCCCCCCGCCGGGACGCGGGGCAGTCCGCCCGGGAGGACATGGCCCGGATGGAGAAATATTTGCAGCAGCTGCGCCGGGAAAAGGAGGCGGAATAAATGCCGCGAGACGCAAAAATCATGTCCGAGGCCCTGCGCCGCTTTCAGGCGGACAAGGAGCGCCGGAGCGCCCAGCTGGAGCAGCGCAGGGCGGAAATTTACCGCCGGGTTCCGGCGGTGGAGCGCATCGACCGGGAGCTGAGCACCACGGCGGCCCGGATCGTGGCGGCCGCCTTCTCGGAGGGCGGCGACCCGGACAAGGCTCTGGAGGATCTGGCCGCCGGCAATCTGGCGCTCCAGCGGGAGCGGGCGGAGCTGCTGGTGGGGGCGGGTTATCCCTACGACTGTCTGGACGGGGAGCCGGAGTGCTCCCTGTGCCGGGACAGCGGCTATCTGCCCGGCGGCGAGCCCTGCCGGTGCCTGATGGCTTACTACACCCAGGAGCAGAACCGGCGGCTGAGCAAGCTGCTGGATCTGGGGAACCAGTCTTTTGCGACCTTCTCTCTGGACTGGTACAGCCGCGAGGTCTGGCCGGAATACGGACGCAGCCCGCTGGAAAACATGAAGATCATTCGGGAGATCTGCGGGGATTACGCCCGCACCTTTCCCCGCTGCCAGGGAAACCTGCTGTTTACCGGCGCGCCCGGTCTGGGGAAGACCTTCCTGTCCGCCTGCATCGCCCGGGAGGTTGGCGCCCGGGGGTTTTCCGTGGTCTATGACACGGCGGGCCACGTTTTCCAGCAGTTTGAGAGCGGGAAATTCGGCCGGGAGAACCCCTTCGAGGAGGACCCGGACCGGGAGGTCAACCGGTACCTCAACTGCGACCTGCTGATTATGGACGACGTGGGCACGGAGATGCTCACCAGCTTCGTCCAGTCCGCCTTCTATCGGATCGTCAACGACCGCCTGATAAACCGGCGGAAGACGGTGCTGTCCACCAATCTCCCCATGGAGGAGCTGGAGCGCCGGTACGGGGAGGCGGCAGCCTCCCGCATCCGCGGAGAATATCAGATACTGCGGTTCTTTGGAGAGGATATCCGGGTTTTAAAGCGAGATCGCTGATCCGCAGAAGAAAGGGGGCCTCTATGGAAATTACACCCATTGCTTACATTCAGTCGGATCTCAAGGAAAAATTCGGCATTCCCCGGCAGAGCGGACTGGTGGAGTCCCTGCGGGCGGAGGTGGTCTTTACCCCGGCGTACCGGGTCCCGGAGGCCGTGCGGGGGCTGGAGGACTTCTCCCACATCTGGCTGATCTGGGAGTTCTCCCAGGCCCGGCGGGAGACCTGGTCCCCCACCGTCCGGCCTCCCCGGCTGGGGGGCAACCGGCGGGTAGGGGTGTTTGCCACCCGGTCCCCCTTCCGGCCCAACTCCCTGGGTCTCTCCGCCGTGGGGCTGGAGCGCGTGGAGTTGGACGCGTCCCAGGGGCCCGTGCTCCATGTCTCCGGCGCGGACCTGCTGGACGGCACGCCTATCTATGACATCAAGCCCTACATTCCCTATGCCGACGCCCACCCGGAGGCCTCCGGCGGCTTCACCGACCGGGTGGACCGGGTGCTGCTGGCGGTGGAGTGTCCTCCCGCACTGCTGGAACAGGTCCCGCCGGAGAAGCGGGAGGCCCTGCTGTCCATTCTGGCCCAGGACCCCCGGCCCTCCTATCAGGAGGACCGTTCGCGGGTGTACGGCATGTCCTTTGCGGACCTTCAGGTCCGCTTCTCCGTGGACGGCGGCAAGCTGCGGGTGGTGGAAATCACCAAATAAGCCTTCAAAAAAATCACCGGAAATTTCCGGTGATTTTTTGCTTTCCTCTTGCGGCGGTCAGGCCGGCATGATACAATAAGAGTATCCTGGGATATTTTGGGCAGTCTATTATTCAAAAGATAAAAGGAGCATAGAATGGATATTTTCTCCGTAATTACTCTGTGCGGCGGATTGGCCTTTTTTCTCTTCGGCATGTCCACCATGTCCTCCAGCCTGGAGAAGCTGGCGGGCGGCCGTCTGGAACAGCTGCTGAAGCGGATGACGGACAACCGCTTCAAGAGTCTGCTGCTGGGGGCGGGTATTACCATTGCCATCCAGTCCTCCTCCGCCATGACGGTAATGCTGGTAGGCCTGGTGAACTCCGGCATCATGGAGCTGGGGCAGACCGTGGGGGTCATCATGGGTTCCAACGTGGGCACCACCCTGACGGCCTGGATCTTGTCCCTGTCCGGTATCGAGGGGGACAACGTCTGGCTGCGGCTTCTCAAGCCGGAGGTCTTCTCCCCGGTGGCGGCTCTGATCGGCATTATCATGACCATGTCCGCCAAGAAGAGCCGGACTAAGGGCGCGGGTTCCATCCTGGTGGGCTTCGCGGTGCTGATGAGCGGCATGGAGATGATGAAAAACGCCATGGCCCCCCTGGCGGAGATGCCGGAGTTCGCCTCTATCCTCACCGCCTTCACCAACCCCTTCCTGGGCGTTGTCGTGGGCGCGGTGTTCACCGGGGTCATTCAGTCCTCTGCCGCCTCGGTGGGTATTTTGCAGGCGCTCTCTCTCACCGGAGGCATCACTTACGGCATGGCTTTGCCCATTATCATGGGGCAGAATATCGGCACCTGCGTCACCGCGCTGCTCTCCAGCATCGGTGTCAACCGCAACGCCCGGAGGGTGTCGGTGATCCATATTTCCTTTAACCTCATCGGTACGGCGGTGTGTCTGGCGGCCTTTTACGGCACGGACCTCATCTTCCACTACGCCTTTATGGACGCCTTCATTGACCCTTGGGGCATCGCCATGGTCCACAGCATCTTCAATATCGCTACCACCGTTCTGCTGCTGCCCTTCACCAAGCAGCTGGAAAGGCTGGCCTACCTGGTGGTCCGGAAGGAGCCGGGGGAGAAAAAAGAGAAATTTGCCTTCGTGGACGAGCGCCTGCTGGCCACCCCCTCGGTGGCCATCGCGGAGTGCGCCAACAAAACCGTGGACATGGCCCATCTGGCGGAGGCCACCATTCTGCAGGCGCTCTCCCTCCTGGGGAAATATGATGAGAAGGTGGCCCAGGAGGTCATTGAGAATGAGGACCGTCTGGATTCCTATGAGGACCAGTTGGGGACCCTTCTGGTCCATCTCAGCGCCAAGGCCCTCTCCGACGAGGACAGCCGCAACATCTCCAAGCAGCTGCACACCATCGGAGATTTTGAGCGCATCGGCGACCACGCGGTCAACCTTCTGAAGACTGCCCAGGAGATCCACGACAAGTCCATCAAATTCTCCGCACCGGCCTCGGAGGAGCTCCAGGTGCTGCTGAGCGCGCTGAAGGAGATCCTGTCCCTCACCACCCGGGCCTACGCCCAAGGCGACCTTGTAATGGCCGCAAAGGTGGAGCCTTTGGAGCAGGTCATCGACGGTCTGGTATCGGATATCAAGTCCAACCATATCGCCCGCCTGCAGAAGGGCCACTGCACCATTGAGATCGGCTTTGTCCTGGCGGACCTGCTCACCAACTGCGAGCGCGTCAGCGACCACTGTTCCAATATCGCCGTGGCACAGATCGAGACCGCTCTGAACGCCTATCAGGCCCATGAATATCTGAACGCCTTGAAGAGCGGCAATAACGCCGCCTTCCGCAGCGTTTTCGACAGCTATCTTGCTCAATTTTCCGTTAAAAAGGAAGCTGTCTGACCGTGAACAGAAACAGGGAAAGGAGATGCCCCGCCCTCTGGGCGGCGCGTCTCCTTCAATTTTCCGGCTTCCTCTGCCATTTTTCGCAGGAGCCGGTTTTTCTCGTTCACCGGTCCGAAATCCGTCAGAGGGCACAACACCGTCTCACAGCGCTCCATCACCGCCGCCGCCTGCCGGAAGGCCTCCTCCCCAATAGGCCGGAAGCTCTTTTCTCCCACCACTTTACTGGCCAGGGCTGCCGCCACGGGATAGTCCACGTCATTCTCCTGCAGGACCCCGGCGGCAAAGGGGACCCCCTGCCTTTGCAATTGCCGGTAAACCGGGATGCCGGCCCCCCCGCCGCCGATCACAAACACCGCCGGCTCTCCCCGGACGGCCTCCAGCTCCAGGGAGCCGAACAGGGCGTTGTAGCTGCCCCGGGCCGCACCGTACAGCTCCATCATGTAATCCGCGGTAAAGATCTCCTCCGGCGGTCCCTGCCGCTCGATGGCATCCCCGTGGACGCAGACCACATAGTCGCTGATCTTCTGGGCCAGATCCAGCTCGTGCAGGGACATGACCACCGCCAGATTCCGCGAGCGGACCATGTCCTTCAAAATTGCCAGCAGCTCCAGCTTGTGCCGGATGTCCAGGAAGGAGGTGGGCTCGTCCAGCACCAGCACCTCCGGCTCCTGGCACAGCGCCCGGGCCAGCAGCACCCGCTGCCGCTGGCCGTCGCTGATTCGGGAAAAATCCCGCTCCGCCAGGTCGGAGGCGTGGACCAGCGCCAGACACTGGGCCACCTTCTCCCGGTCCTCCCGGTTCAGGATGCCCAGCCTTCCGGTGTAGGGATAGCGCCCCGTGGCCACCACGTCCTCACAGGTCATGAGTTCCGGATGGATATGGCTGGTCATCAGCACGCTCATCCGCCGGGATACGTCATGCTCGGAGAGCTTCGCCATATCCCGGCCATCCAGATATACCGCGCCGCCCACCAGCTCCAGCTGGCGGATGATGCTTTTCAGAATGGTGGACTTTCCCGCCCCGTTGGGGCCGATCAGCGTCATGATCTGTCCCCGGGCCAGCTCCAGGCGGATCTCCCGGATCAGCGGCCTGCCGTTGTAGCCCACGGACAGGTCCTGGGTGTGCAGATAAACTTCTCTCATAGTGTTCCTCGCTCAAAAGCGCAGTATGGTTACCGGGCGGAAAATCTGGTTGACCGCCGCAGCACAGTCACGAACTTGCCCGTCCGGCAGGACCGCTTTTCCGGGAAGCCATCAGGTAAATCACAATGGGCGCGCCGAACACAGCGGTGACGGAGCTGATATTCAGCTCCGTGGGTGCGAACACCGTCCGGGCGATCAGGTCGCAGCCCAGGCAGAACACCGCGCCGCCCAAAAAGCAGGCGGGTATGATGACAATCGGCTTCGCCGTGCGGAAAAGCCCTTTGATCAGATGAGGAGCTGCAATGCCTACAAAGGAAATGGGCCCCGCGAAAGCGGTGACGCAGGCGGAGAGGATGCTGGACAGCAGGATCAGCTCCACTCGGAACCGCTTGATATTCACCCCCATGTTCCGGGCGTACACCTCTCCCATTTGATAAGCGCCGATGGGCTTGGACAGCAGGAAGGCCAGTCCCAGGGAAATAAAGACCACCCAGCTCATGAGCTTCACATTGTCCCAGCTGGTGCCGGAAAAGCTGCCCATGGACCAATTGTGCAGGTTGACGATGTTGGAATCGTCGGCAAAGGTCACCAGGAAATCGGTGACGGCGGAGCAGATGTACCCGATCATCACGCCGCTGATGACCAGCATACTCATCTGCTTCACCCGCCGGGACAGCAGGAGGATGAACCCCATGGACAGCATGGAGCCCGCGAAGGCGCCTGCAATCAGCGTCATGGACCCCGCCGTACCGCCCCGGCTGAGCAGGAAGATCATCACCAGCGAGACCGTCAGCTTGGCTCCCGAGGAGATGCCCAGCACAAAAGGCCCCGCGATGGGGTTGGCGAAAAAGGTCTGGAGCAGAAAGCCGGATACTGCCAGCGCGCCGCCCAGAATGGCCGCCGCCAGGACCCGGGGCAGACGGATGCCCCAGATGATGCCCGCATCCAGCGGATTGGCCAGGGCAGCCAGCAGCTCGCTTGCCGTGAAGTCCACGCTGCCCGCGCTGACGTTCCACACCAGCAGCACCGCCAGCAGCACTGCCAGCAGCACGAAGCAGGCGGTATATCGTATCCAGACTTTTCTCATGGCTTTCCTCCCGCTATGTCAGCCGATGCAGATAATTCATATCCCCGTCCGCCGGGTCCTCCTGGGTGAGGACGGTGTTGATATCCAGGATCATGTCCCCCACGCCCAGGGCCTCCTGGAACATGCTCTTCCCGGTACACCAGACGTCGCCGCTCTGCACCGCCTTGAAGTCCGCCAGCGGCCCGCTCTTCGCCACCAGCTCCTCGATGGTGGTCAGGTTCGCGTCGATGGCGCTGTTGTAGATAAGCACATCCGCGTCCTTGGCTCCCTGGTAGAAGGACTCCATCTGCATGTTCATGGTGGACAGGGCGTTCTCCTCTCCCGGCAGGTCCTGGAATACGTAGACGCCTCCCGCCAGGTCAATGGCCTTGGCGATATAGTCCCCCGGCTTCCGCACGCTCACCGCGCCGTTGGAGGTAATGTAGAAAAAGGCGACGGTCTTGCCGGTGTTCTCCTGTTCCAGAACGGGCTCCAGCCGCTCCATCTGCCCATTGAAGAAGGCTTCCGCCTCCTCCCGCTTCCCCATCAGCACGCCGTAGAGCTTGATCCACTCCATCCGCCCCAGGGGATGGCTCTCATAGCTGGAGCGCTCCACCAGCACGGGAATGCCCAGCCGCTCCAGCTGTTCCTTGACCTCTGGGTTGTGGTAGATCATGGTGGACTCCAGCGCCAGACCGCAGTTTTGGGACACGATCAGCTCGTAGTCCGGCGCATTGTATTTCCCCGCATAGACCAGGCTTCCCGCCTCCATGGCCTCCCGGGCTTCCGGGATATACCAGCCATCAGCCTTGGTGCCGGAGAGGGTCACGGCATCCAGCGCTCCCAGCTGGCAGAAGGAATCCATGGCGGCGGTAGCCTGCATGTAGATATTCTGCAGGGGCTGCCGGAGGATCACCACGTCCTCGGGCGTATCCGGCGGAGGATTGAGGCCCTCCGGACACAGCAGATAGGTGTCCTGACCGATGGTAATGCGGGCGTAGCCGCCCTCCGCAAAATCTACGGCAAAGCTCTGGGCATACGCCAGTTCCAGGTGATCATCCCAAGTCATGTCCTTCCAGTACCAGAGAGCCTGGTTCTCCGCATCAGACGGCTGGGCAGAGGGCGTATTCTCCGGCGCAGGGCCCTCTGCCGGAGGGGATGCAGACTCCTTTTGGGCGCAGGCGCACAGGCACAGGGCCAGCAGCAGAATAAACAGTTTCCAGCGCTTCATACAGGTCTCCTCACTGTTTTTGCAGAGTGGTGGAATCGAAATACAAGGTATACTCCACCTCGTGGGGTTCGCTCATGGCCACGGTGTCGGCAATGACGTCCAATTTTTGGTCAAAGGCGGAGACAGGGATCTCAAAAACGGAGTTGCCGCCCGGCTCGCTGACCAGCTCGTACTTCTCCCCGTCCACTTTCATATAGTTAAAGTTGGGACTGCTCCAGACGATGGTCGCCCGGAACTGCCCATTCTCACAGTACAGCACGGCGGGAGACTCTACCGTGGCCCGGCCGGTACCGCCCTCCAGGGTCACGGCGGCGGTATAGGTCCCGTCCTCCGGGACGGTCTCTGCCGGTTCTGGCTCAGGGGCGGGTTCGGGTTCTGGCTCGGGCTGCGGGACCGGCTCGGAAGCGGAGCCGGAAGGCTCTGGGGCGGGTTCGTCCTGCGGAACATCGGCAGCGTCCGGGTCCTCCTCTCCGGCAGAGGTCCCCTCAGCGGGAACCGGATCCGCAGGGGGTTCCGGTTCCGTTTCGGCAGGCGCGGGGTCGGTAACCGGCGGCGGGGGAGTCTGCTCCTCCGCTTCCGCAGGCGCGGGAACGGGGTCGGGGGCCGGCGCGTCAGTTCCGCCGCCGCAGGCGGTCAGAAGAGCCAGCAGCAGGGCAGACGCGGTCAAAACAGCAAGGTATTTCTTTTTCACAGATTCATTCCTCCTGAATCAAAAAACCGCTTCAGAGCAGCGCCGCAGGCATTGACGCCCCGGCGCTGCTCTGGACTTCGATCAATTTATTGCGCCTCACGCCTCGGGAGAGAGGAAGGTCAAAGTGCGGTCATACCACTCGTCCTTCTTCACGCTGTGGGCGGCGTAGTCCAGCGCCTTATCCAGCTCGGCCACGGACAGCGTAAAGGTGGTCTTGCCGTCGGCTGCAACGCCTTCCGCCACGCCCTCGGCGGCCAGCTTGGCGGCATTCTTATCGCCTACGAACATCTTGTCGAAGCTCTCGCTGCCCAGCACCAGCCTGGCGGTCATCTTGCCGTCCTTTACGTTCAGCTCGCAGCTGTCGATCTTGAACATGGACTGCTCGCACTCCACCTCAATGTTATAAGTGCCGTCGGCCAGGGTCTCGGGCTTCTCCTGGTTGTCGGGATTCTCCGGGTTGGGCTGACTGGCAATATCCACGTCCTTCAGATCCACAGCCGCCCTGGCGTGCTCCGCCAGCAGGTCCCGGACGGCCTTGACCTCGCCCAGGCCGTTGATCTGGCAGGTGACGTCCAGTCCGGCGGCGGTGAAAACGGAGTACCAGGACTCGGGATCGCTCTCATCGGCCATGTCGTTGTTGGCGTGGTCGCCGGCCACGATCATCATGGGACGGAGGATGACCTTCTCATAGCCGGCCTCCTTCACCATCTTCACCACGTCCGCCGCCGTAGGCGCGGCCTCCACGGTTCCGATGAAATGATTGTCGTTCCCGGCGTCCTTGAGCACCTGCTGCATCTTGGCGTAGACGCTGTTGGAGTCGGCGGAGGTGCCGTGGCCCATCCAGCACACGGCGGTCTCGCCGTCCGTGACGGCGTCCTTGGCGGCGTCCACCATGGCCTGGGCCACCTTGGCGAAGTCATCGTCGCTGGTCAGCAGGGGCGCGCCGATCCTGATGGACTCGAATTTGTCCGCGTACTTCTTCTCCAGCAGATTGCGGAGGTCGCCGTACTCAAAGCCGTTCATCAGATGGGTGGGCTGGACCAGCAGGTTCTTGACGCCGCATTTCACGGCGCGGTCCAGGGCCTCCTTCACATCGTCGATCTGCTCGCCGTCCCGGCGGTAGACGTGCTCGATGATGATGTTGGCGGTAAAGCCCCGGCGGACGTCGTAGTCCGGGAAAGCCTTCTCCATGTCGTCCTCAATGGCCTTGATGGTAGCCACCCGATTGTCGTTGAAGCTGGTGCCGAAGCTCACCACCAGCAGCTCGTTCTCCTTGGTGCAGTCCTGGTTGCGGGGGTCGTCCTTGGAGGCGTCGCCGGTAGCGGCGTCATCCATATAGCGGCAGAGAATGGCGGCAACCTGGGCGCGGGTGGCGGTACCGGAGGGGTCCAGCTTGCCGCCGCTGGTGCCGGTGATGAACTCGCTGGCCACCGCCCAGTTCATGCAGTCCTTGGCCCAGGACGCCACGTCTCCGGCATCGGGATAGCCGGACAGCTCGTCAACGCGGTTGGTCAGGCTGTCCTTCTTCATCTGCTTGGCGGCAAAGATATTAAGAATCCGGGCAATCTCCTGGCGCAGGACGCTGCCGTCGGGAGCGAAGGTATCCGCCGTTTTCCCGGCCACGATGCCCTGGCTGTAGGCCCAGATGACCGCGTCCTTATATTTCGCGTCATCGGCTACGTCCGTGAAGGGATTTTCTGCGTCCGCCCCGTTGGCGGGGGAGTTGGCAAGACGGTACAGGGCCAGGACCAGGTCGGCCCGGGTCATGTTCTCATCGGGGGCGAAGGCGGTCTCCGTCTTCCCGTCGATCAGGCCCTTCTCCACTACGGTGTCTATGTACTCCTTCCCCCAATGCTTTTCCACATCGGCGTAGCCCTTGCTCTCCGCAGCAAAGGCGGCGCCGGTCAGGCCCAGGGCCATGACCATCGCCAGCAGCAGCGCCGGCAGTCTGTTCCACTTTCTCATAGTAATCGTTCCTCCTAAAATTTTGTATCTGCTTCCTGATCCGCTTCCCCCCGCACCGGCGGACGCTTCGGACGCCCGCCGGCATAGGGGAAAGTGTATTTTGTTTCCCGGCGCGAACCCCTTTACGCCGGAGGAAACACAGCGTCGTCCGGGCCGCCGGGCAAAAGGAAGGCGTCCCGGGCCGAACGGGCGCGGAACGCACACGGCCCCGCCAATCATGGCGAGGCCGAATCAGAAATCGCGCTTCCGGTTTCGGCAGAATGCGGCCAGCCGTCACGTATCTGACTTATCCTCTCCAGGGAGGCATCACAGTGACCGACTCGCAGGGCTTCTCACCCTATTCCGTGTGCCGCCTAAGCGGCGCGGGCTGGCTTTCTATTTAATTTGGATCTATGCTAACACATCTTGCAAAATCTGTCAAGGGGCGTTTTGGCAGCATTCGGGACTACGGAAACAGAGGGTAAGTTGCCGGAAAAGAAGCAACCGCCCGGGAAATTTTTCCCGGAGTGCCTTACAAGACCTCCCTTTTGCCCTCGATCAGTTCCGCCATCAGCTGCGCTCCAAAGTGGAACGCAAACCGGAACCGGTCAAAATCCATCATCTCCTCTATTTCGCCGTCGGCTGTGAAGTACGCTTCCAGCAGCTCCTTCTGCTCATCCGTCATCGAAGCGGTGAGCCGCTCCAGATTTTCCGCCTTTACCCGCGCCGTTTTGACAAAGGCCGAATCCTGCCCATGGATCTTTCCATCGGGCAGACTGTACAAGAGCTCCAGAATATTTTCCATTTTTTATCGTCCTTTCTTTTTTTCGCCGGTATTGCTTGCAAGAAAAGCGGACGTATGTTATAGTATTTACGTCTCGGCTGCCTTCGGGCAATACCGGGCGGGGGGAAGCGGCGTTGGCTTTGTTGGAGTGCGCCGCTTCCTTTTTACGTTTTGTCGAGGCTGTCGTACATTTTCCTGACACCGCGCCGTACGACTTCTGACTTGGATACGCCGAGTTCTTGAATGCACTCCTCCAGTTTTCTTGCCGTATCCTTGTCAAAATACACTTTCAGCGCAGTGTCTTTGGGATTGTCCGTAGGACGCCCCATTTTTTTGCCCCCCACTAGCATCACCTCTCTTTCTGGGGTCATAAAATCATTCTATATTAACGACGTCATAAAGTCAAGAAAATTTTATAATAAATGGAACTAGTTTTGAGATGTGAATCAAAGGTTGACGGGAACTCCCGGGCGCTGTTTGCTGCCGCAAATGCGCGCCAAAGCCGCGCAGGTTTTGGGATTATTCTACGGAAAAGATTTTTTTAGGCGCGGCTTTTGGGAATTCCGCGCTCTGCGGAGCGCGGCCAGAGGCTCTGCCTCTGGACTCCGCGGCCTTTGAAAAGGCCGGCGAAACTTTTAATGTCCAACCCTTGATTCGCATTTGAGGAACCCACCTGGGTATAGGCACATACTGTGCCCCTCTGCAAGATATTCACGGGTCTGACCCGTGGGCCGGTTTTCCGGTTTTGGCTTCCCGGAAGCGGGGAAACCCTCCGGTTTTTTCGGAAATCCGGCGCTTTTTCTGCCCGGCGGCGGAAACGGAACAGCCCTCCTTTGGTCATTCCGCCGAATTTTTGAAACCTGCGGAAAAACCCGAAAAAAAGTCCCCCATGGGGGGATTTTACACTTGCTTTTTGTCCGCGTTTTTGCTATGATAAAAGCACTGTATTGTGAAAAATGTGACAATACGACCATAGCCCGATCATCTATTTGAGAGAAAGGAGCAAAGAAAGCGCAAACCGTGCGCTTTCCACATTCCGACTATGAAACTGATCACTGTCGAGCAAATGGAAGCCGCTACCGAACGGCTGCTGGAAAATGGCCGTCAGGTAGGCGCAGACTCCTGGCAGCAGCGCGTCAAGAACCAGACCCCTCACTGTAAGTTCGGCGAGGAGGGCGTCTGCTGCCGCATCTGCTCCATGGGTCCCTGCCGGGTCACCCCCAAGGCCCCCAGGGGCATCTGCGGCTGCGATGTCCACGGCATCGTGGCCCGCAATTACCTGCGCTTCACCGCCGGCGGCGCCGCCACCCACTCCGACCATGGCCGCAGCATCTGCCACACCCTGTACCAGGCCAAGGAGGGCGGCAACTACACCGTCAAGGACCCCGAGAAGCTGAAGAGAATCGCCGGCGAGTGGGGCATCGCCACCGAGGGCAAGGACATCTATGACTTGGCCCATGAGGTGGCCGAGACCGCCCTCATGGAGTACGGCAAGCCCTTCGGCCTCCAGCGCTTTATCCAGCGCGCCCCCGAGCACACCCAGAAGCTGTGGCACGACGCGGGCATCGAGCCCCGGGCCATCGACCGGGAGGTCTCCCAGTCCCTGCATATGACCCATATGGGCTGCTCCTCTCTGCCGGAAGCCCTCATCCGCCAGTCCCTGCGGGCCGGCCTGTGCGACGGCTGGGGCGGCTCCATGTGCGGCACCGAGTTCTCCGACGTCCTCTTCGGCACCCCCAAGCCGGTGGACACCACCGCCAACCTGGGCGTCATGGAGAAGGACATGGTCAACATCGTCGTCCACGGCCACGACCCCTCCCTGTCCGAGATGATCGTGTTCTACGCCCAGGACCCCGAGATGATCGCCCTGGCCAAGTCCGAGGGCGCCAAGGGCATCAACATCTGCGGTGTGTGCTGCACCGCCAATGAAGTCGCCATGCGCCACGGCATCCCCATGGCCGGCAACTTCCTCCAGCAGGAGAACGTGGTCCTTACCGGCGCCTGCGAGGCCATCGTGGTGGACGTGCAGTGCATCTTCCCCGCCCTGGGACCCCTGAGCAAGTGCTTCCACACCAAGTTCGTCACCACCTCCGACATCGCCCGGATGCCCGACAGCGAGTTCATCCACTTCAGCGAGGAGACCGCCGGTGAGAACGCAAAAGCCATCGTCCGCATGGCCGTGGAGAACTTCAAGAACCGCAAGCAGGATCTGGTCCACATCCCCGACCTGAAGACCGAGGCCACCGTGGGCTACTCCGTGGAGGCCATCAAGAAGTGCCTGGACGGCGTCACCAACACCCAGGTGGACGTCACCGGCACCATGAAGCCCCTGGTGGAGTGCGTCCAGTCCGGCGTGCTGCGGGGCGCGGTGGCCTTCGTCGGCTGCAACAACCCCAAGGTCCGCCCCGACACCGCCCACATCGAGTTGATGAAGAAGATGCTCAAAAACGACATCATCTTGGTCGTTTCCGGCTGCGCCGCCCAGGCGGCCGCCAAGTCCGGCCTCATGAGCAAGGAGGCCAAGGAGCTCTGCGGCGACGGCCTCAAGCGCGTGTGCGAGCTGGTGGGCATTCCCCCCGTGCTGCACATGGGCTCCTGCGTGGACATCTCCCGCATGATGGTCCTGGCTTCCGACATCGCCAAGGATTCCGGCTGGAACATCTCCCAGATCCCCCTGGTGGGCTGCGCCCCCGAGTGGATGAGCGAGAAGGCCGTGTCCATCGGCAACTACGTCGTGGCCACCGGTATTGATACCTACCTGGGCGTGGACCCCTACACCAAGGGCTCCGAGGAGGTCACCAACCTGCTCCAGGGCGAGCACGGCATCAAGGACTGGGTCGAGGCCAAGTACACCGTCGAGCTGGATATCGAGAAGCTGGGCGACCGGATGATCGAGGCCATTGAGGCCAAGCGTACCGCATTGGGCATCTAAAGAGATACATACTATTTTTTAGGAGAATATCCGATGAAGAAATTGCCCCTGGGTATTGCGTTCATTTTATTTGGCATCCTGCTGGAACTTGCGGAACTGAACAATATCTGGATCCCCGTGATCGACGTCCTGTTCGCCGATGTGTTTGGCCTGATTTTCGGGATTGTCGGGGTTGGCTTTGCCATCGCCGGATGCTTCGAGAAAAAACAGTAATTCATTTTGCAAAGAAGGATTTCCTATGAAAGTTGCCATCACCGGCAAGGGCGGCGTGGGCAAGACCACCTTCGCCTCCACCCTCTGCCGCCTCTATGCCGCCGAGGGACGCAGCGTCCTGGCCGCCGACGTGGACCCGGACGCTAATCTTGGATTAGCGTTGGGCCTGACGGAGGAAGAGGTCAACGCCATCGTCCCCGTCTCCAAGATGAAGGAGCTTGCCAAGGAGCGCACCGCCGCCAACGAGTCCAACACCTTCTACAAGCTCAACCCCGAGGTCTCCGACCTGCCCGACGAGCTCAGCCGGGACGTCAACGGCGTGAAGCTGCTGGTCATGGGCACGGTGGACACCGGCGGAAGCGGCTGCGTGTGCCCGGAGCACGTGATGCTCAAGGCCATCCTGTCCAACCTGGTCTTCCGGAAGGACGACGTGGTGGTCATGGACATGGAGGCCGGGCTGGAGCACCTGGGCCGGGGCACCGCGTCCATGATGGACCAGTTCATCGTGGTCATCGAGCCCGGCGCCCGGAGCATCCAGACCTATGAGCGCATCAAGAGCCTGGCGGCGGACATCGGCGTCCACAAGGTCCGGGTGGTGGCCAACAAGGTGCGGGATGAGCGGGATGAGGAGTTTTTGCGCCAGCGCATCCCCGCCCAGGACCTGCTGGGGTTCATCCACTACAACGCCGACGTCATCGAGGCAGACCGCAACGGGCAGTCCCCCTTTGATTACAGCGACAAGGCCGTGGAGGAAATCCGGGCCATCAAAGAAAAAATGGACGCGGAGAAATAAGTCTTCTCCGCAGCGTGAGATCGCTTTTTTGAAACTATCGTGAGGAGTGAAAATATAACGTGAAAACATTATTTGAACGCGTTTTCTCCGGCAACGACGAGATGTACGCCAAGGCCGTCGCGGCCGTGGACGAGGCTATGGCGAAGCTGGGCCCCAACGCCCCCGCCACCTTCGGCGACACCGCCTACTCCCTGCCCTGCTTCTACGCCATGACCGGCAAGAAGGTCGCCACCGTGGGCGAGGCCAAAGCCGCTCTGGAGAATGAGGTCAAGGCCTTCATGACCCGCAACAACCGTACCAAGGACATCTTTACCTCCGGCGTGGCCACCGCTCTGTCCGCCGAGATCATCGAGCTGATGAAGTATGCCATGGCCGGCGGCACCCCCTATCAGGACCCTGTCATGGGCCACTTCACCGACGCCCAGGTCCGTGAGCTGGGCGTGCCCCTGGTCACCCGGGACATCCCCGGCGTAGCCGTCATCATCGGTGCGGCTCCCACCGCCGAGGAGGGCGTGGAGCTGGTCAAGGAGTACCAGTCCCAGGGTATCTTCGTCACGCTGGTGGGCGGCATCATCGACCAGTGCGTCGAGAAGGGCGTGAAGCTGGGCTTCAACGTCCGCAACGTGGCCCTGGGCCATGACCTCTCCAGCGTGGCCCACGTGGTCAGCGTGGCCCTGCGCGCCGCCTTCATCTTCGGCAGCGTCCAGGCCGGCGACTACGAGGGCATGTGGCGGTACACCATGGACCGCGTCTTCGCCTTCGTCAACGCCTACGCCCCCGTGGACGACATGACCGTGGCCTGCGGCGCCGGCGCCATCCAGCTGGGCTTCCCCGTCGTCACCAACGACACCGAGGAGAACAACATGTTCCGGGTGCCCAAGAGCCTCATCATCCAGCCCGACATCTCCAAGTTCAACGCCACCTCCCTGGAGGCCCGGGACATCAAGATCAAGATCACCAAGATCGACATCCCCGTGGCGTTCTCCTCCGCTTTCGAGGGCGAGATCGTCCGCCGGGGCGACATGCAGGTGGAATTCGACGGCTCCCGCAAGACCGGCCTGGAGCTGGTCCGCGCCAAGGAGCTCTCCGAGGTGGAGGACCACCGCTTTACCCTCATCGGGCCAGACTTCGACCAGTTCGAGGTTGGCAGCAAGGTGGACTTCTGCATGATCGCCGACGTGGCCGGCAAGAACATGAACAGCGACTTCGAGTCCGTGTTCGAGCGGAAGTTCCACGCCTACATCAACTGCATGGAGGGCGTCATGCACACCGGCCAGCGGGACGTCATCCGTGTGCGTATCAGCAAGGCCGCCTTTGAGGCCGGCGTGCGGGCCAAGCACTTCGCCGAGGTGCTGTATGCCAAGCTGAAGAGCGACTATGACGCCGTTATCGACAAGTGCGAGGTCACCATTATCACCGACCCCGCCGAGTGCGAGAAGTTCCGCCACGAGGTGGCCATCCCCGCCTACGACAAGCGCGACGAGCGCCTGGGCAGCCTCACCGACGAGAACGTGGACCAGTTCTACACCTGCATCATGTGCCAGTCCTTCTCCCCCAGCCACGTGTGCATCGTCACCCCCGAGCGTCTGGGCCTGTGCGGCGCGGTGAGCTGGCTGGACGCCAAGGCCACCAACGAGCTGGACCCCTCCGGCCCCTGCCAGATCGTCCCCAAGGACCACATCATCGACGAGAACATCGGCCGGTGGGAAGAGGTCAACGAGGCCGTGAAGAAGTACAGCCAGGGCGCTCTGGAGAGCGTGACGCTGTACTCCATCATGGAGGACCCCATGACCTCCTGCGGCTGCTTCGAGTGCATCTGCGGCATCGAGCCCTTCTCCAACGGCGTGGTCATCGTCAACCGTGAGCACGCAGGCATGACCCCCCTGGGCATGACCTTCTCCGAGATGGCCTCCATGACCGGCGGCGGCGTGCAGACCCCGGGCTTCATGGGCCACGGCAAGCACTTCATCGCCTCCAAGAAGTTCAT
>JAETNP010000090.1 GCA_021768185.1 Oscillospiraceae bacterium
AACATGTTGGGAATTGCGGTGAAAATCAGCAGCGGTATCAGCAATACGACCGCTGCAAGGCCTATCACAGAAGCAAAGCTGTTGCGATTATCCTCCATGGCCGCCACCTCCGCCGTGTCCGCTGCGGTCTGGCGGTTTTGCTCCGGATTGCGGTTTCGACGCGGGCGGCGCGGAACCGATGCCCGGGCGTTTACCAGGAGGCATCATGCCCTGTTCGGGCCTTTTCCTCTTTGCCCGTTCCGTTTGCCCTCCGGCCGTCTGATGATCCTTCGACGCACGGGAGCGATCCGGCGCGGTTCCTGCCGGGCCGGGGCGCTTGCCAGGATCAGCGGCAGCCCCCGGAGACGTGGCGGGTGCGGCAGATCTGCCGCGTTCCTGCCGGGTCGGGCAGGACTGCTGACGCTTTGCTGAAACAGCAGGTGTCGGAGGCGTTCCTGCCGCGCCGGATGGGGTACTAGCCGTCGCCGGTGGTCTGCTGGGAACGGAAGTCCGGCGGGTTTCCTGCTGTGTCGGACTGGAACCCTGCCGCTGTGGCGGGGATACTCCCGCCGCCGGTGGAACAGCCTTGCCGGGCTGGCGAACCGAACCGGCGGACGGCTTTCCTGCCGCGCCGGACTGTTCACTGGTACGCTTCGAGGTGTGTTCCACCGTGGTACGTTCCGAATGGACCTTCTCCCAGCGGGTGGAGCGGGTTTCTGCTGGATGTCCTTGTGTATTCTGTCCGGCAGGAGCCGTTTTGCTTGGAGCTGCTGCCGCTTTTCCGGGATTTGCCGCACGCTGACGAACAGCTTTTTCACCTTCCTGATAGCGGGTGGAACGAGTGGCGGACGGAGGCGCGCCTGTTCCTGCTGCATCGGGCCGGGGAGCTGCCGGACTGCCGCTGCGCCTGACATTGGTTTTCTCCGCAGTTACCGTACTGGGAGCGCCTCCCGCCGGTGGTGCGCCGCCAGCGGGCTTGGAAAATTGGACCGTTCCTGCACCGCCGGGTTGGACGCGTTCCGTATTCTTCTGCCCGGTCATAGCGCCAGCGCCATCGCGGGTATGTGTCCCGCTGCCAAAGCCTCCGCCGCGGGAACCTCCGCCAAAGCCGCCGCTGCGGCTGGGATCACTGCCGAAGCCTCCGCCGCGACTGCCGCCTCCGAAGCTGCCGCTACGGTCGGGGTCGCTGCCGAAGCCGCCACCGCGGCTGCCGCCTCCGAAACCACCGCTCCGTCCTGTGCTGAAACCGCCTCCGCCGTGGGTGCCTGTGCCGAAGCCGTTTCCACGGCTGAAGCCACCGCCGCCAGTCTGGACCCTGCTGAAGCCGCTGCCGCGCGGTGTATCTTCCTGCGCTGTGGGCGAATTGCCGCCAGACGGCGGCGGCACATAGCTTGGAGCCCTCCGTGTACCGGGAGGCACCGAGGTTTTCCTGCCGTTCCGGGTTCCACCGCCAGTCCTCTGACCGAACTGTGAAGAACTGTTGGATGTATTCCCGCCGTTCTGTATGAAGTTGTTCTGCTGCGAAGTTCCCGGCTGTCCGCCTCCCTGCTGGAAGGATTCCTGCTGGGAAGAAGTTTGCTGAGTGTTCTGCTGGTTGTGTGTCTGCTGGCCGTTGGAGGTCTGGGAAGTGCGGGAAATATTTCTCCCGCCGCCCGGACGGAAAAACGATCCCAGTCCGCCCAAACCGGCGGCGGCAGCTCCGGCCGCTGCCGTTCCCGCTCCAGCCGCACCTTTCACGGCAGTTCCAGCCGCGCCGCCGATCGCGCCGCCAATGGTTTTCGTCACCTGGGACACCGCGCCGTGCATGACCGTAGCGGCCAGCATACCGGGCAGGCTTCTGCCGCCCGGTGCTCCCGTCTGCGCCGGATTCAGGCCGATGCGGGTAATGGTGTCGTCCATCCGCTTCGCTACCTTTACGATGCTGAGGATCAGCACCATCCAGGGGATCACGTCCAGGCCGCTGGGGATGGCCGACATGACGGACAGCAGCATCTTGAAGAACATCACGTTCGACACCATCAGCAGACACATGCTGCCGTACATCCGGCACCAGCCCATAAAGATCGGCGCGGTGCTTTTGCTGCCGCCCATGGAGAAGGCCAGCGGCGCGGCGATGGTCAGCGTGGACAGCACCACATACTGCTCCGCGATCTTCAGCAGCAGCTTCAGCACCTTCCACATGATGATGAAGTTGAAGATGATCACCACCAGCCATCCGGCAAACATGTTCCCCAGGATGCTGGCGTCCACCAGATGGACGTTGACGGCGTTGGGCAGTTCCAGAAGTACAATGACCTTGGAGGTCATATCCAGCACGAGCTCGCAGAGCTGCGGGCTGGCCAGCAGCAGGAATGAAAATATCGCGCTCCTGCCGAACAGCATCTTGGGGTCTTCGGCCTCAAAGCCCAGCCCCGCCGCCATGCCTTTCATCGCCTGGAACACCAGATTCCCCAGCAGCAGCGCCCAGCCCACCGCCAGAAGCACCTGCATGATGTCCGTGACGATGGGAACATGGCTTTTGATATAGGCCAGGTCCAGGCTCATGATGTCCAGCAGGGAGGAGGATATCCAGTTTCAGCAGTCCAGCACCAGGCTGTAAAGCCATTCGATAAAGCCTTGAAAAATCAGTTCCAGCAATGCGGACGCCTCCTTTCCGCCGGACCAGCGTTAAGGCGTGATCGTCGCAAGGCCGGAGAAGTGCGGGGTGATGTACGCGATAAAGGCCCCAATGCCGTTGATGATGCCCCAGCAGATCCAGATCCGCTTGAGCCAGTCCCACGCCTGGTCTACCTTGTGCTGGTTGTTGGACAGCTTCGCGCCGAGCACGGCGATAGCGGACATCAG
>JAETNP010000091.1 GCA_021768185.1 Oscillospiraceae bacterium
AACATGTTGGGAATTGCGGTGAAAATCAGCAGCGGTATCAGCAATACGACCGCTGCAAGGCCTATCACAGAAGCAAAGCTGTTGCGATTATCCTCCATGGCCGCCACCTCCGCCGTATCCGCTGCGGTCTGGCGGTTTTGCTCCGGATTGCGGTTTCGACGCGGGCGGCGCGGAACCGATGCCCGGGCGTTTGCTGGGAAGCGTCATGCCCTGTTCGGGCCTTTTGTCCTTTGCCCGTTCCGTTTGCCCTCCAGCCGTCTGATGATCCTTCGATGCACGGGAGCGATCCGGCGCGGTTCCTGCCGGGCCGGGGCGCTTGCCAGGATCGGCGGCGGTCGCCGGAGACGTGGCGGGTGCGGCAGATCTGCCGCGTTCCTGCCGGGGCGGGCCGGACTGCTGACGCTTTGCTGAAACAGCAGGTGTCGGAGGCGTTCCTGCCGCGCCGGATGGAGTACCAGCCGTCGCCGGTGGCCTGCCGGGAACGGAAGTCCGGCGGGTTTCCTGCTGTGCCGGACTGGAGCCCTGCCGCTTTGGCGGGGATACGCTCGCCGCCGGGGGAACAGCTTTGCTGGGTTGGCGAACCGATCCGGCGGATGGCCTTCCTGCTGCGCCGGACTGTTCATTGGTACGCTTCGAGGTGTGTTCCACCGTGGTGCGTTCCGAATGAACCTTCTCCCGGCGAGTGGAGCGGGTTTCTGTTGGATGCCCTTGTGTGCTCTGTCCAGCAGGAGCTGTTTTGCCTGGAGCTGCCGGCTTTCCGGAATTGGATGTACGCTGCCGGACTGTCTTCTCACCCTCCTGATAGCGGGTGGAACGAGTGGCGGACGGAACTCCGCCCGTTCCTGCCGCGCCGGGTTGGGGAGCTGCCGGACTACCATTGTGTTTAGTGATAGTTTTCTCCGCAGTTTCCGTACCGGGAGTGCTGTGCGCCGGTGATGCGCCACCAGCGGGCTTGGAAAATTGAACCGTTCCTGCACCGCCGGGTTGGACACGTTCCGTGTTCTTCTGCTCGGTCACAGCGCCAGCGCCATTGCGGGCATATGTCCCGCTGCCAAAGCCGCCGCCACGGGAACCGCCTCCGAAGCCGCCGCTGCGGCTGGGATCACTGCCGAAGCCTCCGCCTCGGCTTCCGCCCCCGAAACCACTGGTACGGTCGGGGTCACTACCAAAACCTCCACTGCGGCTGCCGCCTCCGAAACCACCGCCCCGGCCTGTGCTGAAGCCGCCTCCGCCGTGGGTGCCTGTACCGAAGCCGTTTCCACGGCTGAAACCACCGCCGCCAGTCTGGCCCCTGCTGAAGCCGCTGCCGCGCGGTGTATCTTCCTGCGCTGTGGGCGAATTGCCGCCAGACGGCGGCGGCACATAGCTTGGAGCCCTCCGTGTACCGGGGGGCACCGAGGTTTTCCTGCCGTTCCGGGTTCCACTGCCGGTCCTCTGACCGAACTGTGAAGAACTGTTGGAAGTATTCCCGCCGTTCTGTATGAAGTTGTTCTGCTGGGAAGTCCCCGGCTGTCCACCTCCTTGCTGGAAGGATTCCTGCTGGGAAGAAGTTTGCTGAGTGTTCTGCTGGTTGTGTGTCTGCTGGCCGTTGGAGGTCTGGGAAGTGCGGGAAGTATTTCTCCCGCCGCCCGGACGGAAAAACGATCCCAGTCCGCCCAAACCGGCGGCGGCAGCTCCGACCGCTGCCGTTCCCGCTCCAGCCGCACCTTTCACGGCAGTTCCAGCCGCGCCGCCGATCGCGCCGCCAATGGTTTTCGTCACCTGGGACACCGCGCCATGCATGACCGTAGCGGCCAGCATACCGGGCAGGCTTCTGCCGCCCGGTGCTCCCGTCTGCGCCGGATTCAATCCGATGCGGGTAATGGTTTCGTCCATCCGTTTGGCAACCTTCACGATGCTGAGGATCAGCACCATCCAGGGGATCACATCCAGGCCGCTGGGGATGGCCGACATAACGGATAGCAGCATCTTGAAGAACATCACATTTGACACCATCAGCAGACACATACTGCCGTACATCCGGCACCAGCCCATAAAGATCGGCGCGGTGCTCTTGCTGCCGCCCATGGAGAAGGCCAGCGGCGCGGCGATGGTCAGGGTGGACAGCACCACATACTGCTCCGCGATTTTCAGCAGCAGCTTCAGAACCTTCCACATGATGATGAAATTGAAGATGATCACCACCAGCCATCCGGCAAACATGTTCCCCAGGATGCTGGCGTCCACCAGATGGACGTCAACGGCGTTGGGCAGCTCTAGAAGTACAATGACCTTGGAGGCCATATCCAGCACGATCTCGCAGAGCTGCGGGCTGGCCAGCAGCAGGAATGAAAATATCGCGCTCCTGCCGAACAGCATCTTGGGGTCTTCCGCCTCAAAGCCCAGCCCCGCCGCCATGCCTTTCATCGCCTGGAACACCAGATTCCCCAGCAGCAGCGCCCAGCCCACCGCCAGAAGTACCTGCATGATGTCCGTGACGATGGGAACATGGCTTTTGATGTAGGCCAAGTCCAGGCTCATGATGTCCAGCAGGGAGGAGGAGATCCAGTTCCAGCAGTCCAGTACCAGACTGTAGATCCACTCGATGAAGCCTTGAAAAATCAGTTCCAGCAATGCGGATACCTCCCTTCCGCCGTTAGGGCGTTAAGGCGTGATCGTCGCAAGGCCGGAGAAGTGCGGGGTGATGTACGCGATAAAGGCCCCGATGCCGTTGATGATGCCCCAGCAGATCCAGATCCGCTTGAGCCAGTCCCACGCCTGGTCTACCTTGTGCTGGTTGTTGGACAGCTTCGCGCCGAGCACGGCGATAGCGGACATCAG
>JAETNP010000036.1 GCA_021768185.1 Oscillospiraceae bacterium
AATCCTATTGAAAAATTCTGGGCCTGGCTGAAACGCTTTTTGAGGAAAATCCTCCCTTCTGCTCCTTCCTTTGATGATGCCCTCTGTACCGCTTTTCAACTATGGTGAGTATAGTTGATAACGGCCTTTCCTTTTGCAGCGGGGTTACAAGCCTTGACGCGAATGACATCGCTGTTATATCCTTATCGTAAATTGGTTTGATCCCTCCTGCAATATGGTTACGGAAAAAGGCACGGCAGCCAGCCGTGTCTTTTTCCACATCATTGCCAAAGCTGTTAGGACGGGAAGGTAAATTCATAATATTACCATCAACAGACTTGCCACATTATCTACATTACCACCATACTCTATCAAAAACATGCTGTATGGCAAAAGTAAAGGCCCAAAGATCTCCTCTATCTATAAATTGCGATGAATTGGACATTACCTTGATTGAATTTGAATATCTGGGACCAGAAATAAAGCGAACAAAAAAATACGCTATAAAAAGAATCGGCAAACAGAATATATTGTGTTTGAGCAGCCTTGTAATTGATTGTTTGTGCACTCTTCGCTGAAACGCGGAGACAGGCCGCTGACCTGTGATACACAGCAGCTGATTTACCGACTGAAGGATTTCAAGTTCGACATGGAGCATACGATGCTCATTGTGAGCCCACTCCACGATCTTTTCTCCGAAACTAGGTCGGCCCTTGCCAACCTTCCCTGGACGCCGTGATTGATCTGGACGGCTATTCTTCCTTTGGCGGTCTGCGCAGTGCGGTTCAATTTCCCAATGTCAATGAGCAGAAACTGCAATTAGCCACCGCCATATACTATGACGCCCCGGAGAATTGGGAGGGTGAAGTGCAGCCGCTGAGGCGGAAATACGAACCGGACGAGTTGTTCCCACTGGATAACCTGTACTGTGACCTGGACAGTATAGCCGCCGGGCTGATGGAATCTCAGCGTGAGCTCCCTACTCTTACAGAAGCGGCTGAGCCATTCAGACTTCCCTCCGAGTCGGGAAATCCAACAGGAATCGGTCAGAATCCTGCGGTCAATCTCTCCGATATGTTTGAGATTTTGTATGAGGACATTGGCGAGGTCCCGCTGGAGCAGGCGGCCCAGGAACGAGAGGACTTTTTTCATGGAGACACAGCGGCCTGGTCCGTGTTCCATGACAAACAGACCACCTCTCTGTTGAACAGTGAATCCTATGCGGCACGTATATCGAATATCAAAGACATGCTGGCCCATATCCCCGACCCAGACTCCGGCGCCACCCGGATTTTCACCATTTTCCACTCTCCCGGCATCGGCGGCTCTACCTTGCTGCGTCAGATTGGCTGGAACCTACATATGGAATACCCGGTCCTGCTGGTCAAGCGGTACGACAAACGAATTCGGGAGCTGGTCCGGAATTTGTACGACAGACAAAAGCAGGGGATCCTTCTTCTGGCAGATGATACCATCAGCGGTCGGGAACGGCTGAAGGAGGACATCCGCACATTGGATCGCGCCTGTGCCTTGGCCTTTTCTGTCCGGGAAAATGAGAAGAACGGCAGCGCGGATAAGAGAGGTTATATCCCGTTCAGTCTTATCTCACGCGAGGGGGGAGAATATTCTGCGCGCCCGGTTCAAGGAGCACAACCCCCTTTCGCCCGCTCTGCTGAGAAAAAAGGACTTGGGGTATGAAGAATTTATCAAACCGACTGGTATGCGCTGCCCCTTTATGATTGGCTTTTACTACCAACAGGAACACTTCAACGGCGTGACCGGCTATGTGGAACGGATGATGGAGTATGTAAAAGAGATGCGGGAGGTCAGGATTCTGGCTATGCTGGCCTTGTGCCATCACTATGGAAATATCGGCCTACCCCAGATCTTTGTGAATCAGTTCCTCCAGATCCCGCTGAGCTCCTCCTATCTCAGAAATTATCCCAATGCCGATGCGGTGCGCCTTCCCATCCGGGACGGACTGGGCGGCGACATCGACACATATAACCCGAAACACTACCTCGTCAGCAGGGAACTGCTGAAGCAATGCTGCCAGCGCCTCTATGGCAACACCACAAAAACAGCCTTACCGACCTGTCGGAATTGCTCATCGACGCAGTTACAGCGAACGTTGGATGGAGCTGTGCGACTACGGCAGGAACGACCCGCGCCCGTTCTATTATTACGCGGTATGTTCTACGATGTATACGCTGGCGGGCAATTCGGTAGGCACGGCCCGGATTGCGTTCTGTTGGAAAAAGTGCAAGAATTTTGGTCGGAATTACGCAGATAAGCTGCGGGATGTTATCGTAAAGGACTCGGCATGGAGCAGCTGCTGGATTGCGCTATGCTGGGCGGAGTCCCATCGAATATGTGGAAAGAGCCGGAAGGACACCCCTAATCCTGGGTGGGTCCTTTGACCGTATTGAGGCGAATCGCGGGTATATCCGCCTGTCTACGCCTGGCGAATGGATTGGAAGGAGGCCAAATTCACCCGCGGAAGGGAAAATATCCTGGATGAAACCCAGCGGACCCATAATCTGGAAACCTTTGCCGGGTTCTCCTACGAGGGTTTCCGTGCCATCGCTCAGTATGTGCGCGATATTTCTGCCAGCGAGGCCTCGCCCTAACTCAAAAAGCGTGGCCCATCGGAGTGGATAAAGCCGGACTCATTATCGGGCAGGGAAACCAAGCCGAAACAAAAATCGGCAATCAGCAACGGTACGACGGTCTCCGTGTTACTGAGCCATGTAGAATCGGGAATGGCCTTCGGCTTCTTTGAGCATGACGGTACCGTCTGTCAGATCAAGATCCCGCTGAAGGAGAAAAAGATGATTGAGGCCATGAACAAAGCACGCAGTCAGAAAAAGACCATTGATATTCTGGTCACAGATTATACCAATGGCCTATATTGGGGGGAAAACAGTAATCACCGTTTTTGAATTGGCGGGGTATTTGGGATAGATTTTACGGACTACTATACAAAATTGGCGGCCGTTCGGGTGTGATTGCAGGGGGCATTACCCACGGAAAATCAAAAAAGCATGGACCATCCTCGACAGGAATGGCCCATGCTTTTTCGTCTGCCCGTGAACCGGGCAGGTCAATTTTTCGTGATGGATAAATTTTCAGTTCGTCGTCACAGTATAGCGTCTGTTGATTCTTACAGTTTATTTCCCCAGGTTTTCCCCGCCGACCGTTTCAGACCCGTAAAAAGCCCCCAAATGCGATATTTTCAGGGGTTTGTCAATCCAGCGGCTTCATTGTGGGGAACAAAATCACGTCCCGGATGGAGTCGCTGCCGGTGAGCAGCATAACGCACCGGTCGATGCCGATGCCCAGGCCGCCCGTGGGGGGCATACCGTACTCCAGGGCGGTAAGGAAGTCCTCGTCCATCATACCCGCCTCGTCGTTGCCCTTGAGGCGGTCCGCCACCTCGGCTTCAAACCGCCGGCGCTGGTCGAGGGGGTCGTTGAGCTCGGAGAAGGCGTTGCCCATCTCACTGCGGCAGATAAACAACTCGAACCGCTCCGTAATCCTGGGGTCCTTAGGGGAACGCTTGGCCAGCGGGGACACATCTACAGGATGCATGGTGATAAAGGTGGGCTGGATCAGCTTCCCCTCCACCTTCTGATCGAAGCACTCGTACAGCGCGTGGCCCCAGGTGGGTTCCACGCCGTCCATATCCACGCCCACGCCTTTGGCGGCGGCCACCGCTTCTGCATCGTCTGTAATGCTCATGAAGTCCACGCCCAGATACTGCTTCACCGCCTCGGCCATGCTCATCCGGGGCCAGCCGGGGGTCAGGTCGATGTCCTCCCCCTGCCACTGGAGCTGATAGCTGCCGCAGATCTCCTTCGCCGCGCCGCTGAGAAGCTCCTCAAACAGGTCCATCATGTCGTTGAAATCGGCGTAGGCCTCATACAGCTCCACGGTGGTAAATTCCGGATTGTGCTTGGTGTCCATGCCCTCGTTGCGGAAGATGCGGCCCACCTCGTAGACTCGCTCCAGGCCGCCCACGATCAGCCGCTTCAGATTCAGCTCCGTGGCAATGCGCATATACATGTCGATGTCCAGGGTATTGTGGTGGGTGATGAAAGGCCGGGCGGTAGCGCCGCCGCTGATGGTGTTCAGCACCGGCGTCTCCACCTCCATATAGCCCCGGTTGTCCAGGAAATTCCGCAGATACTTGATAAAAGCGCTGCGGATCTCAAAATTCCGGCGGACCTCCGGGTTGACGATGAGGTCCACATACCGCTGGCGGTAGCGGGTCTCCTTATCGGTCAGCCCATGGAACTTCTCCGGCAGGGGAAGGAGGGACTTGGAGAGCAGGATAATTTCTCTTCCCCGGACGCTCATCTCTCCCCGCTGGGTGCGGAAGACCTCGCCCCTGACGCCCACGATGTCGCCGATGTCGTACTTCTTGAACCGGTTGTAGGCATCCTCGTCCATCTCGTCCTTCCGGGCGTAGAGCTGGATGCGGCCGGACTTGTCCTGGAGGTCGCAGAAGCTGACCTTGCCCATGCCGCGCTTGCTCATAAGACGACCAGCAATGGTGACCTCACTGCCCTCCAGAGCGTCAAAGTTGTCCTTGATCTCCTGAGCGTGGCAGCTGACCACAAATTTGGTCTCCTGGAAGGGGTCCCGTCCCTCGTCCTGGAGGGCGGACAGCTTTTCCCGGCGGACCCGCAGGATTTCACTGAGGTCCTGCTGGACTTCGGGGGTACGGTTGCTTTCAGCCATGATTGTTCTCTCCTCTTTTGCAGCGTTGCGGGCGGTTACCGCTCGATCTTATCAATGTGATACTTCATCTCGCCGGCGGGGGCGTTGACCGTAACGGTATCCCCCTCCTTCCGGTTCATGAGGGCCTTGCCGAAGGGAGAGTCCTCGCTGATGATGCCGTGCATGGCGTCGGCCTCCTGGCTGCCCACGATCTTGAAGCTGCGGCTGGCGCCGCCGGATACGGCCGTGACGGTGACGGTGGACCCGATGGTCACCTGGTCGGTGGGCATGTCGCCCTCTTCGATGATGACGGCGTGGAGCAGTACGTTCTCCAGTTCGCCGATGCGGGAGTAAAGCTTGCCCTGCTCGTTCTTGGCCTCGTCGTACTCGCTGTTCTCGCTGAGGTCGCCGAAGCCCCGGGCCACCTTGATCATCTCCGCCACCTCGTCGCTGCGGGTGGTCTTCAGGTAGGTGAGCTCCTTCTGCAGCTCATCAAAACGGGACTGGCTCATCTTGAACTCTTTTTTCATAATGTGCGTTCCTTTCCATCTTCTGTATAGGCGTCGAAGCCTGAAAAGGCACACGACTCCAACATACGGATTCTATTGTTATTCACAGCATTATATAAGGATTTTTCCGTTCTGTCAACCAGGAATTTCCGCCAGCAGGTTTTCTGCCGTCAGCGCCCCCATGGCATAGAGGGCGGCTGCCAGCTGCTCCTGGTCGCAGTTTGTCTCCGCCTGCTCCGCCAGGGCGGGGGGCAGGCACAGGGGCAGCCGTCCCCGTCCGGCCTCGCCGCCGGGATAGAGGGTGTAGAGAATGGGATTATTGAGGGCCAGGTCCGTCCTGGGGGAAAAGAGGACCAACGCGTCCGCCCGGTCCAGCTGGTCCGGGGACGGGTCCAGCAGCAGGGAGATGCCGTATTCCCGGCGCAGACTCTTCGCGAAGGCCGCCCCGTCTCCCCGGACGCTCAGCAGCACATAGCGGTAGCTGAGGGCCAGGGCCTTGGCGCACTCGGTCACCTCCCGGATGGCTCGGTCACCGGAGACCGCCGCCACCGCCTGGGTGGGCTGAAAGCCGCCGTTTTCCAGCCGCCGCCGGGTCAGCGGCGCGGCCAGGACCCGCCGCAGGGGCAGGGTGTCCACCGGCAGGATGCCCTGCCGGATAAACAGCGCCGTATAGGGAAAATCCACGGGGAACACCGCCGTACGGACGCCGGCTTCCCGCAGCATACGCGCGCCCTGCCGGGCGCGGAAAAGGGCCAGAGGCCCGTTGGGACGGGCCAGCAGACCCATCCGGAGCGTGACGAAATTTCCGCCGGAGAGCTGGCGCTCGCCCAGCTCGGGCCGCCGGGGGCCCTCTCCATAAAGAATATAGCCGATCATATGATACCGCCTCCCGGTGGAGTATATGGGGAAGCCCGGAGCTTTATGAGGGCTTTCCTGCCTGAATCGGCGGAAGGCGCCGCAGCTGCCTGTATGGGCATTTTGCCCTATGTACACGGGACGTATTTTTGTGGATTATGTCCTTTGAAAAATGCACAAATTCATAGTAAAATAACAATATAATTCAGAAAACGGAGGTTTTTGCTATGAAGCGCATCAAAGCAGCCTGCCTGGAGCAAACCATTCACTTCCAGCTGAAGGACGGAATTCCCCCGGAGCTGGCCAAGCAGCAGGTTCGGCAGGAGTATGAAACCTACAAAGCGCAGATGGACCGCCACAGGACGCAGTACAAGATTATCGAAGAGGCCGAACAGCCCGACGGTTCCCTGATCATCAAAATCAAGCGGCAGAACAACACCCAGCCTGTAGGCTCCTATCTGGAGTGAGCGCCCGTCATGTACGCAGTAGGTACGCCGGTTTTGTACGGCGGGATGGGTGTATGCAAGGTGGAAAGCATTGGCGCGCCTTCCTTCCAAACGGACGATAAGCGCAGCTATTACAAGCTCCGCTCCCTGTTCTCATCCAGCGGCGAACTGATTTACATTCCCGTAGATGGGGCGGCGGTCTTACGCGGGCTGATCAATCACGGCGAAGCCTCCGGCTATCTGCAGATGCTCCCGCAGCTGAAGCCCAAGCTCTTCCAATCCAGAAGGCCGGCAGAGGTTGCCGCGCACTATCAGGAAGTATTGGCGTCGTGTGAGCCGAAAAATTGCCTCCTTCTGCTGAAGGAAATTTATCTCAAGGAGCGGGAGCTGCTCACCCGCAGCAAAAAATTGGGGCAGGTTGACAGCAAGTATCTGAAGGTAGTGGAGCGGCTGGTCTGTGAGGAATTTGCGGTCGCGCTGGATACTACGCCGGATTCCATGAAAAGCCGCCTGTACGAGGCGATGCAGATAAAGCAATAACAGCGTCAGGGCCGCAGGATGATTCATCCTGCGGCCCTGACGCTGTTTTCTATGGCTTTGCATGGACCGGACATGCAGAGCGTATCCTCTCGATTTCACAAGAGACCGCCCCGGCGGGGCCGGGGATCATTTCTCGATCCACTGCTCCTTGCCGCCGTTGGACCACACTACCCGGTTGCGGCCCAGACGCTTGGCATCGTAGAGCATGGTATCCGCCAGCTTGAGATAGGTCTCGTAGGAGTCTCCCGATTTGGGAATGAGACTCACGCCGCCCACGCTGATGGTGACCCACTCGCATACCGGGGAGTTGTGCTTGATGTGCAGATCCTCTACCGCCTGGCGGATGGTCTTCAGAAACTCAAAGGCCGACTGGGCGTCGTTTCCCACGAAGACCGCCACGAATTCCTCACCGCCATACCGGGCGAAGAGATCCGTGGAGCGCTGGAAATAGGAGGCCGCCGTCTTGGCCACGGAGGCGATCACCTGGTCCCCCGCCGGGTGACCGAAGGTGTCGTTGTAGAGCTTGAATTTATCAATGTCAAACATGCACACGGAGAAGGGAAGTCCGAAGCGCACGGCCTCCCGCCATTTGGCGACGCTGGCGCCCTCGTAGCACCGGCGGTTGGACACGCCCGTCAGATCGTCCACCAGCGCCTGCTGCTTGAACTCCGTCTGGTAGTGGTAAAGATGGATGTGGGTGCTGACCCGGGCCTTGATGATCACCGGGCTGAAAGGCTTGGCCACGTAATCCACCGCTCCCATCAGCAATCCCCGCTCCTCATACTGCTCGTCGGCAAGGCTGGTCAGCAGGATCACGGGGACGTGCTTGGTCAGTTCGGTGGCTTTCAGCTCCCGCAGTGCGGTAAAGCCGTCCATATCCGGCATAATAACGTCCAGGAGAATCAGGGAGAAATCCCCGTCCTTGGCGGCCAGCAGGCCCTCCTTCGCAGTGTGGCAGATCGACACCTCGTAATCATCCCGCAGGATAGAGCGAAGGAATTCCGCCTGAACGGCACTGTCATCAATCACTAAAATTTTGTCCATATTTGTCATCCTTTCACGCGCAGCCCTCTGCAATCAAGCGAAGCGGACGCTTTATAGAAGGTTATCAGACCGCCTGAGGTGTTTTTTCGGTAATTTCTCGGGCTACGTACACCACTGTTTTGGGCATATCGTCCGTGCCCGTCTGGGCCATGATAGCCGTGGCGCGCACCATCTGACAGGTATCCCCAAGCTCCGGGAAGTCCGGCAGCTTGCGGTATTCCACCGCCACGTAAGGCTGCCACCAGCGCAGAGTCTCGCTCAAATGGGCGGAGCTCATGGTCTGCAGGTACTTTTCCCGGTCGTCGGGGTGGATGAAGTGGTTGGCGTACAGCTGCAGGGCGGTGGTGAAGTTTACCTCGTCTCCCAGCACATCCATGACCCGGTGCTGCTGGGTGACCGCCCGGAAGGTGTCCCGCTCCAGATCGACGTAGTAGGTAGCAAAAAACAGGCTGCTCAGGCTGGTGATCATATACGCCCGCTCCTCCAGAGTCCGCAGGCGGAGCTCCTCTTGCCGCTTCTCCCTGGTGACGTCCTGGCCCAGGATGTTCACCATCACGCGGCCCTTCTGCCGGCTGTAGAGGATGTGCAGCTCGATCCACCGGGGCTTCTCCCCCCGGATGCGGTACTGGAAGATCTCGTCGCCGTAGTCCTCAATGGACTCCGCCTTCCGCCGCAGATGCTCCAGGGACATCAGCGCCCGGAATTTTTCAACATCGTCAGGATGGACGTAGTGGTCCAGGGCGTTTTGTATGTAGGTTGCGTAGTCGCCGGTGAGGACCTTCTCCTGGCCGGCGGACCGGCTCAGGTCCACCCGCTCGCACACGCCGCTCTCCAGATAGACGGTGTTCATCATCTGATACCGGGATTTCAGGATGGCCGCCATCTGCATGTCCCGCTTGGTGTGGGCCAGTTCCCGGCGCATCCGCTCGTCCACGTCCTGGAGGGCGACCACTGTGTAGCTTCTGGATTCCAGGGCATCGCCAAAATAGGCGGTGATGGTGACATAGCGGAAGTCATCTTCACTCTGCCACCGGCACAGCAGCTCGATTTTCGGCTGCTTCTCCGCCTTGGCCCGGCGCAGGCTCTCCAGGGAGAACTGGGCTTCAAACTCATTCTGGTAGCTTGGATGGAGCCGGTTTTCAATGTGGCTGTGTACCAGATCGCTCCAGGGCAGCGCCTCCAGTTCTTCCTGCATGACGCCGTCCACCCGGATGGGGCTGGCCGCGCCGGTCTTCAGGTCGATGGTATAAATGCCGAAATTGCTGTCTCCCAGGCTCCGGATCAGTTCCTGTCCCAGGGTGGTGAGCCCTCCCCGCTCCAGGCCCTCCCGCAGCACGTCATGGATGTCCTTGACGCACAGCAGGGCAAAGCGCCCGCCTTCTCCCTGGGAGGGGATGACCTCCATCAGACTCCAGCGGTACGTATCCCCGATCCGCCGGCGGTAAATCAGCGCCGGCGCCGTCTCGGTCCCGGCGGTCAGCCGCATCCGCTCCAGGCGGGTAAAGGCGGTAAAGCGATCTACGTCCTCCGGATGGATCGCGCCGCTGTGGGCAAATTGTTCGAGCATCTGGGACAGGGCGGCGGCCTCCGGCAGCCAGGACTCCGGACCGGACTTGAGCACGCCGCACTGGTCCTCCTCCAGATCCACCCGCAGAATCGTACGGTAGGCGTATCCCACCGCGTCCATCCGAAGCTCCACAGAGATCATAATGGCGGAGGTCCGCCCCTCCCAGGGAATTCTGGAGATGGACACGTCCACCACGCCGCCCCAGCGGCTGCTGTAGCCGACGCGGGTGCCGTCCTGCAGTACGTCCGCCGACAGCGGCAGGCAGCGGCTGCACAGCTCCGTCAGATCCGAGGGACAGTGACCGCCCAGTTCCGCCTCCGGCGAGACCTCCCGGGCGCGTTTATTTAAATAGAGAAGATTGTGGCTTCCTTCTTCGACAACATAGACGCCGGTCTTTACCATAGCGTCCAGAATGGCCGTATAGCTTGTGTATTCCAAAATCATCCCTCCAACGACATAGCAGTGAGGGGAAATTCCTCAGCCAGTTATAGACAAGGACATCATAGCACATTTCCCGGAAAGAATCAATCCAAGGATTGCCCTCTGTCAGAAAATTCTGGAGAGAAATTTATTGTCCGGGGTCCCGGCACAGGTGGGATGCCGCCCGGACCAGCAGCTCCACCGAGCCCGCCCGGTACCCGCTGATGCTGTAGACCGCCTGCCCGGTCCCATCGCAGACCACCGCCAGAGGCGGGGTGTCCGGGTCGCAGCCCAGGTGGCGGGCCAGGAGCTCCAGATCATAGCTCCAGTCATCCAGCAGGACCTGCGCCCGGTCCCAGCCGGCCAGACGCCCGGCCAGGGCGGGATGCGTCAGGCTCTCCCGGCCCCGCAGCAGGAACAGGAGCCGGACCGGCAGGGCGTCCAGGGTGGGGCGGAGGGCCGTGAGCTCGTTCAGGACGTGCTCGGTGGGCTCCCCGCCCTCCTCCAGCCAGACGGCCAGAACGGGCCGCCCGCCCTCCTGGCGGAACAGGTCAGTGATATGATCCCCCTCCGGCGTTTGGGCGGAGAGGCGGGGCAGGGGCCGGCTGTCCAGCAGGTCCTCCAGCCGGCAGGGGCGCTGCCGCAGGGCGATACGCTTCTCCTCCCCCGGCAGCAGGCGCAGGTCCCGCCGGGAGGCGAACTGGTTCCCGTTGGGCAGGCGGACCGAGGTAACCAGCCGGTACCGTCCGGCGGGCAGGGCCAGCTCCTCCGCGCCGTCCTCCGGGTGCAGCAGCAACCAGTCCCCGTCCTGCCGGCGGGAAAGGGACCAGCTCTGATCCGTCCCGCTCAGACACAGCGTCCCCGTCTCCTGTGGCCGGATGGCGTGGAAAGCGCCGTCCCGCCAGACCTCCGGTTCGCCGTCCAGGGGGCGCAGCCGGGCGGGAATGCCCACGGCCCGTAGCGCAGCCGCCAGGAGCACCCGGCGGCTTTTCTCATCGCAGCTGCCCGCCTCCAGGGCCTGGAGGGGCGTCCAGTACAAATTGCCGTACCGCCTGCCGTCCCCGTCTTCCGCCAGTGCCTCCAGCCGGTCCCAGAGCAGGGAGGGCTCGCCCTCCCAGTCCGCCAGCCAGCGGCGCAGGGGCCCCCGCCAGGGGGTGAGCGCCTCCAGCGCGACGCGCGGACAGGCTGCATACGGCCAGTAGACCTCCTCCGGCAGTCCGGCGGGGCAGGGCGGCAGGTTGGCAAAGTGATCCTCCAGAGTTTCCAGGGTCACGTCCCGCAGGTCCTTGTCGGACAGGGTGCGGACCAGACGCTCCCGGCGGGGCGCGTCGTCCCCGTCCAGAAAGGCGCGGAGGGTTTCCCAATTGCCTCTGGCCTCCCGGAGCAGGTCCGCAAAGGGCCCATCCTCCGGCGGGGCGCAGGAGGCCAGCCGCTCCGTCCGCAGGGCATTCCCGCGATGCAGGGTCTCCGCCCGCTCCGCTTTCTGCGCGCCGCTCAGGACGGCGGGCGCGGGTTTTCCGCCCGCCGGGGCGTAAAAATCGAAATCCTCCCAGGGCGTATCACCCTCCTCCGGCAGGGCCAGACGGAGGACGGCTTCCTCCTCCTCCGTACAGTCCGTTTCGGCGCAAAGCCCCTGCCAGTCCGCCAGCACGTGCAGGCTGCCCAAGCCCAGCCGGGCCCGGGCGATTCCCTGACCGTCCGCCGTCAGAACGGCAATGGTGTGGAAGGATGCCTCGTTGAGGATTTGCAGCCGGAAGCGGGCCCCGGGCGCGGGCTTTCCGCCCGCCAGCGCCCGGAAAGTCCAGAGCCGCGTCAGGGCATAACGAGGGGTCTGGTTGAACCAGCTGACCCCGCCCTCCCGGCCCAGGAGCGCCCCATGGAGGGGAGAGCCGCCCTGTCCGAAGATCCGGCTGTGGACCAGCATGGCCCGGGAGGCGGCGGTGATGAACCAACCCCGGTCCAGCTCCGGCTCCGGCTCGCAGGCGCCCAGGAACCGCCAGTCATTTCCGCACAGGGCCTCCACCCAGGCGTGGTTGTCGTCACAGTGGGACCAGCGGGGGGCGTAGACCTGCCGGGCGGGGATGCCCACGCTGCGCAGGGCGGAGACCAGAAAGGCGGATTCCTCTCCGCAGCGTCCGCTGCTGCAGCGGAAGACAGTGAGGGGGGAGGCGGTGCGCTCGTCCTGAGCCTGATAGCAGGCGTGCTCGTGGCACCAGCGGTTGACCTCCAGGATTCTTGCCTCCTGGCTGGGGAGGTCCCTGACCCGGGGCCAGAGGGCGTCGTAAAAGATTTCCCGGTGGAAGGACAGGTCCTCGTCGTTAACCCGGGGGAACAGGACATAGTGATGGAAAATTTCTTCGTCCAGGTCCCGGCACCATGCCGCTGTTTTCCGCAGGAGCAGGGCGTGGTCCGCGAAGCGGAGGAACAGCTCTCCCGGATAACAGTCCAGATCGCTCCGGGGCAGGTGGTCCCAGAGGAATTCCATTTCTTGCCGCCGTTCCGGCGGCAGGTCAGCCGGCAGGTCCCGCCAGCTGGCGGCGGCGCTTTGTTTTATGTCCATCGTAATTTTCCTATAACTATAATAGAATGATTTTTCGTCAGAGGGCAGGGCCTTCTTACTGCAACCCCGGGGGCTTCTCGCCCCCGGACTCCTCGCCTACTTTTGCCGCGCGGCAAAAGTAGGCAAAAACGCGCTTAAACCTAGCGGTTTAAGAATCCCTTATTTATTGATTAGTTTTGCGCCCGAGGCACAGTCGGTTTTGTCTAAACCTTACTGCTGTCCGCTTCGTTCCCCTTCTGCGTCTATTTCAGCGTGCGTGTCGGCGGACCCTACCGTATAGCGGGGCGAACTCCCCGGGGTGCGTAATGAGAGCTTCTCCGTTCTATCGCACTCCCGGCGATGGACGAGCACCAATTATAGAAGCGGCGCTGCAGTAAGCACTTCCGCAAGGACCCGTGGGTAGCCGCAGAAGTCCGGCGCACCAACGAAGGATTGAACGACAGAACAAACCAAGGTCCGTCGGAGGGGAACTAATCACCCCCGTAATGAAGGAGGATTCTTAAGGAACGTAGTTCCTTAAGCGGCCTTTTGGTACTTTTCCCTCGCGGGAAAAGTACGCTCCCGTCCCCGCCCCGGCAGGGGCGAATCTAATTGTCAGAAGAAAGCCGGATCTCCAGCACCGTGTCCACCGGATCCGGCAGCACCGGGCTGGGCCCCAGATCCGCGAAAACCATATCCGGATAGTCACTGTGTACCCAGCTGGTAGACAGGGGCACCTGACTGCCGTCCGCCAGACGGCGGATGGAGCATACCTGCTCCCGCCGCAGCCCATACAGAGGCAGCGGGCCAATAGAATTCTCATAAATATGGCAGTACAGACGATCGCCCTTCCGGGTGAGGCGTCCGTACTCCGGCTTGTCCAACCCTGCCGGGCCGCAGCCGTAGATGCTCTCCCCGTTGCGGTCCATCCACCGGCCGATCTCCGCCAGGATTTGCCGGGATTCTTCCGGGAACCGCCCCTGAGCGTCGGGGCCCACGTTCAGCAGCAGGTTGCCGCCCTTGCTGACGCATTCCACCAGCTTTTTGATGAGCATAGGGGCGGGCTTGTAGTCGTGATCCGTGGCGCAGTAGCCCCAGTGGTTGTTCATGGTCACACAGCTCTCCCATACCAGCGGCCGTCCCTCGACATCCCGCAGCCCGTTGGGCGGGATAATCTGCTCAGGGCTGACAAAATCCCCGTGGTAGGGAGCGGGACGGCAGGCCGCCAGGGACCCGAAGCCCTCCCCGCTGACCTCCAGGCGGTTGTCGATAATGACCTCCGGCTGGAGGGAGCGGACCATATCCACCAGCTCTGAGCCCTTCCAGGCCTCTCCCCGCAGGTCCCCGTAGGAGAAGTCAAACCACAGCAGATCCAGCTTGCCGTAGTTGGTACACAGCTCCCGCACCTGGTTATGAAGATATTCCAGATAGCGGTTGAAATCCCGGCCCTCGTTTCCGCAGGCGGGGTTGTCCCGCATGGGATGGTGCAGATCTCCATAGTGGGGGTAGTCCGGATGCCGCCAGTCGATGAGGGAGAAGTACAGTCCCGCCCGGAGGTCCCGCGCCCGGGCGGCCTCCAGGTACTCCCGGACAAAGTCCCGGCCCGCCGGTGAATTGGTGGACTTGAAGTCCGTATACGCGCTGTCAAACAGACAGAAGCCGTCGTGGTGCTTGGCGGTCATGACCACGTACTGCATCCCTGCCGCCTTGGCCGCGTCCATCCAGGCACCCATATCGCAGTGCCGGGGATCGAACTCCGCCATGTAGGGCTCATATTCCTCACTTGGAATCCGCTCGATGCTGCGCACCCACTCGCCCCGGGCTGGGATGGCGTACAGCCCCCAGTGGATGAACATCCCGAACCGGGCCTTGGTGTACCAGGCCACACGGCGCTCGTAGGCTTCCCTTGAAAAGGTGTATGACATAGCTTTGCCTCCTTTATGTAGTAAGAAGTATTATACCGTCTGCCGGCCACCATGGCAAGCTCTTCTTGACAGCTTTCGCCAGACCCATTATAATGTCGCTGGAAAACAAAGGAAGTGAGGTGCTTTGTATAATGAGTCGTGTACGTTTAGAGGTCTGCTGCGGCAGCGCGGACGACGTAATTCAGGCCCATAAAGCCGGGGCGGACCGGGTGGAGCTGAACAGCGACCTGTTCCATGGCGGGCTGACCCCCACCTTGGGGGAGCTGATCGTAGCCAAACGGGAGACCGGGATGCCCATTATGACCATGGTCCGGCCCAGGGAGGGTGGTTTCTGTTACACCCAGGCGGAGTTCGACACCGCCATAGAGGATGCGAAGCTGCTGCTCCATCATGGGGCGGACGGGCTGGTATTCGGCTTCCTCCATCCCGACGGGACCATCGACCTGGAGCGGACCCGGGTGCTGGCGGACCTGGCCCTGGAGGCGGGAAAGGAATGCGTGTTCCACCGGGCCATCGACGTAGTCCCCGACTGGCGGGAGGCGCTGGACGGGCTGATTGCCCTGGGTATTACCCGGGTGCTCACCAGCGGCCAGGAGCCGGACGTGTCCCTGGGGACGGATACCGTGCGGGAGATGATCACGTATGCGGCGGGGCGCATCCAGATTCTCCCCGGTGCTGGCATCACCGCCCGGAATATGGACCGGATCATTGCGGAAATCGGATGCAGTCAGATCCACCTGGCTGCCCACAAGCAGGTGGCCGACGCCTCTGTCAGCAACAATCGCTCCATCTACTACGGCGGCTGCCTGTATCCGCCGGAGGACCGCTTCCAGATGATCGACAGCGAATATATCGGCGGCATGGTGCGGCGTCTGCCGGAGTAAGTCAGGACCGGCGGCGCGACGTTTTCGGCATTGTATACAAGATTTGTATTTCCTGCTTAAAGCGCTGAAAAGGCGGATTATCCCGGAAAAATCCGCTTGAAAACAGACGCAAAAGGTCCGGAGCTGTAAAAGCGCCTGCTTGGCGGCCCCGGAGTACGCCGCTCTGAAGGAACTGCAGGCGACTTTTGAAGCCGTCGGCGAGGCTCTGAAGTCCGGCGACATCCAGGCCGGCATCAATGCCATCGACGTGTATCTCGCCGTTTACGACTGCCTGCCCCCCTGAGGACCAGGTAACCGCATCCTGGGAAAAGACCGCGGCGGATAGCTACCGGGAAAGCCTGGTGGCCGCCCAGGAAGCCAAGGAGCACGACGTGGAACATGAGGACAAGGCTATCAATCTCTGCCAGCACATCCAGCCGACAATAAGAAATTTACCTTTGTTCGTTACGCGGACGATTATACGGCTGTAAGGTGCCTTTGCTCTGCCCAACGATCTGCTCCAGTCCCACACCGCCCGTACCATGCTGGCAAACAGCGAATTTCTGGTGATGCTCAACCAGGTGGCTACCGATCGGATAGAGCTGGCGTGGCTGTGGTAACAAAGGTCAACTACATCTGGGGTGGGATTCCCGTTGGGGGACGCCTATAGAGGTCTGGGCCGCAGGCAGTCCCAGCACAGGAATGGTGCGCCCCTATGGACTGGATTGCAGCGAGTTTGCCGATTGGGTGTTTTACAACGACAGCGGCGGCAGGGCATCCGCACAGCACAGCTGCTGCGCTTCGCCGGAGCTGAAAAGACGGAATCGAACCAGACGAAGCGCTGTGCGTCAGGAGGAGATGGACGATTATCGGGCGCTGATCCGGGAGAACACATTTGTATCCCAAATTGATTTTGCTTCACGAGGCACAAGAAATATAGCCATGAAAAATATTCCCGGATAAGTTCAAAGTGTGGTTAAAAAATTCTTGACAAAGAGCAAGCTCACCAGCAAAATTTTGTTGGCGAGCTTGCTTTTACTGTAAAATCCTATTCTGTCAACTCATGGTTTACTCTTTTTCCTATATGCCGCCGGGGACATGCCCGTGCAGCGCTTGAATACCTTGCAGAAATAATTAGGATCTGGGTAACCAACCCGGTCACCAATTTCATAGATGTATATGGACTTGTCCTCTAACAGCTGTCTGGCCTTCTCCATCCGAAACTCTGTCAGGTATTCTGTAAAACTGAGTCCGGTTTCCTGCTTGAAAAGTGTACTGAAGTAGGCGGAACTGATACCGACTTCCTTAGCTGCGGTGTTCGCGCTGATGGGCTTCTGGTAGTTGTTCTGGATGTAATGAACGGCAGAGAGAATGTCGCTGCGCTTCCACTGACTAGAGCACTCCTGCCAGTAGCGTTCCGCCAGAACGGCATAGACTCTGAACCACTCCTCCGCGTCGGACAGGAATTGCAGGCTGCTGAGCCGATTTGCCAGAGGAAATCCGCACATCTCGTTCAATCCGTTGATATTGCCACCGTAGGTCTGGAAGAAAGCGGAGAGATGGTAGAACATCTCAGTAAATATCTGCTGACAGGCATCTCTGCTGAGATGCTGGGAACGCATTTGTGCGGAAACCGCGCGTATAATTTCCGGAATCTTTGGGAAGTCGGCGATTCCATGAATATCTGACAGCCACCGGCTGGCTTTCAATCTCTGCTGCCGGGGAGGGTACTGACTTGGAGGCCCGCCCAAGGAATGAATCCCGCCGGGGCCTTTGATATAGCGCAGGCTGGCAAATGCCGTCAGCTGCTGCGGGAGCTGGCGCAGACCGTCGGCTTCACAGCAGGAATAGTCCAGAATACCCACGGAAAATGGAAGGTTCAGATATTTCCGCAATCGTCCGGTAATGTTGTTCGCCATCTGAAGCAAATCCAGCCCGGGATTCAGAAGGACCAAAAAGTGATCCCGCGGTTCCTGCAGGGGGAGAATATTGCCGCAGAGATGACCGGACAGCTGGTCATGAACCATATTGAGGATCAGCTGCTGTGTCTGCGTGTCTAACGGCTCATATTGCAGCCCGGAAGCGGAAAATGCCGGATCTGCAGAGAGGATCAGCACCGCCATATTGGAAAAGTGGACGCAGAAATTCAGACCCGCAGCCAGACGGTCCAGCTGCTCTGACGAGGCGCCGCCTTCCAGGAGCAGGCGGGCCAGCTGCTCCCGAAGGGCATGGCTGTCAGTCTGCGGGGAGAGGGCGGTCTGTCCCCTCCGTGCCAGAATCTTTTTCCTGACCCGTTCCAGAACAGCCAGCAGATCCTCTTCTTTGAAGGAAAGCTTCAGCAGATAGTCGGAAGCGCCATACTTCATGGCCGAGCGGACCAACTCAAACTCATTGTAGCAGCTCATGATAATGGATTCAATCGGGATCTGTTCCGCTTCGATCTGCTTGAGCAGCTCAATGCCATCCATCTTCGGCATACGGATATCCGTCAGAAGCACGTCCGGCCGCAATTCCCGAATTTTCTGCAGGGCTTCTTCCCCGCTGCTGGCCTCCGCTATAACGGTAAATCCGTAGTCCTCCCAGCAGATAGTGGATTTGATGCCGATGCGAACCAGCATTTCATCGTCCACGATGATAACTTTCAGCATAGAGATCAACTCCGTTTTCAGATTTTGTCTCCGGCAGGAGCTGGAGGCTGGAAGGGAACGGCGGGGAAACGGATCGTTACGCATGTCCCTCGGCCAGGTTCCGATTGCAGGGAAATCCCGTATTGCGGCCCATACTTGATTTGAATACGCTGCTGAACATTGGTAATGCCAATGCCGCGGAAAACACTCCGCTCATTCCGCTGTTTCCCGGCAAGAAGCTGCTGAATTTGTTGGGAGTCCATGCCTTTGCCGTTGTCGGTGATCATGAACACCACATCGCCGTCTTCCAGGCGTCCCTGAATGGTAATACAAAGGTCGGACACCTCCAGAATATTGTGGATCACGGCGTTTTCCACAACAGGCTGAAAAACCAGCTTCAGCGTCTCGTACTGTCCCAGTTCTGCGTCAATGTCGTATTTTACAGTGAAGATATCCCCGTACCGTACAGACTGGATATCCAGATAGCTCTGCAAATTCAAAAGCTCATCTTGAATGGAAAGAATGTCGGACTGTCTGTTCATGCTGATCTCCAGGAGCCTGGCCAGGGAACGGATGGTATTGGTGATGTTGTCCGCATGGATCATGGTGGCCATCCACTTGATGGAATTGAGGACGTTGAAAAGGAAATGGGGGTTGATCTGTGCCAGAAGCATTTCAAAGCGCAGTTCGCCCTTCTGTTTTTCCGATTCCTGAATCTGCGCAATGAGGCTGCGCAGCTCACCCATAAGCCGGTTGAAGCCTACGGTGATCATACCCACCTCGTCATGTGAAGCGCAGGGAAGCGGCGGCAGATCCCAAGCGCCATTTTCCACCTCCTGCATTCCTTTTTGCAGAACCCGGATGGGACGCAGCAGCTGGTAGATAATCAGGAAAGAGACCAGGGAAATGAGGATCAGCAGGAAAGCAAACGCCGCAATGACTGCTTGCCGGAGATGATGGATCTCCGCAAAAACTATGTCGTGTGGGATCATATAGCATAAAAGCCAGCCTGTTTCGGGGATATCCATACAGTTCAAGAACAGGACGCGGCCTGCGGTGGTACGGACTTTGCGGCTGTCCGGCTGCTTTTGGCAAAGGGAGAGCGCCTCTTCCGCAGAGATATAGCCGGCCCCTTCCGCCAGAACGGTTTTGCGTTCTTGATCAAAGAGATACAGCGAGAAGTCATCGCTGGACTGGTACCGTCGAGCGATGTCCTGGATTACCGATATTGGCGTTGTAACTACCAGAACACCCAGGGAGGTCTTAGGCGACTGGATATCATAGAGCCGCTTGACATAGGTAAAGCAGCTGCTGTTTTCCGTAAACAGGATAAATGTAGGATGCGGCTCGGAGAAGTATCCGTCAGCCCCATTTTCATGGCCTTGGAAGATCGTTTCCTCCAGGATGGAGAAGTCCGTGTTGTAGGACGGCCAAGTGGAGAATACCTGTCCATCCGACAAAATGATGCTGGCTTGAGAAGATGCGTCCAGCCAGTTCGCGGCATAATTCTGCAAAATCGTCCGCATTTCCGTGGCCAACAGCAGATAATCATAGGCGGACACATAATCCGGGCGAGCATTAGAAAAGGAGAACGCAGCGTCCTTTGGAACCTGCGATACGTATGTACGCATGAGATCATTGAGGCGGTTGTCAGTGGACATGTATGCCGCAGTCCGGTTCAGTCGGTCGATCAGGTCCCGTACATCCGTCTCGATCTTTTGCAGTTCATTTTCTGTCAGCTGCTCCACCTTTTGGGCAATCGTATGCTCCATGCGGGCGTATCCGTACAGGAACAGGAGAGATAACGGCAGAATGAAGCAGAGGATAATGGTCAGAAGGATCTTCATATAAAAGCTGGGACTCTTTTTCAGCATGGGACGCCTCCGCAATCATACGCAATCATATGGTGTGTAAAAAGAATAACACAGTTTTCAACAAATTGCAAAAAGATTGGAGACGCCGGAGGGCTTGATTGAGTGAAATCCATAAAAAGGACAGATGAATCGAAAAAAATTACTATTTTGCAGAGCAGAATAAAAATAAATTCCCCACTCTCCGAAAAAGAATCCATGGCATCTTTCCGCCGGGCCTGCTAGAATACAAACATCAAATCTGTTGACGGCGCCGGATACAGAAACACGATCATAACGAACAGGAAAGGGATATGGATATGAAAAGAACAATCACGCTTTTACTGACCGCGCTTCTCCTCCTGTCCTGCCTGGCAGGCTGCGGCAAAACGGAAACTCCCTCTGGCACAGACAGCAAAGATACGCCAAACAACGCGGCTTCGACCGGCGGACAGTCGGAAACCGGAGAAGTCGTCCAGCTCCAGTGGTGGGGTGCTGTGGCCGAGGAGAGCGGCCCCCAGGAAGTAGTGGACAGCTTCAATGCCTCCCATACGGACATTCAGGTGGAGTACGTCCGTTATACCAATGATGACGCCGGCAACACCAAGTTGGATATGAGCCTAATGGCCAGCGGTGATGCGGATGTATTCGTCTCCTACAACGACACCTATCTGCAAAAGCGTGTCGATGCCGGGAATGCACTGGCGCTCAACGATCTGCTCACCACAGCCGGCATCGATCCCTCGGAAGCTTTCGGCGCCGGTGTGGAAGCCTACCTCCGCGACGGCAAGTACTACATGCTGCCCGCCTGCGTTTCCAACGACTGCATCCTCTATAACAAGCAGATGTTTGATGACGCCGGAGTGGCGTATCCCACCGTGGGCTGGACCTACGACGAATTTATGGCGGCAGCCGAGGCCCTGACATCCGACGGCGTATACGGCTACTACTACCCCGCCTGGGGCGCACAGCCCGCCACCGACTTTGCCAAGCGTGTGCTGGGCAGCAACTGGATGTATACTGAGGATGGAACCGGCGTCAACATCGACAACGACATCCTCCGCGCCTCCTTTGAGGGCTATATGGACCGTGTGGCCCGCGGCATCGAGGTGGACTTCGTAGATAACTCCACCCAGCAGATGACGCCTCAGGACATGCTGCTGCAGGGCAAGGCTGCTATGGTTTACGGCAACTGGATCGTCCGGTATGTCAATGATACGGAGACATACCCCCATGATTTCAAGGTCGGTTTTGCCACGGTTCCCACGTTGGACGGGAGCCAAAAGGAGCTGTATACCAGCAGCTATGGCGACTACATGAGCATCAACAGCAAGTCCGAGCATCCAGAGGAGGCCATGGAGTTCCTGAAGTGGTATCTGGAGGGCGGCATGGCTCCCATGGCCAAGTATGGCCGTATCCCGGGCCACTCCGGCTTTGACCGCGACTCTGTGGTGGAGCTGGCTTTCGGCGAGAACGCGGATCTGTATGACATGGACGAAGCGAAGGCAGTCTTCATGGGGCTCTTTGATGTGTCGGTACGCACCATTACCACCGCCTCCTCCGAAATCGACACCGTTCTGAATGAGGAGTTTGAGAAAGCGTTTGCCGGTGAGCAGACCGTGGACGAGGCCATTGCCAATGCGCAGGCACGGGCGCAGGTACAATTTGAGGACGCACAGTCATGAGGAAAATTGCCGGGTAGTGTATCTCTACCCGGCAATTTTGGATAAAGGAGAAATTCAGTTATGCAGAGAGGAAAAACAATCAGCGGAGATCAGGCAAGAAAAAGGCGGAAAATCAAAAACGCCTTGACCGGATATTCTTTTATTATCATCAACGTGGTGGGCGTATTCATTTTTTGGGTCGTACCGCTGATCTTCAGCTTGATCCTGAGCTTTTCCAAATGGGATCAGTCCCAGGGACTGGCCGGTATCAAGATCATCGGTTTTGAAAACTATGTGAAGATGTGGTCGGATGAATGGTTCCGAGTCTCGCTGGTCAATAATATCAAATTTACCGTGCTTTATGTGGTGCTGCTGTTGGTCATTTCCTTCTTTGTCGCTCTTTTTCTGAAGGAAAAAGTGATCGGCAAGAAGCTGGTGCAGCTGGGAACTTATTTACCTTATGTGGTCAATGTGGTGGCGATCGCCGCCGTATTTCTGGCTCTCTTTTCCCGCATGGGTCCTATCTCGGCATTTTTCAAATTCCTGGGAGTGGAAGATCCGCCGCTGTTCCTGAATGAATCCAAATACGCCCTCTATGCGGTGACAGTGATTTGCGTTTGGCAGGCGTTGGGTTACACGGCCATGCTCTTTCTGGCCGGGTTGATCAATGTGCCGGAGGACCTCTATGAGGCAGCCGATCTGGACGGCGCGGGCTGGCGGCACAAGCTGCTGCATGTGACGATCCCCATGCTCCGCCCCACTACGTTTTTTATCACCGTCACGACGCTGATCAATTCCTTCAAGGTGTTCGGACTCATCAATATCATGACCAACGGCGGGCCGGGTACAGCTACGACCATGCTGGTCTACAATATCTATCGGACGGCCTTCCGGTTTAACAAGATGGAATTCGCCAGCGCCCAGGGAATGGTCCTGCTGGTTGTTATCTTCATCATTTCCATCATCCAGTTCCGGGTACAGAACCGGAAATACGAAGAAATGTGAGGTACGGAAGCTGTGAAAAAGAACTATTACAAAAAGCAGAGGCTCGGGACAGTGATCCGCACCGTGATCCTGTGGGGCTTTATGCTGCTGTGCATTTTCCCCTTCCTGTGGATGATCGGCGCCAGTCTGAAAAAAGAGCCGGATGTGTTTCAGACACCCTTCACCCTGTTTCCCGACTACCTGTATCTGGACAACTACGCCGCCGTCTGGGGCGGCAAGTACAACTATGCACAGATGTTCGGCAATTCAGTCTTTGTTACGGTGATCAGCGTGGTCGTGGCGGTGATCCTGTGCTGCGTGGCGGGCTACGGCTTCGCGCGGCTGAAATTTCCCGGCCGGAATAAAATATTCATTCTCTATCTGGCCACGATGATGATCCCCGGCCAGCTGCTGATGGTGCCGAAATATCTGATGTTCCGGGAGATGGGCATCTACAACACGCACTGGAGCCTGATCCTGCCCGCCTGCTTCTCCATATACGGCGTCTTTCTCATGCGCCAGAACATGCAGCAGATACCGGAGAGCATCTCCGAAGCGGCCCGGATCGATGGAGCCAACGAGTGGCAGATATGCTTCAAGCTGATCATGCCCCTGTGCAAGCCGGCAATCATTACTCTGGTGATCCTGCTGTTCACCTGGCAGTGGAACGACTATGACAACGCCCTGCTGTTCCTGCAGGACAAGGATCTGTATACCCTGCCCCTGGGGCTGACCTATTTCATGGATGAAACGGGCCTGAAATACAATCTCATCATGGCGGCAGGCATTATCACGATCATTCCAATCTTTATCGTGTTCCTGGTGGCGCAGAAGTACTTTATCGGCGGCCTGACCGCCGGATCCGTAAAGGAGTAGCGGGCATGGAGAAGACCAGTTGTGAACGATATGATGTGGTGGTGGCCGGCGGCGGCATGGCGGGGATCTGTGCAGCCCTGGCGGCAGCCCGGCACGGCGCTGAGACCGTACTGATCCACAACCGTCCTGTCCTTGGCGGCAACGCCAGCTCTGAGATCCGGATGCACATCTGCGGCGCGGACGTCCACGGGAAGCGTCCCAACGCCAGGGAGACGGGTATCATTGAGGAACTGCTGCTGGAGAACCGCAGGAGGAACCCGCAGCATTCCTTCTCCGTATTCGACACCGTCCTATGGGAAAAGGTACGGTTCCAGGAGCATCTGACCCTGCACCTCAACACACAGATGCTGGACGCGGAAACAAGGGGAAACCATGTGGAATCTGTTTCCTGTCTCCAGGTCACCACAGAGCGGGAATTCCGCGTATACGGCAGCGTTTTTGTGGACTGTACCGGCGACGGCGTCCTGGCGGTCAAGGCGGGCGCCGCCACCCGCATGGGCCGGGAAAGCCGGGCGGAATTTGGCGAATCCTACGCCCCGGAACAGGCTGACCGGAAGACTATGGGCAGTACGCTGATGTTCTGCGCCAACGATACCGGCAAGCCGTGTCCCTTTGAGAAGCCCTGGTGGGCCTATGATATCTCCGAAGCGCAGCTGAAGGACCGGCAGCACTCAGCAGAAGGGCCGGAACGGCTGGGAGTGGATTCCGGCTACTGGTGGCTGGAGCTTGGCGGGACGCAGGATGTGATCGCCGACAGCGAGAGCATACGAGACGAGCTGCTTCGCACCCTGTTCGGTGTGTGGGATCACGTAAAAAACAAGGGTGAGCATGGAGCGGAAAATTATGCCCTGGACTGGATCCAGTTCCTGCCCGGCAAGCGTGAGAGCCGCCGGATCGAAGGCGATTATCTGCTGAAGCAGCAGGATCTGGAACAGGCTGTCGCCTTTCCGGACACTGTGGCGTACGGTGGATGGCCCATGGATATGCACCCGCCGGAGGGCTTTTTGTACCACGGAGAGGCCACCTGCTACCTCCATTTGCAGCAGCCCTACTCCATTCCCTACCGTTGCTACTATGCCAGGGATCTGGACAATCTGATGATGGCGGGCCGGAATATCAGCGCGACGCATACGGCGTTCGGCTCCATTCGCGTCATGGCCACCTGTGCCGTGGGCGGTCAGGCCGTCGGTACAGCGGCGGCCATGGCGGTGGAGAAGAACTGTACCCCCCGCGAAATCGGTCAATCCATCCGGGAGCTTCAGCAGCGGCTCCTGCGGGATGACTGCTATCTGCCCGGTATTGCCAACGAGGATGGCGCGGATCTGGCTCGTACCGCCGCAGTGACGGCATCCTCCTGGCAGAAAGGGTGGGAGCCGGAGCAGGTAGTCAACGGCGTCAGCCGCACCGTGGGTCAGGCCTCCAACGGCTGGCGCTCGGAGGCTCTGGTGGCAGGCGGCGCGTGGCTGCGGCTTGCGCTGCCCGCCGCAGAGATCCGGGAGGTGTCTTTGAAATTCGATTCCGATTTGTCCAGGGAAATCATGATCTCTCTTTCCAAAGCCGTCCAGCGGGCGCAGATCCCCGGTGTGCCGCCAACGCTGGTGAAAGATTACGACCTGCAGTTTCTGTTATCCGGCCGGGAGGTTCACAAGATAGAAGCACGGGGAAATTACCAGCGTTTTCGCCGCCACCGGCTTTCCGCGCCCGTGACGGCGGATGCGGTAGAACTGGTGGTACACAGCACCAACGGCGCGGAAACGGCAGTTGTGTATGAAGTGAGGATTTACGGAACATGAGTATGTATCAGTTCGATCGCGCCGCCTATGAGAAACGGGTGGCATGGTTCCAGGAGGCCCGGTTCGGTATGTTCATCCACTGGGGGCTGTACGCCATCCCCGCCCGGGGCGAGTGGGTGCGGAATATCGAGGAGATAGACGCGGAAACGTATGACCGCTATATGGAGGAATTTACCGCACGGGACTACGATCCCCGTCAATGGGCGCGGATAGCCAAAGAGGCGGGGATGCGGTACGTGGTTCTGACGGCAAAGCATCACGATGGATTCTGCCTGTTTGATACCGCCACCACGGATTTCAAGGCGACCAACGCACCATGCCGCCGCGATTTGGTGAGAGAGTTTGTGGAAGCCGTCCGGGCTGAGGGTTTGAAGGTGGGCCTTTACTACTCGCTGTTGGACTGGCGGCACCCCGATTATCCCCATTACGGCGATAAATTCCACCCAATGCGCAACAACCCTGCCTACAGCAACGAAAGTCGGGACTTTAACAGATACCTGGACTGCATGCACACCCAAGTCCGGGAGCTCTGCACCAATTATGGCAGGCTGGATCTGCTGTTCTTTGATTTCTCCTATGAGGACCTGCGGGGCGAAGCATGGCGGGGCAGCCAACTGGCGGATATGGTTCGGAAGCTCCAACCGGGCATCCTGCTGAACAACCGCCTGGAAGTCAGCGGTGTCGGTCTGGGGTCCCTGGCCACAGAGCATCCCGCGCCCTGCCATGGAGACTTTGTGACGCCGGAGCAGGTGATCCCGCCCCGGGGCGTGGTGGATGAGGCCGGGCGGCCCATGGTCTGGGAGGGCTGCTTCACCATGAACGGCAACTGGGGCTTTCACGGTACGGATCGCTTCTTCAAACCCGCGTCCATGCTGATCCGCAAGCTGGTGGAGTGTGTCTCCAAGGGCGGCAATATGCTCCTGAACGTGGGGCCGGATCGGTACGGCAATATTCCGGAACCTTCTGTGGAGATCCTGCGGGAGATCGGCGGCTGGATGCGGCTGAACAGTGAGAGTATCTATGGCTGTGGGCGGGCTGATTTGGAGAAACCCGATTTTGGCCGGGTCACACAGCGAGGGAACAAGTATTATTTCCATGTTTTTGAGAACACCATTGGCGCGATACCTATTTCGGGGCTTGACCGCGAAATGGTCAAACGGATACGGGCACTATCCACCGGCCACGAGGTCAGGATCGTAGATCATTTTACCTATGCCAACTATCCTGATGTTGTTTTCGCCGATCTGGGGCCTGATCCCATACTGCCCGATCAGCGGGACTATGTGCTGGAGGTTGAAATGAGGGAGGGGTAAAGTAAGAAGAGGAAAAGGATACATCGGGGAACGGCGCTGCTGCTGATCCTGGCGCAGATATTCTGCGGCCGCCCGCTGCGGGCCAATGATAGCTACTCCAATGTGTTTTATCACATCGCCCCGCCGGAGACCGCGCACAAAGATGTGGATGAGATTGTGAATGGTGTGCGGTATACAGGCATCTGGAAGATCGCAGCAGTTGGTTCTTCTTGGACGATCCCGGCCTTCAAAATCCTGGCTCAGGATGGAGGGCAACAGCGGTCTCCCTGTTGATTTTCTTAATAAAAATCGTCTGTCAGGCTATGCGCTCACGGGCGCCTCACCCTGCATTGGTGCGGGTGCTGATGCGGCAAACAACGGCGGCTTGGATTTCCGGGGTAAAGTTCTGATGAGTCCGCCGGATATCGGTGCATACGAATTTGATGCCACTGCGGAGCACATCTGCAACATGTGTCCGGTCTGCGCGTATGTCCCTGCGAAAGCTGCGGCTGCAATGAATCCCATGCATCCTGTGCTGTGTGCGGGAAGTGCCTGATGCCCTGTACCCATGGCACTTGTTCCAGTCATCCGGTTATGACTCCGGACATTCCTTGGTCCACAAATCCCACAAAGCCCACAAGTCCTTCAGCCCCCACGGCGTCAACAACGCTTGTAGATCAGCCAGTTCCCGCCGCGCCAGTCCCCACAACGTTGGTGACGCAGAATCCTTTTGCGGATGTAGCAAAGAGTGACTGGTATTATGACGCGGTTCTGTATACCTAAGGGAACCTCTGATTTAATCGGCCCTCCCCCCTACCCTCCAAGGAAGAAATATGGTAAAATAGAAGCAACAAAGAGATAGGGAGGCGCCCCGGAAATGAAACAGGAAACATTTACG
>JAETNP010000092.1 GCA_021768185.1 Oscillospiraceae bacterium
GACTTCCAGGGCGTGAATATGCTGTGCGACATTGGCAACGGCACCATGAACATCATGTTCATCAACGACCGCAGGCCCGCCGCTGACCGAATGTTCACGGAGAAGTACGGCACCCACCAATGTATGCTGGCCGTCCGGGAGAACGTCATGCGAACCCACCACGCCACGGCGGACGACTCCATCATCAACCGTGTGCTGCGGTTTGGCACGGCGGACATCCAGGAGGATTATTTGACCACCATCCGGGAAACCGCCGCAGGGTATGTGCGTGAGATTTTCCGCATCCTGCGGGAGCGTGAGTACAACCCGGCCCTCATGCGGCTCCATGTGCTGGGCGGCGGGAGCTGCCTGATCCGCAACTTTGGGGAGTATGACGCCGACCGCGTGACCATCTACGATGATATTTGCGCCACGGCCAAGGGCTACGAGTACCTGTGTGAGATGGCGCTCCGCAAGGGCGGCGGTGTCCATGCAACGTAAAAAGATGACCCTCCGCTTTGACCTTGACCGCCCGGAGGACAGGCAGGCGTGGGAGTATCTGCAAGGGCTGAACCCGGCATCCATGAACAAGGCGGTGCTGTCCATCATCAACCAAGCGGAGCTGACCAGCCGTATCCAAGAGATTGTCCGAAACACCATCCGGGAAGAACTCGCCGCCTTGAAACAACTGCCTGTTCAGCCTGTGCAAACGGAGCCGGAGGGCGACGACGGGACGGACGACGCCATCATGGGCTTTCTGGATAACTTCATGTGACGGCAAAAGTGCCGTCACTTTTCTTGCCCGCAAATGACCATGACGGCAAAAATGCCGTCACTCGCTGAAAAAGGAGGTGTTACCCCCATGCCGGTGAATGTGCCCCGCAGCAAGCCCCCTCCCAAACCGGCCCGCCGTGTTTCCCCAGCGGAGTGGGCGTGGCTTGACCGCATCAACCGCCAGCTTGCCTATGACGAATATATGCAGGTCAAGCGGGAGTTCTGGCTTGCGGCCCGCCCCGCCAAGGGGGAATCCGACCGGGCCTGAACCTACCCCGACCGTTCTCCCGCGCCGCAGGCGCAGAGGGCGGTATTGTCTTAACAAGCAACGAATTGTGGGGCCACAATTCAGCTTGACAGGGGCTTGCCGCCCCTATGATCCCGCATTTAGAAAGGATGATGATTTTTGAAACGAACGCTTGAAATGAAGATACGTTTTACCAGGGCCGAGCTGGACGCTCTCACCAAGAAGGCCCGGAAAACGAACTATTCCCGCGAGGGCTTCTCCCGCGCCGTGCTGAACGGCGTGGAAGTGAAAGAGGCCCCCTCCGCCGATACTCTGCTGCTTCTGCGGGAGTTGAAGCGGGTGGGCTATAACCTGGATCAGCTTTTGAAGCGGGCCAACGCCATCGGCCTGATGGACGTTCCGCAAATGAGGAAGGTTTTGGAGAATGTGGACGCAGCGGTTAAAACGGTTATCTCCGCCTACGGTGATACCTAAATGGCCGTGACCTCTATCTGGCCCATCAAGGGGCGCGTGGACAGGGTGATAAACTATGCCCGGAACCCGGAAAAGACCACCGAGGCCAGCTATGAGGAACTGGCGTCCCTCCATGCCATTGATAATGTGGTGGAGTATGCCGCCGATGATATGAAAACGGAACGCCGTTCCTATGTGTCCTGCATCAACCTCAGAAGTGAGCAGACAGCGGCGCAGGAGTTTATGGACACAAAAAGAAACTGGAAAAATCTCGGTGGCCGCACCTGCTACCACGGGTATCAATCCTTTAAGGCAGGGGAGGTAACAGCGGAAACCGCCCATGAGATCGGCGTCAAGCTGGCCCAGGAATTGTGGGGCGACCGCTTTGAGGTGGTGGTAGCCACCCACTGTAACACCGGCCATTACCATACCCATTTTGTGATAAATTCAGTGTCCTGGGCGGACGGCTACAAATTCTACAATTCCCCCGCCGACTATGCCCATATGCGGGAGGTGTCAGACCGGCTTTGCCGGGAGTACGCCATTTCCGTCATTGAGAACCCCAGCGGGCGGGCCAAGCACTACGCCGAATGGCAGGCGGAGCAGAACGGTAAGCCCACCCACCGGGGCACCATCCGGGCGGACATTGACCGGGCCATCCGTGCCTCCACCACCGAGCGCGACTTTCTGCGGGTGATGGGCGAGATGGGCTACCAGCTCAAAACAAGGGGCAAGGGCGGCAAGCCCCTAAAATATCCGGCGCTGAAACCGCCCGACGCTGGCGGCTACTTCCGCTTCCACAAGCTGGGCGAGGGCTACTCCCTGGACGAGATTAAGGAGCGTATTCTGCACAACCTCCAAAAGCAAGTGCCATTCCCGGAGGCGGTGCATCGCCCGCCCCGGCGCTGCCGGGTACGGGGAAAGCCCCGGAAGAAAGTCACCGGCCTGCGGGCGCTCTATTTCCGTTACTGCTATGAACTGCACATCATCGTCAAACGACCGGCATCCGTCAAGTGGGTGTCTTTTTTGTTGCGGGAGGACATCGCCAAGCTGGACAGGCTGGACGCGGAAACCCGGTTTTTGGGGAAACACCGCATCGGCACCATCGGGGAGCTGACCGCCCACCGGGAAACGGCGTCGGCGGAGGTAGATGCCCTGACCGCCCAGCGGCAGGA
>JAETNP010000093.1 GCA_021768185.1 Oscillospiraceae bacterium
CGGCTGGAGAGCCAGCGGTATTTGCGCTTCCGGTCATCATCCAGGCGGATCTTCAGCCCCTGGATCAAACCCTCCTTGTTTCGGACGGGGATCAGGAATCCGTTGGGGCCATGCAGGGTCCATTCGCCATAGCAGGTACGGAACCCCGGCAGGCCCAGCAGATCATGCCCCTGGAAGCGGAGAAGCTCGGCCAGCAGCCGCCTCCCCCGCTCCGTCTCCGGCATACTGCGGTACGGGTTTCTGCGGATGCGTTCCTCCGACAGCCCCCGGTCCAGCAGGTTCTCACCGTGCCTGTCCAGCAGCGTCAGATGCTCCAGCATGGTTGTGTAAGCGGCGTGGCGCGCTTCCAGAGGAAGCGGCTGCCGCTCTGTGATTTTGGGAGTTGGCTGCTGGGGGAAACGGTAGACGTTCCCGCCCTTTTTCAACTCCAGATACGCCTCTTTGTTGCTGACGCCGTTGATCCGGGCGTACAGCGTCACGCTGTTTCCATGTGCGCCGCAGAGGTTGCAGCGGTATTGGTCAGTATCCGTATTGAGGCTCAGATGATGCTTTCCCGCACCGTGGTCGCCGCAGAAGGGACAGCTGGCCTCGACCTCCAAACGCCGCAGCGTCCGGGAGTCGAGTACCAGCCCGCACCGCCTGGCCGTGTCCACGATGGGGATCTTGTCATAGACCAAGCGGGCTCACCCTTTCCCTACGCCGCTTTGGGCATAGCAGCCGCAATGGGCCGCACCGGCCGGACGGACAGCTCCGCCTTGCTGACGCACTTCGCCAGAAACAGCTGCCCTGTGGGCCGCGCGTTCTCCAGATCGTCAATGGATTCCGTGTTGTCCACGAATACCGGATAGTTGCGCCCCGTGAGCCGCTTCACCAGCTCGGACACTTCCATCCCGGCCCGGACCTTTTCCGACAGGGAGAGGCGGTCATACCGGCGGCCGTTGTAGGTGAACTTGAAGGCGTCCTTCCATTCTCCGGTGGACTTCACCACATCAAAGAGGGAGATTTCCACCCGGTTCATCTTCAAGGCGGAAAAGGTCATCTCCGCCCGCTTGCTGGCGTAGACCGTCACATCGGCAATGAGCTTTTTCTGCTCGGCGATCTCCGCCTTCAAGTTGCTGATCTGCTGGTCGAAGGATGCGGCGTCCGTGCCGTCAACTGATCGAAGCGCGGTCATCTCAGCCTCGCACTGGCGGCACTCTTCCTGACACGCCTGGAGACGGTCATATTCCTCCTGTGTGAGATTGCCATACTCCAGATCCGCCGTGAGCTGCTGAATTTCCACGCGCAGGCTCTCCGCCTGGGCGGCGGCATCATCGGCAAGCTGCTGGATATTACTCGCCAACTGCTGCGCGTCGGCTTCCCACTTTGCCAGATCATCGGCCTGGAATTGCTCGAACGTCTCCCTAGTCTTTTGGTCCAGTTCCTGGAGCTCTTTGATCTGCGCCTGCTGTTCCTGCCCTTGAGCAAGAACAGCGGCGGCGGAATTGCGGAGCTCTTCCTGGATTTTGGGAAGCTCATCTTCCGTAATGGGCCGTCGGCATATAGGGCAGGGTGCGCCGGGCGTCAACGCTTTGTAAGCTGCAGCGTCCTGGTTGTACTGTGCCGACAGGGCCTGCACCCTGGCCTGGGCCTCCGCCAGCGGCTGGGTGTACTTTGACTGGTACTGCTCCGCTTTCCGGGCGGCAATTTTCTCCCGCAGGGCGGTAAGCTGCTCCCGCAATTCATGATCGTCCGTCTGTCCGTCCCTCCGGGCCTCGCTGTAGCGTTCGCTGCATTCCATCAGCTTTTCGTTCGTGGCGTCAACATCCAGGCCGGCAAACTGCTTTTCCTTTAGTTCGGCGAGTTCCCTTTGCAGAGAATCATACCGCTGTGGAAGGGACTGGCGCCGCTCAGCGTTGAGCTGCTTCTGCGCCGCCGCCTGATCCCGCTGGCCGGTGATGTAGGTGATCTGCTCCTCCAGAGAGCGGATCTTCTCCCGACGGGCTTTCAAGTAGGCTTCCGGGGAGAGAATGTCCTCCTTCTCCAGATGGAGCCGCACCGGCTCCGAAAGCTGGGCCAGCACATCCGCCTGGGATACCTTGGGCAGGTACATCTCCAGCAGATTTTTCCCCTCATCACCCAGCTCTTCGATAAAATAAAGAGGGTTGAAGATGGAGAGGAACACATCCTTTTCCCCGAACATATCCGACAGATCCATCTGCCGGATCGAGTAGCCGTCATACTGGATGGCCATGCGGTCCTTCTGACGGGTACGGGTCAGCTCGTGGAGCGCGCCGTCCTCATCCAGAAAGCGCATCTGGACAAATACATCGGGATTGGCCTCATTGTGCAGCCTGTCCAGGCCCCGCTCGCCGAAAAAGGGAAGCCCGGTGACGGCAAAGGCAATGGCGTCCGCGATGCTGGTCTTGCCCCGGCCGTTGCCGCCGGTGATGGTGGTAGGGTTGCCGAAGACCAATTCCGTGGGGTTTTCGTAGGACTTAAAGCCGGAGATGGTCATGCTGGCGATCTGAAATTGATTGATCTTATCCACGTTTTTCCCTCCTATGCCGCCTGCTTCATGTCAACGATCTGGTACGTCTCCAAGATGTAGAATACCACCGTATCCTGCTGCCGCTTAGT
>JAETNP010000094.1 GCA_021768185.1 Oscillospiraceae bacterium
ACTAAGCGGCAGCAGGATACGGTGGTATTCTACATCTTGGAGACGTACCAGATCGTTGACATGAAGCAGGCGGCATAGGAGGGAAAAACGTGGATAAGATCAATCAATTTCAGATCACCGGCATGACCATCTCCGGCTTCAAGTCCTACGAAAAACCCACGGAATTGGTCTTCGGCAACCCTACCACCATCACTGGCGGCAACGGCCGGGGCAAGACCAGCATCGCGGACGCCATCGCTTTTGCCGTCACCGGGCTTCCCTTTTTCGGCGAGCGGGGCCTGGACAGGCTGCACAATGAGGCCAATCCCGATGTATTTGTCCAGATGCGCTTTCTGGATGAGGACGGCGCTCCCCACGAGCTGACCCGTACCCGTCAGAAGGACCGCATGGCCATCCAGTATGACGGCTACTCGATCCGGCAGATGGATCTGTCGGATATGTTCGGGGAAAAGGATGTATTTCTCTCCATTTTCAACCCCCTTTATTTTATTGAAGAGCTGGGCGATGAGGGGAAGAACCTGCTGGAGATGTATCTGCCCAAAGTATCCCAGGCGGATGTGCTGGCCCAGCTCTCAGAGCCGGTGCGGCTCCATCTGGAGAAGGAGGACATCCTCTCCCCGGAAGCCTATTTGAAGGCCCGGCGGGAAAAAATTCGCTCCCTGGAGGAGAAGATCACCTACATCACCGGCCAGCGGGATCAGGCGGCGGCGCAGAAGCAGCTCAACGCTGAGCGGCGCCAGTCCCTTCCACAGCGGTATGATTCTCTGCAAAGGGAACTCGCCGGACTAAAGGAAAAGCAGTTTGCCGGCCTGGATGTTGACGCCATGAACGAAAAGCTGATGGAATGCAGCGAACGTTACAGCGAGGCCCGGAGGGACGGACAGACGGACGATCATGAATTGCGGGAGCAGCTTACCGCCCTGCGGGAGAAAATCGCCGCCCGGAGAGCAGAGCAATACCAGTCGAAGTATACCCATTCGCTGGCGGAAGCCCAGGCCAGGGTGCAGACCCTGTCGGCACAGTACAACCAGGACGCTGCGGCTTACAAAGCGTTGACGCCCGGCGTCCCTTGCCCTATATGCCGCCGACCCATTACGGAAAATGAACTTCCCAAAATCCAGGAAGAGCTCCGCAATTCCGCCGCCGCTGTTCTTGCTCAAGGGCAGGAACAGCAGGCACAGATCATAGAGCTCCAGGAGCTGGATCAAAAGGCCAGGGAAACCTTTGAGCAATTCCAGGCCGATGATCTGGCAAAGTGGGAAGCCGACGCGCAGCAGTTGGAGAGTAAGATCCAGCAGCTTGCCGATGACGCCGCCGCCCAGGCGGAGAGCCTGCGCGTGGAAATTCAGCAGCTCACGGCGGATCTGGAGTATGGAAATCTCACACAGGAGGAATATGACCGCCTCCAGGCGTGCCGGGAGGATTGCCGCCAGTGCGAAGCTGAAATGACTGCGTTCCAATCGGTTGACGATGTGGATACCGCATCCTTCGACCAGCAGATCAGCAACCTGAAGGCGGAAATTACCGAGCAGAAAAAGCTCATTGCCGATGTGACGGTCTACGCCAGCAAGCGGGCGGAGATGACCTTCTCCGCCTTGAAGATGAACCGGGTGGAGATTTCCCTCTTTGATGTGGTGAAGTCCACCGGAGAATGGAAGGACGCCTTCAAGTTCACCTACAACGGCCGCCGGTATGATCGGCTCTCCCTGTCGGAAAAGGTCCGGGCCGGGATGGAGGTGTCCGAGCTGGTGAAGCGGCTCACGGGGCGAAACTATCCGGTATTCGTGGACAACATGGAATCCATTGACGATCTGGAGAACGCGCGGCCCACAGGGCAGCTGTTTCTGGCGAAGTGCGTCAGCAAGGCGGAGCTGTCCGTCCGGCCAGTGCGGCCCATTGCGGCTGCTATGCCCAAAGCGGCGTAGGGAAAGGGTGAGCCCGCTTGGTCTATGACAAGATCCCCATCGTGGACACGGCCAGGCGGTGCGGGCTGGTCATCGACTCCCGGACGCTCCGGCGTTCGGAGGTCGAGGCCAGCTGTCCCTTCTGCGGCGACCACGGTGCGGGAAAGCATCATCTGAGCCTCAATACCGACACTGACCAATACCGCTGCAACCTCTGCGGCGCACATGGAAACAGTGTGACGCTGTACGCCCGGATCAACGGCGTCAGCAACAAAGAGGCGTATCTGGAGTTGAAAAAGGGCGGGAACGTCTACCGTTTCCCCCAGCAGCCAACTCCCAAAATCACAGAACGGCAGCCGCTTCCTTTGGAAGCACGGCACACCGCTTACACAACCATGCTGGAGCATCTGACGCTGCTGGACAGGCACGGCGAGAACCTGCTGGACCGGGGGCTGTCGGAGGAACGCATCCGCAGAAACCAGTACCGCAGTATGCCGGAGACGGAGCGGGGGAGGCGGCTGCTGGCCGAGCTTCTCCGCTTCCAGGGACATGAGCTGCTGGGCCTGCCGGGGTTCCGTACCTGCTATGGCGAATGGACTCTGCATGGCCCCAACGGATTCCTGATCCCCGTCCGAAACAAGGAGGGTTTGATCCAGGGGCTGAAGATCCGCCTGGATGATGACCGGAAGCGCAAATACCGCTGGCTCTCCAGCCG
>JAETNP010000037.1 GCA_021768185.1 Oscillospiraceae bacterium
TGTTATTGTCTGGCGCAAATTCTTGCGCGTTCATTGCTAATTGGGACTTCTTTCCACTTCACTGGCGCAAATCTTTCCTCTGCGCTCCTTTAGTTATTTACGGATAGGCTCTTAATAAAATTCAAACAAAATACAAACAGCTGGCAAACAATCCTGCTGTATGATAGTGTTCGTCAGCCGGACAAAGGCTGAATACCAACACATCAACATTTCAGGAGGAACTTATCATGAAAAAAAGCAGCTTCATCACCTTGATACTGGGTGTCATCGGCGGCGTATTCTTTGCGCTGGGCATGTGCATGGCGCTGATCCCTGAGTGGAACATGTTCAATCAGGGCGTTATCTGCGGCGTCATTGGCCTGGTCATCCTGCTGGCCGACCTGCTCATCTGGCGGAAGCTGACCGAAAAGGCGCCCATCAAGCTCAATGGAAAGACGGTCCTCTCCGTAGTTGTCGGCGTGCTGGGCGCACTGCTGCTGGGCGTGGGGATGTGCCTGACGATGGTATTCAGCCAGATGATCGCCGGCATTATCGTGGGACTGATCGGCATCGTCGTTCTGCTGATGCTCATCCCGCTGGTCAAGGGTATCCATGATTGAATCTGGAATGATGAAAGCGGCGATTTATTACGGACAAAAGAATGTGTCCATTGAGGAGCGTCCTCTGCCGGTCTGCGGCCCCCGGGACGTCCTGCTCAAGACTGTTTATGCCAGCGTATGCGGCACCGACGCGGCAGTCTGGCGGCACGGCCCCGGTACGGGACACCGTATCACAGCAGGCAGCGAGTTCGGCCACGAGGCGGTGTGCCGGGTGGCTGCTGTGGGAGCGGAGGTCACGGACTTCCAGGTGGGCCAGCGGGTCTACCCCTACCCCCTGTGGGTCACCGGCGACCCCAGCCGGGCGGGGACCATGGGGGCCTTCTCGGAGTATATCCTGGCTCCGAACGCCAAATGGCGTGAGGGACTCTACCCCGTTCCGGATGCCATCGACGACAGGACCGCGGCGCTTATCGAGCCTTTTACCGTGGGGACCCGTGCTGCCCGCCGCGCCCAGCCCTGCGCGGGAGAAAATGCCGTTGTCTTCGGCGCAGGGACTATCGGCATCGCGGCGGCCATCGCGCTCAAGCGGTTTGGCTGCACGCAGGTGATGGTGTGCGACGTGTCTCCCCTCCGGCTGGAGAAGGCGCGGGGGCTGGGGTTCCCGGTGTGTAACTCTGCGCAGGAGGATGTGAAGCGGCGTGCCTTGGATCTGTTTGGTTCCGCGCCGGGGCTGAGCGGTTCTGCTGCCGGTGCGGACATCTATCTGGATGCCGCAGGTGCCGAGGGCCTTCTGGAGCTGTTCCAGGATATGGGAAAGATCGGCAGCCGCATGGTGGTGGTAGCGGTACTGGCGGGCAAGCGCCCGGTGGACATTCTTCACATGACCTACGCCCAGAAGGCCCTGATCGGTTCCGGCGGTTACTTCCCGGAGGACGTGGCGGACGTCATGGAAACTATGGCCGGCGGGGAGTACGACGTCGCCTCCATCATTACCCACGAGTTTCCGCACAGGGAACTGCCTCAAGCTCTGGAGCTGGCCGGACACCCGGATCAGGCTCTGAATGTGGTCATCCGGTATGACGGCTGAGATGCTGTCTGGCAGTTTGCTTGGGAAAAGCGATCTTCATTTGCATGGAGGTCGCTTTTTAGCATTTCTTAGGCAGAGTGGGAAAAAGAAGCAATTTTTGCTCAACTTCGCCGTCTTGCTTGCCGTGCAGGACGAGCTGCCGACACAGGCAGCTCGCCCCAAGCTTGCTCCTTGGCGGGGGACATCTGAAAGCGGGATGGTTCCAGCCAGCCTCTGCGCAAGAATAAAGGAGACCCCGCAGAGGTCTCCTCAGAAAGACAGAGATTTTTCGCTCTTGATGTTTTTACATTCCCAATACGATGCCCACCACGGCGGAGGCCAGTATGAAAATAATGGGATGAAGCTTTTTCGTCTGCTTGACCTTGTTGGTCAGGACCCACAGCACGATGGCCAGGACCCATCCTTTCCAGTTGAATACCGCCAGAGAAAAACCGCTTTCCATCGCCTCTGCAAAAAACAGATTGGATACCACCACAGACAGTCCCGCCGCCGCAATCAGCCCTGTGGACGCGGGACGCAGTCCATAGAAAGCGCTGTCCACATACCGGTTGTCCCGGAAGCTTTTAAGGAAGGAAGCAATTATGAGGATGACGATAATGGAGGGGGTAATGAGCCCCAGCGTCGCCACCACCGCCCCCAGAATGGCGGCAGGCACCCCGCCTACGGTGCCGCCGGTGATATAGCCCACATAGGTCGCCATATTGACGCCGATGGGACCGGGAGTGGATTCGCCCACGGCGATCATATTGTCCACGTCGATGCGGGTAAACCAACCGGTCTTGTCGGCCATGCTGTAGAGGAATGGGATCGTCGCCATGCCGCCGCCCACGGCAAACAGGCCGGTTTTGAAAAATTCGCAAAATAACCGCAGATAGATCATCATTTCCGCACCCCCGCATTCTTCAGCACAATCCCCAGAACAGCGGCCGCCAGTACAAAAATCACAGGACTGAGGGAGGTCAGGAAAAAGCTGCCCAGGGCGACCGCCAGGAAAATGACCATGGTGGGCGCGTCAATGACCGCCTTTTTGAAGAGTTTTACCACTGCGTTGAGAATCAGCACGCACACGCAGACCCGGATGCCCCCGAAGGCGTGATTGACCCAGGCCAGGTGGGAGAACTGGGTAATCACCCCCGCCAGCAGGGAGATGATCACCAGAGACGGGAATACCAGCCCCAAGGTGGCAATAATCCCTCCCAGGGTGCCCTTGTTCTTCTGGCCGATGAAAGTGGCGGTATTTACTGCGATGATGCCGGGCGTACACTGGCCGATGGCAAAATAGTCCGTCAGCTCCTCCTCGGTGGCCCAGCCCTTGTTTTCCACCACCTCCCGCTGGAGGATGGGCAGCATGGCGTAGCCCCCGCCGAAGGTCATAACCCCCACCTTGGCAAAGGTGAGGAATAGGTCAGGATAGATGTTCATAAACGGCTCCTTCCATATGCTTTATGCGCTCCTCACGGGCTCCGCTTCATTTCCGGAGAAACGGCAGGGCGCTCAGGTCCCCGCCCGTCAGCAGCCATACCGCCAGCGCCGCCAGCAGGACCGCCGCGATGCCAACGATGACCCACAGGGTAATTTTCTTCCACCGGGACTTGCCCCGGTAGGCCTGATAAGAGTTGAAATATTTCTTTCTCTGCCGCTTCATGCTCATTCACTCCGTATATCCATAAAGTCCCCGCACCGATACCTCGCCGGTGCGCACGGTTTTCTCGCTGCCGTCCGGCATCCGGACCAGCAGGCCGAATTGATCGTCAATGTCCAATGCCAGCGCCTCCTCCTGCCGCCCGGTCCACAGCAGCCGCACAGGTTTCCCCAAGTTGACGCAGTCCCGCCGGTAGGCGTCCACCCAGGGCCCGGCGTCCCCGCCCAGGGCCTCGCTGAGACGGTTAAATTCCTCGATCATGGCGGCGGCCAGGGCAGCCCGCGAGACGGTATACCCCTCCTGAACCAGGGAGGTGGCCATCCGGGAGACCTCCGGTCCGAAGTCCTCCGGCGTGTGGCTGACGTTGACTCCGGCTCCGATGACCAGGGACTGGGTCAGGCCCGTCTCTCCCTCTACCGCCAGCTCCGTCAGGATGCCGCACAGCTTTTTCCCATTGAGCACCAGGTCGTTGGTCCATTTGATCCGGGGACGGACCCCGGCGGCCCGCTCCACAGCGCTGCACACCGCCACGGCGGTCATGCCCGTCACGCCCATCAGCGCCTCCGGCGGCAGCTGGGGCCGCAGAAGAATGGAGAGATAGACCCCCTTGCCGGGAGGCGACTGGAAGGAGCGGGTCATGCGGCCCCGTCCGGCGCTCTGGCTGTTGGCGACGGCCACCGTGCCGTGGGGCGCTCTGGCGAGGGCCTCCCGTTTCAGGTAGGAGTTGGTGGAGTCGATCTCCTCCAGGCACCGAAGGTCCGGGCAGGACGCACCTGGAGAAAGACAGCGGCGGATTTCCCGTTCCACGAGAGCGTCCGGCGAGGCGGTGAGCCGGTACCCCAGCCCCGTGCGGGCTTCGATGACGTATCCGTCCCGGCGCAGGCTGTCGATGGCTTTCCAGACGGCCGCCCGGCTGACGCCCAGCCGCCGGCTGAGTTCCTGACCGGAGAGGTATGCCTCCGGGTCCGCCTGAAGCAGTTGGTATATTTTCTCTTTGCTCATCGTGTCCCTCCTTCTGCCGCGGAGAGCGGGATAGGGTTTTCCTCAGCGCTTCTTAGTATAGCATCCTCTGCCGGATTTGTAAACCAGAAGAAACCAATTCTCCGGCGGCCGCATTTTGTGGAAAAGCAAAAAAATAATCGCGGAAGTACAAGAACAGGTGTTGCAAAACTTCAAAAGGTATGATATACTATGTGCAAATAAGCCACGGATACGATGAGGAGGACCGGATATGCCAAAAAAGACGCAGATGACCGACCGGATCTATGAATACTTACAGACTGTGATCCCCGAGCAGGGCTACGCCCCCTCGGTGCGGGAAATATGCGAGGCGGTGGGGCTGAAATCCCCGTCCACGGTACATTTTCACCTCAAGCGGCTCCAGGAGCGGGGCCTCATTGAGAAGGGAGATTTCAAGGGCCGCGCCATCGTGCTGACCGCCCAGCGGGAGAAGAACCGGATTCCCATTCTGGGCGACGTGGCGGCGGGCACGCCGATCCTTGCCCAGGAGTGCATTGACGACTACCTGACCTTCGACTGCGGCGGCAGGGAGGAGGAGTATTTTGCCCTCCGGGTCCGGGGCGAGTCCATGCTGAACGCGGGCATCCTGCCGGACGATCTGGTGGTGGTGCGCCGCCAGCCCAGCGCAGTCAACGGAGAGATCGTGGTGGCTCTGCTGGGTGATGAGGCTACGGTGAAGCGCTTCTCCAAACGGAACGGGGAGATCTGGCTGCTGCCGGAGAACGACGCCTATCAGCCCATCGACGGCACGAACGCCCAGGTTCTGGGCCGGGTGACGGCGGTGGTGCGGCAATACTGAGAATTTTGTAAAGCCAGATGGGAGGCCGCCTGGGCGGCCTCCCATTTTACACGGCCTCGTTTGATTCTCCCGCGCACGCAACGCAAGCGGGAACACTGTTGAGGAACTGCCTATGCTGTATCAAACCTCCAATCCGCACGGCGGCGACCTGTATGGGCGGGCCGTGCAGCTGGATTTTTCAGTCAATACAAATCCTCTGGGCACGCCGTCCTCCGTGGTGCGGGCGGTGGAAGCGTCCGCCCAAAGCCTCTGCCAATACCCGGACCCCTGCTGCCGGGGGTTGACGGCGGCGCTGTCGGCTTACGAGGGCGTACCCGAGAGCGCCATCCTCTGCGGCTGCGGCGCGGCGGAGCTGATTTATGCCTTCTGCGGCGCGTTGGGGGCGGAGCGGGCCCTGGTGCCGGTTCCCACCTTTCTGGAGTACGAGGCCGCCCTGGAGGCCGCCGGCGGAGAGACGGTCCGTTTCCCCCTGCGGGAGGAGGACGGCTTCGCCGTGACGGAGGATTTTCTGGCCAAGGTGGAAAAAACGGACTGCCGGGCGGTTTTCCTCTGCAATCCCAACAACCCCACCGGCCGGTTGATCCCGCCGGAGCTGCTGGAGGAGGTCTGCCGGCTCTGCCGCCGGCGGGACATCCGCCTCTTTGTGGACGAGTGCTTCCTGGATCTGAGCGATGCCGGCCGGGAGGCGTCCCTGGCAAAATACCTGGACGCGTTCCCCAACCTGTTTCTGCTGAAAGCCTTCACCAAGAGCTACGGCATGGCGGGACTTCGGCTGGGCTACTGCCTCTGCGGGGACGGCGCGCTTCTTACCGCCATGAGCCGCCGGGCACAGCCCTGGAATGTATCCCTGCCCGCCCAGGCGGCGGGCATTGCGGCGCTGGAGGAGGGGGCCTTCCTGGAGAACGCCCGGCAGCTGATCCGGCGGGAGCGGCCCCTTATGACGGGCGAACTGGAGAAACTGGGCCTGCAGGTATGCCCCTCCCAGGCCAATTATCTGCTGGTGCGGAGCGGGAAGCCGCTGACCGCTCCCCTGCTGGAGCGCGGGATTCTGATTCGCGACTGCGCCAATTATGAGGGCCTTGGGCCGGGGTGGTACCGCTTCGCCGTCAAGAGCCGGGCGGAGAACCGGGTGCTGCTGGACGCGCTGAAAGAGATTTTGGCATAGGAGGAAGTTTCCACATGGCAAAGAATCTGATGATCCAGGGGACCATGTCCAACGCGGGAAAGAGCCTGCTGGCGGCGGGCCTGTGCCGGGTGCTGCACCAGGATGGATATAAGGTGGCTCCCTTCAAGAGCCAGAATATGGCCCTCAATTCCTTCATCACCGCCGATGGCGGGGAGATGGGCCGGGCCCAGGTGGTCCAGGCGGAGGCGGCGGGCGTCCCGCCGGATGTGCGGATGAACCCGATCCTGCTGAAACCCACCACCGACATGGGCAGCCAGGTGATCGTCAATGGGGCCGTACAGGGCACCATGCGGGCGGCGGAGTACTACCGGCGGAAGCCGGAATTTCTCCCGGCGGTGCTGGAGGCCTACGAGAGCCTGGCGGCGGAGTACGACGTCATCGTCATCGAGGGCGCGGGCAGTCCGGCGGAGATCAATTTGAAGAAGGACGACTTCGTCAATATGGGCCTGGCCAAACTGGTGGACGCGCCGGTGCTGCTGGTGGGGGACATCGACCGGGGCGGCGTGTTCGCCCAGCTCTACGGCACGGTGGCCCTGCTGGAGGAGGATGAGCGCGCCCGGGTCAAGGGCGTGGTGGTCAACAAGTTCCGGGGGGACCGGACCATCCTGGAGCCGGGGCTGGCCCAGTTGGAGCGGCTGTGCGGCGTGCCGGTGGCGGGGGTGCTCCCCTATCTCCACGTGGACATCGACGACGAGGACAGCCTCTCCGGACGGTTCAGCCGGGACACAACCGCCAAGCTGGTGGACATCGCCGTTATCCGCCTGCCCCGGATCTCCAATTTTACGGATCTGGGGCCCTTTGAGCGCTATGAGAACGTATCGGTGCGGTACGTGTCCTCCGTCCGGGAGCTGGGCGCGCCGGACTGCATCGTCCTGCCGGGGACCAAGAGCACCATCGGGGACCTGCTGTGGATGCGCCAGAACGGTCTGGAGGCCGCGGTGAAGCAGGCCGCCTCCCGGGGGACGCTCCTTATCGGCATCTGCGGAGGCTACCAGATGCTGGGCCGTGAGATTGCCGACCCGGAGGGGGCGGAAGCCGCGCCGGGGACATGCGTGGCGGGCATGGGCCTGCTGGAGATGGACACCGTGTTCCGGGAGGAAAAGGTTCAAACCCAGACCCGGGGCGTTTTCAACCCGGTAGGGGGCCTTCTGGCCCCGCTGTCGGGAATGGCCTACGAGGGCTATGAGATCCACATGGGCCGCAGCGAAGAGGCCCGCCCGGCGCTGACCGGACGGGGAAATGTCTACGGCACCTATATCCACGGCGTCTTCGACGCCCCCGGCGTGGCGGATACGGTTCTGGCGGCGCTGTGCGGAAAGAAGGGCGTGGACGTCTCCCGGCTGGGGAGCTTTGACGCGGAGGCCTACCGGGAGCGGCAGTACGACCTTCTGGCGGACGCCGTGCGGGAGAACCTGGACATGGAATTGGTTTACAAAATTCTGAACGGACATAATTAGGGGCATTTTCCGTTACATTTCTATTACAAAGGCAAAATATGGTTGCAATTTAAAACCCCTCATAGTATACTACGGACTGTTCTGTGCCGTTGGGGAGCGTCATTCGGCTTTGCCGAACGACCGCTCCGGCAGTCCAAGGACTGCCTGGGGGAGCGGCGCGGGGCGGAGCGCTTTTCACCAATCCGGTCCGAACGATGGGGTCGCGTCATTCGGCTTCGCCGAACGACCGCTCCGGCAGTCCAAGGACTGCCTGGGGGCGGGCGGACCGGGCGATCAAATGAGGAAAACTTATGCAGCAAACAAACCAAACAAGAGCCGCCCGCTGGAAACGGCTGTGGCGGCTGATTTGCGGCTGCCGCCGCTACTTTTTCTACACGATTCTTGCTACCCTCCTGGCGGCGCTGTTCGCTTACCTGAGCCCGCTGATCATCAGCTTCACCGTGGACAGCATCGTGGGCGACAAGGAAATGAATCTGCCCGTCTGGCTCAAAGGCTGGATTGAGGCCATCGGCGGACGGGACTATCTGGCGGCCAATCTGTGGCTGCCCGCCCTGGCGGTGCTGCTGGTCCAGGGGCTCAACGGTGTGTGCGCCTATTTCCGGGGACGGTGCTCCGCCCTGGGCGGCGAGGGGCTGGCCAAGGCCCTGCGGGACGCGCTGTACCGCCGTCTGGTCCGGGCGCCCTACGCCTGGCACAAGGCCAGCAGTACGGGCGACCTGGTGCAGCGGTGTACCTCCGACGTGGAGACCGTGCGCCGGTTTATGCAGATGCAGATGATGGAGGTGGTTCGCACCATCGTCATGGCCCTGGTGGCATTGTCCATCATGTGGCCCATCAACCACCGACTGACCCTGATCGCCTGCTCCCTGCTGCCGCTGCTGATGCTGTTCTCCTTCTTCTACTCCAAGGGCGTTCAGAAGCTGTTCCTGACTGTGGACGAATCCGAGGGGGCTATGACCACCGCCCTTCAGGAGAACCTCACCGGTATGCGGGTGGTGCGCACCTTCGCCCGGCAGAGCGAGGAGCTGGAGAAATTCACGAAACTGAACAAGGACTACCGGGGTAAGGTGCTGCGGCTGAACAACCTGATGGGCGTCTACTGGGGCTCGTCCGACATCATGGGGTACCTGCAAATCGCCCTGGTCATGCTGGCGGGCATCTATCTGGCGGTGCAGGGCGAGATCAGTTTGGGCACCGTCATGCTGTTCTCCACCTACTCCAGTATGCTGACCTTTCCCATGCGCCAGCTGGGTCGTATCCTGGCGGACCTGGTGAAGGCGGACGTATCCCTGAAGCGCCTGGATGAGATTTTGACCGCGCCTCAGGAGGAGGAGCCCGGCAAGGCGCTTACGCCGCCTATCCGCGGAAAGGTGGAGTTTCGGGACGTATCCTTCGCCTATCCCGACGGAGGGGAGATCCTGCACCACGTGGATTTCACCGTGGAACCCGGGCAGACCATCGGCATCCTGGGCAACACCGGCAGCGGCAAGAGCACCCTGGTGCATCTGCTCCAGCGGCTGTATGCGCCCACGGGGGGACAAGTGCTGATCGACGGCGTGGACGCTGCGGATATCCGGCGGGATTATCTGCGCCGGCATGTGGGCATCGTGCTCCAGGAGCCGTTCCTGTTCAGCCGGACCATCGGGGAGAACATCGCCCTGGGCGATTCCTCCGCCAGCGAGGAGGAGCGGTTCGACGCCGCCCGCACGGCCTGCATCCACGACGTGATCCAGGGCTTTGCCGACGGCTACGACACCATGGTGGGCGAGCGGGGCGTGACCCTCTCCGGCGGACAGAAGCAGCGGGTGGCCATCGCCCGGATGCTGGTCCAGAAGACGCCCATCTGTATTTTTGACGACTCACTCAGCGCCGTGGACGCGGAGACCGACGCCGCCATCCGGGAGGCCCTGCTCAAGCGGGACACCGGCACTACCATCCTCATCAGCCATCGGATTTCCACCCTGCGGGGCGCGGACACCATCCTGGTGCTGGAGGGGGGACGGATTGTCCAGCGGGGCTCTCATAAGGAGCTGGCGGCCCAGGAGGGCCTGTACCGGCGCATCTGTACCATCCAGAACGAGCTGGATGAGGCCATGGAAGGAGGTGTGGCCGTATGATGAAGGAGGAAGTCCGCCATGCGGACAACGAAAAGATCGACTTAAAGGTATGGAAGCGCCTTGTGGACTACGGCCTGCAATATAAGGCCCGGGTCATCCGCACCATTCTGGTGCTGCTGGTGGTCTCCGGGGCGGACCTGGCGTATCCGCTGTTTACCCGCTACGCCATCAACCACTTTATCGTGGGGGAAACCACCCAGGGACTGCCCCTGTTCGGGGCGCTCTACATTGCCGTGGTCGTTGCCCAGGGCGTGGGCGTGATGCTCTTCGTCCGGGGAGCCGGGCGGCTGGAGATGGATATCAGCTATGACATCCGTCAGGACGCTTTCTCCCACCTCCAGCAGCTGTCCTTCAGCTACTACGATACCACCAGCGTGGGCTGGCTCATGGCCCGGATGGGCAGCGACGTGTCCCGGCTCTCCGAGATGATCGCCTGGAGCGTGGTGGACGTCATGTGGGCGCTCACCTTTGCCATCGGCGTGATCGTCGTGCTGCTGGTAATGAACTGGAAGCTGGGGCTTCTGGTGCTGGCCATCACGCCGGTGCTGGCGGTGCTGTGCCTCTACTTCCAGCGGCGCATCCTGCGCCAGCAGCGCATCGTGCGCAAGGCCAACAGCCGGATCACCGGGGCCTTCAACGAGGGCGTCATGGGCGCGGTGACCAACAAGACCCTGGCCCGGGAGGACGCCGCCCAGGAAGAATTTGAGGTGGTCACCGGCGAGCTGAAAAGCGCCGCCGTCAAGGCCGCCGTCCTCAGCGCCGTCTTCATGCCCCTGGTGGTGAACCTGGGAGCCATCGCCACCGCCCTGGCCCTGTGGCGGGGCGGCGTGGAGGTATTTGCCGGGGTCATGGACCTGGGCACCCTGGCGGCGTTCATCAGCTACACTACCCAGCTGTTCGACCCCATCCAGTCCCTGGCCCGGATCCTGGCGGAGATGCAGGCCGCCCAGGCCAGCGCCGAGCGGGTCATCGACCTGCTGGATACCCAGTCCGACGTCCAGGACAGCCCGGAGATTATTGAGCGCTACGGCGACCTGTTCCACGGCAAAAAGGAGAACTGGCCGGACATCCGGGGCAAGGTGGAGTTCAAAAACGTCACCTTCCGCTACAAGAGCGGCGAGGAGGTCCTGCACAATTTTGACCTTACGGTAGAGCCCGGGGAGAACATCGCCCTGGTGGGCGAGACCGGCGCGGGAAAGACCACCATCGTCAATCTGGTCTGCCGGTTCTATGAGCCCAGCGAGGGCGAGGTGCGCATCGACGGCACGGACTACCGGCAGCGCAGCCAGCTGTGGCTCCAGTCCAGCCTGGGATACGTGCTGCAATCCCCCCATCTGTTCTCCGGCACCGTGGCGGACAACCTGCGTTTCGCCAAGCCGGACGCCACCGACGAGGAGATCCGCCGGGCCGCCCAAATGGTCCATGCGGAGGAGTTTATCCTGAACCTGCCCAAGGGGTACGACACCCAGGTGGGCGAAGGGGGCGGCAAACTCTCCACCGGCCAGAAGCAGCTCCTCAGCCTGGCGCGGGTATTGCTGGCGGACCCGAAGATCTTCGTTCTGGACGAGGCCACCAGCAGCATCGACACCGAGACGGAGGCCCTCATTCAGGACGCCATTCAGACGGTGCTGGCAGGCCGGACCAGCTTCGTGGTGGCTCACCGCCTGAGCACCATCCGCTCCGCCGACCGCATTCTGGTGATCCACAACGGACGCATTCAGGAGAGCGGCACCCACGAGGAGCTGATGGCCCGGCAGGGCGAGTACTACAGCCTCTACACCCATCAGTACCGCCGGGAGGCAACCCAAGCGGTCCTTGGACCGCTGGACCAGTCGTTGGGCAAAGCCCAATGACGATCCCCAGAGACGAAAGCCGGAGGGCTGGAACAGACTTCTAAAAAAGTTTGTCCCAGCCCTCTTTTTTTGCGCATTCCCACATTTGACAGATTGCGGCGCGTCCTGTATGATAAAGGGAGCTTCTCCCCTGCGCCGGACGCGGGGGAGATGATGCAAGGAGTGATACATATGAAAAAGTCCGTATGGGCTTTTGCGCTCTGCCTGCTGGCGCTGCTGGCGGCAGGATGCGCTCAGGCTGCGGGACAAGCCCCGCAGCCTGCTGACGCCCAGGCGTCAGCAGGCGCTTCCCTCTCTATGGAGGCGCTGGCAGATGTGCCGCCCTCTGAGGAGGACGGGGGCGCCGCTGCGGAAGCGGAGGAAGCCGTTGAAATCGGAATACCGGAGGCGAATGAGCTGTATGAGTCCGCAGAGGCGGAACCCGCTCTTACGCTGGAGGAGATCCGCAGCCTCCGTTTTGACGACGTTCCGGCGGAGGACAGTCGGGTCGATTATATCAGCTACGCCGCCTGCCGGGGCTGGCTGCAGGGAGTGGAAAAGGAGCGGTTCGACCCGGACGGCCTTGTGACCCGCGCGGGGCTGGTGACGGCCCTGCACCGCATGAGCGGCGGGGAGTCGTCGGACGTTATCCTCATCGGGTTTTCTGATACGGACCCGGACGCCTGGTACACCCAGGCTGTGTCCTGGGCCGCAGAAACCGGCGTTGCCTCCGGAGAGGCGGACGGCACATTCGATCCGGATGCCCGGGTCACCCGGGAGCAGCTGGCGGTGTTCCTTTACCGCTTCGCATCCCCGGAAGAGGGAGCGGAAGGCGGTCTGGAGGGATACCGGGACGGGGACGCCGTTCAGGCTTACGCCCGGGAGGCGATGGCCTGGGTGCTGGAAAAACGGCTGTTCGCCGGAATGGTGGGAGACGCCATCCATCCCCGGCTTCCGGTCTCCCGGGGACAGCTGGCCCAGGTGCTGACGGCGCTGGCGGCTTACATGGAGGCGGAACCGGCAGCGATGGAACTGACGGCGGGACTTCAGACGGCGGTCGTGGAAAGCGCCAGCCGGGCGCGCCATGAGGAGATCCAGGAGAAAGTGGACGCGGTGGCGGCGAAATACGGCGCGGCGGGCTTGCAGGTGGCGGTCATTGAGGACGGTCAGGTGACGGACGCCTACGCCTGCGGCTGGGCCACCAAGGGGTCCGACAGGATGACCCCGGACCACAAGACCCGCATTGCCTCCATTACCAAGGTGGGCGTAGCCCTGGCGGCTATGGCCCTGTACGAGGACGGCGTGATCGACCTGGACGAGAGCATCGGGACCTACTGGGGCGTCAGCGCACGGAATCCCTACTACCCAAACGATCCGGTGTCGGTCCGTGCCCTGCTGACCCATACCTCCTCCATCCCCTCCCTGGGGGACGACGCGTCCCGCTCCCGGAGCGCGGTCCAGTCCCGGCTCCAGTCCGGCGGGTTCTCCCGGGTCAGGCCCGGGGATACGTCCTCCTGGAACTACAACAACTACGCCTACGGCGTGCTGGGACAGACCCTGGAGATCGCCTCGGGGCGGTTCCTGGACGACGTGATGGAGGAGCGGTTCTGGGATATTATGGAAATCGACGGGGCCTTTGAGAGCGGCAATGTGAAAAACAAGGACTTGCTGTGTACGGTGTACCAGTACGGCGGCGTGGGCCGCAGCCTGTCCGCTATGCAGAGCAACACCCGCCGGTACAATCCGCCGGGGGCCACCGGGGCCTACTTCTCCGGGGGCATGACCATGAGCGCGGCGGACCTGGGGAAGATGACCGCTCTGCTGGCCAACGACGGGTGCTATGAGGGACTGCAGCTGCTGAAAGCGTCCACGGTGGAGCTGATGGAGACGCGGTGCGAACCCCAGCTTTCGGATGGAACCTGGCAGGCGCTGGCCCTGCGCTCCCAGGACGATCTGTACGGACGGGACAGGCTGTACTACCACACCGGCAGCGCCTACGGCGTATTCAACTGCATGTCCTACGATCCTGATGCCCGGGACGGCGTGGTGGTCCTCACCTCCGGCGCCAGCGGCGTGAAGGACGAGCGGGGCATCTACGCCGTGTGCGGCGAGATCAGCCGGTATATTTACGATGTCATTGCGTAACAAGGAGGAATTTTCCATGATACAGCGCCTTTTTTCGCTGCTGCTCAGTCTGGCCCTGCTGGTCCCCTGCGGCTGCGGACAGAACCTCCCGGCGGCCAACGCCGCCCAGGAGCCGCCCGCCGCCGTATCCGCGCCGGATGAGCTCCCGGAGGAGACGGAAATGCCGGCTGAAGTCCCGCCGGAGCCCTCCGAGCCGGAGCCCCCCGCGCCCACGACGGCCACCCTGGCGGTCTGCGGCGACGCCATGAGCCACATGCCTGTCACCAACGACGCCTGGGACGGGGAAAAGTACGACTATGTGCGGGTGATGAACGGGGCGAAGTCCTATGTGGAGGCGGCGGACTACGCGGTGGTGAATCTGGAAACCACCTTGGCCGGAGGGCCCAAGTACTCCGGATATCCGGCCTTTAACTCTCCGGACGACATGGCCCGGGGATTGAAAGAGCTTGGCTTTGACCTGTGCCTTACGGCCAACAACCACAGTCTGGACAAGGGCTGGTCCGGGTTGAGCCGCACGCTGGACGTGCTGGACGAGGTTGGTCTGGCCCACGTGGGTACCAGCCGCTCCCAGGAGGAGCGGGACGCGAATCTGGTGGTGGCGGACGTGGGCGGCATCTCGGTGGCGTTTCTGGGCTATACCTACGGCACCAACGGGATTCCCGTGCCAAAGGACCACCCCTACTGCATCAACATTTTTAACACCGACTATCTCTCCGGCCTCCGCACCCCGGACAAGGAGCGTTTGACCGCTGACTTGGAACAGGCGAAGGCGGCCAATACGGACCTGATCGCGGTAATGATCCACTGGGGCGTGGAGTACCAGACCAAACAGAACGCCTACCAGGAGGAACTGGCGGACTTCCTCTTCGCCAACGGCGCGGACATCATCCTGGGAGGCCACTCCCATGTGCCCCAGCCCATGGAGCTGCGCACGCTGGAGGACGGACGGCAGGGGTTCATGTGCTACTCCCTGGGCAACTTTATTTCTTCCCAGAACGATGAGTATACCGACACTACGGCAGTGCTGACCCTGGAGCTGACCCGGGACAACGAGACCGGCGAGACCCAGGTAACGGGGTACACCTACGCACCGATGTACATGCTGGACCGGGAGGCCGGGGCAAAGCCCCGCTTCCAGCTGCTGGATATTTATGAGACTCTGGAGGCCGGAGAGGCAGGTACCTCTCTCACCGGACGGCTGGAGAAGGCGGTGGCGGACTGTCATAAAATTTTCGGCGAGGCGGGCGACCCCAAAGCTGCATCCGCGCAGTAGGACCCTCGGAAGAGAGGGGTCCTACTATAGACAAAAGGCCCTATGCACTCAACAAAGTGGGTGCATAGGGCCTTAAGCAATGGCACATCAACGGGGAATGGCAAAATACTACTTGATGCACCGTGGGGATACACGGTGTTTATAGGGATACAACTACTTCAAACCATGCTCATATAGGGAATTTGTAACAAATATCAACACACGCTGGAGCTATTGCCGGAAATCAAAGAGCTGTTGGCAAAGGGGATGACATAGAAAGAGATAGAGAGTCTTTGGGCTGACAGGAAGCGGATCCATATATCATTTGTTAAGCCGAGAGAGGAAAAAGGACACCCAAGGGATTCGGAAGCAGAGAGGACGCAAGGCAGCAAAGACATTAGCGGAATACAAGTATGAAAATAAGCGTCTGCGAATGGAGAATGAGTTGCTGCGGGATTTTCTGCGGTCCACAGAAAGGAAGTGAGTCCAAGAGTAAAATATCATATCATATACAAACACAGGCAAGAATACCCCGTGGCGGTCATGTGCCAGTTGTTTGGAGTATCCAGGAGTGGGTATTACGACTTCTGCAAGCAATCAGCACTCCAGAGCCGGATGCAGAATTGGCAGAGCTTCTTAAAGGCCAGCAGGAGCGGTGCAGGCAGACCTATGGTTACCGGAGGATGTGGCTATGGTTAGAGAAACAAGGGGGCCACCATAAATCCTCAAGACTGAGTGCATCTACCGTCAGAAAATCAAGTCTTTCCGGCAAGCCAAAGAGCTCATTGATGAATTCATCCACTTCTACAATCACGAGCGCATCCAGATAAAGACCGGAGAGGCACCGCTTGCGCGGCGCCCCTCCTCTTGAAACTCAATATTTCCTACTATGGGCCCTTTTTTGTGCTGTCCGCACAACCTGGGGCGGTGCACTGGGAGCAGCCCCGCCCCATACGGTCATTTTTCTGAAGCCTCCCACAGGGATTTTGCCGTATTGGGCGCAAGTGTAATATGGGATGCGCTTGCCATTGGAGTGAATGCGCTGCACGTTGTCAAATGTCGCCTGGTCGATGATCGGGCTCATGGGTATTCTCGAAAATTGTCCATTCGCTTTCATCGACATGGTGACTTGTCCTTAAAATGCTTCTGTGTCTTGAAATTGACCATATGGCCTAAGTATTCCCGCTTTTTGAGGATGTGGACAACAGCAGATGATCCCCAGACGTAGGGGCCTTTGACAGCTTTGTTTTTGTTCGCACCCTCTCCATACCGGGCTAGGTGGACAGAAGGAATCTCAATTTTGTCAGCGGCCAACCGAGCAGCGATTTGATAGGGGCCGTATTCCTCCAGCATCAGGGCAAAGATACGGCGAACTACAGCAGCGGCTTCTTCATCCACTAACCAGTTCTCCCGCTTCTCATCTCAGAGGTATCCGTAGATTACCGTGCCAGTCAGATGCTTGCCGCTCATGCTCTTGGCGTTGAACATGGAACGGATTTTACGGCTTGTGCCACGGGCATAAATTTCGCACATGATATTCTTTGTGTTGATACAAGATGCAGAGGCTTATTTGTTACAACACAACGTTTTTGTTTGCTCGGAAGGCATGAAAATCAGAGGCCAGGGGAGTCTTCTGAGTATTGCCTCGCCAGTTCTGTCAAAGACGCCATATTCTCACAAATCATACGGCGGATCTTACACACAATTTTCAGCCCGGATCTATCGTGTTACTTTTTCGCATAGGGAATAACCACTTTTTCAACCTGAACGTGTCCGTTGTCAAGTGCCATGACGGCGAAGGTGATCTCCTGGTCAAAGCGCCGCCGTCCGCAACTGCCTGGATTCAGCCACAAAATGCCCTCCCGATCTTCACAAACATATTTGTGGGAGTGGCCGTAAATCACCACATTCACCCCGGACAGATTTGCAGGAACATCTTTTTTGTTATGGACCAGGAAAAAGCGGACACCTTCAATGGTGAATGTGAGACTATGCGGTAAATCCTCCGCCCAGTCCTTATCGTTATTGCCCCGGACGATATGGAGTGGAGCATACTCACTGAGCTTGTCCACGATGGCTTGGGTGTTGATGTCGCCGCCATGGATGACTTCATCTGCCTGGATCAGATACGCCAGCACCTCCGGACGGAGCAGACCGTGGGTGTCAGACAGAACGATAATGCGCTTCATAGGCGAATCTCCTGGTACTGTCATATTTTTCCTATATCTCTGCCGCATGGTTCACGGCAGGAAATTTGTACTTTGTGTGATACTCAACAAGCTATCACATTCCGGAAAAAAAGTCAAAATCAAATCGGATATTGTTCGTAAAATATTCATGCAAACTATGGCAATTTTCGTGCAGATGGCGTATACAGTAAGCAACAGCAGAAAAAAGTTGCGAATATGGCTGGTATGACCGCGAATATCAGCATCCGCATGGACTTTCGGAGTGAAGCCTTGTATTGATTTTGCTACATAAATCGAATATAATAAAGCTAAGAAAGGATGCGGCTTATGGATGAATTGATGAAACGAGAAACCGCGCCGGATGCCCCGCAGTCGGAGGACGTCTGCCGCTCCATCCGGGGCTATCTGATCGAGGCGCAGGGGCAGGTCTATACGGCGGTCAACGCCGCCATGGTGACTGCTTACTGGAAAATCGGCAAGTCGATCTTTGAAGCCTGCGGTTAAAATGACCGGGCCGCTTATGGCAAGCAGGTGCTCCAGTATATTTCCGAAAAGATGACCGCCGAGTTCGGGAAATGGTTTAATCTCCGCAATCTGCGGTATATGCGGCAGTTCTATCTGACTTTCCCAAATGTGAACGCACTGCGTTCCGAATTGAGCTGGACGCATTACCGCTGTCTGATGAAGGTAAATGACGCCAAAGCAAGAGCTTTCTATCTGGAGGAGTGCGCGAAGGCTGGCTGGAGCTCCCGCCAACTGGAGCGGCAGATCATCAAGGACCCCTACGTGCTGGAGTTTTTGAATCTCCCGGCGAACGAGCATTTTTATGAGTCCAACCTGGAGCAGGCACTGATTGACCTGAAGACGGGGACCCTCACCCATCAGGACCTCGGTCAGATGCAGATGTACGTGAACTATTTCACCCGCTACCAGATGAATGAAGGGGACAACCCGCCTGTGGGGCTGCTCCTGTGCGCGCAGAAAAGCGATACGCTGGTACAGCTGACCTTGCCGGAGGATAACCGGCAGATTTACGCTGCGAAGTATATGCCCTATCTGCCCACGGAGGAGGCGCTGAAGCGGGAACTGGATCTGGAGGAGTTTGAAAAGCTGGAGAATGTATAGGAGGAACGCCATGCGGATCATCATCGCTCCGGCGAAGAAAATGAATGTAGACATGGACAGCTTTGCCGTACAGGCCCTGCCCCATTTCCTGGCGGACGCCGAGCGGCTGAAAGAGGCCCTACAGACCATGTCCGACAGGGAATTGCAAACCCTTTGGAAGTGTAACGACGCCATTGCCAAACTGAATGTAGAACGACTGCGGGACATGGATCTGCGGCGGAACCTCACCCCCGCCATTCTGGCGTATGAGGGTATCCAGTACCGGTACATGGCCCCCGGCGTGATGGAGGCGGGGCAGCTGGAATATTTGCAGGAACACCTGCGCATCCTGTCCGGCTTCTATGGCCTGCTGCGGCCTTTCGACGGCGTGACGCCCTACCGGCTGGAGATGCAGGCCAGACTGCCGGTGGGCGGCGCGGGGGATCTGTACGCCTTTTGGGACGGTCAGCTGGGGGCACAGCTGGCGGAGGAGACGGACTGCGTGCTGAACCTGGCCTCCAAGGAGTACAGCCGCGCTGTGGAGCCGCACCTGCCGCTCGGAGTCCGTTTTCTAACCTGCACCTTCGGGGAATGGAAGGACGGGAAGGTCATCGAAAAGGGTACCGTGTGCAAGATGGCACGGGGTCAGATGGTGCGCTGGCTGGCAGAGCATGACATCGAAGACCCGGAGGACGTCCGGGCATTTTCTGACCTGGGCTACCGGTTTGAGCCGGAGCTGTCCAATCAGGATCACTTTATATTTACAAAAGGAGAACATTGAAATGTTGGAAGCTGGAACCAAGGCCCCGGCGTTTACCTTGCCGGACAAAGACGGAAACCTTGTATCACTCTCTGATTTCGCGGGGAAAAAGGTCGTACTGTACTTCTACCCCAGGGACAACACCCCCGGCTGCACCCGTCAGGCCTGCGCTTTTGCCGGGGCCTACGAAGAGTTAAAGAGGATCGACGCGGTGGTTATCGGCGTCAGCAAGGATTCTGCAGCCTCCCACCAGAAGTTCGCGGAGAAGTACAATCTGCCATTTATTCTCCTCTCCGACCCGGAGCTGACCGCCATCCAGGCCTATGGCGTGTGGCAGGAGAAGAAGAACTATGGCAAGGTGAGCATGGGCGTGGTGCGGTCTACCTTTGTAATCGACGAGAACGGCATCATTGAGAAGGTCATGCCCAAGGTCAAGCCCGACACCAACGCGGAGGAGATTCTGACGTATCTGGCGGGGAAGGCTTGAGCGCGAGACCAGGAAACTGCAAAGGATATGACGGCAGGAATAAGTCTGGCGCATACTCGCGAATTGGTCGATCAGGCGGCCAGGACTTTCCGGGATCTGTGGCCCGAAGCCACCCTTGGCCGGTATACGGAGCGGATCAAGCAGCCGGACGCCCATGTGGTCTGCGGCAGTGTGCAGAGCGTGGCGCTTCATCTGGAGGAATTCAAGGACAACGCCTTTGATTATCTCATTATTGATGAGGCTCACCACGCGGCGGCGGATACATATCAGAAGGTGCTGGCCTATTTCAAGCCGTCTTTTACCCTTGGCCTGACCGCTACGCCGGAACGGATGGACGACAGGAGCATCCTGGAAATATTCAAAAATACGGCCCATAAGCTGGACATTCAGACCGCCGTGGAACTGGGGGAGCTGACCCCGGTGCGGTGCATCCGCATCCATACCAACATTGATCTGACCAAGGTGCGGTTCAACAGTGTGCGGTACAATATCCGGGATCTGGAGACGAAGATCCTATGTACCGGAGCGGAACCGTCTGATCGTAGACACCTGGCTCCAGTACGCCCAGGGGCGGCGGACGGTGGTATTCTGCGCCTCCGTCTGGCACGCGGAGGAGATCGCAGCGCTGTTTCAGAAAGCGGGAGTTCCCGCCGCCGCGGTGTCCGGCGGGATGAAACGATCCGAGCGGGAAGAATTTCAGGACAAATTTGTCAGGCGGGAGATACAGGTTCTCTGCGCCTGCGACCTGTTGAACAAGGGCTGGGACTGCCCGGAGATCGAGGTGCTGTTCATGGCCCGGCCCACCATGTCGCGGGTGCTCTATACCCAGCAGCTGGGACGCGGGATGCGGCTGTACGAGGGCAAGGAGAGCCTGATGGTCTTCGACTTCGTGGACAACGCCAGCCAATACAATATGCCCATGTCCCTGCACAGGCTGTTCAAGCTGCGAAAGTACCGGGCCGGGGAGCTGGTGCTGTCCCCGAGGGACAGACGGGACGCCGAGGCGGAGTTGTACGACAGACGGGAGAAGCCCGCCGCTCTGCTGGACTGGCCGGTGGACGCCACGGACTACGAGCTGGTGGACATCTTCAACTGGCAGGAGGAGGCCGAGGGCATGGTCTCCCAGATGGAGTTCGTCCGCTGGGTTAACGTGTAGGCGGAAACCATCGAGCGGTATGTCCGGGAGGGGAAACTGGTACCCGACCTGACGGTACCTATGAGCGAGCACCGGACCTTCAAGTATTTCAAGGAGGAATCCCTGGAGAAATACGCCCGGCAATATGGCTGGACGCTGATCGACAACTCCAACCGCAAGGAACTGTTCATGGACATGATCCGAAAGATGGACATGGACGTATTGAACGCAGTGCTGTATCTTGTAGAGAACGGGTGCAAATGGAGGGGCTTACCCAAGGAATACGGGAATTGGCACGTAATCTATGTCCGAGTGAACCGCTGGGCAAAGAAGGGTGTGCTGCAAGAGGCATTTGTGCGTTTGCAGCAGTTGGGAATCATCCAAATGAATGTCGTAAATCTGGATTCCACCTGCATTAAAGTGCATCCAGATGGCACAAGCGCTTTGAAAAAACGGACCTCAATCCGTGGGAAAGACACGGAGTGTATGGAACACCAAGCTTCATATGGCTGCCGCATCTGACCGGGATGGGGTAATATTTGCGTTGTCCGCAGGAAACTGCGGTGATGCCCCGGAAGGGCGTGCCCTTTTGCGGCAGCTTGGCCCGGTTGACTATCCGGTTTATCTTCTGATGGATCGGGCCTATGAAGAGGACAAGACGCGGGTTTTGGCGGAGGAGCTTGGCTATATCCCTATCGTTCCTCCAAAAAGTAATCGCAAAAATCCTTGGGGCTATGATAAGCAGTTGTACAAACAGCGTAATCAGGTTGAGAGGCTCTTTCGCCGTCTCAAAAGATTTTGCCGTATTTTTACCCGCTTTGATAAACTTGATGTTATCTTTTTGGCTTTTGTCTACTTTGCTCTCATTGTTGACGCCCTTATGTGAACGCGCCCTAGTTTACCCCGCCATAGCCCTGCCCATAGCTGTCCTGGCTGGCCTGCGGGGGCCAGAGTTTGCGGTGCTGATCTCCGTATTGGCCACTCCACCGCCGTGTCCTCCTTCAGTATGGCGGCGCAGATGGGCGGCGATCCGGATCCTGCCGCCAGTGCAGCGATGGTAACCACGACGCTTTCTGCCGCGGCCATGTTTCTCCGGATATTCCTGTTCAAGTCTTTGGGGATGTTTTAGCCTGTGGCTCCACCTGTAAGTCTGCGGCAAGGAAGTGATGCTCTATCACCCAAACGGAAACCGCCAATACCATCGAAGAGAGACCCCATTGTCAGTTCATTTCCATGCTCCGTTGCGATGCCTCCTCTTTCTCCAGCGGCTGGACCGTGTTGTCATAGTTCGGTTCAAACGCACACCGCTGGCCGTTGAATGCTGTGGCCGCCTCTCTGGCTTCTGCTTCGGAATCGAAGGCCAGGGGGCGGCCATATCTGTCGCACCGCCACTCGTCCGGCTCCACGGGGAGTCCGGACGAGTGGCGGCTATGACGCCATATTTCATTGTCTGTTCTCCTGTTCACATAGCCATCATTACAGTCTCATTTTACGCCGGCGCCTGCTCTGCCGTCTGGCCGGTTTGCTTCGGAACCAGAAGCCCATCAAATACCATGCGTTCCAGAACGCTCCTATAGAGCTGACCCTCGAATCGCTGGTACTCCGGGGCGGAGGTATCCACCTCTCCCAGCACCGCCCGCTCATAGGTCGTACCAGGTACGATCTCCCATTCCACCGTGCCGAAACGGTACGCCGTCAGATACTTCAGCAGCTCCCGGCCGCTTGCGGCCTCGAACATACCACGGGCGTCTTCGTAGGGGAACAAGCTTACCGTGTCCACACATGCCAGCCGCTTTGCCATACAGTGCAGCGTGAAACCGTTACGAAATCAAAAATAAAGATTTGCTGTCACCTCCTGTTTCTCTGCGTTGACACGCAGGCGCAAATTGGTTAGAATGATTGGGATAAAATATGCAGGAGCCGCTCATGACCTACGAAGAATTCATAAACCAATACCCCATCCGGCTGAACCGGCAGCAGGAGGAGGCCGTTCGTCAGACGGAGGGCCCCGTCCTGCTGCTGGCTGTGCCTGGGAGCGGCAAGACCACTGTGCTGGTGACCCGTCTGGGATATATGCTCTACTGCAAGGGCATCCGCCCGGAGCGGCTCCTCACCGTGACCTACACCGTGGCGGCTACCAAGGATATGAAGGCCCGGTTCGCCGGCTTCTTCGGGGAAGAACATGCGGACAAGCTGACCTTCCGCACCATCAACGGCCTGTGCGCGGTGGTGATCGGGACCTACGCCCGTCAGAAGGGAACCGAGCCGTTCGCCCTGCTGGACGATGAGCGGCAGATCAACAGCGTGATCCGCGACCTGCTGGCCCGCACCGGTACGGCGTTTCCCAACGACCTCCAGGTGAAGGACGCCCGCACCCACATTACATACTGCAAAAACATGATGCTGACCGAGGCGGAGATCCACGCCCACAAAGTAGACGGCATGGATTTCCCGCGTGTCTACTTCGAGTATCAGGACTACCTCCTCCGCTCCAGACGGATGGACTACGACGACCAGATGGTCTTTACCTACCGCATCTTCCGGCAATATCCGGACATCCTGGCTCACTTTCAGCGCCGGTGGCCCTATATCTATGTGGATGAAGCCCAGGACACCTCGAAGATCCAGCACGCCATTCTCCGTCTGCTGGCCTCTGCCAGCGGCAACATTTTTATGGTCGGCGATGAAGACCAGAGCATCTACGGCTTCCGGGCCGCATGGCCCCAGGCGCTTCTGGAGTTTGAGCAGGTTTTCCCCGGCGCAAAGGTGCTGAAGCTGGAGACCAACTACCGCTCCACCCGCGCCATTGTGGAGAAAGCGGACGCATTCATCCGCCGCAACCAGAACCGCCGCCCCAAGCGGATGCGGACGGAGAACCAGCAGGGTTCCGCCATCCGTAAGATCATGCTGGCAGATTATAGCCGCCAGTACAGCTATCTGCTGAAAATTGCGGAAAACTGCGAGGAATCTACGGCAGTCCTTTATCGCAACAATGACAGCGCCCTGCCCCTCATCGACCTGCTGGAGCAGAAAGGCGTACCCTACGCCTGCCGCCAGCGGGAGGGCTTCTTCTTCACCAGTCCGCTGGTGCGGGACGTCACCGACATGCTGGAATTTGCTTTCGATGATGGCAACAAGGATCTGTTCCTCCGCTTCTACTACAAACTGGATCTGAAGCTGAAAAAGGCCGTGGTCACGCAGCTGCTCTACGGGATGCCAAAGGACAAGAGCGTCTTCGAGGTGCTGCTGGAGAGCGGCGAACTGGAGCCGTGGCAGATCGGGAAAGTCAAGGCCATGCAGACCCACTACTCCAAGCTGCCATACCTGACCAGTTTCGCGGCCATCCAGCGGCTGGTACGGTACATGGGCTACGGGGACTACATCCAGGAACAGCACGGAGACACCGCCAAGCTGGATATTCTCCTCTCTCTGGCGAATCAGACGCCCACGGTGGGACAGTTTCTCCTGCACCTGCGGGAGCTGAAAGGCCATATTGAGAATCTGGAGCCCCGCCCGGACTGTCCGTTTGTATTGTCCACCATCCACGCCAGCAAGGGACTGGAGTACGACCATGTCATTCTGATCGACGCGGTGGACGGACTGCTGCCCTCCGCAGATGAAGGTGAGGAGCTGGAGGAGGAGCGGCGGTTATTCTATGTGGGCGCCACCAGAGCGAAGAAGCAGCTGGAGTTCCTCTGCTACGAGAACAAATTCGGAGAACCGTCCGACGCTGCCTTCACTTTTGTCTCCCAGTTTTTAGGCGAGGAGCCGAAGAAGCCGCCGGAACCAGAACGAAAGCCGCTGCCCGCTAAGCCCTCTGGCCCCTCCAAGGAGCAGATCACCGTCTGGATGAAGGACTACATCCCGGGTACGGAAGTCACCCACAAGATTTTCGGCCGAGGCCTCCTGACCAAGCGGGAAGGGAACTTCGCCACCATCTCCTTCATGGAGGTCGGGATCAAAAAGGTGGACCTGACCACCTGTCTGCGGCAGGAAAAGATCTGGCTGACGCATTTCGTGTAAGGAGTCCGGTCAGATCCCGTGGTCAGGTCTTCAATATAGCGATAGGTAATCCGCTGCTCTGACTGCTGTTCTCTCACGAGAGCAGTAAAAGCGGCGGATTACCTATCGCTATATTGATGATTTGATCGTCCAGGGCAAGGGCAAGCTGTTTATCTGTGAGCTGGAAGCTGCACCGGGCTGCGAGCTGGACAGGAAGTACAAGACCGTCTATGTCCAGTCCGGGAAGACGGTTGAAATCGAGTGGAAGAACGTACCCATCACCGGCCAATTCCAGGTTTACAAGTACGCCGCCGAGTACAACGAAGTCACCGGCACACCTGCCGGCGCTCCCTTGGAGGGCGCTGTGTATGAGATCAGCGAAGTCCGCAGCGACTATATCACTACAGACGCCAGAGGCGTGGCGGCTTCCAAGCCCCTGTCCCTGGGCCGATACAAAATCGTGGAGGTCACACCCCCGGCCTACTGGAAGCTCAGGGGGGTGACCTTCGATGAAACGCTGGAATACTCCGGTCAGATCATCAAGGTGTCCGACTATGACAAGCCCTCCAATCTGGGTGTGACCATCACCAAGCGGGGCAACGCCGAGGTGCTGGCGGGGAGCCAAATGCGCTACGATTTCACGGTAGCCAACACCAACAACGTGCCTCTGGACAATTTCTATTGGCATGACCGCATTCCCACCGACGCGGCCCGGGCCACAGTATTCATCACTGACACTTACAGCGCCCGCCTCAACTATCGTATCCTCTACAGGACCAACTACTCCGGTACCTATCAGGTGCTGGCATCCAATCTGACCAGCAACAGCAACTACGCCTTCAACCTCAACGCCATTCCCACCCAGGCGGGCGTCGGCTCCTGCAAAGGAGCCGTCCCAAACTATACCAATGTAATGAGGTGACAATTTTGCAGACCAATTCCGAACCCCTGGTGGCTGTGCTGGACCGGACATCCCTCCTGATCGAGCATTCGCCCCACAGCCGCCAATTCCAGCATCTGACAGAACAGATTCTTATCGTTTTTTCCGCCGCCGCCGTGATCCCGGCACTGACTCGGCTGGAGATCCAACGGTATGCCTCCCTGGCCGCGCTGCATGACATCGGAAAAAGAAATATCCCCCAGGGGATCTTGAACAAGCCCGGCACGCTGACGGCTGAAGAGTTCAACATTGTAAAAACGCACACCACCCAGGGCTGCAAACTGCTGGAGGCAATACCGGAGCTGCGGCAATATGACGCATTTTCCTCCGCCTGCGGCGCTTTCGATCCCGATATACTGGACTGCTTCGGGCGGCATATCCAGGCTATTGCCTACGCAGTTTACTGAACACCGGCAGGAAAGAGCGGCAGCGCCGCTCTATTTTTATGGAAAGGACAATCTATGACAAAGAAGAAATACCAACCGGCACGGCTCGGTCCGGATCTCCCCCGCTGCTATCTCCGCATCACAATGATCCTTGTGCTGGCGCTCTGCCTGACCACCCCGGCGCTGGCCGGGCTGATGTCCGCTATCGCCGTGCTCGGCGCAAAGCTGTCCAACAATCAGCACAAGGTAGACCAGGCGTGGGACTGGCTCAAGCGGATCTGGATCTGCTGGGGTATCATCAACGGCATCGGGGCATTTATCGCGTACAGCACCCCGCACTTCTCCGGCCTTGCGACGATTACGCCTTAACGGCGGAAGGGAGGTATCCGCATTGCTGGAACTGATTTTTCAAGGTTTCATCGAATGGCTTTACAGTCTAGTACTCTGTCAAGCTAGGGAACCTCTGATTTAATCGGCCCTCCCCCCTACCCTCCAAGGAAGAAATATGGTAAAATAGAAGCAACAAAGAGATAGGGAGGCGCCCCGGAAATGAAACAGGAAACATTTA
>JAETNP010000038.1 GCA_021768185.1 Oscillospiraceae bacterium
CGGCAAAAGTAGGCAAAAACGCGCCAGGACCCATGGTCCTGGACTCCTTTCTCGGTCCCGCCTGTCGGCAAGGGACCTCGGCGAGGGGTTTGCGATGGTTCGATGGAAATGAAGAGTTGCGGTGCCACGTGAACTTCCAGTCCTACGGGCATCTGATCTAGGGGTCTGGTGCTTGTAGAACTCCGGCCGTTAGGCCGCCAGAGGCGGCCCCAGGCTTGCTGGCGGCCACAGGCCGCCGCACAGCTGCCGCCCTTTCAATGCGGTACCCCCTGCAAGGGGGGACGTTCTAACGGAACATTCCGCAAAAAGCACCCCGGGGAGTTCGCCCCGCTATACGGTAGGGGCCGCCGATGACCACGCTAAAATAGACGCAGAAGATGAACGAAGCGGACAGCAGTCAGGTTTAGACCAAACTGACTGTGCCTCGGGCGCAAAACTAAACTCTCCCGTAATTCAGGAAGGTTCTTAGGAAACGCAGTTTCCTAAGCGCGTTTTTGCCTACTTTTGCCGCGTGGCAAAAGTAGGCGAGGAGTCCGGGGGCGAGAAGCCCCCGGGCCGAAGGACAGAAGAATCCCCCGTGCCGCCCGGAGGGCGGCAGAGAAACTACGAGGGGCGGAGGCGTTCAGCCTCCGCCCCTCGGGGGGTATACGGTTATTTGCACAGTGCGGCGGTGTCCATGGCAATCATCAGTTCCTCGTTGGTGGGAATGATAAAGATCTTTACCTTGGATCCCTCGGCGGACACGTCCGCCTCCTTGCCGCGGACCTTGTTCTTCTCAGGATCCATCTTCACGCCCATGTATTCCAGCCCCTGGCAGATATGCTCCCGCATATCGGTGGAATTCTCGCCCACGCCGGCGGTGAACACGATGGCATCCACGCCGCCCATGGCGCTGGCGTAAGCGCCAATGAACTTGCGTACCTCGTAGGCGAACTTGTCCAGCGCCAGCTGGGCCCGCTCATTGCCCTTGGCGGCGGCCTCGTCCAGGTCACGGAAGTCGGAGCTGACGCCGGAAATGCCCAGCACGCCGGACTTCTTGTTGAGGATGTTCAGCATCTCCTTGATGTCATACCCGTAGCGGCCCATGAGGTACTCCAGAATGGTGGCGTCCACGTCGCCGGAGCGGGTGCCCATGGGGAAGCCGGCCAAGGGCCCCAGGCCCATGGTGGTGTCCACGCACTTGCCGTCCACCACGGCGGAGAGGGAGGAGCCATTGCCCAGGTGGCAGCAGATCACCTTGCTGTGCTCCGGATTGCCCAGCATGTCGATGGCCCGGGCGGAGACGTAGCGGTGGCTGGTGCCGTGGAAGCCGTAGCGGCGCACGTCGTCCTTCTCATAGTACTCGTAGGGGATGGCGTAAATATAAGCCTTGGGGGGCATGGTCATATGGAAGGCAGTGTCGAACACGGCCACCTGGGGCGTCTTGGGCATGATCTTCTGGCAGGCCTCGATGCCCATGAGGTTGGCGGGGTTGTGGAGGGGCCCCAGAGGAATGCACTTCTTGATGGCCTCGATGCACTTGCCGTCAATGAGGCAGCTCTCGGTGAAGTCCTTGCCGCCGTGGAGGACGCGGTGGCCTACCGCCGCGATCTCGTCGGTGGACTTGATGACGCCCTTCTCCGGGTCCACCAGGATGTCCAGGACGGACTGGATGGCCTCGCCGTGGGTGGGCATGGGAATGTCCTGCTTTACGTCCTCACGGCCGGGGACCTTGTGGGTCAGACGGCCGTCGATGCCGATGCGCTCGCACAGGCCCTTGGCGAACACCTCGCCGCCGTCGGACTCCATGAACTGGTACTTCAGGGAAGAGCTGCCTGCGTTGATGATCAGGATCTTCATCTGTCGTTTCTCCTTCTATTGTTATTGTTTTGTCATTTTTTGTTTCCAGCCTGTCTCTTGCTTTTTCCAAAAGAGACGGCTAAAATAATACCGTCTCATATTGTAGACTATTTGCGCCGGTCAGGCAACTGTTTTTTGGGATTTTTTCCTGAAAATTTTTTGAGCTGGCCGATTGAGGAGGAAAACTGTGGCCGTTGCGGGCGTGATCGCGGAGTATAATCCCTTCCACCGAGGTCATGCCTGGCAGGCTGCCGAGATTCGCCGCCGCCTGGGGGCGGATACAGCCATTGTCGCCTGCATGAGCGGAAACTTCGTTCAGCGGGGGGACTTCGCTCTGGTGAACAAACACAGCCGGGCGGAGATGGCCCTGGCGGGAGGTGTGGACCTGGTGCTGGAGCTTCCTACGCCCTGGTCCGCCGCGGGCGCGGAGCGGTTCGCCCAGGGGGCGGTGGCGGTTTTGGCTGCCGCCGGTGTGGCGACCCATCTGGTTTTTGGATGCGAATGCGGGGCGCTGGAGCCCCTGCTGGCGGCGGCGGAGGGCCTGGAGCGGGCGGAATACCCGGAAAAGCTGCGGGAAATGACCGGAAAGGGAATTTCCTTTCCAGCGGCCAGACAGCAGGCTTTAGAGGAGATCACGGGGGCGGCGGATTGCCTCTCCCGCCCTAACAACGCCCTGGCGGTGGAATATCTGCGGGCACTGCGGGCACAGGGGAGCGCAATGGAACCTGTGGCCCTGCCCCGAGTGGGCGCGGACCACGACAGCGCCGAGCTGGGCGCGTATCCCTCCGCCTCCGCCGTCCGCAGGGCGGTCCTGGCGGGGGAGGATTGGCGGGGGCTTCTTCCGGAAATGTCCGAAGAGATTCTTTCCCGGGAAATCAAGGCCGGACGGGGCCCCGTGTGCTGGGAGAACTGCCGGCGGGCCATCCTGGCCCGGCTGCGGAGCATGGGGGAGGAGGACTTCCGCCCCTACGACGGAGGAAACGAGGGGCTGTACCACCGGTTTTACGCCGCCGTCCACCGCGCGGCCACGGTGGAGGAGCTTCTGGAGGCGGCGAAGACCAAACGGTATCCCATGGCCCGGCTGCGCCGGATGCTGGTGCAGGCCTATCTGGGCGTTCCCCAGGCCATTCAGGGGGCGGCGCCGCCCTATATTCGGGTGCTGGGGGCCGGCAAGCGGGGCCGGGAGCTGCTGGGGCGGATGCGGGAGACCGCGTCCCTGCCGGTCATTACCAAGCCCGGCCACGTCCGGCGGCTGGGGGCGGAGGTTCAGCGGGTCTTCGATCAGGAGGCCCGGTGTACGGACCTGTACGTGCTGGCATACCCCGACCTGGAGCAGGCCGGTCCGGATGGGGAGTACGCCGCCGGCCCGGTCCTGACGGACGGACTGTGAGAGATTGATTATGCCGCGGGGGCCGGCTGCGTCCGGCGCCCGGGAATGAAGGGACGCCTTTCATAGGGGACAGATAGGAAAGGAGACGTCTTTATGAAAAAAGGATTGTTTGCGCTGCTGGCGGCCTGCGCCGTGGCCTTGAGCGCCTGCGCGGGAATGGCGATATCCGACCCGGCTCCGCCGGCGGAGACGGCCCGGAGCCTGTCCGCGCCTGAGGCGGCGGAGGAATTCGAGAAGCCGCAATATGAGGTCGTCCCTCTTTCCTCCGGCAGCCAGGTCCGCTCGGAGGATGAGACGGTGGTGGCAATCTACAACTATCAGACCATCCTGCTGAACCTCCGCAACGAAGGCTCTGTTTCTCCGGAGGATGAAGAGACGGCACAGCGGAACATGGAGGCGTTCAACAGCAAGATGCACGCAGTCCACGCGGAGCTGGCGGAGCAGGGCACTGCCTTCGGCGAGGACGCGCTGGCCGCATACGAGGAGTTCGGCCCCCTTTCGGCGGAATATGAGGATGACGCGGACGTGGGCGCGGATTTCTGTGGAGACATCATTTCCGTCGTCCTCCGCCGCAGCAGCTACACCGGGGGAGCCCATCCCAACCGGTATGCGGCAAGCTATCTCTTCGACCTGGCAGCGGGGCAGTTCATCGACCCCACTCAGATTGCCGAGGACCCGGAGGCTTTCCGCGCCGGGGCGGCGGCGCTGCTGCTGGAGAAGGCGGACGGCCATCCGGAACAGGATGCCTTCTGGCAGGACTATGCCGATATCCTGGCCCACTGGAACGAGGGAACGGTGCGGTTCAATGAGGAGGGAATGCAGGTGATCTATTCCCCCTACGAACTGGGGCCGTACGCCATCGGAGAAGTGGAGCTGTCTCTGGGCTGGGAGGAACTGGAGCCCCTGATCGGTCCCAGCGGCATGGAACGCCTGGGAAGAGGCGGAACGGAATAAGAGATTGCAGAGGCCCCGGCGGAACGCTTTCTCCGCCGGGGCTGTTTTTTCGGAAAAATCAGCCGGAAAGGAGCAAGAAATGGGTGGTAATTTCCGAAGGGCTATGATATACTATCCGCAAACGGATCGTATTTTGATGGAATCTATATGCCGCTGATACTTTTTCTCGGGAGAAAAAGTATCAAATGAGTTTGGGCGGCGCGTGCGCCGCCGGCCGGTCGTCGGGCGAGGCCTGATGCACGGGTAATGAAAGTATGCCTTTAATCGAAGAATAGGATAAGACGGAGGAGTGCAGATGGAACACAGCGGGAACGGCGCGGCGGCAAAAAGGGCAAGAGTCCTGGCCCGCCGGGCGGCGCGGCTGGCGCAGGAAAATGAGGCGCTGCGAAAGGCGCTGGCGGACGCGGAGGAATCCAACCAGGCAAAGAGCCGCTTCCTCTCCAGCATGTCCCACGATATCCGCACGCCCATGAACGCCATCATGGGGATGACCGCCATCGCCCAGAGCCATATTGACGAGAAGTCCAGGGTGCAGGACTGCCTGGACAAGATCCGCACGGCTTCCGTCCACCTGATGAGCCTGGTCAACGACGTGCTGGACATGTCACGGATCGACAGCGGCCGCATGATCATCAACGAGGAGCGCTTCTCTTTGGCGGACCTGGTTCACGACCTGGCGGTCATCGTCCGGCCCCAGGCCGTGCAGAAAAAGCAGCAGTTCCACTTTGAGATCGGGCAGATCCTGGAGGAATGCCTGGTGGGGGACCCCCTCCGCCTGCGGCAGATATTGGTGAATATTATTGGCAACGCAGTCAAGTACACCCAGGAAGGCGGCAGCATCCGGGTGCGCTTCTCCCAGCGGCCTGGGGACAACGGCCTTGTCTGGCTGGACTTCTCCTGCGAGGACAACGGCATCGGCATGAGCGAGGAGTTCCTGAAGCGGATCTTCATCCCCTTTGAGCGGGTACACAGCACCGCGGTCAACAAGATCGAGGGCACCGGCCTGGGTATGGCCATCGTCAAGAATCTGGTGGACAGCATGTATGGCGACATCCGGGTGGAGAGCCAGGAGGGCCGGGGAAGCAGGTTTACCGTCTCGCTGCCCCTGCCGCCTGCCGCCAGGGAGCCGGTGGTCCTGCCGAAGGAGGGCATCGTTCTGGTGGCGGAGAGCCGGGATGACCGGGCGCAGCTCATTGAGGACTGCCTGGGAGGGAGCGGCCTGACGCCGGTGCGCCTGGAAACCGGGCTGGAGGCCGTCACCTACCTGACCGAGGCCCGGTACGAGGAGCGGATGCCCTGCGCCATGCTCCTGGGCCAGGAGCTGGAGGATATGCCGGTGCTGGACGTGGCGGCCCACGTGCGCCAGCTGGCGGGACGGGATTTCCCCATCCTGCTGGTGTCCGAGGAGGACTGGGCTCCCATGGAGTATCGGGCCACCCGGGCCGGGGTCAGCGCCTTCGTGCCCTGCCCGCTGTTCGGCAGCCGCCTGCTGGAGACTCTTTCACGGCTCACCTGCGCGCCCAACGAGATGGACCGGGGAGCCGGGAGCCGGGACGGCGACTACAGCGGCCGGAGGGTGCTGCTGGTGGAGGACAACGAGCTGAACCTGGAGATTGCCTCGGAGCTGCTCTCCATGACCGGCGTAGAGGTGGTCACCGCCGAAAACGGACAGGAGGCGGTGGAGCGCTTTGCCGCCGGGCCGGAGAATTACTACGATATCATCTTTATGGACATCCAGATGCCCGTCATGGACGGCTATGAGGCCGCCCGGCGCATCCGGAGCCTGGACCGGGCGGATGCCGGGACGGTCTGGATCGTGGCCATGACGGCCAACGCCTTCGTGGAGGACATGCGGCTGTCCAGGGAGGCGGGAATGAATGAACACGTCTCCAAGCCGGTGGACCTGGAGCGGCTGGAGGACATCCTGCGGCGGCGGCTGAACTGAGAGCGCCGCGGTCAAATGGAAAAGGGGCCATCGCCTATGCGGCCATATCAGAAGGAATACATCGAGAATATGCGGGAGATCGCCGCACTGACCGCCCGCAGGGAGCCGGACGGGCTTTCCCTGGAGGACTACGCTGCCCGGATGCGCCGGGATGAGGCGGCGGCCTGGGAGAAGGTGGGGCGCAACATGACCCTGCTCCGGGAGGGGCTGTTCCATACGCTGGACCACCTCTTTGAGGCGGACCAGGAGGAGCTGCGGAATCTGGAGGAATTCGCCTCCCACCTCATGGGAGGGAAGGAGACCCAGGACGAGGGCGTCTTCCGGCTGATCCATCAGGCTCTGCTGAGCCTGGCCCGGCAGAGGGGGGACCGGTGCGCCATGATCCGGGAGCTGTACTGGCTGGGCATGGGCCACTATTGGCTGTACAGCAAACTGGTGTGCCTGCCTTTGGAGGCAGTGGAGAAGTATGTCAGCCAGATGCGCCTGAGCTTCACGGAGGCGGCGGCCTATCTGAAGTACTTTGACGAGATCGAGGACACGGAGACCCGGGGCTACATCCTCCGCTCCCGGGCGAACATGTCCCTGGGGGGCTTCAAGTCTCCGGGAGAGAAGATCCGGCTGGTCCGGGAGACGCTGTGCGTCATGCAGGACGAGTCCTACCGGAAGACGGAGCCGGACCTCCCCTGGGACCGGTACCTCTACATGACTCACCAGCAGATGGCCAGCAGCGTCTCCTACAGCAAAGAGCACGTCATGTCCTCCGAGGACATGGCCAGCATCATGGAATCGGCCTACATCGTCTACCACCGGCGGCTGGAGGAGGCGGCGGCGGCCGGCGAGCCCGCGCCCCTGCGGTGGGCCTTCCCCTATTACGCCATGGAGTACTACTGCGGCATCTATGATATGGACCACCTGATGGCCAGGGTAGAGAAGCTGCTGGACCGGGCGGACCCGGCGGACCACTCCCTGGAAGGGATGTACGGCATACTGTCTCTGCCCGCCTTCTACTGCCAGTATCTGGAGCAGAACCCGGAGAGGATCCCAGCCCGGGCGTCCTATGTGGAGGCCCTTTACCGCCGGGCGCTGGAGTATGCGGACGCCTTCCCCGTGAAGGAGGACGAGAAGCTGTCCCTGTACCTGCGGCAGCTCTCCTTCACGTACATTGAGACCGAGGGGGGCGTACCCTACGGGGAGTATCTCCAAAAGCTGCTGCTCCGCTTTGCGCCGGAGGTGTACCTCCACTCCCGGATGGTGGGAGAGGCGGCCCGGGCGCTGTGCGGGCTCATCATGGAGGAGGAGCCCTCCTTTTTTGACGACGTGGTGAAGTTCCGGAAGATCGATGACCCCGAGGACAAGCGGCGGCAGGTGCTGGACGACGCCATGACCTGCGGGCTGCTCCATGACGTGGGGAAGATCAGCTTTCTGGAGCTCTATACCCGGACGGCCCGGCAGTGGTTTGGGGAGGAGTACGAGGTCACCCGCCTGCACACGACGGCGGGCCATCTGCTCCTCAGCGAGCGGGCCTCCACAAAGCGCTTCGCTCCTATTGCCCTGGGGCACCACGCCTGGTACGACGGCTCCAACCACGGCTACCCGGAGGAGTACCACCGTCTGGAGTGTCCCTGCCGGCAGATGGTGGACGTGATCGGGCTGGTGGACTGGCTGGAGAACGTCAGCCACTCCGCCCAGGCGTACACCGGGATGGAGATGAGTTTCGACGAGGCCGTGGAGGAGGCCGTCTCTCTGGAAGGACGGCGGTTCTCGCCCATGCTCACGGCGCGGCTGCGGGATAAACGGGTGGCGGAGCTGATCTGGGAGGCCTTTGAGACGGGGCGGAGAGAGGCGTACCGCCGGATGTACGAGTGGGAAAACGATTAGAGAATACCGGGCGCCGGGCGGGCAAAGCCCGGCGCTGATATGCGGATATAAACAAGGAGGAACGATCATCATGGTTCAGTTGTGGAAGGACGAAGCGGTCCAATGGCGGCTGAGGCTGTGCTTCGATGGCAAGGCGGGCTCACTGGAGATGGGAGAACAGCCCCGGCAGCTGGTCCTGCACCTGGGAGACCGGGAGAAGTCAGATGCTGAGGCGCTGCGCCGGAGTGCCGCCAAGGCGGTGAAACAGATCGCGTCCCTGGGCGGCGGAAGTGCGCTGCTGGACGCCGAACCGGCAGTGGAAGCCCTGGGCGCAGAAGGATTGGCGGCCCTGATCCAGGGCGCGGAGCTGGCGCTCTACCGCCAGGAGAACTGGAAGGAGGAGAAGCCGGAGGACAAGGAGGTGCCGCTGTACCTGGAGGGTACGGCGGGTGTGGACGCTGCCGCCGTGGTGGCGGAAACCCGGACGTTGGATCGCTGGATCTGCTTCGCCCGGGATCTGGTCAACCGGCCCGCCAACAAACTGACGCCGGACATGCTGGCCCGGTGCGTCGCCGAGACGGCGGAAAAGACCGGAGTCGAGTGCCGGGTGCTGGACGAGAAGGAGACCCGGGCGCTGGGCATGGAGGCCTTCCACGCCGTAGGCGACAGCTCCGCCAATCCGCCCAGGCTCATCGTGCTGCGCTGGCGGGGCGGAAAGGAGGGGGACGCTCCCATCGCCCTGGTGGGCAAGGGGGTGTGCTTCGACTCCGGCGGATACAGCCTGAAGCCCTCTGCGAGCATGAGGGGTATGAAGGGGGACATGGCCGGCGGCGCGGCGGTGTGCGGCGCGCTCTTCGCTCTGGCGGAGAACCGGGTACCCGTAAACGCTGTGGCGGTGGTCCCGGCGGTGGAAAACCGCATCTCGCCGGCCAGCTTCCTTCCGGATGACGTCATCGGCTCCATGTCCGGGAAGACCATTGAGATCGGCAGCACCGATGCCGAGGGACGGCTTATTCTGGCGGACGCTATCACCTACGCCATTGCACAGGAGAAGGCCTGTAAAGTTGTGGACATCGCTACCCTTACCGGGGCCATGGCCCGGATGCTGGGGGACGTGGCCGCAGGCGTTATGGCAAACGACGACGAGTTCTTCGCCGACCTCCAGGCAGCCGCGGAGCGCAGCGGGGAGAAATTCTGGCGGGTGCCCGACTATCCGGAGTACAGGAAGCTCATCGAGTCGCCGGTGGCGGATCTGTATAACTCCAGCGACGGATGCGGAGCCATCGCGGCGGGGCTGTTCCTGTCCGCCTTCGCCGGGGAGACCCCCTGGCTGCATCTGGACATTGCCGGGACGGCCTGGTCCGGGAAGCTCAGCCAGCCCTATCAGCCCAAGGGGGCCACGGGCATGGGGGCCGCCACCCTGTATCAGCTGTGCAGGGTGATGGGTGAAAAGGCATAAAGACAGCAAGCAAAAAATGGAAGCCGCACAAGCGGCTTCCATTTTTTATCTTATAAGGCTTACGCTCAGGTGGCGGGTTCGCTCACATCTACCGGAGCGTCAGCGCCGCCGAAGAGGATCGTGCGCACGGGCTCCTCCTCCACAGGGGCTTCCTCTGCTTCCGGGTTGACTTCCTCATAGGAGGCCTCCGGGTAGAGGGGCTGCTGGGGTTCCGGCTCAGGGACCACTGTCTCAGCCATGGTTCGGTAGGCGTCGATGCCGGAACCGGCGGGGATCAGCTTGCCGATGATAACGTTCTCCTTCAGGCCCACCAGATGGTCCACCTTGCCCTTGATGGCGGCCTCGGTAAGGACCTTGGTGGTCTCCTGAAAGGAGGCGGCGGAGAGGAAGGACTCGGTGGCCAGGGATGCCTTGGTGATGCCCATCAGCAGCTGGGTGACCTCCGCCTCCCGCAGGGGCTCGCCGTCCTCCCGGACCTCGCCGGCGGCGGCGCGCTGCCGGACCTTCTCGTTGGCCTCGTAGAGCTCCAGCACGTCCACCATGGCGCCGGAGAGCAGGCCGGTGTCCCCGGCGTCCTCCACACGGCACTTGCGCATCATCTGGCGGACGATGACTTCAATGTGCTTGTCGTTGATATCCACGCCCTGCTGGCGGTACACGCGGAGGACCTCCTGAATGAGGTAGTTGTGGACCGCGGACGCGCCCCGGGTGCGCAGCACGTCGTGGGGATTCAGGGCGCCGTCGTTGAGGGCGGTACCCTTCTCGATCACATCGCCGTCGCTGACCCGCAATCCGGTGTGGGGTACGGCGTAGATCTTGGTGTCGCCGTCGTCGGCCACCACATGGATGTTCAGCAGGGAGCCCTTGTGGCTCTCCTCAAACCGCAGCCGGCCGCCGATCTCCGCCAGAGTGGCCATCTTCTTGGGCTTGCGGGCCTCAAACAGCTCCTCGACACGGGGAAGACCCTGGGTGATGTCGCCGCCGGCCACGCCGCCGGTGTGGAAGGTACGCATGGTCAACTGGGTGCCCGGCTCGCCGATGGACTGGGCGGCGATGATGCCAACGGCCTCGCCGGTGCCCACGGGCTTGCCGGAGGCTAGGTTCATGCCGTAGCACTTGGCGCACACGCCGCTCTTGGCCCGGCAGGTCAGCACCGTGCGGATCTCCACCCTGGTGATGCCCCGGCTCTCCAGCAGCTTGGCGTCCTCCTCGTCCAGCATCCGGGTGGCGGGGCAGAGGACCTCTCCGGTTTCGGGGTCCACGATGTCGTTCACCGGGAAGCGGCCCCGGAGACGCTCGGCGAACTTCTCGATCACCTGGCCGTTCTCGCTGATCTCCTCTACCCAGATGCCCTCGCCCACGCCGCAGTCCTCCTCACGGATGATGACCTCCTGGGAGACGTCCACCAGACGGCGGGTCAGGTATCCGGAGTCCGCGGTACGCAGGGCGGTATCCGCCATGCCCTTCCGGGCGCCGCGGGAGGAGATGAAGTACTCCAGCACGCTCAGGCCCTCGCGGAAGTTGGACTTGATGGGGATCTCGATGGTCCGGCCGGCGGTGTTGGCCATCAGGCCGCGCATTCCCGCCAGCTGACGGATCTGCTTCATGGAGCCGCGGGCGCCGGAGGTGGCCATCATATAGATGGGGTTCAGCTCGTCCAGATTGCCCTGCAGGGCGTCGGTCACGTCCTCGGTGGTTTTCTCCCACTCGCTGACCACGGCGCGGTAGCGCTCGTCGTTGGTCATGAAGCCCATCTTGTACTCGTTTTCGATGTCCACCACCCGCTGCTCCGTCTCGCGGATCAGCTCGTACTTCTTCTCGGGGACGGACATGTCGTAGATGGAGATGGTGATGGCGCCCCGGGTGGAGTACTTGTAGCCGGTGGACTTGATGTTGTCCAGCACCTCGCTGGCCACGGTGAAGCCGTGGGAGCGGATGGTCCGGTCCACGATCTTGCCCAGCTCCTTCTTGCCGCAGGTCATGTTGATCTCGTAGTCGCACACGTGCTCCGGGTCCTCACGGTCCACGAAACCCAGATCCTGAGGAATATTCTGGTTGAAGATGATCCGGCCCGGGGTGATCTCCACCAACTTCTGGTAGGACACGCCCTTGTACTGGAAGATGCGGCGCACCCGGATGGGCGCGTGGATGCCCACCACGTGGTCATTGTAGGCCAGCATCACCTCGTCCTCGCTGACGAACACCTTGCCCGCGCCGGGCTCCTTGTCGTTGACGTAGGTGAGGTAGTAGGAGCCCAGCACCATGTCCTGAGAGGGGACGGTGACGGGGCCGCCGTCCTGGGGACGCAGGAGGTTGTTGGCGGAGAGCATCAGCAGACGGGCCTCGGCCTGGGCCTCGGCGCTGAGGGGCACGTGGACGGCCATCTGGTCGCCGTCGAAGTCGGCGTTGAAGGCGGTACAGGTCAGGGGGTGGAGCTTGATGGCCCGGCCTTCCACCAGCACCGGCTCGAAGGCCTGGATGCCCAGACGGTGGAGGGTGGGGGCGCGGTTGAGCATGACGGGGTGATCCTTGATGACCACGTCCAGGGCGTCCCAGACCTCGGCCTTGCCCTTATCCACCATCTTCTTGGCGGACTTGATATTGTTGGCGGCCCCGTCCTCCACCAGCTTTTTCATGATGAAGGGACGGAACAGCTCCAGGGCCATCTCCTTGGGCAGGCCGCACTGGTAGATCTTCAGCTCGGGGCCGACCACGATGACGGAACGTCCGGAGTAGTCCACCCGCTTGCCCAAAAGGTTCTGGCGGAAGCGGCCCTGCTTGCCCTTGAGCATGTCGGAGAGGGACTTGAGGGCCCGGTTGTTGGCGCCGGTAACGGCCCGGCCTCTCCGGCCATTGTCGATAAGGGCGTCCACGGCCTCCTGGAGCATCCGCTTCTCGTTGCGGACGATGATGTCCGGGGCCTTCAATTGGATCAGCCTTTTCAGGCGGTTGTTGCGGTTGATGACCCGGCGGTACAGGTCGTTGAGGTCGCTGGTGGCGAAGCGTCCGCCGTCCAGCTGGACCATGGGGCGGATTTCCGGGGGGATGACGGGCAGGACGTCGATGATCATCCACTCCGGCTTGTTGCCGGAGATCCGGAAGGCGTCCACCACCTCCAGGCGCTTGACGATACGGCCCTTCTTCTGGCCGGAGGCGTTTTTCAGCTCCGCGTGGAGCTGCTCCGAGAGCTGTTCCAGGTCGATGTCCTGGAGGAGCTTCTTCACCGCCTCCGCGCCCATGCCGGCCTGGAAGTCGTCCTCGTACTTCTCCCGCATGTCCCGGTATTCCTTCTCGGAGAGGATCTGGTTCTTGATCAGGGGGGACTCGCCGGGGTCGGTGACGATATAGTTGGCAAAGTACAGCACCTTCTCCAGGATCCTGGGGCTGATGTCCAGCAGCAGGCCCATCCGGGAGGGGATGCCCTTGAAGTACCAAATGTGGCTGACGGGGGTGGCCAGCTCGATGTGGCCCATGCGCTCACGGCGGACCTTGCTCTTGGTGACCTCCACGCCGCAGCGGTCGCAGATCTTGCCCTTGTAGCGGATCTTCTTATATTTGCCGCAGTGGCATTCCCAGTCCTTGGTGGGCCCGAAAATGCGCTCGCAGTACAGTCCGTCCCGTTCGGGCTTCAGGGTGCGGTAGTTGATGGTCTCCGGCTTCTTCACTTCGCCGTAGGACCACTCGCGGATCATCTCCGGAGAGGCGACGCCGATCTTGATGGCGTCAAATTCCACATAACTCATTTATCCAGCTCCTCCCGGTCAAAAATCTTCTTCGTCTTCTTCGCCGTCGCCGGCTTCAAAATCTTCATCGTCGATATCCTCGATGCCGAAGCCGGACTCCTCAAAGGCGGCGTCGTCGGCAACGTACTCCTCCCGGTCGTCCTGGTCCATGCGGGAGAGGTTGAAGGTGGTCATCTCGTCGTCGTCGTCCTTCAGCTCGATGACGTTGCCCTCCTTATCCAGCACCTGGATGTCCAGGCACAGGGCCTGGAGCTCCTTCACCAGCACCTTGAAGGACTCGGGCACGCCGGGCTTGGGCACGTTGTGGCCCTTGACGATGGACTCGTAGGTGTGGACGCGGCCCGTCACGTCGTCGCTCTTGACGGTCAGGATCTCCTGGAGGGTGTAGGAAGCGCCGTAGGCCTCCAGGGCCCAGACTTCCATCTCGCCGAAGCGCTGGCCGCCGAACTGGGCCTTGCCGCCCAGGGGCTGCTGGGTCACCAGGGAGTAGGGGCCGGTGGACCGGGCGTGGATCTTGTCGTCCACCAGGTGGTGGAGCTTCATGAAGTAGACGTAGCCCACGGTGACCTTGTTGTCGAACCGCTCGCCGGTGCGCCCGTCGTACAGCCAGCTCTTGCCCTCGGGGTCCAGACCGGCCAGCTGGAGGGCGTCGGCGATATCCTGCTCGTTGGCCCCGTCGAAGATGGGGGTGGCCACCTTCCAGCCCAGGGTCTTGGCGGCGTAGCCCAGATGGACCTCCAGCACCTGGCCGATGTTCATACGGGAGGGCACGCCCAGGGGGTTCAGCACGATGTCCAGAGGGGTGCCGTCGGGGAGGAAGGGCATATCCTCCTGGGGCAGGATGCGGGAAACCACGCCCTTGTTGCCGTGGCGGCCGGCCATCTTGTCGCCCACGGAGACCTTCCGCTTCTGGGCGATGTAGACCCGGACCACCTGATTGACGCCGGGCCCCAGCTCGTCGCCGGCTTCCCGGGTGAACACTTTGGCGTCCACCACGATGCCGCTCTCGCCGTGGGGCACCTTCAGGGAGGTGTCACGGACTTCCCGGGCCTTCTCGCCGAAGATGGCACGCAGCAGGCGCTCCTCGGCGGTGAGGTCGGTCTCGCCCTTGGGGGTGACCTTGCCCACCAGGATGTCGCCGGAGCGGACCTCCGCGCCGATGCGGATGATGCCGCGTTCATCGAGGTCCTTCAGGGCGTCCTCGCCCACGTTGGGGATGTCTCTTGTGATCTCCTCAGGGCCCAGCTTGGTGTCCCGGGAGTCGATCTCGTACTCCTCGATATGAATGGAGGTATACACGTCCTCCCGGACCATGCGCTCGTTGAGGAGCACCGCGTCCTCGTAGTTGTAGCCCTCCCAGGTCATGAAGCCCACCAGGATGTTCCGGCCCAGGGCGATCTCGTGACCTCGCCGTCGCCCTCCGCCAGGACCACGATCTCGGAATCCATGCAGATCTTGTGCTCCATGCCGGTGCCGATGATGGGGGCCTCGGGCCGGAGCAGGGGCACCGCCTGACGCTGCATGTTGGCGCCCATGAGGGCCCGGTTGGCGTCGTCGTTGGGCAGGAAGGGGATCATGGCGGAGGCGATGGACACCATCATCCGGGGGCTGATGTCCACGAAGTCCACCTTTTCCTTCTCCACGCCGATGATCTCGTCCCGGTGGCGGCAGGTGATGCGCTCGTTGATGAAATGGCCCTCCTCGTCGGTGGGCTCCGCCGCCTGGGCCACGATATACTGGTCCTCCACGTCGGCGGTCATGTAGACCACCTCGTCGGTGACCCGGCCCGTGGCGTGGTCCACCTTCCGGAAGGGGGCCTCAATGAAGCCGTACTCGTTGATTCGGGCGTAAGTGGCCAGATAGTTGATAAGGCCGATGTTGGGGCCTTCGGGAGTCTCGATGGGGCACATGCGGCCGTAGTGGCTGTAGTGGACGTCGCGCACGTCCATGCTGGCCCGCTCGCGGCTGAGGCCGCCGGGGCCCAGGGCGGAAAGACGCCGCTTGTGGGTCAGCTCCGCCAGAGGGTTGGTCTGGTCCATGAACTGGCTCAGGGGGGAGGAGCCGAAGAACTCTTTAATGGCCGCGGTGACGGGCCGGATGTTGATGAGGCTCTGGGGGGTGACGATGTCCAGGTCCTGGATGGTCATGCGCTCCCGGATGACCCGCTCCATGCGGGAGAAGCCGATGCGGAACTGATTCTGCAGCAGCTCGCCCACGCACCGCAGGCGGCGGTTGCCCAGGTGGTCGATGTCGTCCTTGGTGGCCAGACCCTTGGCCAGGGCGTTCATATAGTTGATGGAGGCGAAGATGTCGTCCACGATGATGTGCTTGGGCACCAGGTCGTCGGCGTGGGTGCGGATGGCATATTTGAGGTCGTCGCCCTCGTACTGCTCCAGCAGTTCCTGAAGGACGGAGAAGCGCACCCGCTCCTTGATGCCGCACTCCGCGGCGGGGTCAAAGTCCACATAGCGGCTCATGTCGCACATGTGGTTGGAGAAAATGCGGAGGGGCTGGCCGTCCACGTCCACGATGACCTCGTTGACGCCGATGGCGTCCAGCTCCCGCAGCTCGGCCCGGGTGAGCACGTGGCCCGGCTCATGGAGCAGCTCGCCGGTAGCGGGATGGACCACCGGCTCCACCAGGGTCCGCTCCGCGGCCCGGGCCCACAATGCCAGCTTCTTGTTGAACTTGTAGCGGCCCACAGTGCTCAGGTCGTACCGGCGGGGGTCGAAGAACAGGCCGTTGATGAGGTTCTCGGCGGAGTCCACCGTGGGGGGCTCGCCGGGGCGCAGCTTGCGGTAGATCTCCAGCAGCGCGTCCTCATAGCTCTTGCAGGAATCCTTCTCCAGGGTGGCCCGGATGGTGGCGTCGCCGCCGAAGGCGTCCAGAATGTCGCCGTCCTCCCGGAGGCCCAGGGCGCGGATGAGGCAGGTGATGGGCAGCTTGCGGTTTTTGTCGATGCGGACCCAGAACAGCTCGTTGGAGTCGGTCTCATACTCCAGCCAGGCGCCCCGGTAGGGGATCAGCTGGGCGGTCAGGATGGGCAGGTCGGTCTTGACGTCCATCTCCTTGCCGTAGTAGATGCCGGGGGAGCGGACGATCTGGGAGACCACCACACGCTCCGCGCCGTTGACGATGAAGGTGCCGGACTTGGTCATCAGGGGGAAGTCCCCCATGAAGATCTCCTGCTCCTTGATGACGTCCGTCTTCTTGTTGCGCAGGCGCACCCGGACCTTCAGGGGCGCGGCGTAGTTCACGTCCCGGGCCTTGCACTCCTCCACGTCATACTTGGGCGGCTCGTCCATGCTGTAGTCGATGAAGCTCAGCTCCAGGGTGTCGGCGTAGTCGCTGATGACGCCCACGTCGGCGAATACCGCCTGCAGGCCGGTGTCCAGGAACCACTGGTAGGAGTCCTTCTGGATCTCCAGCAGGTTGGGCATGGGCATGATCTCCTCATGCCGGGCGAAGTTTTTCCGCAGCGTTTTGCCGTAGTACTTGTCCTTGGCCATCTTGTAACTCTCATCTGCCTTTCCGCGCCCCGCCTCCGGAAGGGGAGGAGGGACGTCTGATTTTCACGAGGATATGATACACACGGATGGGTTGATAATTTTAATGCAATTTGCTATTGCCTTTTTCGTGGGAAACTGCTATACTGGAATTAGCTTGGAGGATTAGCTCCGCTCCTCCTTTTAGTCATAGCGCTTTAGTTTACCATTTTCCCCTTGATTTGTCAAGGGGGATTTTTGCGCTTTTGGGGGAAGAAGGCCAAAGACGATTACTTCCACCACAGCTGAATGAATAAGATTTTCCAGAAAAAGGTCCCGCAGCGGTGCGGGACCTTTTTCTGTCAGGCGGGATTCGACATTTTTCCCTATTTTCCAAGAGAAAGCCTATTGAAAATGAAAAGAGGATATTGTATACTACTGCCGTATTGAGAGTGCGGCGCATGAGCTGACGGGAACTCCCGGGCGCTGTTTGCCGCGAAGTTTATATGACCACTCAGTGGTCATATAAACTTCAATTTTGCACAGCCACTCGATGTGGCTGTTGCAAAATCTATGCGGCAAATGCGCTTAAAGCCGCGCGGTTTGGGATTGTACTGTGAAGAAGATTTTTTTGGGCGCGGCTTTTGGGGGAATTTCGCGCCCTGCGGGGCGCGACCAGAGGCTTTGCCTCTGGACTCCACAGCCTTTCTTGGGACGTCATTCGACCTCCGGTCGAACGACTGTCCCGGCAGCTGTTAGCTGCCCGGCCGGCGAAACTTTTATTTTGTGGGGGCGTGTATGGCGGCGCTGGAGCTTGAGATCACACATGAGCTATCCGGCCGGACGGTAAAGAGCCTGCTGCGCGGGGAGCTTGGTCTCTCCTCGACCCTCATCAGCCGCCTGAAACGGACCGAGACCGGCCTCACCGCCAACGGTACCCGCGTCTTCACCAGCGCCGTCCTCCATGAGGGGGACCGCCTTGCGGTAGACCTGACCGCAGCAGAGCGCACCGCCAATGTACAGCCTATGCCCATGGCGCTGGATATCCTCTTCGAGGACGAACACCTGCTGGTGGTCAATAAGCCCGCGCCTCTGGCCTGCATTCCATCCTCTCTGGTTCCCGGGGAACCCACCCTGGCGGCGGGACTGCTGTACCATCTGGGGGAGGGGGCCTCTCTCCACCTGGTCAACCGTCTGGACCGTGGGACTACCGGCGTGATGGCGGCGGCGAAGAGCGCCTACGTCCATAACCTCCTCCGGGAGCGTCTTCATACCGGGGATTTCCATCGTACCTATCTGGCCGTCTGTATCGGCGTCCCGAAGCCGGAAGCAGGGGAGATATGTCTGCCCATTGCCCGTGACCCGTCTTCGGCCGTCAAACGGCGCGTGGACCCGTCGGGCAAGACGGCGGAGACCGCCTACCATGTCCTGTCGCGAAGCGGCGGCCTGACCCTGGTGGAGCTGACGCCCCGCACGGGGCGGACCCATCAGCTGCGGGTCCATATGGCGGCCCTGGGCTGTCCCCTGGCGGGGGATTGGCTCTACGGGACAGAGGACCGGGACCTGATCGCCCGGCCCGCCCTTCACGCCGCCCGATTGGAGCTGATTCATCCGGTGACCGGGGAGGCGCTGGCGCTGGAGGCCCCGTTGCCGGAGGATATGAAAAAACTATTGGAGCGAGACAGCTATGGCAGAGTTGATTTTTCTGGATCTGGAGTGGAACACCACATTCTACCGCAACAAATCCGGGGAGAGGGTCCCCTTCCATGAGCTCATCGAGGTAGCCGCCATGAAGGTGGAGCAGGATACCGGCGCAATGCTGGACTCCTTCCACAGCTACATCCATCCCAAGGCCAGCCGCAAGCTGGAGAGCCGCACCTACCGTCTCCTGCCCTACGAGCGGGAGGAGCTGCGCGCCCTGCTGGCCGACGCCCCGGGGTTTCTGGACCTGGGACCGGCGTTTCTGCGCTGGTGCGGTGAGAACCCCGTGTTCGTGGAGTGGGGGAACAACGACGTGGAGGTCCTGCTGGACAACTTCGCTTTTCACCGGCTGTCCTTTGACGAGGACTGGAAGTGCGAATACTTTGACCTGCAATATATGTATCAGAAGCTCATCGAGGGCAGTCTGGGCTGCCAGCCCTCCCTGGAGAAGGCGGTGACGGAGCTGGGTATCGAGACGGACCTGGACTTCCACTCCGCCTGGAACGACACCTATTATACAATCATGGTCTATCAGGCCATGCTGGACCGTTTCGAGGACATGTCCATGTTCCACCGCCCTCCCAAGCATAAGGGCGTGCCTCCTCTGTGGGAACTGGATCTGGGCAGTTACGATACCCGCTGGGCCTGCAAGAACCGGAAGGAGGTGGCCCAGCCGGTGTGTCCGATCTGCGGCCAGTCTCTGTCAGCGGGCCGCTGGGTGCGGACCACGCCCACGGAGCAGGTGCTGCGGTGCAAGTGTCTGGAGCACCGGCGGCTGTATATGGCGGTGACGGTGGAGAAAGACGGCAGGCAGTGGGCCGCCAAGGCGGCAATCTATAAGGAGGCCGGACCCATCGCCGAGCGCTACCGGAAGACTGTGCGGAAGCTCCAGGAGGGCAGCCGCCGTAAGAGCCGTGAAAAGGCGGAGCAGGCAGCGGGGTAACCGCAATGTGCGTAAATTAAAAGTTTCGCCGGACTTTTCAAAGGCCGTGAGGTGCAGGGGCAAAGCCCCTGCCCGCGTCCCGCAGGACGCGGAATTCCCCAAAAGCCGCGCCCAAAAGAATCTAACAAAAAGCACAATCCCAAACCCGCGCGGCTTTAAGCGCATTCACCGCAAAATCTTTTGCGGTGAACAGCGCCCGGGAGTTCCCGTCGATTGATGATCCGCATTTAAAAACAGGCAGGAGCCATTCCACGGCTCCTGCCTTATACTATTTCATCCGGCATGAACGGTCTGCCAACGGATACAGCCTGACGGCAGAAATACGGTTTTGATATCTTTTCAGATCGTTGCTGTCAAAAGGCTTTCCATGGGCGGGATATAAGAGGCTGGCGTTTTCAGCCATCAAAATATCCCATGAATGATGAAAGCTGTCTTTATCTTCTATCCAGATCGTGATTCGATTGAGACTGGGTATGCCGTTCATTGCGGCGTCTCCACAGAAAATGATATCCCCGATTACCAGGGAGATGGAATCGGACGTATGTCCTGGAGTAAAAAGGATTTTTCCCTGCAGCGCCGTTTCAAGCCTGGGCTGGGTCTCAGGAGATATTGGAATGAATCTGTCAAGGTGTCGATCTTCAATTGCGGGAAACCGATGCGAACCTTTTCCTGCCAAGGCCATCAGCCTGCAAAAAGCCAGTGCCATCCGGCCGCTGCATCCGCCGGTAAAGGAGTTCTGTCCTTTTCGGAGTACCGGCAGGGCTTTTTCGCTGACAATGACCTCTATAGCAGGATATTTTGACAGAAGTTCGTTCAAGAAACCAGCATGGTCGTCATGGGCGTGCGTCAGGAAAACGTACCTGATTTCCGACAGCGCGATTCCCTGGCGGCGCAGTTTCTTTTCTACAGCCTTGAGCCTGTGGGCATATCCGGTGTCGATCATGACATAGCCGCCCGGCGCGCGATAGACGTAAGTATTCATAGCTATGCTTCCGGCATTGTATATTTTCATGGATGCCTCCGATCTTTCTGCCTGCGGACTGCGGTATATGGCGCTGATTATAGCACAGGCTTTCGGTTGATGCAATAGAAACAAAAACAGCCGGGAAAATCCGGCAGACAGGCATAAGGAAAATATTTTCAGCGACCCCTTGACAAACTTATTCTATCGGAGTAGAATACAGACATTCTATCGCGATAGAATCAAACCAAAGGAGCGGCAGATATGGAATGCAAGATATTTGACAGCGAACTGAAGATCCTGGAGATCCTATGGGAGGGCGGAGAGCTTCCCGCGAAGGACGTGGCCCTCCGTGCCGCGGAGCTGGTGGGCTGGAGCAAGACCACCACCTACACCGTGCTGAAAAAGTGCGTAGAGAAGGGCCTGGCGGAGCGGACGGACCCGGGCTTCCGGTGCCGGGCCTTGGTGACCCGTGAGGAGGTCCGGCGGCAGGAGACCCGGGGGCTTATCGACCGGATGTACGGCGGGTCCGCCGACCGGCTGGTGGCGTCCCTGCTGGAGGGCAAGGCCCTCTCCGGTGAGGAGATTGCCCGGCTGCGGCAGCTGGTGGAGGAACTGAAATGAGGCTGGGCGTACTGAAAGCGGTGGGGGAGGCGTCCCTCTCCGCCGGTGTGATGATTTTGGCGGTGCTGGTGCTGCGGATGTGGTTCCAGGAACGGACGCCCCGGCGGGCTTTCTGCCTGCTGTGGGACATCGTACTGGTCCGGCTGCTGGTCCTGGGGGCGCTGCCCTCGCCGGTAAGCATCCGGCGGTGGCTGCCGGGACCGGCGGCGGAGACCATCGTCTCCCGGGACGCCCAGGCCCTGGAAGCCGTCGTGATGGATGCCGGTCTGGTACCCAAGGGGGAGTGGAGTCCGATGGTGTACCTGGCGGAGGATACCGCCGCCTGCATCGGAACGGCCCAGGTCCCGGCGTCCCCGGACTGGGGGACGATTCTGACCGTGCTGTGGCTGGGAATCGCCCTGCTGCTGGCGGGGGGATTCCTCTGGAGCCACCTGCGCAGCCGCCGGATTTACGCCGCCTCGCTGCCCTGCCGGGAGGCGTTCGTCCTGGACTGGCTGGCGGAGCATCCCCTGCGCCGTCCGGTGCAGGCCCGGGTCAGCGACCGCATCGCCGCGCCGCTGACCTACGGCGTGCTGTATCCTGTGATCCTGCTGCCCGCCGGGATGGACTGGGAGGACAGGGAGGCCCTGTCCTGCGTTCTGGCCCATGAACACACCCATATCCGGCGTTTTGACGCGCTGCGGAAGGTCTTCCTGGCCGCCGCGCTGTGCCTCCACTGGTTCAACCCCCTGGCGTGGGCCATGTACGTCCTGTCCAACCGGGACATCGAGCTGGCCTGCGACGAGGCGGTGCTGCGGGGCGGGGCGGACCGGGAGCGGTACGCCCTGGCCCTGCTGGGACTGGAGGAACGGCGGGGCCGCTGGACCCCCTCCGGCAGTCATTTCAGCAGTCATGCGCTGGAGGAAAGGATTAAAGCGATCATGAAACGCAAGCATATTTCGATCACTGCTTTGGCGGCAGTGCTGGTAGTGATGTGTGTTACCACCACCGTGTTTGCCTCCGCTGCGCCGGAGGACAAGGAGGACCCGTTCAAAAACGCGCCGGAGGCCGGTTATGTTTACGACCACCTGGGAATTGTGGAGGACGACGGCGTGTCGATCATGTCCAAGGGAGGAGAGGACGGCGAGAAGCTGTACTCCGTGGACGGCGGCAAGTCCTGGATGAGCGAGGAGCGCTACCAGGCCGAGTACGGCGGCTGGGGCGATGACTGGCAGGTGGAATGGTGGACCTACGAGGACTACAAGGCGTGGCTGGAGGAGGAGAAGGCGGCTCTGCAAAGCATCATCGGCGAGCGGGCTTACACCAGCTCCGACGGCTGGTTCACCTGGGATCAGGAGAAGGTGGACGAGGCCATCGCCCTGTACGAGGGCATCCTGGAGGACATCAAGAACGGCGCGCTGCACTCCAAGACAATTATCGACAAGAACGGCAACGAGATCGAGGATGTTGCCCTTGGCAGCGACGGTCCGCTGAACGCCGTGGTCACATCCACCTTTGATGCGAAGGATATGTTCTCCGCCGCCCCAAAATCCGTGGATACGGCGGCGCTGCTGGAGGAGCTGAAAGCCTTTGGCATCGGCGGGAATGAGAATCTGATGACCTACAACGGCCAGCTCATCCGCACGTTCGTGGACGGATCGTCTGTGGGGGACAACGGCTACTCCGTGCAGTACGTCTACACCAATCCTGACGGCGTTGTGGACGTCCACACTCTGCGGTCCGTCATCCACTACCCGGACGGGTCCTACGATACCATGGGTGATCTCATCGGTCTGGCGGCGAAGGGAGACAAGGGCTTCGACCAGGGGCTGATCGAAGCCGCCACGGTCTCCGGCATAGGTCCCCAGGCGACCTATGCCGGAGATGAAAGTCCCGTTCAGGACCAGGACGGCGCGGAGCCTGCTACGGGCACTCAGACGGCTTTGGCCGAGGGCAGCGGAGGCAAGGGCGGAAAGACCTTCGAGGAGATCTTCGCCCGGTACGCGGATTACGGCCTGGCCTACCAGCCCCGGGAGGGCACGATGGGGGCGCTGAGCCTCAACGGCCAGCCGGTGCGCACCTTCGCGGATCTGCATCCCGACGGCGGGGCATTCAGCTACCAGGACCCCTACGCGGAGACCGGCCTGACTGTGACGGCACAGTATGACCAGGATGGAAATCTGACCGGGTTAAGAGCGGAATAAAAAAGGATTGTAAACAAACATAAATTGTGGTAAAGTAATAGCATCAAGTGAAAGGAGGTCAACGCTATGCCCACTGAGAAAGAGGTTGTCCTGATTCAAAAGGCAACGATCTACGACTTGATGCGCATTATTGAGGAGAATCCCGACAAAACCTATACGCGGGACGAACTGAAAAAGCTGTTTGACGCCTATATCACGGGTGCGGAACAGTGACATGGTCCGGGACGGAGCGATCCGTCCCGGATTTTTTGCGGCTGCGCTTGACAAACCTATCGGCATATGATATATTAGACCCATCGAGAGACGATATATCAACAACAGATAGGAGTGAGCGGAATGAAAACAGCAGCACAGAGAAGGTTCGCCATGATGGGAGGGCTCTTTGGAGCAATCTATCTGATCCTCAACGACCAGCTGCCCAGCTTCCCGGAATTCCTGCTGGGCCTGCTCCTGGGGCTGTGCCTGGTGCTTCTGGTCCTGGGCCTGCTTCCGGAGGAGAACTGGCGGAAGCTGAGAAAGTGGAAGCATCGTGGAGAATAAGAATCAGCCTCTGACCGAGGCCCTCTTTTACATCCTGCTGGCGGTCCGGAAGCCGATCCACGGCTACGGCATCATCCAGGAGGTGGAGGAGATGACAGGCGGGCGGGTCAGCCTGGGACCCGGGACCCTCTATGGGGCCATCAACACGCTGCTGGAGCGGGGCTGGATCGTCCTCTACAGCGCGGAGCTGGGATCCCGGAAGAAGAAGGAGTACGTCATCACCGCCGCCGGACGGGAGGCCTTCGCCGCGGAAATGGCCCGGCTGCGGGAGCTGGCGCGCAACGGAGAGAAGATGGAGGATGGGACATGATCCGCTGGAAATTCACCTTTGACAAGGACGAGGAGCAGGAATGGCTCAACGAGTACGCCCGGCAGGGCTGGGCAATGACCAAATTCTGTGTGGGGGTGGTCACCTTCGCCCCCTGCCAGCCGGGGGAGTACGTCTACCAGATCGACCTCCTGCCGGGGAAAGGACTCTGGGCCGACGACTATGAGGGCTACGTGATATTCATGGACGAGATGGGCGTGGAGGTCGTCCAGCGGTGGGGAAGGTGGGTGTACCTCCGGAAGCGGGCGGAAGACGGCCCCTTCGAGGTCTATACCGACGTGGAATCCCAATTGGCCCTGTACCGCCGGATACGAGCTCTGTTCCTGTGGGCGCTGGTGATCGAAATCTGCTGTTCCATCAGCGGGTTCAGCACACTGGCGCGGTTTCCGGAGGACGTGTTTGCCCGGGGCCTTGCGGGGTTCTATATCGTGATACTCGCCGTGTTCCTGCGGGCCGTCTTGCAATGTACCAGGAAGATACGGGAGCTGGAATGCCAATAGGAAGGAGGATGCGTTGTGAGAAAGAGGAACCTGTGGGTCGCCTCCGGCTGCCTGCTGCTGGCCGCCGCGCTCCTGCTGGGGGAGGCGGGAGTCATCCCCCATGGGCTGAAGCTGCTTCTGCTGGGGCTGGCCTGCGCCCTGGAGCTGTGGGGCGTGGCGCGGAGCCGCCGGGAGGAGAAGTGAAGCCATGAAGGAAAAACGGATCTGGGCGGTCTGCCTGATCGTCCTGGGTGCGGCTGCGGTGCTGCTGGGATTGACCCGTCTGCTGTGGGCCGGGGTGCCGGACGCGGTGGTGCGGGCGCTGGGCGTCGCAGTGCTGATAGCGCTGCCGGTGTTCGCCTACACAACGGTGCAGCTGTTTAAAAAGCAAAAATGAGAAGCCGCCGTCCGGAAGGACGGCGGCTTTTTAACCGCTGAACGTGGAATCCGCCTGAAAAGCAAAACTCCTTTACAGAATTGTCTTTTCAATGTGTATCTGGTCCAAAAGCGCCAGCGTATCCTCCTTGGTGCCCAGCCAGTCGCTGAAAGCGGTGGCGCATCCGGCAGCCACGCCCATTTGCAGGGCTTCGCCGAAGTCGCCGGTCTGCCGCAGGCCCGTGAGGAACCCGGCAATCAGGGAATCCCCCGCGCCAACGGTGTTGACCGCCTGGCCGGGACAGGCGTTGGCGACATACAGTTCCCGGCTCTCGGTGAGCAGGAACGCGCCCTCGATGCCCATGGAGACCATCACGTTTCTTGCGCCCTCCAGCTGGAGCTGATGGGCCAGCTCCACCGCCTCGGAGCTGTCCAGGTCCTCCACGCCGAAGAGGGCCCCCAGCTCCACCAGATTGGGCTTGATAAGGAAGGGGTGGCACCCCAGGCACTGCCACAGGGCCTCGCCGCCGCAGTCCAGCACCGTCATACAGCCCGTAGACGCCAGCTGCTCCAGGATGGAGACATAGAAGGAGATATTCTGCACCCAGCCGGAGATCACCACCGCGTCGTCCCGCCGGACATCCTGCAGCAGCTCCAGCAGGCGCACCAGATCCCCGGCGCCCAGATCCGGCCCCCGGCCGTTGACCGCCGTCTCCACAGGGCCGCAGATTTTCACGTTGATGCGGCTCTGTCCGCCGCCGCGCAGCTCCAGCAGATTGTGGGGGCAGCCCAGGTCGTCCAGCAGGTCCCGGATGGTCTGGCCGATACGGCCCGCGGCAAACCCCAGGGCGCGGGTTTCCTCCCCCAGATGCTGGAGGAAGAGGGAGACGTTGATCCCCTTGCCGCCGGGGTAGATGGCCTCTCTCGCGGTTCGATTGATTTGTCCGGGGATCAATTCCGCCTCCACGGTGTAGTCCAGGGAGGGGTTGGTTGTAATAGTGTAGATCATAAAACACACACACCTCTCTTTAACTTTTAGCGTCAGGATACCACGGATGGACTGATTTTTCAAGAGTTTTGGAAAAATTTGATGGCCGGCGGCGGGAAAATGCCAGAATTTACACCTTGCCCGGGCGGGCTTCCTCCGGTATACTGTCCTATGGGAGGTACGCCTCCCCTTTTTATGTCAACCAAAGAAGAAAGGAGCAAGCTGCGGCATGAAAGGAAAGCGAATACTGGGCCTGCTTCTGGCGGCCCTGCTGCTGGGGTCCACAGCCCAGGCGGCGGACATTACGGTAACCGTGGAGGGCAGGGCGGTCCCGGCCTTCGTGGAGGACGGGGTGACCTACGTCCAGCTCACGCCTTTTCTGGAGTTTCTGGGCGGATGGGAGACCCGGTGGGACCATGACTCCCGCACCGCCTCGGCGGAGACGGACCTGTTCACCCTGGACGTGCCCATACGGCGCAGCTACGTGCTGGCCGACGGGTACCGCTATGAGACCGGCAGCGGCTCGACGCTGCGCACCGAGCGTACATACGTGCCCCTGCGCAGTGTGGCCAACCTGCTGGGCGCCGAGGTGGAGTTCGTGGACTGGGACAGCCCCGTGACCGTGCGGGACGGCGAGGAGCAGAGCTGGACGGAGGAGGACTTCTACTGGCTCAGCCGGATCATCAGCGCCGAGAGCCAGGGGGAGAGCCTGGCGGGACAGATCGCCGTCGGCAACGTGATCTGTAACCGGGTGGCCTCGGACGAATTCCCCGATACGGTGAAGGAAGTGGTCTTCGACAGGAAGAACGGCGTCCAGTTTGAGCCGGTGTCCAACCGGACCATTTATAACGAGCCCACGGCCCAGAGCGTTCTGGCGGCCCGCCTGGTGATGGCCGGTGCGGATGCGGCCGGGGAAAGCCTCTACTTTTTCAACCCCGCCCTGTCCCAGGGCAGCTGGGTGCGGGCCAACCGCACGTATCATATGACCATCGGCTGCCACAGGTTCTATAAGTAAGTTAAATCTGCGGCAAAATTGCCCTCCGGAAGGTCAACCGGAGGGCAATTTTGTTTGACTTTTTCCCCCATACGGGATACAATAGAGGAAAACGCCTGTGAGGAGGATGCTCCATGCTTTATTCCGACCATCCCCGCGTCCATTACGACAAGCCCCAGCTGGCCGAGGTCATCTGCCAGCTCCGGTTTCCCGCCATTCTAGCCATCGGCTCCCGGGAGCCTGTGGATTTCCAGGAGGCCGTCCGGGGGATGTTTCCCCGGTACGCCGTGAAGCAGGAGCAGCCCCCTGCGCCGCCCGCCGCCCCCGGCGTCCGGGCGGAGCCTCCCCGGCCGGTGGTGAATCACAGCTTCATCTCCGCCGACGGGCACTGGAAGCTGAACCTGACCCAGGGGTTCATCTCCCTGAGCACGGTAGCCTACCCCGGCTGGGAGGGCTTCGGCCAGCGCTTCGACCTGCCGCTGGCCCAGTTCATCCGGATCTATCAGCCCGCCTTTTTTGAGCGCATCGGACTGCGGTACGTGAACATCTTCTCCCGCAGGACCCTGGAGCTGGAGGGGGAGCCCTGGCGGGAGCTGATCGCCGCGCCCTATCTGGGCATCCTGTCGGAGGAGGACGTGGACGAATCCGCCGCCCGGAAGTGCTCTGTGGATGTGGAGATGAACCTGGACAGCACCTGCCGGGTCAAGATCCACGCCGGTCCCGGCATGGTCAAGCAGAATGTGCCCAACGCCCCCCAGGATCCGGAGGTAAAGTTCATTCTGGACATGGACCTCTTCATGGGCGGGCAGATCGATCCCCGGATGGCCGCCGGCGGACTGGAGACCCTTCATGGGCACTCCACGCCCCTGTTCCAGGGGGCCATCACCGATAAGCTCCATACGGCGCTGGAGCCGCGGTAAGTCCGCCGGAGGGCGCAGAAAATCCATTCAAAGAAAACCGCTCAGGCGGCAAAGAGGAGTATTCATGAAAAAAGTAGCCATCGCAACCGACAGCAACAGCGGCATCACCCAGGCCGAGGCCCGGAAGATGGGCATCCGGGTGCTGCCCATGCCCTTCTATATCAATGAGGAACTGTTTTTTGAGGACGTGACCCTCACCCAGGAGGAATTCTACCGCCGGCTGGCGGAGGACGCGGACATCTCCACCTCCCAGCCCTCCCCAGGGGACGTCACCGACCTGTGGGACCAGCTGCTGGAGAGCTATGATGAGGTGGTGTATATCCCCATGTCCAGCGGCCTGTCCGCCTCCTGCCAGACGGCGCTGATGCTGGCCGGCGACTACCGCGGCAAGGTCTTCGTGGCGGACAACCAGCGCATCTCCATCACCCAGCGGCAGAGCGTCCTGGACGCGCTGGAGATGGCGCAGGCCGGCATGGACGCACAGGCCATCCTGGACATGCTCATCCGGGAGCGCCTGGAGTCCAGCATTTACATCACGGTGGATACGCTGAAATATTTGAAGAAAGGCGGGCGGGTCACCGCCGCCGGAGCCGCCATCGGCACCGTGCTGAACATCAAGCCGGTGCTGACCATCCAGGGGGCGAAGCTGGATGCCTTTGCCAAGGCCCGGGGCTGGAAGACCGCCAAGAAGATCATGCTGGACGCCATGGAGCGGGATATCACCCAGCGCTTCGCCGGGCAGGAGGTCCATCTGGCCGCCGCCTATACCTGCACCGACGAGGAGGCCCAGGAGTGGAAGGGGGAGCTGGCGGCCCGCTTCCCCGGCTATGAGATCCATATGGACCGGCTGTCCCTGAGCGTGGCCTGCCACATCGGCGCGGGGTCTATGGCTGTAGGATGCAGCCGGGTGGTCCGGCGCTGACAGAATGGCGCTGAGAACCTGTGCTTTAAGACGGAGAAGAAAGGAGACACGGTCATGATCGACGTATTCGACATCATGGGCCCCATTATGGTAGGGCCCTCCAGTTCCCATACCGCAGGGGCCGTGCGCATTGGCCGCATGGCGCGGACGCTGCTGGGGGAGAAGCCGGTAAAGGCGGAGGTGTACCTGCATGGTTCCTTCGCGGAGACCGGCGTGGGCCACGGCACGGACAAGGCCCTCATCGCCGGACTGCTGGGCATGGCGACTGACGACCTGGACATCCCCAACAGCTTTGAGATCGCCGGACGGCGGAAGCTGAAATTTTCTTTCGAGGAGATCGAGCTGCGGGACGCCCATCCCAACAGCGTGAAGCTGGTGCTTACCGGGGAGTCCGGCAGAAAGATGAAGATGCAGGCCAGCTCCATCGGCGGAGGCCGGATCATGGTGGATAAGCTGGACGGCGTGGACGTCAGCTTCTCCGGCGACTACCACACGCTGATCATCCAGAATCTGGACAACCAGAGCAACCTGTCCGACGTGTCCACCGCCCTGTCCCTGGCCCGGGTGAACGTGGCCAACATGAGTATGCACCGCAGCGCCAAGGGCGGCAACGTGATGATGATCATCGAGACGGACGACCCTGTGCCCGGGTACATCGTGGAGCTTATCGAGAAGCAGCCCGGCATCCTGCAGGTGATCCACTACGCAAAGGAGGATTGACCATGAACCTGGATTCAATGGCGGAGATCGTGACTGCCGCACGGCGGGAGGGAAAACGGTTCTGGGAGATCATCCTGGAGACGGACATGGAGAACCGGGGGGTGTCCCGGAGCGAATCCATGGAAAAAATGGCGCAGAACTGGCACACCATGAAGGAAACCAGCGAGGTTTATACCGGCGACCGGAGAAGTCTCAGCGGCATGGCCGGAGGCCAGGGCAAGCTGATGCACGATTACGCCGCCAAGGACCCCATCGGCGGCGAGTTCATCGCCCAGGTGGTGGCCGAGGCCCTGGCCATGGGGGAGAGCAACGCCTGTATGCGCCGGGTGGTAGCCGCGCCCACGGCGGGAGCCTGCGGGGTGCTGCCGGCGGTGCTGATCCCCCTCTACTGGCGGGAGAACCTGCCGGAGGAGAAAATACTGGAGGCCATGTTCACTGCCAGCGGGGTGGGCGCGGTGATTGCTTACCGCGCCTGCATCTCCGGCGCGGCGGGGGGCTGTCAGGCGGAGATCGGGGCCGCCTCCGCCATGGCGGCGGGAGCCCTGGTGTGCCTGCGGGGCGGCACGCCGGAGCAGCTGTGCCACGCGGTGGCGATGGCCCTGAAGAACCTGATGGGCCTGGCCTGCGACCCGGTGGCGGGCCTGGTGGAGGTGCCCTGCATCAAGCGCAACGTGGTGGGCGCGGTGAACGCCGTGGCTGCCGCCGACATGGCCCTGGCGGGCATCGAGAGCCGCATCCCGGCGGACGAGGTCATCGACGCCATGGGGGAGGTGGGCCGCCGCCTGCCCATGGAGCTGCGGGAGACCGCCCTGGGAGGACTGGCCGCTACGCCTACGGGCCGCGCCATAAAGGAGCGGATGGCCAGCAGCAAGAAGAAGCAGCGGGTCCTGACCATCAAGGACGCCCGCTGGAAGCTGGAGAAGCGGGAGCCCCAGGAAACCACATAACCGCGGAGGCGCGCCGGGAAAGAACCGGCGCGCCTTCTCATTTGAGCTCCTGCTCCAGTTCGTCGAAGGCGGGGGTATCGAAGAACGCCCGCAGGGAGATATCCAGGCCGTCACACAGCTTTTTGATGGTGGAGACGGTGGCGCTGTTGTTGCGCCCGCTGACGATGTTGTTTAACGTGGACTGGGTCACGCCGCTGAGAGTGGCCAGCCGGTTGACGGTGATCTCCCGCTGGGCGCACAGCTCCAGGATGCGGGCGCGCACGGCTGTATGGGTGTCTGTCATGTTTTCACATCCTAACCCAAAAGAGATAACTTGAGCCTACCCGTTTTTGTGCAGAATGATTACCCCTTTTGAGTTGACTTTTTGATTTGCCGCTGTTATACTGTGTCCGTTAAGAAATTTCAGAATCCCCTTGACAAACCTATCGCAGGGTGATATATTAGACCTGTCGTGAGACGATATATCGAAAGTAAGATAGATAAAACCGGGCCGCGGGTTGCGGCCTGAAAAGGAGGAACTATGCGCGAAATACTGCAAGTACAGGGCCTCACCAAGACCTTCCGGCTGTCCGCCAAGCAGCAGAAGCTGGAGCGGACGAAGGAAAAGGTAAGGGTGGCGGTGGATAACCTCAGCTTCAGCGCTTATGAGGGAGAGATCTTTGGTTTGCTGGGCCCCAACGGGGCGGGGAAGACGACGACCCTGCGCCTGCTGGCCACACTGATCCGGCCCGACAGCGGCGACGCCCTTGTGGACGGCATCAGCGTGGTCCGGCAGCCGGACCAGGTGCGCAGCCGGATCGGTTTTCTGACCAGCGAGCTGAAGCTGGAGGAGTGCTTTACGCCCAACTATCTGTTCGACTTCTTCGCGGACCTGCACAAGGTGGACCCGGAAGTGCGGGACCGGCGGAAAAAGATGCTGTTTGAGCGCTTCGGCATCGACCGGTTCGCGGAGGTGAAGGTGGCGAACCTGTCCACGGGCATGAAGCAGAAGGTGTCCCTGGTGGTGTCCATCGTCCATGACCCGGACATCATCATCTTCGACGAGCCCACCAACGGCCTGGACGTGCTGACGGCCAAGGTGGTGACGGACTTTCTCCAGGAGCTGCGGGGGGAGGGGAAGACCATCATCGTCTCCACCCATATTTTCAGCCTGATCGAAAAGCTGTGCGACCGGGTGGGGGTCATCATCAGCGGGCGGATGATCGTCTGCGACACGCTGGAGCGTGTCTGCGGCGGCATGAGCCTGGAGGACAGGTTCTTTGAAATCTATAAGGAAACGGCAGGTGAGGCGGAATGAGAAACGGCATCATCACCATTATGAAGAAGGAACTGGCCCGTTTTTTCGGGGACAAGCGGATGGTGTTCAGTATCCTGATGCCCGGTATCCTGATTTACGTCATGTACAGCTTTATGGGCACTGCCATGGGCGACGCTTTCGGGGTGGACGAGGACTACACGCCCTCCATCCGGTCGGTGGGGATGCCGGCTTCGGTGGAAGCGCTGCTGGACGGAGCGGCGCTGCCAGTGGAGGAGACCGCCGATACGGCGGGAGCCAAGGCGGCGGTGACCGCCCAGGAGCTGGACCTGCTGCTGGTGTTCCCGGAGGATTTTGAGCAGGCGGTGGAGGCGTATACCGCGGCCTCCGGCCAGGCGGCGCCCAACATTGAGATCTACTACAACTCCGCTTCCACCAACTCCACCTTTGTCTACCGGAGTGTGACGGCCCTGCTGGACGCCTACGAGGCCCAGATGGTCAACAAGTTCGACGTCAACGCCGGGGGAGAGGGGTACGATCTGGCCACGGCGGAGGACACCGCGGGGAGCTTCTTCGCCATGATGATGCCCCTGCTGCTGATGATTTTCCTGTATTCCGGCTGCGCGGCGGTAGCGCCGGAGTCCATCGCCGGAGAGAAGGAGCGGGGCACCATCGCCACCATGCTCATAACGCCTATCCGCCGCAGCGATGTGGCGCTGGGGAAGATTCTGGCGCTGGCGCTGATCGCCATGATTTCCGCGGCTTCCAGCACGGTGGGTACTGTTCTGGCGCTGCCCAAGATGATGGGCGGCGTGACGGACGAGGTCAGCGCGGACATCTACGGCGTTCAGGACTATCTGCTGCTGGCGGGGGTGATCTTCTCCACGGTGCTGGTGCTGGTGACAGTGATTTCTGTTCTTTCCGCGCTGGCCAAGACCATCAAGGAGGCGCAGACTTATGTGATGCCGGTGATGCTGGTGGTCATGGGCCTTGGGATCGTGGGAATGTTCGGCGGCGGCGCGTCCCAGGAGCTGGCAAAATACTGCATTCCGCTGTATAACAGCGTACAGTGTATGATAGGGGTGTTTTCCTTCTCGGTGCTGCCGCTGGGCGTAGCGGCCACCATTGGGGTAAATGTTGCTGTAACCTTGATTGGTGTTTTTATCCTTGCGCGGATGTTCAACAGCGAGAAGATTATATTTGCCAAATAGGAGAACAGGGGGCCGCGGCGCACAGCGCCGCGGCTTCTTCTTTGCCGCCCCTGCGGGGCGGCACGGGGGCCGTTTCTCATCGAAACCCCGGGAGCTATCCGCCCCCGGACCCCGGACCTACTTTTGCCACGCGGCAAAAGTAGGCAAAAGCGCGCTTAAACCTTGCGGTTTAAGAATCCCTCATTTTTTGATTAGTTTGCGCCCGAGGCACAGTCGGTTTGGTCTACCGCTAGTACCGTCCGCTTCGTTCCCCTTCTGCGCCTATTTTAGCATTCTTGTCGGAGGCCCCTACCGTATAGCGGGGCTAACTCTCCGGGGTGCAAGGTTGAAGAATTGTCCGTTAGGACGAATCCCCTTTGCAGGGGGTACCGCATTGAAAGGGCGGCAGCCGGAGTTCTACAAGTGCCAGTCCACTAGATCAGATGCCCGTAGGACCTGTAGTTCATGTGACACCGCAACTCTTCATTTTATCCCAATGTCCGCAAACCCCTCGCCGAGGTCCCGCCGGATAGGCGGGACCGAGAAGGGATTCTTAAACCGTAGGTTTAAGCCCGCTTTTGCCTACTTTTCGCGGGCGCGAAAAGTAGGCGCGAAGTCCGGGGCTGCGTAAGCCCCGGGGTATCGACAAGAAACCGGCGGGGCGGCGCGCAGCGCCGCAAAGAAACGACTGGCAAATTCCCCGCCCCCGTGCTATAATAGAACCACCAACCGGCAGAAAAGAGGTATCTTCTATGTATGATGAACTGACCGAAGTCGATATCAAAAAAATGAAAGAAGAGATCGACTACCGCATCCGGGTCCTGCGGCCCAAATTGATCGAGGACGTCCAGACCGCCCGGGCCTTCGGGGACCTGAGCGAAAATTTCGAGTACAAATGCGCCAAACAGGAGAAAAACCGCAACGACAGCCGCATCCGCTATCTGCAAAAAATGGTCAGCACCGCCAAGGTGATCTCCGCAGCCTCCGGAGAGGACACGGTGGGACTGTTCGATAAAGTAGTTGCCTTCCATGAAAAGCTGGGGCGGGAGATGAACCTGCGCATCGTCACTACCCTCCGCTCCGACGCGGGGAAGGGCCTCATCAGCAAGGAATCCCCGGTGGGGAAGGCCCTCCTGGGCCGTAAAGTGGGTGAACGGGTCCACATAAAGGTCAGCGACGACGTGCAGTACGATATGGTCATCCGCTCCATCGAAAAAGGGGAGGACGACGACTCCCTGGAGATCCGGAAATATTGACAAAAGAGGGCGGGCCATGCAGGCCCGCCCAGATCTTTTAATATGCGATACCCCAGATGATATCCGTGGTACACTCCTTGCCGCACACCGGACATTTGCCGGTGGTGCCGGACTGATCCAGCGGCATACAGCGGGAGGTGACGCCCGCCTTCTCCTTCATGGCCAGCTCGCAGTCCAGCTCACCGCACCACTTGGTATGGACGAAGCCGCCGCCGTTCTTTTCCACCAGGGCCTTGACCTCCTCCCAGGTGTCCGCGAAGAAGGTGTTGTCCTCCAGGTTTTTCTTCGCCATGGCGAACATGTTGTCGTGGATCGCGTCCAGCAGCTTCGCCACGGCGCTCTCCAGCTCCGCCAGGGGAACGAAGGCCTTCTCCCCAGTGTCCCGGCGGGCGATGCAGCACTGTTCCTTCTCCATGTCCTTGGGGCCGATCTCCACCCGGAGAGGTACGCCCCGCATCTCGTACTCCGCGAATTTCCAGCCGGGGGCCTTGTCGCTGTCGTCCAGCTTCACCCGGAGGCCCGCCTTCTCCAGACGGTCCTTCAAGTCCTGGGCCGCCTCGATGACGCCGGGCTTGTGCTGGGCGATGGGCAGGACCACCACTTGGATGGGGGCCACCCGGGGAGGCAGCACCAGGCCGTTGTCGTCGCCGTGGGTCATGATGATGCCGCCGATGAGGCGGGTGGAAACGCCCCAGCTGGTCTGGTGGGGGTGGTGGAGCTGGTTGTCCGCGCCGGTGAAGGCGATGTCAAAGGCCTTGGCGAAGCCGTCGCCGAAGTAGTGGCTGGTGCCCGCCTGGAGGGCCTTCCGGTCGTGCATCATGCACTCCACGCAGTAGGTGTCCTCCGCGCCGGAGAATTTCTCCTTGTCGGTCTTCCGGCCCCGGGTCACGGGCATGGCCAGGAAGTTCTCGCAGAAGTCCGCGTAGATGTTCAGCATCCGCACGGTCTCCTCCACGGCCTCCTCGGCTGTGGCGTGCATGGTGTGGCCCTCCTGCCACAGGAATTCCCGGTGGCGCAGGAAGGGGCGGCTGGTCTTCTCCCAGCGCAGCACGCTGCACCACTGGTTGTACAGCTTGGGCAGGTCCCGGTGGGAGTGGATGATGTTCTTATAGTGCTCGCAGAACAACGTCTCGCTGGTGGGGCGGATGCAGTAGCGCTCCTCCAGCTTCTCGCTGCCGCCGTAGGTCACCCAGGCGCACTCGGGGGCGAAGCCCTCCACGTGGTCCTTCTCCTTTTGCAGCAGGCTCTCGGGAATGAGCATGGGCATGGCCACGTTCTCGTGGCCGGTGGCCTTGAACTGGCGGTCCAGCTCCTTCTGCATGTTCTCCCAGATGGCGTAGCCGTAAGGGCGGTAGATGAACATGCCCTTCACGCTGGAGTAGTCGATAAGCTCCGCCTTTTTGCACACGTCGGTGAACCACTGGGTGAAGTCCACGTCCCGGGCGGTGATGGCGTCCACCTGTCTCTGATCCTTAGCCATAGCAGTCTCTCTCCTGAATGTATTTGAATTTTAGGTTGTTTACCGTTTTTCCATTGTAGCCGTCTTCCCGCGAATTGTCAAGTCAGGACCTGTCCGCACTCCTGCGGAAGATGGTCCGTTCCCCATTCCCGCCCTCGCCGCGCCGGTCTATGCGTGGTTGTACGTTGTATGCAGAAATCATGCGGCTGTTACCGTGCTGGACATACGCTGTAAAGCAGGGAGTCGAACCCCGCCCCGCAGGCGTCCCGGCCCGCGTCCACATGACCGATCCCTCCCAGGATCGCGCCCGGCTCCATTCTCGGCCGGGAGAGGCCGCATTCGCCCCGGTACGGCTACCAGCTTGACGATTCAGTATGTATCCTTTCGTTGCCCTGCGGCAAAATCATCAACTCCTTTTCTGATAGTGCTTTTAGTATACGCGATTTACGCGAAAATTGCCATAGTTTGCAGGAATATTTTACGGACAATATCTGATTTCATTTTAAGAAGCTGTGCCAATAGGGGAATCAGTCCGCACCCGTTTCACCAACGCTGCACGGATCTTTTCCCAAAGCCCGTTCGGATTGCAGCACAATAAAAATTAGCCACTATTGTGTACGGCGGAAAATCGTGGATCAGATTTCGTCATTTGCATCCGTTAGCAACGCTTAACAAGGGCATACAGGCCATATGAGAGCCCGGATCGTTGTTTCTGACTGGCAGAACCGCATTCGCCGGCATAACATGGGATAACGTTATGAAAGGGGCCCTGGATATGATGCTGATTCATGAAATTCCATTCCCCGTGGATGCCGGCGCCTGTCGCGCACTCTCCTGCCTGATCGAGCAGGACGGGGGCTTCATTGGGGTGGATGCTCCGACCGGGAAGCTCCATGTCTGGTCTGAGGCCGGGAATGCCGCAGAAATGGAATTACCGCGAAAATATACAAAACTGACCTGTTCTCCCGACGGCCAGAGGTATTTTGCCGTCTCCCAATGTGCGCCGGGCAGTATTTTCATCCTGGATCTCCGCTTTCGTGAGCTGGATCGGATCAGAATACGGCTGGAGGGCTTTGACGCCTGCGCCGAGGACATTTGGTTTGAGGAGGAATCCGGGCTGCTCTGGCTTGTTTTTCCCGGTACGCTCTGCCGGTTCAGCACGGCCGGCGACTGCCTCGGCGCTTTCATGACCGCCCCGCAGGGGACGCGGTATCAGGCCCTGTGCCTCCATGGCGGCCGCCTCTATCTGGCGTACCAGAAAGGCGAATGCGCCTATGTCTCCGTCTACAGCTGCCAGGGCGCTCATCTGGAACGGCTCAGTCTGGGCGGGGAGTATGCCGTGGGCAATTTGCAGGCTGTTGAAAAAGACGGCGAGACCGGCCTGCGCGTGTTCGCCGTCAAGAACCGTTTTTTCCCCTGTATGCTGGAGATCTGGCCGGCCCCATCCCCTTCGCCCCGATTCCTTTCGGTGGAATGCTTCAGCAATACCCCCCATCTGCAGGCAACCTGCCACGTTGACAGTCCCGCCGGCCAGTGACCGCCGGCGGGACTGCCGCATAGGATGGGGAGGCCCGAAAGGAGGGCTGATATGAAGCAAGAATATGACCGCTCCCGAGGCGGAGACCCCTGTTCCACGATCCTTCCCGGCGGCGTTGACCTGTGTGTAGACCGGAATGTCTGCAAGGTCCGCGCGGATGTCACCGTGGATCGTATCCGAACCGTCACCGTTTGGGGATGCGTGACCGATTGCAGCGGCGCACCGGTAAGCGGCGCGCTGGTGGAGCTTTTGAAATATACGGACTGCGGCCTGCACGAGGCGGCCCGCACCTGTACGGACTGCATGGGCCGGTACCAATTCAGTCTGAACGATGGCTGCGAGGGCCGCTATCGTGTGGAGGTCCGTCAGGGCGCTTGCCCGGATGCGTGTCCGGACGGCTGTGAGCCTCCCTGTCCGCCCCGCTGCCCTGAGCCGGCCGGCTCCAGCGGCTGCCTGTGTCAGGGCAGCTCGTCCGGGGGATGCAGAAGCGTTTCCAGGAGCAATGTCCAGTATTACTGAACCCGGCGAAACGCCGGGTTCCTATCGCGAAGTTAGGAGTTTGATTATGAATTGTAATTCCCAGTCCTGCGGCTGTGAAAACGGTCTCATCGACGTGATCGGTCTGTGTGTTCCGGCCAACACCACCCAGGCGATCCGGAACACGCCCTATTGGAAGCAGATGCACATCACCGAGACCTTGCAGATCCCCGAGCAGAAGCCCGATATTGAGGTCATCAACTCTGTGGAGGTCTGGGTGGACATCCTGCGCAAGCAGGTGATCAAGACCCCCCGGTCCTATACCGCCAGCGGGGAACCCCTTCCCAACCTGGAGGGGAAGCTTCTCAGCGGGCGGAAGCTGATCATTGAGGGCCAGCTGTGCCAGAAGGTGGTCTATACCGCCCTGGAGCCCAGCCAGAGCGTCCACTCCGCCCACTTCTATGTCCCCTTCTCCTCCTTCATCGTGGTCCCGGAGGAGGTCACCTTCCCCATCGCCGGCGGCGAATCCATTACCGAGGACAGCTATAACGTCAACTTTGACGTGAACTGCTGTGTGGAGGATGTGGCCGTCTGCGCCGTTGATGAGAGAAACATCCTCAAGCAGGTGACGCTGATGCTCTACGCCGTACCCACCAGGTCGGCGTGCTGACGGGAGGGAGAAACCATGATGAACTGTGATTATACCAACAGCACCGTCCACACCTTCCACAGCGAGGTCTGCGAGCAGTGCGACAACATCAACTATGTGGGCGTTTCTCAGGAGTCCGCCCTGGAGCGGGCCCTGCGCTGCGGTCCCGTCTCTGAGCAGTGGGTGCAGTTTTTTGTTCCCAAGATTCTGGACATTCCGGAGCAGAAGCCCGATATGGAGGGCATCGTCTCGGTGAACTCCAGCATCAAGATCATTTCCCAGCGGGTGGTCAACACCCCCGTGGTCAACGGCTACACCCGGCCGGACGGCACCGTGGTGCCCGGGGAGGACATCCCCAACGGCGAGTGCACACACCTCACCGGCAAGAAGCTGATTATTGAGGGCGTGATCCTGCAAAAGATCATCTATACCGCCGCAGTTCCCGACCAGGCGCTGCATTCGGCCACCTATACGATCCCCTTCTCCGTCTTTATCATTGCCGGTAAGGACGTGCCGCTGACACAGGACTATGTGCTGCACCCTTATCTGGAGGACGTCTATGTGTGCAGGCTGTCCGAGAGAAGCGTGTTCAGCAACAATACCCTGTTTATCAAAGCCATTCCGGTATGCTGAGGGAGGAGAGAAGCTATGTCCTGTCATCGTAATTCCCAGGGGTGCAGCCTGAAGAGCTTCGGCACCTATGACCTGTCCCGCGTCGTCCTGGACGGCCGGGACCGCACCCAACTCAACTGGAGCGAGATCTCCGTCCCGGAGATCCTGCCCATCCCGGCCCAGAAGCCCGATATCGAGCAGCTGGATCAGGTGTATGTGGACGCCAAAATCAACTGCGCCAAGCTGATCGAGACGCCCTACGCCTACAAGACCTATGAGCGGCAGGCCACGGCCCTGGAGCTCACCGCCGCCACCGGCGCCGTCAATCTGGCGGGGGCCGTGGACATTACCCCCATCGTAGATGCGGTCAACGCCATTCTGGCCATTCCTCTGCTGCCCGCCATTCCCCAGGTCACCGCCCTTCAGGCGGCCCTCGTTGGCGTCACCACCGCAGCGGCCAATCTGACCACCGCCGTGGCCGACGCCCTGCTGATCCTGGATGCGCCCTGCGCGGCCGCCTATCTGGTGGTGGAGGCGCTGAACGCCGTCCGCGCCGCAGTGGCCCTGCTCCAGGCGGCTTTGGACGCCTTGGTCGCCGCCGCCAACGCCCTGAGCGCCGCGGTGGCCGCCATCCCGGTGGTGGGTCCCGCCGTAGCCGCCGCCGTGAATGCCCTGATCGCCCTGGTGGACGGCGTTGCCCAGGCCCTGCTGGACGCGGTGACCGCCATCCTGGATGTCATCACCCTCATCGGCGCCACCACCTATTTCACCCTGATCCCCAACGAGGAGGGCACCTGCCTGAGCGGGCGGAAGCTGATCATCGAGGGGACGCTGAAACAGAAAGTGGTCTACACCGGCCTGGTGCCCAGCCAGTCGGTCCACTCCGTCCACAACGAGGTACCCTTCACCGCCTATATCATCCCCTACGCCAAGTTCGAGGGGCTGGACTATCAGGAGAATATCACGGTGATTGCCGACCCGGAGGGCGACCCCTGCGACACCATTGTGATCAACGGCTGGGCCTACGACCCCGCCAATCCCCCGGTAGTAGATCTGTGCGAGGAGTTCTGTGTGAACGCATATATCGAGGACATCTTCGCTCTCGCTACCGACTGCCGGACCGTTTTTAAGAACATTACCCTGTTTTTGCTGGCGAAACCCAGCGCCATCTGCGGGTAACAGGACGCAAAGGGGGATGGACGCGGCAGCGCGTCCGTCCCCTTGCGATCTTTGGAGCGGCCCTGTTTGATCGAAATAAATTGCCGCCGGCGGCTTAATCTGGGCTTCCATCTGTCAGACTGCTCTATCAGCCATTGCCCTTACGGCTGTAGTGTCTGTTGCAGCAGCCCTGCCGCTGCTCATTGCGCTCGTATCGGGCCGCCCAGGTCAGTTTCTCGGCCTCCACCTCCAGCAGTTCGTTGAGGGTTCTCTCTACATTTAGCAGTACAATCTTCTCAGACATGGTTTGTAGACTTCTTTTAGAATGGAGTGTGGTAACTTCATTCTACCAGAGGGCTGCAAACTATGTCTCTTCTTGTTTTTGCGAAACTTGTTTTACCTCATTTAATAAAAAGAATGCCGCAGCGAAATGCTGTGGCACAACAAATTTAGTGCGGTCAATATAAAAAGTTGACAAGCTACTCCTTTGGTGTAGTCTGTCAACTTTTCATGTCCTGTGTTATACTCACCATAGTTGAAAAGCGGTACAGAGGGCATCATCAAAGGAAGGAGCAGAAGGGAGGATTTTCCTCAAAAAGCGTTTCAGCCAGGCCCAGAATTTTTCAATAGGATTGA
>JAETNP010000095.1 GCA_021768185.1 Oscillospiraceae bacterium
TCCCTCATTGGTGTACTTCCGCTCATTCAGAGCAGTCAGCAGGGAGTTGAGCACCCCATCGTTGCACTTGAAGATCTCATCCAGGAAAACGACGTCCGCCTCCGGGATCTTGCCGGCCGTGTTGACCTGCGGTTCACCGCCATGGAGTTCTGCCAGGGCTTTGCGGTGGCGCTCCATGCGCTCGGGCAGATCGCCGGCGTCCTGTCCATTGGCAAGACGGTTTTTCAGGCTGGCGTGCATCTGCTGGTACTGCGGATCGCCGTCCAATACTGCCTGGGCCACGCTGCCGGGGAGCAGGCTGGCCAGATCAATGCGGCCAAAAAGCTGCTCCTCATCGGTCTGCTTGGAGAGGAGCCGTTCAAACTGCTTCGCACCGGTGATCCGGCTGCGGAAGGCGTTGATGGCATAGCTCTTGGCCTGCCCAGGTGCGCCCAGGATGAACAGGTTCTTCCGGGTCAGCAGGGCAATGGCGATCAGTTCGGTCAGCTCCTCACGCTCGGCGACCTGAGCGTTGACGTCCGCAATAACGGACAGCATTTTGTCTCGTAACATCTACATCACCCCTCCTTACGCCGCCATGAGGCTGTCAGCAGGCATGTCGCCGCAGGCGCTCAGAGAGATCACCGCGCCCCGCAGATCATAAGGGGCTCCAGTGAAGCCGTATCGCTGGTGGCTGTCCTTACAGTTCAGCATCTCATACTGAAGCTGAGCGTTGATGTGCTGCGCCAGCTCGCCCTTATCCGGGTCAAAGGTATCCACGGCCCGGATCAATCGGATGGCCAACTGCTGGTACACATCGTCACGGTCCAGATGGGCCGCCTTTATCAGCGCCCGATTCCTGCGGATGGTTTTGTCAATGCGGTGAAGATTCTCCTCCACGATACGGTTGCGCTCCGCAATAGAGTAATTGTATTTCATAGACTTTTCCTTTCTGTTTGGGGGGCCCAGAAACGGCAGAAGTCCCGGCCCCAGTCCTCCATGATGTTGTCATGGACATTTTTTGATGAATTGTACTCCGGACTTCTGCATTTCTGGCGCAGAATGATCCGGGTCCTGTCTCTCTCCGGCTCCAGGAAGGAAAACCGGCAGGTGTCACAGTGCCTTTCGTCTTCTCTCAAACAGTCTCCTCCATCCGATTAGCCAATGCTTTTTCCGTGTTGAAATGCGGCACGATCCTGAGGCCGTCCACCGTCCTGTAGAAAAAGGACAGGGCAAGGCCGTCGTCGATCTCTACGACCGAGTAGAGCGGAATGTCAGCATCCAAAAGCTCCGTATAGGGTTCATTCTGGTAGCTGCTCCAAAATTCCTGGGGTGTCAGGTCGATTTTGGTGCTGGAGGCCAGGGCATAGCGGTACTCCGATATATAGAGCGGATCATCAGGATCACCCGACAGGCAAAGGAACATCTGCCGGTCCTGGTCGCTCTTCAGAGCATAGATCCGCACCTCACAAGGGTTCTTGCGCTTTGGACACCACTGGGGAACGGCGATTTTGGGATCGCTTCGCTTGAACCGTCGCGCCCGTTTGCCGCCGGTGCAGAAGTGTTCGCCGCAGTGCATCATGACGCCGTACTGTTTCTTCGGAACAAAATCTCCAAAATGCAGATTATGAGGGCATCCTACGCAGGATGGACGCTTCAGCGTGTACTTCATGCGGCCCTCCTTTCTTCTTCCGCCCGGCGGCAGAGGTCAATGACCTGCTGGCACTGATCCATCTCGAAACCGCCAATATGGGCTTCTTCCTCCGGCAGTTTCATTTGCTCCGACAGCCATTTGTAAGCGGCTGTCCTGGTCATGTGCCGGTGCTTCCAGAAGGCGTCGAACACCTGATGGGTCTCCACCCGCTTGAGGCGAAGCACCTCGTTGGCTACGTTGCCAAGCGGGCGCATCGTCCCCCGGTGGCAGCCCACCCGGGCGTTGCAGTTCTGACACTGATAGAGCCATTCGCCGTTGAGTTTCAGCCGGCCGGCTGCTTCCCGGTAGACTTCCTCAGCGGGAATCCGCCGGATGACGCCGCCGCAGTAGCGGCAGATTTTTGGTGCTCTCAAATGAGATCCTCCTCCCTCCTACGCCGCCTTCCTGGCGGGCGACTCCTTTTTCTCCTCCGCCTGAATGGCGGGAGCTCTCGTGGCAGTCTGAAGGTACAGCGCGTCCCCCGTTTCCAGCGTCAGCATACCCCCGGCGGCTACGCCCAGCTTTACGCTTCCGGTGAGGGCGCGGAAACAGGCTTCCAGCCTTGAGGCCAGGAACCAATGTTCTCCCCGTACCGCCCCCTTGAGCGGGATCACATCAATGGCTGCCGCAGAGCTGCCAAGTTTGCTCCGGCACTGGAAGGTCAGGCGCTGTCCGTCAAAGAGAAGTCCAACCTTGCCGTCCGGGTCGCAGGAGATGACGGACTCCAGACCCTTGCGAAGGTCCAGAACGTCCGTCAGCACCTGAAACTGGGGCTGAACAGAGGCGGTCAGACGCTCCGTGTCGATGTACTCTCCCTCCATGAGCCGGACACTGTAGATGAAGTCCTCCCGCAGAAAGGCCGCGGT
>JAETNP010000096.1 GCA_021768185.1 Oscillospiraceae bacterium
ACCGCGGCCTTTCTGCGGGAGGACTTCATCTACAGTGTCCGGCTCATGGAGGGAGAGTACATCGACACGGAGCGTCTGACCGCCTCTGTTCAGCCCCAGTTTCAGGTGCTGACGGATGTTCCGGATCTTCGCAAGGGTCTGGAGTCCGTCATCTCCTGCGACCCGGACGGCAAGGTTGGACTCCTCTTTGACGGACAGCGCCTGACCTTCCAGTGCCGAAGCAAACTTGGCAGCTCTGCGGCAGCCATTGATGTGATCCCGCTCAAGGGGGCGGTACGGGGAGAACATTGGTTCCTGGCCTCAAGGCTGGACGCATGTTTCCGCGCCCTCACCGGAAGCGTGAAGCTGGGCGTAGCCGCCGGGGGTATGCTGACGCTGGAAGCGGAGGACGCGCTGTACCTTCAGACCGCCACGAGAGCTCCCGCTGTTCAGGTGGATGTGAAAAAGGAGTCGCCCGCCAGGAAGGCGGCGTAACAGAAAGGAGGATCTCATTTGAGAGTACCGAAGATCTGCCGCTACTGCGGCGGCGTCATCCGGCAGATCCCCGCTGAGGAAGTCTACCGGGAAGCAGCCGGCCGGCTGAAGCTCAACGGCGAATGGCTCTATCAATGTCAGAACTGTAACGCCCGGGTGGGCTGCCACCGGGGGACAATGCGCCCGCTCGGCAACGTGGCCAACGAGGTACTGCGGCTCAAGCGGGTGGAGACCCATCAGGTGTTCGACGCTTTCTGGAAACGCCGGCACATGACCAGGACGGCCGCCTACAAGTGGCTGTCGGAGCAGATGGCCTTGCCGGAAAACCAGACACACATCGGCGGGTTCGAGATGGATCAGTGCCAGCAGGTCATTGACCTCTGCCGCCGGGCGGAAGAAGAAAGGAGCGCCGCATGAAGTACACACTGAGGCGTCCATCCTGTGTAAGCTGTCCTCATGATCTGCATTTTGGAGATCTTGTTCCGAAGAAACAGTACGGCGTCATGATGCACTGCGGCGAACACTTCTGCACCGGCGGCAAACGGGCGCGCCGGTTCAAACGAAGCGATCCCAAAACCGCCGTTCCCCAGTGGTGTCCAAAGCGCAAGAGCCCTTGTGAGGTGCGGATCTATGCTCTGAAGAGCGACCGGGACCGGCAGATGTTCCTTTGCCTGTCGGGTGATCCTGATGATCCGCTCTATATATCGGAGTACCGCTATGCCCTGGCTTCCAGCACCAAAATCGAACTGACACCCCAGGAATTTTGGAGCAGCTGCCAGAATGAGCCCTATACGGAGCTTTTGGATGCTGACATTCCGCTCTACTCGGTTGTAGAGATCGACGACGGCCTTGCCCCATCCTTTTTCTACAGGACGGCGGACGGCCTCAGGATCGTGCCGCGTTTCAACACGGAAAAGGCATTGGCTAATCGGATGGAGGAGACTGTTTGAGAGAAGACGAACGGCACTGCGATACCTGCCGGTTTTCCTTCCTGGAGCCGGAGAGAGACAGGACCCGGATCATTCTGCGCCAGAAATGCAGAAATCCGGAGTACAATTCATCAAAAAATGTCCATGACAACATCATGGAGGACTGGGGCCGGGACTTCTGCCGTTTCTGGGCCCCCAAAACAGAAAGGAAAGGTCTATGAAATACAATTACTCTATTGCGGAGCGCAACCGTATCGTGGAGGAGAACCTTCACCGCATCGACAAAACCATCCGCAGGAATCGGGCGCTGATAAGGGCCGCCCGTCTGGATCGTGACGATGTGTACCAGCAGCTGGCCATCCGGTTGATCCGGGCCGTGGATACCTTTGACCCGGATAAGGGCGAGCTGGCGCAGCACCTCAACGCACAGCTTCAGTATGAGATGCTGAACTGTAAGGACAGCCGCCAGCGGTACGGCTTCACTGGAGCCCCTTATGATCTGCGGGGCGCGGTGATCTCTCTGAGCGCCTGCGGCGACATGCCCGCTGACAGCCTCATGGCGGCGTAAGGAGGGATGATGCAGATGTTACGCGATAAAATGCTGTCCGTTATTGCGGACGTCAACGCCCAGGTCGCCGAGCGTGAGGAGCTGACCGAGCTGATCGCCATCGCCCTGCTGACCCGGAAGAACCTGTTCATCCTGGGCGCGCCCGGGCAGGCCAAGAGCTATGCCATCAACGCCTTCCGCAGCCGGATCACCGGCGCACGGCAGTTTGAGCGTCTGCTCTCCAAGCAGACCGATGAGGAGCAGCTTTTTGGCCGTATTGATCTGGCCAGCCTGCTCCCCGGCAGCGTGGCCCAGGCAGTATTGGACGGCGATCCGCAGTACCAGCAGATGCACGCCAGCTTAAAAAACCGTCTTGCCAATGGACAGGACTCCGGCGATCTGCCTGAGCGCATGGAGCGCCACCGCAAAGCCCTGGCGGAGCTCCATGGCGGTGAACCGCAGGTCAACACGACCGGCAAGATCCCGGAGGCGGACGTCGTTTTCCTGGATGAGATCTTCAAGTGCAACGATGGGGTGCTCAACTCCCTGCTGACTGCTCTGAATGAGCGGAAGTACACCAATGAGGGA
>JAETNP010000039.1 GCA_021768185.1 Oscillospiraceae bacterium
GCAAAACTAATCAAAAAATGAGGGATTCTTAAACCGCTAGGTTTAAGTGACTTTTTGGGTACTTTTTGTTCACACAAAAAGTACCCGAGGAGTCCGGGGGCGAGAAGCCCCCGGGCTATCAACGAGAAACGGCTCCCCTCGCCGCCGGAGGCGGCGAAGCTCAGTACTGGCAGTGATTGAGCTCCCCCCACAGCTTCTTGGATTCTTCTAAGATGTGTGCATTGACAGCCTCCTCATCAACGCCCACCAGCTCCCGGTCCTTCATCAAAACCTTACCATTGCAAATAGTCGTCTGGCACTGACGGCCCGTCATGCCGAAGAGCATGTGACCGTCGATGTTGGCGTCGGAGAACGGCGTAAACGGCTTGTAATCCATAACGATCACGTCCGCCGCCGCGCCGGGGGCCAGACGGCCCAGAGGTACGCCGAAGTACTTCTCACCAATGGCAGGATTGTTCTTGAACAGCATGGTGGTAACTTCCCCCCAGCCCACGTTGGGCATACAAGCGTTGTGCCGCTGAATGGTCAGAGCCACCTTCAAGCTCTCCAGCATGTCGTTTGTATACGCGTCGGTGCCCAGGCCCACCATGATGCCGCGCTTCATCAGCTGGATCACCGGGGAACAGCCTACCGCATTGCCCATGTTGCTCTCCGGATTGTTGACGCACATGGTCCCCGTGGCCTGGATGATCTCCATCTCGGCGGTGTTTACGTGGATGCAGTGGCCCAGGATGGTCTTGGGGCCCAGAATGCCGTGGTCCTGGAGGCGCTGGACAGGACGGCGACCGTAATTCTGCAGGCTGTCGTAGACGTCGTTCATCCCCTCGGAGACGTGGATGTGGAAGCCGGTCCGGTCATTGTTGGCCTCCACCATCTTCTCAAAGGTCCTGTCGCTGATGGTGAACAGGGCGTGACCCCCGAACATGGCCGCCAGCATGTCGCTGGGATTTTTCTCGCAGTAGTCCAGAAAGTCCTTGTTCTCCTGGACGGACTGGTCCGATTTCTCCTGGCCGTCCCGGTCGCTGACCTCATAGCACAGGCAGGAGCGGATGCCAAACTGTTTGGCGCTGTCCGCGATCTGGAACAGGGATCCAGGGATTTCCGCAAAGGAGGCGTGGTGGTCGAAGATGGTGGTGACGCCCTGCTTGATGCAGTCCAGATACAGGGCGTCGGCACTGGCCTTGGTGCCCTTCAGGGTCAGGTGGCGGTCAATATACCACCACTGGCCGTCCAGGACCTCGTAGAAATTGGTGGGATTGAAGCCGTTGATGCTCAGGCCCCGGGCCAGGGCGGAGTAAATATGGGTATGGGCGTTCACAAGGCCCGGCATGATGACGCCGCCCCTGGCGTCGATGAACTCCGCGTCTGGGTACGTTGCTTTCAGCTCCGCGGTGGAACCCACCGCCGCGATCTTGCTTCCGTCGATGGCTACGCCGCCGTCGGGGAGATAGGGGACCGCCTCGTCCCGGGTGATGAGTCTGCCGTTTGCCAGAATGTACATGGTTTTTCCTCCTCTTTCCTGCTTCTTATACGATTCCTCGATGAAAAACATTCTTTCGTCATCGGGCAAAATCCAGGAACAGCAATGGGTTTAGGCCCGCATTAAAAAAGAAAAATGCTTCAAACCTTTCGGTTTGAAACACTCAAGCACAACCTGAGTGATAGTTGCAGCCCGTGCGCGGAAGCACTTCGTTACAGCTACCACCGTATTCTGTTTTGCAGTTTCATTATACCGTCTTTTGAGACCGATTGCAATGGGAAGATATGCAATTTCTGTTTGGATGGCTCACAAAAATTTTTGTCCGGGTTTGTGCGTTTTGACGAAAGCGCCTCCGACGCTGCCGGCGCGCCCGCGCCGTTTGCCAGCCCCTCCCTTTCGGCCTGTGAATTCCGGAGGCCGCTGCAAAAGTATCAGATTCCCCCGCGCATTTCCCGACAGGTTTCTTCTCCGGCCCCTGCTACAATGGTGAAAATCACAGCAGAAAAGGGGACATGCTATGAAAATCGCCAACATTACCCTGGAACGGGTACCCGCGGGAGAGGCGCTCCGGCTGGCGGGCTATGGGGCGGCGGGCTTCTTCGCCGCAGGGTGCTGCCTGGAGGGCCGCGCACCGCTGGCGGCGGGCTTCCTGGCGGCCTGCCGGCCCGGAAAGAACGGGATCGCCGCCCTGGCGGGAGGAATCGGTGGAAGCCTTGTGTTCCTCCCCTTCGCCCCGGCGCTGCGGTGCTGCGGGATCCTGGTGCTGATCTACGCGGTGCTCTCCGCCTTCCGGGATACCAAGTGGTTCCGGCAGGGGTGGTTCCGTCCGGCGGCCGCCGCCGGGGCTACGCTGGCGGTGGAGCTGGCCTACGCCCTGCAAATGGGCATCGGAAGCGCCAGCCTGCTGCGGATGGCGGCCAGTACGGTGCTGTCCGGCGTGCTGTGCCACTACTGCTCCCTGCTGCTGCGGGAGGCGGTGATCCCCCGGCGGAAGGCCCCCCGGGAATCCGAGAGCCTGCGCCAGCGGCTGCGCCTGAGCGCCGAGGCCCTGCGGGCTCTGGGCGAGAGCTTCGCCCCCTCCCCCCAGCCCAAAAAGGAGGAAAACCCCGCCGTGGTGTTCGACCGGGCGGCGGAGGTGGTGTGCCGGGGATGCGCCCTGCGGGACCTCTGCTGGAACAAGGAGTACGTCTCCACCTTCAATGCCTTCAACGACGCCACGCCCCTGATGCTGGAGCGGGGCCGGGCGGAGCCGTCGGACTTCGCCCCCCATTTTGCATCCCGGTGCATCCACTTCCCCCAGCTCATCTCCGCCATCAACACGGAGGTAACCGCCCTGCTGCTCCGGCGGCAGTACCGCCGCCAGCTGGCCCGGGAACGGGAGCGCAGCCGGGGACAGTACACTCAGCTGGGGGAGCTGGTGGCCCAGGCCATGTCCGCCGCCGAGGTCCCCGCCGCCACCGGGAAGGAGCTGTGCCACGAGGTGGCCCTGGGGGCGGAGCCCAAGGAGGGCCAGCGCCTGTGCGGGGACAGCCTGACCTGGTTCCGGACGGGGGGGGCCCTGTACGCCATCCTCAGCGACGGCATGGGCAGCGGCCGGGAAGCCCAGCGGGAGAGCCAGATGGCCCTGCGGCTGCTGGAGCAGTTTTTGCAGGCGGGCATCGCCCCGGAGACCGCCCTGCGGACCATGAACGCCGCCCTGAACCTCCGCAGCGACGAGCAGGGCAGCTTTACCACCATCGACCTGCTGGCTGCGGACCTCACTGCCCGGCAGGCGGCGCTCTACAAGTACGGCGCGGCCCCCACTTACATCAAGCGCCAGGGCTCCGTCCGGCGTCTGGCGGGGAACTCCCTGCCGGCGGGATTGCAGGACTCCGGCGCGGAGCCCCAGGCCATCCGGTTTCCCCTGGAGGAAAACACCTTCCTGCTGATGATCAGCGACGGCGTGGCCGACAGCGTGGACGACCAGTGGCTCCAGGACCTTCTGGCCGGGTGGCAGGGGAACGACCCCAACGTATTGACCAGCCTGGTGCTGCGGGAGGCCTACCAGAGGCGGCACGGGGACGACGACCGGAGCGCCCTGTGCGTGTATCTTCCGGCGGGAAAGAAAGGACGAAGAGAAGTATAATTCTTTATTATTTGACGTACCCGACAAACACACAGGCTGTCAAAAAAGCCCGAATGGCGCATGCCGTTCGGGCTTTTGGGTCCAGCGGCGTATTACAGCAGGCCCTGGATCAAGATAAACAGGATCAGCACCGGAAGCACAAACTGGAAGTAGGGCTTCAGCCAGCGGGGCATTTTGATGCCCTCGCCGGTGTTGGCCTCCTCCAGATAGCGCTCATACCCCCATCCCCTCCTGCTGACGCAGAACAGCAGATAGACCAGAGAGCCCAGAGGCAGCAGCAGGTTGCTGACCAGAAAGTCCTCGCTGTCCAGCACGTCCCGTCCGCCAATGAGGCGGAGATCGCTCCAGACGTTGTAGCCCAGCACGCAGGGAAGGCTGGCCATGAGAACGAAGGCGCAGTTCACCAGGGCGGCCTTCTTCCGGGACCAGCCGAAGTTGTCGATGGCGCAGGCCTGCAGATTCTCAAAGACGGCGATGACCGTGGAGAAGCTGGCAAAGGTCATGAACAGGAAAAACAGCGCGCCCCACAGCCGTCCCCCCGCCATATTCTGGAAAACCTTGGGCAGGGTCATGAAAATCAGCGGCGGGCCCTGGTCCGGCTCCACGCCGAAGGAAAAGCAGGCGGGAAAAATAATGAGGCCCGCCATCAGCGCCACGAAGGTATCCAGACAGCAGATGCGCACCGCCTCGCTGGTCAGGGTATTGTCCCGGCTCATGTAGCTGCCGAAGACCTCCATGGCGGCAATGCCCAGGCTCAGGGTGAAGAACGCCTGGTTCATGGCGGCGGTGACGACATGGCCCAGTCCGGCCTCCATGGCCCGCCCGAAGTCCGGCAGAAGGTAGAACTTCACGCCCTCCAGCGCTCCGTCCAGCGTCAGGCTGTGAACCGCCAGCACGGCGATCAGGGCCAGAAGGCCCAGCATCATCACCTTGGTGATGCGCTCCAGGCCCTTCTGGAGACCGAAGCTGCACACAAAGAAGCCGCCCAGCACCGTTATGGCCATCCAGGCGCACATCTCCCAAGGGTTGGCCAGCATGGAGAAAAAGACGCCGTCCACGGCCGCGCTCTCCAGGCCGGAAAAGACGCCGGCGGCAAATTTGAAGAAATACCCCAGCATCCAGCCGGAGACGGTGGTATAGTACATCATCAAAAGGCAGCAGCCCGCCACGCAGAACCATCCGTGGATATGCCATTTACTGCCCGGCTTTTCGAGGGCCCGATAGCCCTGGACCGCCGTCCTGCGGCTGGCCCGGCCCACCGCCAGCTCCATGGTCAGCACCGGCACGCCCATGACGGCCAGGAAGAGCAGGTAGAACAATACAAAGACGCCGCCGCCGTTCGCCCCCGTGACATAGGGGAATTTCCATACGTTGCCGATGCCTACGGCGCAGCCGGCGCTTACCAGCAGAAAGCCCAGGCGGGATTGAAAACGCTCCCGTTTCATACAAATAACCGTTCCTCTCTCATTTGTCTTTGCCCCGGAGGCGGAAAAACCGCCGCAGGACAATTTATGATAACGGTCATTTGATGAAATGTCAATACTCTGTGCATATAAATACACGCCGGTCAAACGGATTCCCGCGCCTTGATTGTCAAAAATTAAAGAACAGGGTCATTTACTTGCTCTTCTTTAAAAATATATCGAATTCTCAATAAAAAAAGCGAATTTTTGGTTTCACAGGAGCGGAGATCTGCCGTATAATTGCTTTATGAAAAAGGCTGTCCGCAGATAATACGTTTCTTGAAGGAATCGTATAAGGCGTGCGCAGGCCCGCGCCGCCATTTGCGGACAGGCTGTAAACGCAAGGAGGTCGTCCCATGAAAAAATTCGCCCCCGGCTTTCTGATCGGAGCCGCTACCGCCGCCCATCAAGTGGAGGGCAATAATATCCACAGCGACAACTGGGCCCAGGAGCATATGAAACACACCAGCTTTTTGGAGCCCAGCGGGGATGCGGTGGACCATTACCACCGCTATGAGGAGGACATCCGGCTCCTGGCCCAGGCCGGACTGAACGCATACCGCTTCTCCATCGAGTGGGCCAGGATCGAGCCGGAGGAGGGCCGGTTTGACGAGGCCGAGGCGGAGCACTACCGCAGGGTCATCCGCTGCTGCAGGGAAAACGGCGTGGAGCCCATCGTCACCCTGCACCATTTCACCAGTCCGAAATGGCTGATCTCCAAAGGCGGCTGGGAGGCGGAGACCACCCCGGCGGACTTCGCGCGGTATGTCCGGTATGTCATGGAACGGCTGGGCGGAGAGCTGCGCTATGTCTGCACCATCAACGAGGCCAACATGGGCGTCCAGGTGGCCGCCATCGCCAAACGCTACATGCAGCAGATGATGGCCAGGGCCGCCGCCGGACAGACCGACGGCACGGTGCAGATGGGCATGAACCTTGAAAAAATGATGGCGAACCAGAAGGCCGCCGCCCAGGAGTGTATGCAGATATTCGGCGTTGAGAAGGCGGAGAGCTTCACCTCCCCCCGCACCGAGCGGGGCGACCGGCTGGTGGCGGAGGCCCATATGGCCGCCCGCGCCGTGATCCGGGAGGTCTGCCCCCAGGTGAAGGTCGGACTGACGCTGAGCCTCCACGATATTCAGGCGCTTCCCGGCGGCGAGGAGAACGCCGCCAAGGAGTGGGCGGAGGAATTTACCCACTATCTGCCCGCCATTCAGGACGACGACTTCCTAGGCGTGCAGAATTACACCCGCACCCGTGTGGACGCTTCCGGGTCCCTGCCTGTGCCCGAGGGCGCGGAGACCACCCAGATGGACTACGAATTCTACCCGGAGGGACTGGAGCACGTGATCCGCAGGGCGGCGGAGGGCTTCAAGGGCGAGCTGATCGTGACGGAAAACGGCATTGCAACCGCCGACGACACCCGCCGGACGGCATACATCGAGAAAGCCCTGACCGGCGTGCAGGCCTGCGTCGCCGACGGCCTGCCGGTGAAAGGCTACATACACTGGAGCCTGATGGACAACTTCGAGTGGCAGAAGGGGTACTCTATGACCTTCGGCCTCATCGCCGTGGACCGTCAGAACGGTCAGAAACGCTCCCCGAAACCCAGTCTGGCTTATCTGGGCAGCTGGAGGGGATAACAGCGCCGTTATCCGGCGGAGGCCGCATAAAAACCGCTTCCCGCGTTTGGCGGGAAGCGGTTTTTGATTGGGCCGGTTTTCTGGGAGCCTTATAATTTGATAAGCTCGCTCCCCATTTTAATCAAGGCGAAGATGCAGTAGTTGACAATATCATGCAGCTGGGCAATAATCCCCTCGGAAACGGATGATTTTCCCCCGTTGGCCAGGATCTTTCGGATGCGATAGACGCGGATAATCACCTGATCTGTCATGGACGTAATGGACATGCTCTTCCAGGCGTCGTCATAATCCGTATTCTTCTTTATAAGAAGGTCTTTGATGATATCCCTTTGCGTCTGATATGCGTCATAGATGATGTTTTCGTCGATACCGTCAAATGACGAAAAATTCTTTGTGATCTCCTCGTCAGTGGGGAGCGCCGCCGGAGAATCCAGTTTGATCAGAAACATGATACAGTAATTGATGATCCCCACATATTCGACATCCCTGCCCTCCGGGATGCACGCCTGGTCGTGGTGCTCCTCCAGCGTCCGAATCCGCTTCGCCTTTCGCCAGATTTCATCGTTCAAGGATGAGTAGCGAAACAAAAGCCACGTCGGACCATAATCCGCGTTTTTGCTTTTGAACAGCTGAAAACAGTAGTCAAATATTCTGTCAAAATGACGGAACAATTCGGACGCCATATCGTTTCCCTCCTATAGCAGCCTTCGGAATGTATGCGCCGGACAGCGCCCTGGATTTCATTGGCATTATAGCAGACCCGCCTCCGGAATGCAAGCCTTTAACGCCGGCGGACCCGGAGGCGCTTATTGCCAGCCGCCGGATTTGCCTCCGCCCCTCTCCCCTTTCATATGGGAAATCATCAGCGCTTATTGGTTCTCCCGGTTTTCGCCCTTCTCAGGCGGGACGGGCGGGTCCTCAGGCCAGACGGGCTTATGGGTGGCGTAGCTGGCGGAGGACACCGGCAGGCCCTTCTTGGTCAGCCGGTAGGCGGAGAAAGCACGTACGCCGGCGTAAATGCACGCGCAGATGGGTACGCCCAGGAACATGCCCGCCACGCCCCACAGTCCGCCGCCCACAAGAATGGCAACGATGACCCAGAATCCGGAGATGCCGGTGCTGTTGCCCAGGATCTTGGGACCCAGGATATTGCCGTCGAATTGCTGGAGGGCCAGAATAAAGATGATGAAGTAAAGGCACTTGATGGGACTGTCCAGCAGAATGAGGAAGGCGCTGGGAATGGCGCCCAGGAAAGGCCCGAAGAAGGGGATGATGTTGGTCACGCCCACCACCACGCTGACCAGAGGGGCGTAGGGGAACTTGAAAAGACTGGAGAAAATGAAGCAGAGGATGCCGATGATCAGGGAGTCCAGCAGCTTCCCGCGGACAAAGCCGGAGAAGATCCGGTCCGTGGCCTTGACGCCCCGGATAAACCAGGCCGCCCGGTCCTCGCTGAGGAACGTGTAGCACAGCTTGCACCCGGCGGCAGCAAAGTGCTCCTTGGACGCCAGCAGGTACAGGGAGACCATGATGCCCAGAAACAGGTTCTTGAAGAAGGTCAGCACACCCACCACGCCGCCGGTGACCGCCTGGACCGCCACCTGGAGCTGGGGGGCCAGGTTGTTCCGGAGCCACTCAAAGGCCTGCTGGTAGTACTGGTTGAACAGCTCCTCCGCCTTACGGGCCAGGTCCGGGTTGTTTTCCAGAAGATGAATGACCCAGTTGTAAACGGTGTTGTAGTACCGCTGGGCGTTGTCCGCCAGCTGGAGGATGCTTTTGTACAGCTCCGGCAGCAGCACGCTCAGCACGCCGTAGAAAAGGGCAAACACTACGATCCAGGTCAGCACCATGGCGATGGCCCGCACGCCCTTGGCCCCTCCCCGGCTGCCGGCCCGCGGAAGGATTACCCGCTCGAACCAGTTGACAATAGGGGTCAGCAGATAGGCAATGGCCACGCCATAGAGAATGGGAGCCAGAATGTGCATCAGCTTTCCGGCGTAGTCCATGACAATGCTGTCCCGGAACACAACGTCGTAGATCAGCAGAATGGCAAACACCACGCATACCGCCGTCAGGCCCCATGCAAAGTAATGATTGTCCTTTTTCATCCCGCGAGCCGCCTCCTCAAAATTTTCTGTCTCCATCATACCCAACTTTTTCAGGAATTGCAAGTCCTTTCCATGGTTGTTAGAATGTGCTTATAAAATATTTAAGCCTTGTTGCTAAATTGTAACAGATTTTTGGAAAGAGATGTGATATAATGAAATCGCATCGTATGGCGGGCTGTGCCTGTCCGCCCAATTTCCAAAGGAGGAAGCGAAGGTATGAAAAAGAAAAACCATTTCAAAAGACCCTTGGCCGCCCTGCTGGCCCTGGTCCTGACGCTGAGTCTGGCTCCCGCGGCTTCGGCTTCGGCGGCAACGGGATACTGTCCGTATTGCAAATCCCCCTGCAAGGTGACTGTTCTCCACGAGGCCAATTGCCACGAGGTCGGCGTCGTCAAATATGAATGCACCAACAGCATCTGTACATATAAGTACTCCACGCTGCAGGAGACCGGGTATAACGCGAACAACCACGACATGGTCTATACCGACAACAATGACAGCACCCACTCCGGCGTGTGCCGCTGGCATACGAATCAGACGACCGGACCCGAGGCCCACCATTTCGTCAACGGCATCTGCGAACAGTGCGGCGCGCCCAATTATGGCGCCGTCACCATGGACCTGCCCTCGGAGAAGGTCGTGCCCATCGCCCTGGGCGACACCACCGCCAAGCTCTCCGCCGGCAACATCCGTCTGACGCTTGGCAGCGCCAACATCACCGACGATTATGATCTGAGCTATTTCTGGTACGATTACAGCCAGGACGGCCGCCAGGTGGCCGACACGGCGGAATACCGGCTGCCCGCCTCCATCTATGGGCGGGAGGGCGTCTACTATTTCGTCCTGGTGGTCACCGCCAAGCCCAAGGGGACCATCTCCCGGGTGCCCCTGTCCCAGACCTGCCGGCTCGTCGTCCAGGTGGATGAGCTCATTACCGCCAGCGCCGTCATCACCACCGAGGAAGGTAAGCTGCGCCTGGGAGATGTGGACGGCTGGTCCGCCGCTTCCGTCTCCAATCAGATCTACGACGCGGTCCAGAATATCTGCGGCCGCAATGCCCGGCCCTCGTATGTATGCTTCAGCGATGTGCAGGGCAGCAGCGTCGGCAAGCTGGACATCACCAGCACCAGCACCAAGTACGGTTTCGGTGAAACCGCCTGGGACATGCGGAATCTGGAGGATGTGTACTTTACCGCCGCCGACGGAGAGGCCGGCGACTTTACCGTCGGCTTCACCGCCTACGACACCGCCGGCGAGAAATACGCCGGTATGCTGACCATTACGGTGCAGCAGTACGCGGGGGACATGGACGTGCTCTGCATCGCCTCCCGGAACGAGCCCATGAACCTGTCCGCCAAGGATTTTGAGGACTTCTGGGAGAAAGTGTGCCCCAACGGCCAGCTGGAGTACATCTCCATCGACCAGCTGCCCCGCTCCGTGGACGGCACCCTGTATACGGAATATGAGAGCGCCTTCCGGGCGGACACTCTCCGGCTGGACGACGAGCTGTACGCGAAGCCCACCGGCCGGCAGTTCGGTATTGACGACATCGTTTTCGTGCCCAGCGTAGGCGCAAAGCAGGCCAGCTATATCACCCTGCCCTTCACCGCCTGCGGCACCCGCAGCACGGGCCGCGAGACCCGGCGGAGCGGCGTCATCTACATCTTCTTTACCGACGCCGCCGGCTCGGCGGACGTCTCCATTACCGCCGCCGCCGGCGGCACGGCCCTGGACCCCGCCGCCTTCCGGAAGGCGTATCAGAACGTCATGGGCGGCACGGGGACCGACAGCTTCTACATCCAGTTCCTGGACGTTCCCGCCAGCGGCGCCCTGTATCTGGACCGCAGCGCCTCCAAAACGGGCGTCCTGCTCACCCAGTCCAATGTGGAGGGCCGCCTCTTTGCCAGCGGCGGCAGCCGGGGCGAGACCATCGGCGCGCTGACCTACGTCCCCGGCACGGCGGCGTCGGAGTCCATCCGCTACGTGGCCAGCAGCACCCAGGGCAAGCCCCTCTTTGCCGGGGATGTCCGCTTTACCTCCACCTCCGTCCCCAATCCCTCGGTGACCACCCTGGTGGTTGACTACACCTGCCCTCCCACCGGCGTATCTTTCAAGGGCTCTGACTTCGAGAATCTGCTGGGAGTGAACGGAGCCAAGGTTGCCTCCGTATCCTTTACGCCGCCCTCCGCCCTCTTCGGAACCCTCTACCAGGGCCGTTCCGCCGTCTCCGCGGGCACGCCCATCACTACGGACACCTACTGGCTCAGCGTCTCCTCCGGGACCGCCGGCGTGAACAGCGTCAACGACGTCTCCTTCGTGCCCGCCCTGAGCTTTACCAGCGGCACGGTCACCATCCCCTTCACCGCCATCAGCACCACCGGAGCCCGGTCCGCCGGCAATGTGCGCATCACCGTTTCTTCCAGCGCCGCCAACCCGGGTACGACGAACCCCGGGACCACGGACCCGGGTACCACCCGGCCCGCCAAAACCTTCTCCGACGTGCCAAAAGGCATATATTACTATACGCAGGTCACTGAGCTGACCACCAGCGGGGTGCTCAGCGGCTATGAGGACGGCACCTTCCGTCCGGAGAAGACGGTGACGCTGGGCGAGGCGCTGAAGATGATCATGACCAGCGTGGGGTACGCCGAACAGGCGCCCACGGACAAGCACTGGGCCAGCGGCTACCTGGCCAAGGCCAAGGTGGACAATCTGCTGCCCGCCGGCATCATCGAGAACCTGGACCGGGCGGTGGACCGCTATACGATCGCGGAGATCACCGCACGGGCGATGAAGCTGACCCTGTCCCCGCTTACGGTGTCCCCCTTTGCCGACATGGCGGTCAACTATACGGCCGCTCCCGCCGTGGGGGCGCTGCACAGCATCGGCGTCCTGATCGGCAGCGAGAACCCGGCGAAGCAGACGGTCTATCAGGGTAAGTACGCCATCAAGCGGTGCGATTTCGCCATTATCATCTGGCGCGTACAAAATTATATGAAGACCGGCAACGTCAACGGCACAGCCGCCGGCTGACGCCGCGGCCGCATAGACGCCGGCCTCGCCCCTTCGGGCGGGGCCGGCGAAACTTTTACTGCGGAAGCCTTGATGCACATTCAAAATTCGGAAATAATAATTTCATTCTTTAGGATTCCATTAACCCTCTTGCCCCGCAGAAAAGGATTTGCTATAATCAGAGTATGATTTCTTCATAAAAAAGGACGGCGGCGCCGGACGCCGCGCAGTCGAAAGGGAGCAATATGAAAGTTCTGATTACATCGGATTGGTACGCGCCGGTCATCAACGGCGTGGTGACCTCCGTACTGCTCTTGCAGCGGGAGCTGGAGAAGCTGGGCCACGAGGTCCGGGTAGTCACCCTCTCCAATAATCTGCACTCCTACAAGGACGGAAACGTCTACTACATGGGCTCCGTCAGCGCTAATAAAATCTACCCCGGCGCGCGGCTGAAAATCAACCGCAACCGCAGTATGCTCCATGAACTGGTGGACTGGAGGCCGGACGTGATCCACTCCCAATGCGAGTTCAGCTCCTTCCGGGTGGCCTACGCCCTGTCCAGCCGGCTGGGAGTGCCCATCGTCCACACCTACCACACCGTCTATGAGGACTACACCCACTACTTCTCCCCCAGCGTGCGGGTGGGAAAGGCGGTGGTGTCCGTGTTCTCCCGGTGGATCTGCGGCCGGACGGCCTGCGTGGTGGCCCCCAGCAAAAAGGTGGAAAATCTGCTGCGGGACTACGGCGTCCGGTGCCGGATCGAGGTGATCCCCACCGGCGTGGACCTGGGAGCCTACCGGCAGGAGCCGGACGAAGAGCGGATGGCGTCCCTGCGCCGCCGCTGGTGTCTGAACGGGGACCGGACGGTGCTGCTGTACCTGGGCAGGATGGCCAAGGAGAAAAATCTGGAGCAGCTCATCGACCAGATCGCCGCCGCAGGGCGGCGGGACGTGACGCTCCTGCTGGTGGGGGACGGCCCCGACCGGGAGGAAGTGCTGGATTACGCCCGGGAAAAGGGGCTGGACGTGGTCTTCACCGGCATGGTGCCTCATGGAGAAGTGGCGGACTACTACCGGCTGGGGGACCTGTTCGTCACCGCCTCCACCAGCGAGACCCAGGGGCTGACCTACTTCGAGGCCCTGGCGGCGGGAGTGCCGGTGCTGTGCCGGCGGGACCCCTGCGTGGACGGCGTGGTGGAGGACGGCGTCAACGGCTGGCAGTACGAGGACAGCCGGACCTTCGGCGAACACCTCTCCGCCTTCTGCGCGGACGCGGCCCTGCGGGAGCAGATGAGCCGCGCGGCCCGGGAGTCGGCGGAGAAATTCTCCGCCGAGGCCTTCGGCGCGGCGGCGGCGCGGCTGTACGCCTCCGTACAGGAGGAGGCCATGCCCGCGGCGGCGGGAGATCAGTGGTAGAAGCTGCGGCGTGCATTGACTCGTTCGGAAGTAATAATACGTGAGGGCGGCCTGGGGGCCGCCCTTTTCTGCAATAAATTTTTTTGGCAAAACAGGGCGTTCCCTGCAAATTCCGGAAAATTTGCAGGGAACGCCCTGTACAATCGGGGGAAATTGGTGTATGATGGCAAAAAAAGAAAGGGGGATCCCCCCATGCTGAAAAAACTTGCTTCCCTGCTGCTCTCCCTGCTGCTGTGCCTGTCGCTGCTGCCGGGACAGGCGCTGGCGTCGGACGATCCCGCGCCCGTGGACCAGCCCGTCATCGTGGAACCCGTGGCCCCGGAAGAGCCGGAGGACCCGGGAATTATGCCCATGGCGGAAGTCCTGGATGAGCGTGATGTCGGCCATAATGGTGGCGATTAAAGGAGCAGCTCCATTCCCAGACGTTCCCGCATTTCTTTGCGGAGAACTTCCAGGTTATGTTTATCTTCGATAATATCGAGAAGATAGCCGGCTTTGATATATAGTTCGGCACTTTTCTCCCGTTCGCCCAGAAAGAACCAACATTCTGCCTGCGTGGCTAGAAATCCCGGCAACTGGAGATAGTCCCCGTAAAGGATGCCGGTCTGCCGTCCCCGCTCCGCAAGTTCCAGAGCTTCTTTGTATTGTCCCGCTAATGTCAGATTGATAGCGTAATTATGTGCGATCAGACAAAACTGACTGGGATATCCCTCCAACTCCCGTGAATTTTTCTCAATACTTTGAAGCAGTCGGTCATAAAGACCGATTGCTTCTTCTCTTTTTCCTTCCATGGAGAAAGTGCGGGCCAGCATGTTGAGAAGCGTCATCTCCTCCAGGCGGTACCGGAAATTTTCCACCTTGTCCAGACGAAAGCCGGGGACCGTTATGCGGATCGCTTTTTCCAGAAGACGCCTCCGCTGGGCGGGGGTATAGGGGCCGTCCGGCGTTCCCAGGGTGACTTGGGTGGACAGTATGTACTGCCGGTTAATCGCGTCGTCCTCATCCGTGATCTCCTCCAGCCGCCTCAGCTCCGCCATGACCCGCTCCCGGAGCTGGGGCCGGGCCTCCCGGTCCGCCTTCTCAAATTCGATGACGCTGGCCCGGATGTCCTGTTTCAGTACCTTGATCTCATGGTCGTGTTCGCTCACCAGCGCGAAAAACCGGTCCTCCGGCAGGCCCAGGCGGTGCAGCAGGGCGTTGACCGTGGCCCGGCTGGGGGTCTGCTTCCCCCGCTCCAGCCGGGAGAGCGTGGAGACGCTGCAGATGCCCGCGCAGAGATCTTCTATGGCTATACCCTGCTTCTTCCGGTGGCTTCTGATGTATTCGCCGATCAGTATTTCCCGCATGGCTTACACCTCTCAATCAAGAATAATTTCATTATGTGGTATTTCCCGCCCGGTGTCAACAAAATATTTTCCAAAACAGGGCATTCCCTGCAAATTTTGAAATTATTCCTGAAATTTGCAGGGAACGCCCTGGACAGACGGGCCGGGATGTGCTATCGTATGACCGTACCAAGGACGCGGCCCCGACGCCCGGGCGGAGCGTACAGCAATAGATATTGGGGTCCCGTCTGCGGGACAGGATTTTACATTACAAGGAGGAACCCGAAATGAAGAGGACCAAGAAGCTGCTGGCGTTGGTGCTGGCAATGGTGATGGCCTTTTCTCTCATGGCCGTGACCGCCGCCGCCTATGGCGCGGAGGAGCATGAGCACACCCATGTGTGCAGCGAGGAGACAATTCAGCCCAGACTGCCAGCGGTGCGGTGCCCGAAGTGCGGCACCGTAATGGACGCTTGGCTAGGTCCTAACGCCGCAGGCGAAACATGTCTTAAGCTTAGATGCCCGGTTGATGGTACTTATGATGAACTGTCCTGGTGAATATGAGGTTATTTTCAAACGGTTTTATCAAAGGATATTTCAAACACACCAGGCTTGCGCTACTCATCCTGCTCCTGACATGCGCACTGACGCTCTCCGCCTGCGGGGAGCGTCAGTTTCCCGCAGAACCGGAGGAGGGCGTGCTGACCTATGCAGCTTTGAATCCGTTGACCAATGAACTCACCCGTTCCATAGAGAAGTTCAATGAAGCCCACCCGGACACGCAGATCGAGGTACGGGATTACTCGGACGAGGGCGGAAGAGAACGCCTTCAAACGGAATTGGTTCTTGGGCGGGTTCCGGATATTATGGAGCTGCGCTGTTATGGGGAAACTGGAGAAGACAGAGGATCGGGATTTCGTCCGCAACATCTTCCGGGAAGCTATGCAGGACCCGAGGACGGGTATTTTATGCCCTACCGGCAGTTGGCACAAAAAGGTTACCTGGAGGACCTGTGGCCCTACATTGAAAACGATCCGGACCTGGGGCGGGATGCAGTCCTGGAAGCGCCTCTGAAGGCCGCCGAAGTAAACGGCGGCCTTTACATGCTTTTTGAGCGAGTGCAAATATTCACTTTGATCGCGCGGGCAAGCGTGGTGGGCGAGCGGTACAGCTGGACGCTGGAGGACATGATGGACGCCTATGCAGCCATGCCGGAGGGGTCCACCATCATGCGGTACAACATGACAAGGCAGGAGGTCTTTTACAGCCTGCTCTGTAATTCGCTGGAACGGTTTGTGGACAGAGAAACCGGGGAATGCTCCTTTGACAACCAGGAGTTCCGTGCCCTGGTAGCTTTTTTGGAGACGCTCCCTGATGAAGTTGACTATGAGGAGCCTCACAAGGCGGAAGAAGAGGTCATGCGGCGGATCAAGAACGGGACCCAGATGCTGGAAGGAATGTCGATCTCGTGGGCGCATGATGTTTGTTTTTCAGACAGCATTTTTCAAGAACGCGCCGCCTTTGTAGGCTATCCCACGGCAGATGGCAGTTCGGGCAGCTTTTTCTATCAGACGGGGACTGTCTTGGCTATGTCCTCCACCTGCCAGAACAAGGAAGCGGCCTGGGAATATATCCGTATGCTGGTCACACCGCTCCTGCATAGAAACAACCTTGTCAGTGAAAGTGTCTCGCACAGGGTTGCACATACTCAGGTCAATTTGCATGATTATCAAGTGATCTGCCAGTATCAACTAGATTACATGGCCAAGTGCTTCCGTTGGAATCCGAAAAATCCGCAGGAAGCCTTTTGGTCATCGTATCATTTTCAATATGGTCCTAAAATCTATTTAATGGACACCATGACCGAGAAGGACATTCAGCGGCACAGGGACCTCATCGACCATATTATCCAGCTCTATTGGCCGGAGGACGACCTGTCCGATATTGTCTGGGAGACTCTGGGCCCCTACTTCGCCGGGGACCGGACTTTGGACGACACCATAGGGCTCCTCCAGAACCGGGTGGGGCTGTATCTCCACGAGCAACAGTAGCGGAGGTGCGGATCCGCTGTTGCAGACGAAGCAAACATGTGATAAACTGGAGGTACAGACTGGAAAAGGGGGAGAAATCATGATGAAAAGGCATGGATGGCTTCTTGTCCTGCTATGCGTACTGACGCTCCCCGCCTGCGGGGAGCGTCAGCTTCCCGCAGAACCGGAGGAGGGCGTGCTGACGTATGCTGCACTGAATCCGCTTACCAGTTTACAGAAAAGGCGAATTCTTAACTTCAATGAAAATCATACGGATGTACAAATTGAAGTGCTGGACTACTCAGACGAGGGGGGCATCGACCGCCTCCTGACGGAGCTTGCCATCGGGAAGGTCCCGGATATGATAGAACTGCATCGCCTTGGCAGCGGCAAAGGCCTTGGCAGCGGCGAAGATATAATAGGCTATGCTATGGGAGACATAAAACCCTCAGAGGGGGAATACTGGATGCCCTATCGTCAACTGGCCCGCAAAGGCTATCTGGCAGATCTGTGGCCCTACATAGAGAGTGATCCGGCGTTAGGACGGGAAGGGCTTCTGGAAGCGCCGGCAAAGGCTGCCGAAGTGGATGGCAGCCTCTATATGCTTTTCAAGGAGGTATCCATCAATACGCTGATTGGCGAAGAAAGCGTGATAGGAGATCGTGACGGATGGACGTTGGAAGAGCTGATGGCGACCTTTTCCTCCATGCCGGAGGGATCCACTATCTTGCGCTATAACGCTACCCGGAGAGAGATGTATGCCAATCTGTTCTGCACGACCTTAGACCGGTATATAGACTGGGAAACAGGCCAATGCCTCTTTGATTGTGATGAATTCCGCAGTATGCTGGAATTCCTGAGCACCTTTCCGTCTGCGTTTAAAACCACCCTTACACCGGATGAAGTGGAGGAAGAACTTACCTGGCGGAGATTGACCGGCGAACAAATGCTGGAATCCGCATTTATCTACTGGCTGCTGGATATTCCATATCAGGATACTACTTTTGGCGGAAATCGCGTTGCTTTTGCTGGTTATCCGACCACAGACGGCAGTTCCGGCAGTTTTTTTAATATCCACGGGACTGTACTGGCTATGTCCTCTACCTGCCACAATAAGGAGGCGGCTTGGGAATTCATGCGTTATCTGGTCCAGCCATGCTTCACAAAGGAGATGCATTGGGACCAATCTATCAAACTTCCACTCAACCGGAAAGATTTTGAACAGGCAAATGCTTCTGATCTAAATGAGCTTAAAGAGAATCTCCCTCCTAGGCCTACCTTTCGCGGCGGTCCCAAGTTTGAAGTATATCCGCCAACGAGTGATGACCTCCGGCGCTTCGAGAAACTCATCAACAACACCACCCAGATTTATTGGCCTGACAACGGACTGTCCGAGACCGTCTGGGAGGCCATTGCCCCCTACTTCGCCGGAGACAAGACCCTGGACGAAACCATTCAGCTGGTCCAGAACCGGGTGCAGCTGTATGTGAACGAGAACCGGTAGAGAGCGGGGCCGCGGGACGGCCCCGCTTTTCCTCAGGCGCGGTAAAATAACAGTGGAAAAACGGGCGCGGCTGTGGTATACTGTTCTCATCCAAAACAAGGAGGGAATCATTATGCCGTATATTCTTGCCGCCATTGGCGTCATCATCCTCATTCTCCTGGTCACCAACATCCAGGTGGTCCAGCAGTCCCGGGCCTTCGTGGTGGAGCGCCTGGGAGCCTACCAGACCACCTGGGGCGTGGGCGTCCATATCAAGCTGCCCTTCATCGACCGGGTGGCCAAGCGGGTCAGCCTGAAGGAGCAGGTGGTGGATTTCGCGCCCCAGCCCGTCATCACCAAGGACAACGTCACCATGCAGATCGACACCGTCATCTATTTCCAGATCATCGACCCCAAGCTGTACGCCTACGGCGTGGAGCACCCCATGAGCGCCATTGAGAATCTGACCGCCACCACCCTGCGCAACATCATCGGCGACCTGGAGCTGGACCAGTCCCTCACCAGCCGGGACCACATCAACACCCAGATGCGCTCCATCCTGGACGAGGCCACCGACCCCTGGGGCATCAAGGTCAACCGGGTGGAGCTGAAGAACATCATCCCGCCCCGGGACATCCAGGACTCCATGGAGAAGCAGATGCGCGCCGAGCGGGAGCGCCGGGAGGCCATCCTCCAGGCCCAGGGCCAGAAGGAGAGCCAGATCCTTGTCGCGGAAGGCGAGAAGCAGTCCGCCATCCTCCGTGCCGACGCCGCCAAGCAGGCCGCCATTCTGGAGGCCGAGGGCCAGGCCGCGGCCATCCTCAAGGTCCAGCAGGCCCTGGCGGACTCCATCAAGCTCCTCAACGAGGCCAACCCCAACGATCAGGTGGTGAAGATCAAGGCGCTGGAGGCCTTCCAGGCCGCCGCCGACGGCAAGGCCACCAAGATCATCATCCCCAGCGAGATCCAGGGCCTCGCCGGCCTCGCGGCCAGCGCCAAGGCGCTGCTGGAAGCGGATAAATAATCCATCTCCCCTGCAAAACGGCCTCCGCCCCGGTTTCAAAAGAAACCGGGGCGGAGGCTGTTGTTTTCACTTTCCGGCACGCCGCAGCTTGCAGATCCCCTGGGTCATCGTCCCCATGGGGCAGAATGTACACCACGTCCTGGGCTTAAAAAGCGCCATGACGATCAGCCCGATCAGCAGGGAGGTCAGCATCAGGCTGTAAAATCCGAAGCTGAACTGCGCGGCCCAGTCCGGCACGGCGCCCGCCGTATAGGCCCACCCCCAGGGGACCCGGAAGGTCCAGAACAGCTTCACCGCCTCCCGCAGGGAGGCCGCGCCGGAGCCCACCAGCCAGGTCTGGAACACCACGTTCCCAAACATGACCAGGAAGAAGATCAGAAAGCCGTACCGGAACCACTTGGAATACATCCAGGAGGGCGTGGGCCTGTTCCGGGAGCACTTCAGATCGCCGCCCAGCTTCATGCACAGCTGTCCCCGCCCGCACAGATGGTTGCAGAACCACTTGTTGCCGCCGAAGACCGCGAAGCCCAGGGGCAGCAGAAAGTCGATCATCCCCAGCCAGGCGAACAGGATATTGAAAAATCCCAGCGCAAAATAGACGGCCGTCCAGACCCAGAGATAGTCATACCAATGCTTTTGCTTTTTCACCGGTCATCCGTCCTTTCCGCCAGCGCGATACAGCCCGCCGGGCACGTCTTGGCGCACAGGCCGCAGCCGACGCAGGCCGCCGGGTCGATCTCCGCCCAGCACCCGTGGGAAACCGCCGCGGCCCCCTTCGGGCACACGGACGCGCAGGCACCGCAGGCCACGCAGACCGTCCGGTCCACTCTTGCGTAACGCCTGGACGCCATCAGGCCTTCCCCCAGGCGTTCAGCTTCCGCTCCAGGTCCTCCCTGCGGGCAAAGCCCACGGAGGAGCCCTTCACCTGCCCGTTCCAGAAGTAGAGCAGGGCCGGGATGCTGTTGATGCCGAAGGACGAGGCCAGCTCCGGGGCCTGGTCCACGTTCAGCTTAACGAATTTGACCTTTCCCTCGTACTTCTCCGAGAGCTCCTGCATGACCGGCGCGAGCATCCGGCAGGGGCCGCACCATTCCGCGAAAAAATCCACCAGGACGGGCAGCTCCGACTGGAGGACCTCCTGGGCAAAGGCTGCGCTGTTGATTTCTTTCATGGCTGATCTCCTTCCTTTGGATAAGATTTGTAGTAGAGCATACAGTGGCAGTAGCCCTCATAAGCGGGGTCGTCGATCTGTTCCCGGAACTCCCGGCACATGCAGCGGGTGTCCTCCGACCTCTCCCGCCGGCAGGGGCAGTAGCCCCCGGTTTGCTGCAGGCCCTCCCGTACCGCCTCGACCACCCCGGCGTCCGGATTCAGGGATATCTTCGCCTTCATACAAAACACCGCCTTTCCTTTCATGGCTCCATTCTACCAGAAAGGAAAGGCGGCGTATGTGATCCGGTCACATTCATCAGAGATACTTTTTTAATTTCTCCTTGTCCAATATCTCCACCCTGCCCCGCTTCAGAGCCACGGCCCCCTCCTCGGACAGGTATTTCATCACCCGGGAGACCACCTCCCTGGCGCTGCCGATATTCCGGGCGATCTCGTCGTGGGTCATGGACAGCACCGGCTGGTTCCGGCGCACCATCTCGTCCCAGAGGAAGATCGCCACCCGGCGGTCCGCCCCCATGAACAGGATCTGCTGCATCATCCACATGACGTCGGAAAACCGCTCGGTGGCCTGCTTATACATGTAAAGGCCCACATAGGGATTGCTCTCCATAATGGGATGCAGGACGCCGGACGGGATCACAATGGCCCGGGCCTCCTCCGCCGCCTCGATGAGGATGTCGAACTGGATGGAATCCAGCAGGCAGGAGGCGGACAGCACGCAGCTCTCTCCGGCGTGGATGCGGAACAGGGTCACCTCCCGCCCCTCATCGGACAGGATGTAAACCCGCAGCAGCCCGGAGAGCACGAGGATCGCCCCCTTGCAGCCCATATCGGAGCGGTGGATCGAACTGCCCTTCTCATAGGTCACCGTGGCGCAGCCCTTCAATATCTGCGCCTTCTCTTCATCGGACAGCCGCTCCCAAAAGGGATACGCCGCCGAGAGGATCTCTTCCATCTTCCATTCCTCCTCAAAACCGCCGGAAGGCCGCCCCTGATCAAAAGGCCGCCTCCCCTTCCCCGCGCAAGTCCAGACCGCGTATCCATCTGCGCAGCGGAAGGACGGCGGAGGGCGGCACGGACAGCTCATCCACCCCCATGCGCAGGAAGGCCGCCGTCAGCTCCCGGTCTGCGGCCAGATCGCCGCAGATGCACACCCGGCAGCCGTGCCGGCGGCCGGCCTCTGCCGTATGGCGGATCATCCGCAGCACGGCGGGGTGGCGGGGGTCCCAGAACCGCTCCAGCCCGGGGTTCTGGCGGTCAACCGCCAGGGTGTACTGGGTCAGGTCGTTGGTGCCCAGAGAGAGGAAGTCCACCTCCCCGGCCAGTTCATCTGCAATCATCACGGCGGCTGGGGTCTCCACCATGACGCCCAGCTCCGGTGTCCCCATGGCCGCGCCCTCCTCCCGCAGCTCGGCCCGGCACTCCTCCAGGAGCTCCCTGGCCTCCCGAACCTCCCGGAGGGAGATGATCATGGGCAGCAGGACGGCCACGTTCCCGAAGGCGCCTGCCCGCAGGATGGCCCGAAGCTGGGTCTTGAAAATCTCCCGCCGGGTCAGGCAGAGCCGGATGGCCCGGAGGCCCAGGGCGGGGTTCTCCTCCTTCTCCAGGCGGAAATAATCCGCCCGCTTGTCGGCCCCGATGTCCAGGGTGCGGATGACGGTCCTCTTCCCCGCCATGGCCTCCGCCACCCGACGGTAGGCGGCGAACTGCTCCTCCTCCGTGGGAAAGTCCTCCGCCTCCAGGAAGAGGAACTCGCTGCGGAAGAGGCCCACGCCCTGGGCATCGCTCCGGAGGACCAGGTCCACGTCCCCCGGGCCGCTGATGTTGGCGCACACCTCGATCCCCCTGCCGTCCAGGGTAATATTGGGCTTCCCCTTCAGCTCCTGGAGCAGATCAGCCTCCTCCAGCCAGACCCGGCGCTTTTCCTCCATGGCGGCCAGCAGCCCGGCGTCGGGATCGACGCAGATACGCCCGCCGAACCCGTCCAGCACCGCCATTCTGCCGTCCCATCCGTCCCGGAAGTCCACGCCGGTGAGCGCGGGCAGGTTCATGGTCCGGGCCAGAATGGCGGCATGGCTGTTGACAGAGCCCCGGCGAGTAATGACGCCCAGCAGCCTGCTCCTGTCCAGCTGCATCAGTTCGCTGGGGGTGAGGTCCTCCGCCGCCAGGATGACCGGCTCTCCGGAGAGAGTGCCTCCCCCCTCCAGCCCGTCGAGGATGCCGGCCACCCGGCGGGACACATCCCGCACATCGCCGGCCCGGGCACGCATGTACGCATCCTCCATGGCGGCGAAGGCGGCGGCAAAGCGCTCGCCAGCAGCGAGGGCGGCGCGTCCGGCGGTCTCCCCGCTGCGGACGGCATCCCGGACGGCGTCCAGATAGTCCTCGTCCTCCAGCATCATCCGGTGGATCTCAAAAATGGCGGCGCTCTCCTCCCCCAGCTCCTCCCGAACTCGACCGCAGAGTTCGTCCAGCTGCGCTCCGGCCTGTGCGCAGGCCGCCTCGAAGCGGGCCCACTCCTGGTCGGGGGTGAGGCCGGCGTCCCGGCTGTCCGGGACCTCCGCCCGCCGGAAAACGCGCAGCGTGCCGGTGGCGACGCCGCCTTGAATTATTTTTCCGCCTGCTGTCTCCATGGGGCCGCCTCCTTAAAGATTCTCCCGGAAAAACCGCTCCATGGCGGCGGCGGAGGCCTCCTCATCGCCGCCCTCCACGGTGACGGTGACAGTCTCGCCGGACTTGACGCCCATGATCATCAGCGCCATGAGCCGGGTGGCTTCGGCGGACCTGCCGCCGGTGCAGGCGACGGTGACGGTGCTGTCCAGACCCTTGGCGGCCTTGACCAGCAGTCCCGCCAAGCGGGCGTGGAGACCGATGGGGTCGGTGATGGTGTAGGTAAACTGTTTCATAGCAGGGTCCTCCCTTCCCTTACAGTGCCGCAGCGGTGTGCGGACTATGCCCGGCTTATCCCCGGCCTCACAGGACCATCAGCAGGGTGCCAGCCCCTATCAGAACGCAGCCTGCGATCGACTTGGGGGTGAACTGCTCATGCAGGATGACCGCCGCCAGAATCATGGTGATCACTACGCTCAGCTTGTCGATAGGAACGACCTTGGATGCCTCGCCTATCTGAAGCGCCCGGTAATAGCACAGCCACGACGCGCCGGTGGCCAGGCCGGACAGGATCAGAAAAACCCAGCTCCGCCTGCTGATCTCCGTGACGCCGCCCTGGGTGTTGGTGATAAAAACCATCCCCCAGGACATCACCAGCACGACGACCGTGCGGATGGCCGTTGCCAGAGTGGAATTCACGCCCTCAATCCCAATCTTCGCCAGGATCGAGGTCAACGCCGCAAATACGGAGGAACCTAATGCAAATACAAACCACATAATTCTTCTCCTCAAAGCGGGGCCGAAGCCCCGTTCGACGGAAATATAGCGGCCCTGCCAGGGCGCCGGGTCCCGCAGGGTTGTCCTGCGGAACCCGGCGTCCCCATAGGGCCGCTTAAATAACGTCGGGCGTTCTGATTGATCGAAGCGCTTAAGGAATCACACCTTGGGACCGGCAGCCACCAGAGCCTTGCCGGCGTCATTGCCGGTGTACTTGACGAAGTTCTTCACGAAGCGGCCAGCCAGATCCTTGGCCTTCTCATCCCACTGGGCGGGATCGCCGTAGGTGTCGCGGGGATCCAGGATGGCGGGATCCACGCCGGGCAGAGAAGTGGGCACTTCCAGGTTGAAGTAGGGGATGGTCTTGGTCTCAGCCTTGAGGATGGAACCGTCCAGGATGGCGTCGATGATGCCGCGGGTATCCTTGATGGAGATGCGCTTGCCGGTGCCGTTCCAGCCGGTGTTCACCAAATAGGCCTTGGCGCCGCTCTTCTGCATTCTCTTGACCAGCTCCTCGCCGTACTTGGTGGGGTGCAGCTCCAGGAAGGCCTGGCCGAAGCAGGCGGAGAAGGTGGGAGTGGGCTCGGTAATGCCCCGCTCGGTGCCGGCCAGCTTGGAGGTGAAGCCGGACAGGAAGTAATACTGGGTCTGCTCCGGGGTCAGGATGCTGACGGGAGGCAGCACGCCGAAGGCGTCGGCGGACAGGAAGATCACGTTCTTGGCGGCAGGGCCGGAGGACGCGGGGTGAACCTTCTTCACGATCTTCTCGATGTGCTCGATGGGGTAGCTCACGCGGGTGTTCTCGGTGACGGACTTGTCGGCAAAGTCGATCTTGCCGTTCTCGTCCACGGTCACGTTCTCCAGCAGGGCGTTGCGGCGGATGGCGTTGTAGATGTCGGGCTCGGCGTCCTTGTCCAGGTTGATGACCTTGGCGTAGCAGCCGCCCTCAAAGTTGAACACGCCCTCGTCGTCCCAGCCGTGCTCGTCGTCGCCGATCAGCAGGCGCTTGGGGTCGGTGGACAGGGTGGTCTTGCCGGTGCCGGAAAGGCCGAAGAAGATGGCGGTGTTCTCGCCGTTCATGTCGGTGTTGGCGGAGCAGTGCATGGAGGCGATGCCCTTCAGGGGCAGGTAGTAGTTCATCATGGAGAACATGCCCTTCTTCATCTC
>JAETNP010000040.1 GCA_021768185.1 Oscillospiraceae bacterium
CGGCCCGTAAAAGCAATGCGGTCGGCATACCTTTCGGGGCCCCTTGAGGGGCGTTGTCTGTAAAAAGCCCTTATAGGGCTTACTCAAGCCACCGGCTTAGCCGGTGGTTTTGACTTGAACAGAGAGCAGCACAAAAATCTCGTGTTCCAGCCGTTTCCAAGAGAAGCAGTAATATATTTATGCGGAGTTTTGCGCTTCAAAAAAGTTTTTGAAAAAATTTAGAAAATAATAAAACCCACACGACCTTTTCTGACACTTACATAATAAGGCTCAGCAGGTACCCTTTCCGCGTCAGGCAGCGGCTGTTATCCGCTGCCTCAAATGCCCTGCTGTTTCATTGGCAATATCCGCAAAAATATTGGTATTGTGGACAGTCAGTACATAATATTACTTCCGAACCGAAAGGTCGGAAGTAATATATGCCATGTTTTGCGGTTGCCGCCGTTTACGGCGGCGAGCAAAACGGCTTAAATCAAATGTATTATTTCCGAATTTTAAATTCGGAAATAATACCCTCTATTTATGTGTCCCACAACGGAGGTGCTTTGATGGCCTTTCACGACGCCGCGTTCCTTTCCGTTTTCTTCCCGCTGTTTTTGCTGCTGGACCGGCTGCTGCCCTCGCTCCGATGGAAAAACCGGCTGCTGATTCTGGCCAGCCTGGCCTTTTACACCCTCGGCCAGTGGCAGGGCCTGCCCATACTGCTCCTGACCGCCCTGGTGAGCTGGGCCGCCGGGCGGTTCCTGGCCGGGCATCCCGGAAATCGTTTGGTCCTGGCCGGCGCCCTGGCGGCGGAACTGCTGCTCCTGGCAGGCTTTAAATATCTGGACTTTTTCGCCGGAGTCCTGGGCCTGCCTCCCGTCGTGTCCGGCCTCGGGCTGGCGGCGCCCCTGGGAATCTCCTTCTTTACCTTCAAGGCCATGAGCTGCATCATCGACGTGTTTCGGGGCGGTACGGCGGCGGCACGATTTTCTGACACCCTGCTGTACCTGTCCTTCTTCCCCCAGGTCATCTCCGGCCCCATCACCCGCTTCGGAGACTTTGCCCCCCAGCTGGCAGACCGGAGCGTCACGCCGGAGCGCACCGCCCGGGGACTGCGCCGGTTCATCCTGGGTATGGGGAAAAAGCTGCTGATCGCCTCCCTGGCCGCGCCCGTGGCGGACGCCGCCTTTGCCCTGGGAGCTGATCTGGACATGCGGACGGCATGGCTGGGGGCGGCCGCCTATGCCATCCAGCTCTACTTCGATTTCTCCGGCTACAGCGATATGGCCATCGGCCTGGGGGCTGTATTCGGCTTTGACACGCCGGAGAATTTCCGTTACCCCTACACAGCCCTTTCCCTCCAGGACTTCTGGCGGCGGTGGCACATCTCCCTGTCCCAGTGGTTCCGGGACTACCTCTATATTCCCCTGGGCGGCGGCCGCCGGGGCCGGGGACGCAGGGCGGTAAATACGGCCGCCGTGTTCCTGCTCTGTGGCCTGTGGCATGGGGCGGCGTGGACCTTTCTGCTGTGGGGCGCGTGGCACGCGCTGTTCTCCGCCCTGGAGAGCCTGGGGATCATCGACTGCCGGCGCTGGGCCCGGAGCAGGCCGGGAAGGGTCTTGTGCCGCGTCTACACCCTCCTGGTGGTATGCCTTGGCTTTGTGATCTTCCGGGCGGCGGATCCGGCCCAGGCGCTGGCCATGTTCCGGGGAATGTTTGCCGGGGTCCGATGGACGGAGGCCTCCACCCTGGTTCTGTGCCGGATGAGCCCTGCCTCCTGGCTGGCCCTGCTGGCGGGCATCGCGGGCAGCACGCCCCTCGCCCCCAGGTTGTCCGCCTGGGCGGCGGGACTGGAGGGCGGAGCCGGGACGCTGGTCCGCTTCTGCGCCTGGGTGGGAACGCTGGCGCTGTTCCTGCTGTGCCTGATGGCAGCGGCGGGAGGCAGCTTCCAGCCTTTCATCTACGGGCAGTTCTAGGAGGTGAGACGAATGAGAAAGTCATTTGGTCACCGCACGTTCACTGCGGTATTCCTGCTGCTGTGCCTGATCCCCTCCCTGGGGATGCTTCTGCCGGACCGTCGGGAGGCGGCGGGGAGCAATGAAGTCCTGGCCGCCCCGCCCTCCCTCCGGGACGGAGAAGGGGCTCTTAATCCGGATTATCTTACGGCGTGGACCGCCTGGTTTCAGGACAGCTTTTTTCTCCGGCAGGAGCTGGTGACGGCCTGGTCTGCCCTGAACCGCCAGGTGCTGCACACCTCCATTGCGGAGGATGTACTATTGGGGAGGGACGGCTGGCTGTACTTCGGCGGCACCCTGGACGACTACACCGGCAGGTCCCTCATGAGCGGCGGGGAAATCGCCTCCGCGACCCGGAATCTGGCTCTGATGTCGGAATACTGCGAGAGCCAGGGCGCGGCGTTCCTGTTTGCCGCCGCGCCCAACAAGAATTCCCTGTATCCTCAGCACATGCCGGACCTGCCGGTGTTTTCCCGGGAAAAAAATGCGGAGGCCCTGGCGGCCGCTCTGGCGAAGGAGGGCGTGGCCTGTCTGGACCTGTTCGCCGCCTTCCGATCTCAGGAGGAAACCCTGTACTTTGTCCAGGACTCCCACTGGAACAGCCGGGGCGCAGCTCTGGCGGCGGACAAAATCAACGCCGCCCTGGGGCGGGAATCCAACTATTTTGAGGGTCCCTTCCGTCCGGCGGCGGACCACCGGGGGGATCTGTACGCCATGCTGTACCCCGCCGGGAACCGGATGGAATCCGATCCGCACTATGCGGGAACGCTCTCCTTTGGCTACGAGACTCCCATCCGCTCGGAAAACGATCTGAACATCCGCACCGCCGGCGTCGGGACCGGGTCGCTGCTGATGTTCCGGGACTCCTTCGGAAATCTGCTGTATCCCTACCTGGCCGACAGCTTCGCCCGGGCCCAGTTCTCCCGCACGCCAAACTACCGGCTGGACCAGATTACGGCTCGGGAGGCGGACTGCGTGGTGGTGGAGCTGGTGGAGCGGAATCTCCGCTGGCTTGTGGAAAATATACCGGTGATGCCGGCTCCCCTGCGGAGCGCGGAGGAGACGGAGCCTCTGGACGAGGCGGCAGAGCTGACGGCGGAGGCCTCCCGGGAAATGCCGGGCTTTGTGCTGGTCCGGGGGACCCTTCCGGCGGCGCCGGACGAGGGTACCAGGATATATCTCGCCGCCCCGGAGGGCTGGTATGAAGCGTTCCGCCTGTCGGAAAGCGGCTTTGGGCTGTATGTGCCGGAGGCCTCGCTGACCGGGGAAACCGCGTTGGTATGTACCATCGGCGGCCGGCAGGTATCTCTGCGCGCCATGAGGACGGAGGATGTCCCATGAGAAGCGCTCTCCGTCAGAAAACAGTGATAACCATCAAGAGAATCGCAGGAGGTTCCATTATGCAAACAAATCGCCTATGCAAAAGCTGGAAGAAGACCATGCTGTCTCTGCTCCTGGCGGCAGCGATGCTGCTGCCCCTCTCCGTTCCGGCCGGGGCGGAAGATTTGATGTTCCCACCGGACTATACAAGTCCTGATACGCCCTCCGGCCTCACGCTGAACAGAACAGACCACAGCGCCTATATCTCCGGCAGCGACGGCCTGTTCCGGCCGGAGGACCACATCACCCGGGCGGAAACCGCCCAGCTTCTCAGCCGTCTGCTGGCATACCAGGTGCCCGCCGCAGCGGTCTATGCCGACGTGCCCGGAGACGCCTGGTACGCCCAGGCCGCCGGAATGCTGGGCGCGCTGGGCGTGCTTCGGGCGGGAGAGAGCCTGTTCCTGCCTGAAGATGAGGTGACGCGGGGGGAGTTCATCCACGCCCTGTCCCGCTTCTTCCCTGCGGCCCTCGCCACGTCCCAGTTCGCGGACGTGTCCCCCTGGGACCCCTGGGCGGCGGATTACCTGACCGCCCGAGCCCTGGGCTGGGTCTACGGCTTCGAGGACGGGACCCTGCGTCCGGAGCAGTCCATTACCCGGGCGGAGGCGGTGACACTGGTCAATCGTGCTCTGGGCCGGTTCCCAGACCGGTCCTACATCGACACCGCCGTCGATCCCCTGCTGTACTGGGATGTGAGCTTGGATGACTGGTACTTTTACGACGTTATGGAGGCCTCCGTCCCTCATCAGTACGACTTAGTCTCCAGTACGGAATTCTGGAGAAGTCACACCGCAGTATCTGCCGGCCTTTCCTCCGGCTTCCATCTGGTCAACGGCTGGCTGTACTACTACGACCAGGAGCGGGGCGGCGTGGTCCGGAATGCCAGTGTGGGCAGTTTCACCTTTGATGCCGCCGGGCACTTCACCTCCGGCAGCACCGACCTGGACACCCGCCTGCGGCAGATCGTAATGGATAAAACCAACAGCTCTATGACCCAGGAAGAAAAGCTGCGCGCCTTGTACGTCTATACCCGCGATTCCTTTACTTATCTGCGCCGTCCGGCCTATGAATTCGGCGTTCTGGACTTTATGGAGAAGGATGCCCTGAACATGCTGACCACCGGGTACGGCAACTGCTACTCCTATGCCTCCGTGTTCTGGTATCTGTCCCGGTGGATCGGATACGACGCCAAGATCTACAGCGGCACCGTGGGCACCAACAAGCGGCCCCACAGCTGGGTGGAGATCAATTTTGACGGCAGGGACTATATCTTCGACACCGAGCTGGAAATGGCGTATCACAAGAAGGGCCGGTATGAGATCAACCTGTACCGGTACATTGATGTGGACAACTGGCACTATATCAAGTGACCGCACCGGAGGATCAACGGATATTGGAGGTAAGAGAAAGATGAAACATTGGAAAGCAAGCCTGCTCGCCCTGGCGCTCCTGCTGTCCCTGTGCGCCTGCGGCAGCGGAACAGAGCCGGTCCCTGAGCCGGAGCCCGTTCCCCAGGACCAGACGGCCCCCGTGGAACGCCAGGAGCCCCCTGCTCCCAAGGTCAGCCCGGAGGAACCTGGGGACGAAAATCACGAGGAGCCCGCTTCTGCCGAGGACAGCCCTGCTCCCGCTGCCGACCCTGCCCCCGCTGATGACCCTGTGGAGGAGCCGCAGACCTCGGAGGCCCCCGTGGAAAAACCGGCTGAAAAACCGATTGAAGAACCGGTCGAAAAACCGACGGAAAAGCCCGCAGAGAAGCCTGCGGACACCCCAGATGAGAAGCCCGCACAGACGCCGGAGGAACAGCCCGACACTGAGCCCTCCGCCGAGCCGGACCCGCCTCCGGTGCAGCAGGAAGCGCCTCCCGCTGCCGACCCCAAGGCCGCAGCCGAAGCGCTGGTGGGCCATTCTGTCAGCGAACTCTACGCCGCCATCGGCCAGCCTCTTTCCTCCGACTACGCCCCCAGCTGTCTGGTGGATGGAGATGATGGAGAGCTGATCTACGACGGCTTCATCGTCTACACTACCCGCGAGGGAAATTCGGAAACTGTCTACGCCGTGTTCTGATCCGGCGGGAAAAAGGAGACTCAATATGAGTACCAGACGCAGATCTTCCAAAGCAAAATGGCTCATCCCGGCGGCTGTCCTGGTCCTGGCGGCGGCAGCGGCGGCGTACTTTTTCACCCCCGGCTTGTCCCGTCCCCGGACGGGAACAGGGGATCTCCTCCTCACGGTGCAGGAGGAGGGGACGGTACTGCTGACCTGGCCTGAACCCTCCGGCGGGGCGCTCAGCCGGGTGACCCTGCGCTCCGGCGAGGGAGAGGAGTGGACCCTGGAGGAGTCCCGGGAGACCTCCGCCGTCCTGGACGCCGCCCTGCTGGACCATCCCCTCCACATCACGGTCCAGGCCGCCGTGCGGGTCAAAAACCTGCTGGGTATAGAGCGCGAGCTGGTCAGCCGGGATGCCCTTGCGGTGACGGTCCAGCCTTACGCCGCCCCGCGGCCCGTCCTGAAGGGTGAGGCAAGCAAACCGGGGGAGCTGAAGCTGTCCTGGACCGACCGGGGCAGCTATGAGCTGGGTATCCTGGAGGAAGGTATCTGCCGGCCTTTCAAGCAGGTTGGAGACTGCGGATCTGTCCTGACCTTCGGTGAGGCGGGGGAACTGCCCCTGCCCAGCTATGACGATCCCGCCCAAATCACCCTTCGGGCCATTCGGGAGGGCGAGGGATACCTGCTCTGCGGCCCCTGGGCGGAGCCTTTGCAGGTGATGCGGGAGAGCCTGCTGGGCAGCGAATTGTCCCTGGAGTGCCAGAGCCTCGGGGAGAGGCTGTATGCCCTGCGCTGGAACGAAACCAAGGGGGACCGGTATGAGGTTCAGGAGTGGTCCGCCGGAGAGGGCCGCTGGGAGACCCTGGCCCAGGTTGCGCGGACGGAGCCCCTGCGGTACGAGACGGGAATGCTGCGCTCCGGCTCGGACCACCGGTACCGGGTGGTATCCCTGGGCGGAGACCCGGCGGATCCGGTGGAGCCCGCCGAGCTGTCCCTCCGGGCGGAGATCTCTACCCGGTACGCCACCGTCTGGCCGGTGGTGGATGTGGACTTTTTTGAGGATGCGGCGCTGACCGGCTCCCTGGGCCGGATTCCCGCCGGGACGGCTCTGTGCGTACTGGAGGAGCAGCCAGACGTCTTTCAGGTACGCTGGAAGGACCGGTACGGCTGGGTGGACAGCCGCTTCTGCATGATTAACCTGCCGGAGTACATAGGAGACGTGTGCGCCTATGACATTACCAACAGCTACAGCTCGATCTTTATGGTCCACGACTCCCCTATCCGGGACATCACTGGCCAGGTGATCCAGGGATTCGAGGGGATTTGTACGGAGGAAGACGGCTTTCTGGTGCCCTACCTGTACCCCTGCGCCCGGAAGCTGCTGACCGCCGCCCAGGCGGCGGAGCAGGACGGATACCGCCTGCGGATTTACGAGGCCTTCCGTCCCAATGAGGCCACCCGATTCCTCTACGACACCACGCTGGAACAGCTAAATTACCCGCTGCCGGAGTTCGACGAGGAGACCGGGGAATATGTCTTCTACGAGCCTCCGGAGGAACCGGAGGAGACCGTGGAAGCAATTGGAAATGTCCCAGGGGACCCGGAGGCATCAGAAAATGGGGCAGATCCCGTTCTGCCGGAGGAGGATGTTCCGGCACCGCCCGCTCCTCCGGAGGAGGATACCGCTGTGCATCCGGAAGAGAATGAAGACGCCGCCGGTTTGGAAGACCCGGAACCGCAGCTCCCACCTACCCAGGAAGATGGGGAACCTCAGCTGCCGGATGGAGAGCCCCAGCTGCCGGATGGGGAGAGCGGCCTTCTTCCGGTGGATAATCCGTCCGATGTTCCAGAGGAGGAGCTGCCCGAGGGGCCCACCTTCCTGCAGGTCATGACTGACGGACGCTTCGAGATCAGCAGCTTCCTTGCGGCGGCGGTGTCCAACCACAACCGAGGCATCGCCCTGGACCTGACCATCGAGTATCTGGACGGACGGCCGCTGGACATGCAGTCGGCCATGCACGACCTCAGCTGGTACTCGGCAGCATATCTGAATAATGCCAACGCAAAGCTGCTGGCGTCCTATATGACCATGCCCGGCGTGGCATTCCGGGGGCTGACCAGTGAGTGGTGGCACTTCCAGGACGACGACACCCGGGACGTACTCAGTCTGGGGTCCTACCTCTACAAAGGCGTCACCGCCGAGGGCTGGACCCGGGACAACATCGGCTGGCGCTACCGGGATGCCAACGGAAATTATCTCCGGGACACCACCATCAAGGCCGACGGCAAGCTCTATACCCTGGATGCCGACGGATATGCACAGGCTGCCTCATAGCATTTGGACACTTCTGCAAAATGCTGGCAGGGAGCAGCCAAAGACCGGCTTACCGCCTCTTTGCTGACCGGGAGATCAAAAGCGTCTGCCAGAAGGAAAGCACCTTTATAGGGAACGCCTGATGAGAAGGACGGCAACGTCGTTTACATTCGTTCCGGTGGGGCCCGTCATAATCAGCCCATCCACCGCCGCCAAAGCGGGATAGGCGTCGTTCTGTTGGAGCGTCCGGTAGATGGAAATGCCCTTTTTTTCCAGTTTTCCGGCAGTATCGCCGTCTACAATGCCGCCGGCGGCATCAGTGGGACCGTCCGTGCCGTCGGAACCCAGGGATAGGAGCAGCGTATCCTGGGTCCCGCGCAGCCCGGCTGCAGCAGAGAGGGCAAGCTCCTGGTTGCGCCCGCCCCGGCCAGTTCCGGTGAGATGCACCACCGTCTCGCCGCCGGCGATGAAAGCCAACGATTGATTTGTGCCTTGGTGGGTGCGGGCGATGGATGCCAGGAAGGAGCCCGCCTCCTTTGCCTCGCAGCACAGCTGGTCCGTCAGAAAAATTGTCCGGTAGCCCAGAGATGTACAGACCCGTCCAGCGGCGGCGCAGAGCTCACGGACACTGCCGGTGACCCGCGTCTCCGTATTGTCCAAGGATTTCGGGGTCTCCCGCTCCAGCGCCTCCCGCGCAGCGGCAGAGAGGGTCAGATGGTACTTCTCTGCGATTTCCATTGCCATGGCGCAGGTGGCAGGGTCCGGACACGCCGGGCCGGAGGCAATCATATCCAACGGATCGCCGATGATGTCCGACAGCACCACAGAAAACACCTCCGCCGGGGCGCACAGCTGGGCAAACCGGCCGCCTTTTACGGCGGATAGCCGCTTGCGGATGGTGTTGATTTCCACAATATCCGCCCCGCAGGCCAGGAGCTGTCGGGTAACCGACAGGAGCTCCTCCGGAGGAATTATCGGGAACTCGAACAGCGCCGAACCTCCGCCGGATACGAGGAAGATCATGTGGTCCCCCACTGCCAGGTCGGAGGCCAGCGCTATGGCTTCCTCCCCAGCCGCAAAGGAGGCTGCGTCCGGCGTGGGATGTCCGCACTCCCGCACTGTGCAGCGTGGAATTTCCCCCCGGCTGTGGCCGTACTTGGTAATCACCAGGCCGCGCTCCAGCCGTTCCCCCAGAATGGAAGCAGCAGCAGCAGCCATCTCCCAAGCCGCCTTCCCAATGGCAGTCATGACCACCCTGCCGCCGGAGAAATCCCGATCCTCCAAGGCTTTTCGCACGGCAGCGTCTGGTCTGCAGGCCGCAAGGGCTCCGGCTATGATCTTATTTGCGTCGGTGTGAATCTCCATAAAAACCTCCTTTTTTAAAAAACAGCATACGCCCCTCCCTGGATGGGGAGAGACGTATGCAGAGACCGCAGGCGCTACTGCCGCGCAGAAATGCCGCCGTCAATCAGATAAATCTGCCCGGTCAAAAACTGGGACGCATCCGATACAAGCAGCAGCAGCAGGCCCATCAGGTCGCTGAACCTGCCAATCCGCCCGACAGGAATCCGTTCCTCCAGCGAGCGCTTGAAGGCCGGATCCTCCAGCTGCTTGCGGTTAATGGCCGTCTCAATAAAGGTGGGCGCCAGAGCGTTGACCGTGATATGGTCGGCAGCAACCTCGCAGGCGACCTGCTTCGTCAGCATGTTGATTGCCCCCTTGGAGGCGCAGTACGCAGTGTATCCGTCATCCGAAACACCAAAGACGCTCTTCATGGATGACATATTGACGATCTTCCCGTACTGCTGCCGGCGCATTACCTTGATGACCTCTCGCAGGACAATGAAATTCGCCCGCAGGTTCACGTCCAGGACCGCATCCCAGGACGTATCATCCATCTCCTCTACCATCCGGCGCACGTTCCTGCCGGCGGAGTTGATGAGGATGTCGATCCGGCCCATGGTCTTCTCCGCTGCAGCTACCATCTCCACAACAGCATCCGTCTTCAGTATATCGGCGCTGTAGAGATGGAGTTTCGCGTTCCCGGCTCGCGCCGCCGCCTCCAGGCCCTCGTCTGGGGCGGCACTTCTGCTGACGGCAAAGACGTCGCAGCCGTTTTCCAGCAGACAAGCCGCCATCTCACGCCCCAGTCCCTTGGTGCCGCCGACCACCAACGCCTTCCGCCCTCGGATGTCAAACAGGTTTTCAAAGCCATACTTTCCCATACGCTTTTTCCTCTCCGCCTCAGTCAGATTTCCCGATATAAGACGGACGCGTCGTGCCCACAGATCACATTTTCCGGACCGGGATGTGGGATGTGGGCTTTAATCTTCTCTGCGCTGTCGTAGTAGGCATAGTAGTTATAGACCAGGCTGGATGGAATAGTGGGCCAATCCGCGGGAGCGGGCGTACACTTGTGGGTCACACCGTCATAGTCCATGATCTCGTCCAGCCACGGGAAACAGCTGCATACTTGATGGAACTGGTCCCCCACGAAGACACGGACGCCATTCACCGTGTTCACCACCACAGACATGCTGCCCCTGGTGTGTCCGGGAGTCTTGATCAGCTTGACACCCTCTGCGATCTCCATATCGCCCTCAATGGTGAAAAAGTTCTTGTTGGCCTTCAGCACGGGGATGACGGAATCGTCGTAATCCCGGCGAAGCTTCTCGGCGAAGACCTGGTTGTTGATATTGTACCACTCGTCCTTCTGGGCGATGGAGCGCGTGTTGGGGAACAGATGGGCGTTGCCCGCGTGGTCGTTGTGGAGGTGGGTATAGAGGATCAGGTCGATGTCCTCCGGCTTCAGGCCTTTCTTCTCCAGGGAGCGGAGCAGGTCCTTCTCTCCGGCGTCCGCAGGGCAGCCGCCCCAGGCCTTGCCGTCAACGATGAAGCTGGAGCTGATGCCGTTGTCAATCAGAATATTCTGTTCCCCGTCCTGGAGCAGGAAGGCAATGTACGGCATTTTCATGACCAGATCCTGGTCATATCCTACGGTGTGGGCGGACTTGGGAGCAATATGGTAACCGCAGTCCAGGGCCGCAGCGCGCCATTTGCCGCAGCCGGATTCTCTCTTGTTCATGTAGGGTTCTCCTTTTTCTTTTAAGTAGTCTGCAGGGTCAGTCATTGACGATGGCGACCGCACGGATGGGGGATCCTGACCCCTTTCGGATGCGGAGTGGGAAGCCGTAGAACATAAACTCCCGGCCGAACAGCTTTTCCAGATTGCAGAGGTTCTCCATGTGGGGCACGCGGGTCTTTTTATAGTGCAGGTGTACCGGATAGTTGGTCGTAGGCGGCCGGTCGGGGCTGGGCGTGTCCGCGCCCCAGAGGCGGATGCCCTTTTCCTCAATCAGGTATACTGCCGCCTCGTAGGAGAAGCCGGTGTAATTCTCCAGATACTCCGGATTGGGATAGTGGCGGTCGTAGTGACCGGTATAGAAGAGGACCACGTCTCCCTTCCGGATCTCACGGCCTGCCCGCTTCTCCGCCGCCTTGATCTCCTCCGGTCCTACGAGGGAGTGCTCGGGGAGGCCGGAAATGTCCAGGCAGAGGCCAGGACCGTAGAAATTCTCCAGGGACATCTCGTCGATGGTGGGCGCGTCCGGGCTGGCGTCAATATGGCTCACTGCATCCACATGGGTCGGGCCGTGGTCGCACAGGAGCAAGCCATTTGTCCTGTAGCTGTATCCGTCCGTCAGATTTCTGCCCGTTTCCTTGTGTGTCACGGTGTCGAACACCACCGTCTTAGCGTGGCCGGGGAACACCGGCATACCGGTGTAGATTTCCTGGGTCAGATCAATCGCTTTCATAGTCTCCTATCTCCTGTTTCAATTTAAGTCAGGTGCCGGTAGCAATCATCATCAAATGATTGTCGTTGATGGCGGCGCCGACAGCCTCGCTGACAATCTCGCCGTCCCGCATCACCAGCACCCGGTCACATACGCCCACCAATTCCGGCATCTCGGAGGATACGAAAATCACACCGATCCCCTGGTTGGCAAGCTCGCGGATCAGGCCGTAAATCTCGTGCTTGGATCCCACGTCGATGCCCCGGGTGGGGTCGTCCAGCATCAGCACCTTGGGATGGGCTGCCAGCCACTTGGCAAAGACCACCTTCTGCTGGTTGCCGCCGGAGAGATTGCCCACCACCTGCTCCTCGCCGGTACATTTGACTCGCATACGGGCGGTATACTCCCTGGCCAGGGCCTTCCCCTTTTTCCGGCTGACCAGGCCCGCCGTCGAGATGGCTTTCAGCGAAGGCTCGATGATATTGTCCTGGATCGACATCTGCAAAATCAGGCCCTCTGTCTTCCGATCCTCCGGCAGCAGCATGATGCCGGCCCTGACGGCGTCGATGGTGCTGGCAATCTTGACGGGTACACCGTTAAGGAGAACCTCGCCGCCGGTCTTTCGGTCCGCACCGAAAATCACCTTGAACAGCTCTGTCCGCCCTGCGCCCAGCAGTCCGGCGATGCCCAGCACCTCCCCCTTGTATAGGTCAAAGCTTACCTCCTTGAGATTGCGGGCAGAGGAGGATATGTTCCGCACGGAGAGGATGGGGGTCTCCTGACCGTGGTCCGAGGAAGCCGCCGCGCCCTCCTTGGCAAAGTAGTCGTCGCTCAGATCCTTGCCGGTCATCATGACAACGATTTCCTTATGCGTAAAATCCTTAGTGAGCCTGGTGTCGATCACGCGGCCATCCCGCATGACAGTGATGCGGTCGGTGATGTCGAAAATCTCATCCATTTTGTGGGAGATGTAGATGATCGACACCTCCTGCTGCCGGAGGCTGCGGATGATTTTGAAGAGGTTGGCAGTTTCGTTCTTGTTCAGTGCGGAGGTGGGCTCGTCCATGATGATCAGCTTGCTGTTCAGAGACAGCGCGCGGGCAATCTCCACCAACTGCTGCTCCGCCACTGTCAGCTCGGATATTTTCGTTCCGGGGTCGCGCTCAATCTCCACCGCCTTGAGCAACTCCGCGCACCGTTTCTCCGCCTCGCCGCGTCTGACAATGCCCAGCCTTGTGGCCGGCATCCGGCCCAGGAACATGTACTCAGCGATGGACAGGTTCACCGGCATGTTCAGTTCCTGATGGATGATGGCAATGCCCCTGTCCTGGGATTCCCGGGTGGTATGGAATTTCACCTTCTCACCCTCAAAGTAGATGGAGCCCCCATCCTGAGCGTAGATGCCAGTGATGACCCGCATCAGCGTCGTCTTCCCCGCGCCGTTCTCCCCCACCATGGCGTGTACCTCGCCCTTTTCATAGACAAGCGATACGTTGTCCAGCGCCTTTACGCCGGGAAAGGATTTGCAGATATTCTCAACTTGTAATAGTGCCATAGTCCGCTCCTGTTTTTCCCGGTCCTGCCCCGCAGACGCGGGGCAGGACCGCCATTTCCATAGACGCTATACAGAGTCTCTCATCCCTCCGTGATGTAGGTATCGCTCTCCACATAGGTGGAGTTCTCAAGAGAAATGGGATCGGGGGAGTAAGTTCCCTCCGTATAGTATTCCTGCGCGTTGCTGGTGTCGATAACCAGGGGATCGATGGTGATATTCTTGGGTACGCTCTCGCCATTGAGGATCTTCACTGCCATCTCCACGCCCGGACCGGAAGCGTTGGTATACATGACGGTCATATCCATGCGGCCGTCCAGGATCGCCTCAATGCCTTCGGTAGTACCGTTGACGCTGCAGATGAGCATTTCATCCCGGCGGCCGGAATTCTCAATGGCCAGGATCGCGCCCATGGTGGATTCGTCGGCGTGGGTGAAGACGATGTCGATGTTGTCATAGGTCTGCAGGAAGTCCTCCATGATAGTCATGGCCGTGGCGCGGTTGAAGTCCGCAGGCTGACTGGCAATGATCTTAATGTTCGGATAGGCCTCCTTCAGCCGCTCCGTGAAGCCTGTGCCCCGCTGGACTGTGGTAGTCGCGCCGGCCACGCCCTCCAGGACCACCACATTGCCCTGGGCCTCACCATACTTCTCGGTCAGCTTCTCTGCCACCCAGTCCGCTACCATGCCGCCAATAGCATAGTTGTCGGCGTGGACATAGCAGGAGAAGTCGTTGGAGGTGATGCCCCGGTCAATGCAAACCACGGGGATGCCCGCCTGGTAAGCCGCGCTGACCGCCGGCGTGAGGGCCGCTTCCTGAGCAGGACTCACCATCAGCAGGTCCAGGCCTCCGGCCACCATATCCTCAATGTTGGCGGTCTGGGTCTCCGCGCTTCCCTGGCCGTCCGTGACGGTACAGGTGACGCCGTACTTTGCGAACTCCGACACCACACAATCCGCCTGATTGCTCCGCCAGGGCTGGTTCAGCGTATCCTGGGCGAAGCCGACCTTGAGAGAAGCGAGGTCCTTGGTCTCTCCATCGGAGGAGTTCTCCGCCGGGGTCTGGGGCTGCGAGGGGGCGGGAGCGGGGTCGTTGTTTTCGGCCGGCTGACCGCAGGCCACCAGGGCCATACACATCAGCAGTGTCAGGAGCAGCGCCGTCAGTTTCGTTTTCATTCGTTTTCCTCCATTCAAATTAAAATATGTTCAAGCATTATCTCTTCTTCTGTCCCATGAGGACGGCAAAGATAATGATCAAACCCTTGAAGATCATCTGGGGATACGCGGAAATACCCAGGAGGTTGAAGACATTGTTCAGAATGCCAATCAGGGCTGCGCCCAGCAGGGACTTGAACACGCTGCCATAGCCTCCGCCCATCCGGGTGCCTCCAACAATGACGGAAGCAATGGCATCCAGGGCATAGTCGCTGCCGATGCCGGGGTCGCCCACGCCCACACGGGCCGTCATCATGAGGCCGCCCACCGCCGCCAGGGAGCCGCTGATGATATAGGCAATCATCCGCGTCCGGCGGGTATTGATTCCACAGAGCTTGGTGGCAGTATCGTTGTTTCCAATGGCATAGGTGTTCACGCCGTAGACGGTCTTGGAGATGACGAACTGTCCCGCCAGTACGATCAGAATAAAAATGATTGCCAGGTTGGGCAGTCCCAGGGTGGAACCGTTCCCAAAAGCGGTCCAGCGGGAATCGGATAGAATAATGGGCCGGCCGTCGCTGAGCAGAAACGCCAGGCCCTGGGCGATAGTGGACATGCCGAAGGTCGCCATAAAGGGCTGCATCCCGCCGTAGGACACCAGGGTACCGGTGCAGGTGCCCATGCCTGCGCCCACCAGGATGGAGATCAGACAGATCAAAATCAAGTTGTTCCCCACCAATGGAGCCACCAGAGGCACCAGCACGCAGGACAGCGACAACACGTTGCCCACGGACAGGTCAATGCCGTTGCTGATAATCACGAATGTCATTCCTACCGCCAGGACACCGAGGATGGAAATCTGCCGCAGAATATTGAACAAGTTTTTATAGGTCAGAAACTTAGGGGAGAGGATCGTGGCCAGAATCATCAAGGCCAACAGGATCAGAACCAATCCGGATTTCTTTATGATTCGCAAGAGCATGTCCCTTCCTATTGCATTTTTGCCCACGCTTTCCGCATTGGTTGTTAGTTTGTCCGCCATAGGAACCTCCTTATACCTTTTCGCCAGGAAGAAAACGGAGCGGTTTCTCCCGGCCATTTGGGGATCGTCTGTCGGCCGTCGATGCGCATACGCTTTCACAATTTTATTGCTGGGGCTGCAGGATTATCCCCTGACACTCTTGAAAAATCAGCAATATTTACAAACACAGCCAAGTTTTTCCTGCACTTATATGCGCACATACGTCAACCGATTAGGCGAAGTTTCTTTGTGTTTCTCTTGCAGGATGAATACGTATTCTTATTCTCGAAAAAAATTAGCTCTTTGGTGTATGGTCCTTCTGAAAAGATTCACGTGAGAAAGGCGGCGTTACAACGGAGACCACTTTAAAGTCTTCCTTGCCGCAGAGATTCAGACACTGGTGTACTTCGCCCGGCTCTACAAACACGGCGTCGCCTACGCCAACATCGAACACCGTGCCGTCCACCTTGATCTGTCCGCTGCCGCTGATGCAGTAGAAGGTCTCCTCCTGAGTGTCGTGGGCGTGGGGATTGCTGGTAAAGCCCGGGGGGTATGCACAGGTCCCCAGCCATACATGCTTCGATCCACAGGTCCAGGGGGCGGCGATGTGGGTGATGGTCCGCTTGTAAGGGGCCTCAAACTCATCGCGGGGGGATTCGCTCTCTCGTAAGAATTTCATATGGTCCTCCTTATTTTTTTCCGGTGGATTCACGTTCGATAAAGGATAAGGGATACCGGCGGGTCACCGGCGCCATTTTGTGGTCCTCGATATTCGCAAACAGCAGGGCCAGACCATCCCGGGCCATTTCGGCGATGGGCTGCGTGAATGTGGACAGCGAGTAAGGGGGCAGACCGCCCATAAAGATGTTGTCAAAGCCAATAAGCGCCACATCTTTCCCGATCTCCAGCTTATACTCGTACTTCAGCACGTCAATCGCGCCGCAGCCGATCATATCATTGCCGCAGAGAATGGCACATGGCAGCGGAAGGGCCGGCGCCAGCTCACGCATGGCCTTCTGTCCGAACTCATAGGTATACAGTCCATGTCGGACAATGGGACTGCCAAAACCGAGCTGCTTCAGCCGCTTCAAGAATCCCAGCTGGCGCTCCATGTTGGACGATGAGTTGATCTCGCCGCCCAGATAGACGAAATTCCGAAAACCACGCTCCACAAAGAACGCTGCCGCCTCCGCCGCCGCCTGGTAGTTATCCGGCAGGACGGCGTTGGTCCGCAGCCCCGTGGAATAGCGGTGCATCTGCAGAACAGGGATGTCCCGCTGCCGGCAGCTCTCCGTCAGCTCTGAGGTCAGGTTCACGTACATCAGGATCAACCCCTCGATCTGGTACTGCAGAATTTTATCCGTCAGACTGTCGATGGAGTCGTTCTCCTCGGATTCAAAGTAGATGACCCGCTTGTCCGCCCGCTGCAGTCCATAGACGATCTCCGACAGCAGCTCGGAGAACATGACGTTGCGGGTGTGTCCCTTTACAACGCCGATGATGTTGCTGTGGGTGGATACCAAGCTGCGCGCCAGGGCGTTGGGCCGGTAGTTCAGCGCATTTGCCGCCTCCATGACCCGGCGCAGGGTTTCCGGCGCAAGGTTTGCGCTGCTGGAGAACGCCCGGGACACCGTTGCCTGGGAAACGCCCGCCAGAAGGGCGACATCCTTGGATGTCGGCACGTTAGGGTAATTCATTGTCTCTCCCGCCGTTCAAATCAAAATACAAAATACGCTAACAGAATGCACACGTATTTTTGTAGAATTATAGCATGATTCGTACAGTAGCACAAGTAAAACAATTCCCCCTGCCGGCCCCCTGCGGTCCGCTACAAGCGGCGGTATTTTCCGGAAATAATGGTCTCTGCTGGAAGAAAGATATCCTTGGAAAAATGGGCGGCCACGGTCCGCAGCGCCTCGGCCACGGCCTCCGGGGAAAACGACTGGATGTAGGAGACGGGGCCCTTCATGTTGTACCCCAGCTCGATCGCCGTATCGCACTCCTCCAGGGAACAGACCCCCTCCTCAAACAGGCGGCAGGCCTCGTTCGCTTGGATGAAATTTGGAATATCCGGGTCATACTTCCCCGTATACAAGCTCTCGTCCAGCTCCGGCCGTCCGGTTTCCGGCCAGGTGTAGTAGCCCTGACCGGTTTTCTTGCCCAGGCAGCCCTTTGACAGCAGCCTGCGGGCCGTCTCCGACGGACCGTATTCGGGAGAGAGGTGCTCGTGGTAGTAGTCCTGGCAGAAGGAAGTAACGTCAACGCCCGTGTAGTCGGCCAGCTCCATGGGGCCCATCTTCTGACCGTTTTTCATCATGGAGAGATCAATGTCAGTGGGAGTGATGCCGTCCCGGTCAATGCAAAGGCCATTGTACACCACCACCGGGGCCACAATCCTGTTCGCAATAAACCCCGGGCGGTCCCGGCGCGCCACTACCACCGTCTTCCCCGCCCGCTCCGCATAGGCACGGGCGAAGTCCGCCGTCTCCGGCGTGGTCTCATCGCCGCAGATCACTTCCACCAGCTTCATCAGCACAGCGGGGTTAAAATAGTGCATTCCCACCATATTGCCAGGTCTGCGGACAAATTTCGCCAGCATTGTGATGCTCATGGTGGAAGAATTGGTGGCAATCACCGCATCCTCCCGGCAGGCGGCGGAAATGCGCTCCAGGGCGCTTCTCTTAATGTCCACCCGCTCCGGCACTGCCTCAATAATCAGCTGCGCATCCGCAGCAGCCGCCTCGATCTCCGTGAACCCCTTCACCCGTCCGCCCTTGATGCTGCCGGTCAGAGCGGGGCTGATCTTCCCCTTGGCGCTGAGCTTGTCCAGGCTGGCATAAATTCTGGAAATGCCCCGGGCAACGAATTCCTCCTTGACGTCACAAAGATTCACACGGTATCCCGCCATCAGTGCCACTTGGGCGATGCCGTGTCCCATATCGCCCGCACCGATGACAGCCACCGTTTCCAACTGGTCCAATTTCATCTGAACGCCTCCTTTTCTTATCCGACTGACGCCTGATGTGTCAGCACTTGCTGAAGTACATTGATATACCCTGGCCGCCGCCGATGCACATGCTGATCATTGCGTCCTTTTTATCCGTTCTCGCCAGCTCGTAGAGCACCTTGACTGCCAGAATGCAGCCTGTAGCGCCGATGGGGTGTCCGATGGAAATGCCGCCGCCGTAGATATTAACCCGCTCCGGGTCCAGGTCCAGGTCCCGGCGGACAGCATAGGCCTGGCTGGCAAAGGCCTCGTTGATCTCGAACATGTCGATCTGCCGCAGATCCAGGGACAGCCGGCGCGCCAGCTTCTCACTGGAGAGCTTGGGGGCGTAGCCCATGATCTCCGCCTCCAGGCCTGCTGCGGCAAAGCCCTCCACCTTCAGCACCGGCACAGCGCCCAGCTCCTCCGCCCTCCGTCGGGACATGACCACCACCGCCGCCGCGCCGTCGTTCAGGCTGGAGGAATTGCCGGCGGTTACGGTGCCGTTCTCCTGCACGAAGCAGGGCTTCAAACGGGACAGCTTTTCCAGCGTCAGGCCGTCTCTGGGCCCCTCATCCGTGTCGAATACTGTCACATTGCCCTTCCGGTCTTTCAGCTCCACAGGCAGGATCTCCTCTCGGAACCTGCCCGCCCGGATGGCCTCCACCGCCCGGCGGTGGCTTTCCAGCGCGTACTGATCCTGCTCCAGGCGGGTGACGCGGAAACGGCTGGCCACGTTCTCCGCCGTCACGCCGTTGTGGCTGTTGTTCAACGGCCAGGTCAGAATGTCGATCACGCCGTCCTCGAAAGATTTATGGCCCATTCTGGCCCCCCAGCGGGCGTCCTTGACATAGTAAGGCAGTTGGGAAATGTTCTCGGCGCCAGCGGCCACCACGACTTCGGCTCCGCCTGTCCGAATCGCCATGACCGCCTCCGCGATGGCCTGCAGGCCGGAGCCGCACTGGCGGTTAACGGAGTAAGCAGTGGTCTCCTTGGGCAGCCCGGCCTTCAGGCTGACCGCCCGGGCCACAAAGCCGCACTCCGCAATCTGGCCTACCTGTCCGACCACGACCTCGTCAACTGTCTCCGGCGGAATTCCCGCCCTTCGGACTGCCTCCCGCACTACCATAGCGCCCATGTCGATGGCGCTGATCCCCTTCAGACTGCCGCCAAAGGAGCCCACCGGCAAGCGTACGCCGGATACGATCACAACCTTATCCATTTTCATATGGATTCCCCCTTTCTGCAAGTCGGGCTGTCAGCCCCCTGTACCAGCATGGCCTTCAGCCCAAAAGGCCCGTCCTTCCGGTAAATACACGGCGGAATGACCCGCAGATCTTTGCTGATAATCGGCTTGAATTCCATCAGGTCCAATACTTGGGTCTTCAGATCAATTCCCTCCGCCAGCTCGGTCAGAACCAGCCCCTCCGGGCAGAGCTCAAATACCGCCCGCTCCGTTATGCAGTGCATCCGCTGCCCCTTCCTCCGTGCAATACAGCCGTTGTAGGAAACCTGCTGCAGGTTCTTGACAAACTTGATCAAACTGCCCTCCCGCAAAATCTGCAGCCGTCCCCCTTCAAAGGAACACTCCAGCCCCTTGCCGGTAAAGGTGGAGCAGAATACGACGTGCCTGGCATTGGCAGTGATGTCAATGAAGCCGCCGGCGCCCGTGGGATTGGGTCCCAGCCGTGTGGCGTTTACGCTGCCGTCCGCATTGATCTGCCCCGCGCCCATGAAGGTGGCATCCACCCCCTGCCCGTTGTAGAAGTCAAATTGGTCGTCATGCCGGACCAGAGCAAAATTGTTTTTCGCGATGCCGAAGTCAATTCCCCCCATGGGAACACCGCCGTATATGCCGGATTCCACGGTGATGGTCACGTCATCGGAGATCCCCTCTTCTGCGATGATGGGACCGATGACGTCGTTGGGAATGCCCGTTCCCACGTTCAGGATGTCGTTCCGCCTCAGCTCCATCAAAGCCCGCCGGCCGATGACCTTGCGCACCGTCAGAGGGATACCCCCCTCTCCCGTCTCCGGCAGACGGATATTACCGCAGTAGGCCGGATGGAAGGCAAAGCTGTGGGTCTGACGGTGGTCCTCCTCCGGGTTCGGACAGATCACGGCGGCGTCGATAAACACGCCGGGCACCGTCACCTGCTTACAGTGGATCGTATTGGCCGCCACCTTGTATTTGGCCTGGGCAATCACCGTGCCGCCGAACTTCTTGCAGGCCATGACCGCCGAGAAGACCTCCAGATTCATGGCCTCCTCCTCCGTGGAGAGGTTTCCGTTTTCGTCGATGCAGGTGCCCCGGATGATACAGTAGTCAATGGGGATCGGTTTGTAGCACAGATACTCCTCACCCCCGATTGTCACCACGTCGATGAGGTCTGGCGCAGCCCTTGTGACCTCATTCATCTTCCCGCCCTCCTGACGGGGATCGATGAAGGTGCCGAGGCCCACCTTCGTGATCTTTCCGGGCTCCCCGCCCGCCATGCTGCGGTACAGCTGGGCAAACTGTCCCTGGGGAAAGTTATAGGCCAGCAGCTTGTTCCCGGCGATCAGTTCCATGATCTTGGGCTGAAGCCCCCAGTGGCCGCCCACAATCCTCTCCAACATTCCCTCGTGGGCAAAATGCTGTATCCCCCTGTCCCGGTCGCTCTGTCCGCAGGAGTGCAGAAGGGTCAGATGGTTCGGCTCCCCGGTCTCCAGGAACCGCGCCTCCAGAGCCTTTAAGATCGTCTCCGAGGAAGAAACAAGGGTCATGCCAATGGTGGCAATGGTCTTATTGCTTTCAATCAGGCGGGCCGCCTCTTCCCCGCTCATAAATACAGGCTTTCTCATCTCTGCTCCTTTTGGCTGAACCAGCCTCTGATTTGCTTCTTGTCGATTTTTCCGTTGGGCGTGACCGGAAGCCGCTCCACAGAGAGGATCTGAACCGGCACCTTGTAGCGGGCCATTTTTTCCAGAAGACGGGCCCGCAGCTCCGCTTCGGTCAGCTCCGGCGCGCCCTGTCTCCACACGACCGCCGCCGCCGGGGCCTCTCCGTATACGTAATCAGAAATTCCCACTACCGCTGCTTCTTCTACGCCGGGGAACCGGTACAGTTCGTACTCTACGTCGTAGCTGCATATCTTTTCGCCGCCGCGATTGATCATATCCTTTTTTCGGTCAGACAGGAAGAGGTATCCCTCGTTATTAAAATAGCCCACGTCCCCGGTAGAGAGCCACCCGTCCTCGGTTAGATCCGGCGTTTGCAGATGGTAATACTCCCGCAGGATAACGCTGCCCTTCATCTGCACCTCCCCTACCTCTCCGTTGGACACTTCCGCGCCGTTCTTGTCCACAATGCGGACCAGCAGCCCCGGTACCGGCAGACCGCAGGAGCAGATGTAATCGTTTTCAGCAGTGTTGCTGGGAAAAACAGTGGCGGGGGAAGAGGTCTCCGTCATTCCGTAGACCGTCCGAAAATCGACATCCGGCAGCCATTCGTGGATTGCCAGGATTTTTTCAGGGGGCATGTAGCTGCTGCCGCAGGCAAGCATTCTCAGGGAGGAAAGCGCGGGATATGCCTCCCGCTCCTTGAGCAGGAGGGTGTACGCCGTTGGGGATGCGTGCATAAAGGTAATCTTCTCCTTCAGGACACATTGCAATATTCGTTCGGCGTCAAATTTCTTATGGAGATACGTGGTACCGCCCGCATACAGGAACAGACCCAGCAATGCGATGAGACCCGTCACATGGTAAATGGGAACTCCGATGACCGTCCGGTCCTCCGGGGTAATGTTGAGCAAAATCCGGTACGTCTCAACCGCGTGCATCACATTGAAATGAGAGAGAAGAACGCCCTTGCTCAGCGCAGTAGTCCCCGAAGTATACATCAGGATCACCGGGTCCAGCGGCTCACTCCCTTGTGCTGCAGGACTTTCCGTCAATTCCGCGCTTTTAAATTTTTCCAGAGACGCAGCCAGATGCCCTGTCCTGAGCAATTTACACGAGCGGGCGGTAAGAGGGGCCATCCACTCCGCAAAATCTTCATCACAGATAATCAGCGCCGGGTCCGACTTCTCCAGGAGAGCCAGCACTTCCCCCTGCCGGAATTTGGAGGGCAGCGGCAGCGCAACAGCCCCCAGCTTCACCGCCGCCAGAAAGGAGACACAGAACGCCCCGCCGCTATAGAGCATCAGCGCGATGTGGTCGCCCTTCTTAATGGACAGCTCCGTCTGGAGATAGGCGGCAAACTGATTGGTCAGTTCCAGAAAGCGGCTGTAGGTTACTTCCGTCCCGTCGTCGTCCACTATGGCAGCTTTATCCGGATAGGCGGCGGCAGACCTCTCCAGTGCCGCGTATAAGCTGGCGGGAATCCCCGTGTAGGCGTCATAACCTCTGCCGCCGATCTCAAACCGCTCCATTTGCAAAGGGACCAGCCGACCCCAGAGCTGCGTTCCATCATACATAGGCCGATACTCCTCCATTGCTGGCGCTGAATATATACGTTTTCATTTCCTGCGGCGCTTTCGTGCAAATTATTCGTCAATATCTCTATAAGTCTTTCTGATTTCCAGCATATTTCGTGCCTTTTTCGTCAATAAAAACAAATCAAACAGATTTATTCTCTGTCAACATTCGCTTATTATGAAAACGTATTCAAGATGGGACTATTATATAACTGCCCGGTATCGCTTGTCAATCGGGATTCTCTACAAAATCCGCCCCAAAAATACAGCAATATGCAAAAAAGGACGCGGCGTTACCCTGATTTTTTCGAGTGGGGAGCGGTGTAGTCTTCCTCTTGTAAACCTCCCCCTTCCCCCGCACAGGGCTGCCGGCGATAGCTATCGAGATATTATTTCCGAATGTAAAATTCGGAAATAATACATTCGATTTAAGCCGTTTTGCTCGCCGCCGTTTACGGCGGCAACCGAAAAACATGGCGTAATATTACTTCCGGCCTTTCTTTCGGAAGTAATATTACGCCTCTTCCGGCGGCAGGCTCAGCGTTTGATAGGGAAATATCTCCACAAGCTTCGCGTCACTCCGCTCCAGCAGCCAGGAGCAGTATACCCCCTTGATGAAATCCGAACGCCCACCCGTGCTCTTGGCAGCGGCGCTCAGGATTTCCCGCAGAACCACAGGCCACTCCTCCGGAGTGACGCCCTCCGCTCGTTTTTGCCGGCCTTCGGTCTCTATATCCTCGTAAGTCCCTTCCAGAATCCCGCTCCACCGGCTGGATAGATTGTACAGCCGGTCCATGTTTTCAATCCGCTTCCGGGTCCATCGGTCTCCCCCGGGACCCGGGTTTATGGCGATCTTCAGATCAAGCTCAACGTCAGGGCTCTCCACTACATCCAGCTCCACCTCCTGGGAAGCGGCCCGCAGGTAAGGGAGAAACACGGTCCTCAGCTCCCCTGCCCCAACGTCCTTCCGGTCAATGGGGTCCTTGAAGAATTTGTTTTTGGGCCCGTTGCAGTCGGCGCAGGTGGGAAGCAGGTTATATGGGTGGAATGTCAGTGCCGGGTGAGCAGATTTCGGGAAATAGTGGTCAACGTCGCCCTCCCATTCCGAAAAATAAACATCCCGGGCGCAGACCGGGCACACCCGGCCAAACTCGCCGTTGAGCTCCCGGAACTTCCGGCGCAGAAGGGCGGAACTGAACAGCTCTTTCCCGGATGGGGATTTTGGAGACTTAGAGCCTATCCGTAAATAACTAAAGGAGCGCAGAGGAAAGATTTGCGCCAGTGAAGTGGAAAGAAGTCCCAATTAGCAATGAACGCGCAAGAATTTGCGCCAGACAATAACAG
>JAETNP010000041.1 GCA_021768185.1 Oscillospiraceae bacterium
TCCAAGCTGTGCCCCGCCTGCCTGTATTCGATTGTCCGTTCCCTATATTTTTTTGAATAGCTCATGCCCCCATTCTACTCCCTTCTTCACCTCTTTTCAACTGGTTTTACTATAATCACTTTTTCGGGGGCGTGTACCTCGAAAAAGTACTTTGCGGGCCGAACTCGGCCCGGACCCCTTTCTCAAAAAAGTGGCGCAGCCACTTTTTTGACACGCAGAGGGAGGACCGTCCACAGGACGGTCCTCCCTGTTTCTTTATCCAATTAGATGCTCTTATCGTCCACGTACAGCTCGCGCACAGCGTTAGGATCGGCGGCGGGCTTGGCGGCAGGGGCGGGAGCGGCTTTCGGCTCATCGTGGGGGCCGTCTCTCCAGGCCAGGAACTTGGGGGCCACCTGAGGGAAGAGTGCCAGGCTCAGCACGTCCTCCTCGCTCTTGGCCAGGTCCTTGAACTCGGCCTTGTACTTCTCCAGCTCCGGCTCCAGCAGGTCCGCCGGACGGCAGGTAATGACCTCATCGGGCTTGATGCCGGCCTTCTCCCGGACCTTCTCGTTGACCTTGCCGGGCAGAGCGCCGTACTCGCCCTTCAGGACGGCCCGGGACTCCTTGGTAAAGGTCTTGTACCGCTCGCCCATGATGACGTTCATCACGGCCTGGGTACCCACGATCTGAGAAGAGGGAGTCACCAGCGGGGGATAGCCGTAGTCCTCGCGGACCCGGGGGATCTCCGCCAGCACGTCGTAGTACTTGTCTTCCTTACCGGCCTGCTTGAGCTGGCTGATCAGGTTGGACAGCATTCCGCCGGGCACCTGGTAGAGCAGGGTATTGGTGTCCACGTTCAGCACCTTGGGATCCAGAGCGCCGGTGTCCTTCAAGCGCTGGGCCACCTTCCGGAAGTGGACGGCGGCGTCGCTCATTTTGTTCAGATCCAGCCCGGTATCCCGGACGGTGCCCTGGAGGGTCGCCACCAGGGACTCGGTGGAGGGCTGTGCGGTGCCGTTGGCCAGAGGGCTGAGGGCGGTGTCCACAATATCCACGCCGGCATAGGCGGCCATGAGGTATACCATGTCGCCAGTACCGGTGGTGTTGTGGGTGTGCAGATGGATGGGCATCTTGACGCTCTCCTTGAGCCGCTTGACCAGGGAGTAGGCGTCCATGGGCAGCAGGAGGTTGGCCATGTCCTTGATGCACAGGGTGTCCGCGCCCATCTGCTCCAGCTCCTTGGCCATCTTCACGAAGTAGTCCTCGTTGTGGATGGGGGAGATGGTGTAGGAGAGGGTAGCCTCCACGGTGCCGCCATATTTCTTGGTGGACTTGATGGCCTGCTCCAGGTTGCGCACATCGTTAAGCGCATCAAAGATGCGGATGATGTCGATGCCGTTCTCAATGGACTTGCGGCAGAAGGCATCCACCACGTCGTCGGCGTAGTGCTTGTAGCCCAGGATGTTCTGGCCGCGGAAGAGCATCTGCAGCTTGGTGTTGGGCAGGTGCTTGCGCAGGGTCCGCAGGCGCTCCCAGGGGTCCTCGTTGAGGAAGCGCATACACACGTCGAAGGTAGCGCCGCCCCAGCACTCCAGGGAGTAATAGCCGATGGAGTCCAGGATTTCGCAGGCGGGGAGCATGTCCTCGATGGTCATACGGGTGGCCGCCTGGGACTGGTGGGCATCGCGGAGGATGGTATCAGTAATTAAGAGGGGTTTCTTAGACAGAAATTCCATTGTTTCCATTGAAACACTCCTTTCTTTTTGCCGCCGCTGCGCGGCGGCGGGGGCTTTCCCACCCCACGGGGCGGAGACGGGGGTGTACTTTTCCCGCGCGGGAAAAGTACCAAAAGAGCGCTCAAGGAACGTAGTTCCTTGAGAATCCTCCTTCATTACGGGGGTTATTAGTTTCGCTACGACCTTAAGATTACCGGTCTATCTCCGGTGCATTTTGCCGATGCCGGTGCTTACTTCTGCGCACGGTTCTATCGAGGGTACTGGTTGCCGCGCGGCACGCGGCACGAAGGTCCCTGCAAAGGGTGCTTGGGGGAAAATGTTCCGTTAGATCAAAATCCCCGTAGATGGCTCTACCCCTTTGAAAGGCCGACAGGCTGAGTTGGTCAACTACCAGTCCACTAGATCAGATGCCCGAAGGACCGTTAGTTCACGTGGCACCGCAACTCTTCATTTTATCCCAATGTCCGCAAACCCCTCGCCGAGGTCCCTTGCCGTCAGGCGGGACCGAGAAGGGATTCTTAAACCGCAGGTTTAAGCGCGTTTTTGCCTACTTTTGCCGCGCGGCAAAAGTAGGCGCGGGGTCCGGGGGCGAGAAGCCCCCGGGCCTCCGAAACGAAACCGTTTGCCATGCGCCGCGCAGCGGCGCTGAGAACCATTAACCGAACAGAGCCATCAGCACACCGGCGGCGATGGCGGAACCAATGACGCCAGCGACGTTGGGCCCCATAGCGTGCATCAGCAGGAAGTTGGCGGGATTGGCCTTCTGGCCCTCCACCTGAGACACACGGGCCGCCATAGGCACGGCGGACACGCCGGCGGAGCCGATAAGGGGATTGATCTTCTCCTTGAGGAACAGGTTCATGAACTTGGCCAGCAGCACGCCGCCTGCGGTACCAAATCCGAAGGCCACCACGCCCATGAGCATAATGGCGATGGTCTGGAAGGACAGGAAGGTGGTGGCCGTAGCGGTAGCGCCCACAGAGATGCCCAGGAAGATGGTGACAATATTCATCAGCTCGTTCTGGGCGGTCTTATTGAGGCGCTCCACAACGCCGGACTCCTTGAACAGGTTGCCCAGCATCAGGCAGGCAATCAGGGGACCGGCGGAGGGCACCAGCAGGGCCACGAACACGGTAACCACGATGGGGAACAGGATCTTCTCCCGCTTGGACACCTGACGGAGGGGCCGCATGACGATTTTCCGCTCCTCCTCGCTGGTCAGCGCCCGCATAATGGGGGGCTGGATGACCGGCACCAGGGCCATGTAGCTGTACGCCGCCACGGCGATGGGCCCCAGCAGATGGGGGGCCAGGCGGCTGGTGACGAAGATGGCCGTGGGGCCGTCCGCGCCGCCGATGATGCCGATGGAGCTGGCCTCAGCAGCGGTGAAGCCGTCAAAGCCCGGGATCAGGCCGGACAGGCGGCAGCCGGCGTAGGTCATGAAGATGCCCAGCTGGGCGGCGGCGCCCAGCAGCAGGGTCTTGGGGTTGGCGATCAGGGGGCCGAAGTCGGTGCCCGCGCCCACGCCCATGAAGATGAGGCAGGGGTAGATGCCCAGCTTGACGCCCAGATACAGCACGTCAAGCAGTCCCACGGAGATGGACTGGCCCACCTGCGCCGTATTCCGCACGGCCTCGGACACGCCCAGCTCCCGGAGATGGTCCATAAACTCCTGGGTGATGGGCGAGCCGCCGAAGAACTCCCAGTTGACGTGTCCTCCGGCAAAGAGGATCTCGTGGTACATCTCCGCGCCGGGCAGGTTGGTGATGAGCATACCGAACGCGATCGGCAGCAGCAGCAGGGGCTCGAACTTCTTCACGATCGCCAGGTACAGGAGAACGAAGGCGATGATCATCATGATCAAGACCTTCCAGTCCCCCGTGGCGATCTGATAGAAGCCGGTCGCCTGAATAAAATTCATGATAGCTTCCATTTAATATTCCTCCCAGCGTACCGGCCTTAGCCGATCACGCACAGCAGAGCGCCGGAATCCACCGCCGCGCCCTTGGTGACGCTGACGGAAGCAATGGTGCCGCCGCAGGGCGCCATGATCTCGTTCTCCATCTTCATGGCCTCCAGGATGAAGAGGATGTCCCCCTTCTTCACGGTCTGGCCGTTGCTGACGCGCACGTCCAGGATGGTGCCGGGCATGGGGGCGGAGACCTTCTCGCCGCCGGCGGGAGCCGCAGCCGGAGCGGGAGCAGGCGCAGCAGCGGGGGCGGCGGCAGCCGGGGCCGCGCCGTCCATGGGCTCGACGGTCACTTCATAGACCGTACCGTTCACATTTACCTTATACTTTTTCATAGCTCTTTTCCTCTCTTCTTTCCTTAAAGTTGTTTAATGGACAGGATACGGATGCCGGCGGGATCGGTTCCCATTTCCTCAGCGACGGCGACGGCAATGGCCGCGACCATCGCCTGGCGGTTGGGGATGTTCCCGGCGGGCGCTGCGGGGGCCGCAGGGGCCGCGGCAACCGGGGCCGGAGCGGGCGTCTTGTCTCCCAGAGACCTGCAGATGGCGCTCATAGCCATACTGAGGAGAATGATGCAGATCAGGCCGATAAAGACGACTCCTACACCCATCAGAATGACGAACGGAATTGACGGTTCCATTTTGGTGACTCCTCCTTCTCTACAAATTAGCGGTTTACCGGGGCAAACCGCGCCTTCCATTTCGTGAAAATCCTGACGATTTTCACGCGCGCGAAATTGTCTTTAGTATAGCAAACTTCCCGGAAAATTTCAATACCTTTCCCTGCACATTTCCGACAAGTTTTCGAGCCGGTTTACCTCTTTCCTTTTCACTCCCGCTGTGATATGATAATGCAGCAGTCTGCTTGGAGGGGGAAGAAAAGAAATGCGCTATCAAGCCGTCGAAAGAGGCCGGTTTCTGACCCGGCCCAACCGGTTTATCGCCCACGTGGAGGTGGACGGCCATACGGAGGTCTGCCATGTCAAGAATACGGGCCGCTGCCGGGAGCTGCTGCTGCCCGGCGTACCGGTCTATCTGGAGCCCTCCGCCAATCCGGCGCGGAAGACGAAATACGACCTGATTGCCGTAGAGAAGGGAAACCTTCTCATCAATATGGACGCCCAGGCCCCCAACAAGGTCTTCGGCGAGTGGGCCGCCGGGGGGAACTTTCTGCCGGGGCTGACGCTCATCCGTCCGGAGTTCACCTGGGAGGATTCCCGGTTTGACTTTCTTTTAGAAGACGAACGGGGCAAAATCTTTGTGGAGGTCAAGGGCGTGACCCTGGAGGAGGACGGCGAGGTCCGTTTCCCCGACGCCCCCACCGAACGGGGCGTGAAGCACCTGCACGGCCTCCGGCGCGCGGCAGAGCAGGGCCACCGGGCGGCGGTGTTCTTCGTCGTCCAGATGAAGGGCGTTACCCGCTTCCGTCCCAACGACGTCACCCACCCCGCCTTCGGCGCGGCTCTGCGGGAGGCTGCCGAAAACGGGGTAGGGGTGTACGCCTACGACTGCCTGGTCACGCCGGACAGCCTCACCATCGACGCCCCCGTCCCCATCCTGCTCTGAAGCAATGTCCCGGCAGAACGCATACTAAAAGTTTCGCCGGCCAAGATTTTGCAACGGCCACATCGAGTGGCCGTGCAAAATTCAATTGTGCATGACCCCTCGATGGGGTCATTGCACAATCTACAAAGGCCGCAGAGTCCATGGGGTCATACACAATCTCGGGCGCGAAATCCCCCAAAAGCCGCGCTCAAAATAATCTACCAAAACGTACAATCCCAAAGCGCGCGGCTTTAGCGCGCATTTGCCGCTGACGCGGCAAACAGCGCCGGGAGTTCCCGTCAACTTTTGATTCGCCCAGACATATCCCCCCTTCTTCCCGCATAAACTAGCGTCAAAAAGGGGGGATCGTCTTGTCATCTGCCAATGCTCAACGCCGCCGCGTCCAGCAGCTGCGCCGGACCAGAAGCCGCCGCCGGGGCGGCCCGGAGAGCCAGACGCCCATCCGGCTGATCGTCTGCGGCGTCCTGTTCGTCCTGCTGGTAGCGGCGAAGCTCCTGTTTCCCGAGGCGGTGGACCGTCTGGCCGGATCCGCCCGGCAGCTCATCGGCCGGGACGCGGATTTTCAGGAGGCCTTTGCCGCCGTAGGCCGGGCCGTCAGCGGCGAGCGCCCCGTAAGCGACTCTCTCCAGGAGGCCTACACCGCCGTGTTCAACCCCACCTCCGACCTGGAGCAGCAGAGCGAACCAGCCCCGGAGGCCGTCCCCAAAACGGAAGCCCGGCCGGAGGAGGACCCGCGCCCTGCAAGCAGCGCCGCCTCAGATGTTTCCGCCCCGGGAGCACGGCTGCTCCGTTACGGCGCGCTGGAGCTGCCGGAGGCGGACAAGGCGGTAATAAGGGAGCTGCTGATCTCGCCTGACAGCGCCGACAGATCCATCGCCCAACCAGCGGGAGACGGGGGCGCTTCCCAGCCGCCGGAGAACCCGGAAGCGTCCCCAACGGAGCAGGACGACGCCGTCACGGCGGAGGCCTGGCAGCTTTATACCATGGCCGCCCTGCCGGAGAACGCCAGCCTGGAACAGCGCAACCTGGGCTTTCCGCACTGCACCCCGGTCTCCGGGCACCTCACCTCCACCTTCGGCTGGCGTGAACATCCGGTAGAGGGCGGGGAGCGATTCCACTACGGCGTCGATCTGGCGGCGGAGATCGGCACGGACGTGGTGGCCTTTGCCGCCGGAGAGGTCTACGCCTCCGGGGAGAGCAGCACCCTGGGCAACTATGTCATGCTCCGGCACGAGGGGGGCTATATCACTCTGTACGCCCACTGCAGCCGTATCACCGCCTCCTCCGGCAGCGTCGCCATGGGGGAGAAAATAGCAGAGGTGGGGGATACCGGTCTGGTCACCGGCCCCCACCTCCATTTCGAGCTTCACGACGGGGAGTTGTACCTGAACCCCATCTACTATGTGGAAGTTGGGTAAGCTGGAGCTGGGCTGGGGATTCGCGGCCCTCATTGCCCTTGCCCTGCTGGGCGGAGCCGGGCCGGCGCTGCCGGCGGTGCTTCTGGCGGCGCTGTGCCACGAGCTGGGGCATCTGCTGGCCCTCCGGCTGGCGGGAGCGAAGGTGGAACGCCTGCGTCTGAACGCCTTCGGCGCGGAGATCTGTGCGGATACCCGCCGTCTGTCCTACCCCCGGGAAATTGCCTGCACCCTGGCCGGCCCGGCGGTCAACCTGGCCTTAGCGCTGTTTCTTGCCCGGACGGCGGGCTGGTACGTCCCGGCGGGATCCAGCCTGCTGTTGGGGTGCTTCAACCTGCTGCCGGTGCCCGCTCTGGACGGAGGCCGGGCGCTGCACCTGCTGGTGAGCTGGCTCTGGGAGCCCATCACGGCGGACCGGGTGTGCCGCCGGGTGGGCCTGTGCTGCGCCGCTCTGCTCACTCTCGCCGCCCTGGCGCTGACGGTCCGGTATCACGCGGGCCTGTTCCTGCTTATAGGCGCTGCCGGAACGCTGCTCCCCCAGCTCTCGCTTTCCGCTCCCCCAATAAAGCCCAAAAGAGCGATCCGATGACTCCATCGGACCGCTCTTTTCCTACCCGTCACGTCTCCCGGTTCATCCTGGCCGTCTCGTCCAGGGACACCTCCCGGAAATCCCCCGCCAGACGATCCCGGATCTCCGGCAGCAGCTTCCGGGCCGGCTCAAACTGCTCCTCCCGCACCTGGAGCAGCCCGTCCTCTCCCCGCAGCCGCAGGCGAAAATCGGAGAATCCCAGCGCCATCAGCGCCGCCTCTCCCCGCTCCGCCCTTGCCAGGTCCTCCGCTGAGATAACCGTCCCCGTCGGAATTCGGGTAGCAAGACACGCATAGGACGGCTTGTCCCATACGCCCAGCCCCGCCTCCCGGGCCATGCGCCGTACCTCCGCCTTCCCGATGCCGCACTCCCGCAGCGGGGACCGCACCCCCAACTCCGCCAGTGCCCGCATCCCGGGCCGGTCCCCGGCGTCGTCGGAGGCGTTGCTCCCGTCCAGCACCAGCGGGAACCCGTCCTGCTCCGCCGCCTCCAGCAGCCGGGAAAACAGCGCCCGCTTGCAGTAGTAGCACCGGTCCGCGGGATTGGCCGTCACCTCGGGGCTTCGGAGGATATCGACTTCCAGTACCCGCAGATCAACTCCCAGCATCCTGGCGGTCTCCCGTGCGTCCACCAGCTCGAACCCAGGCTGGAAGGCCGTCCGCACAAAATACGCCGCCGTCCGCCGTCCATAGGCCGCCGCCGCGGCCAGCAGCACCGCGGAATCCACCCCGCCGGAGAAGGCCGCCGCGCACACGGGATTCTCCCGAAAAAACTCCTGCAATGTCATCGTTTACTCCACCAGATGCAGCGCCGCCCCGATGGACGTAGCGTGGGTAGCGTTATCCGGAATAACGAACTGGATCCCATGCAGCCGTGTAAACAGATCAAAGCACTCCCGGGCCTGGGGCAGATTGGACATAAACCCTGTCAGCACCGCCGTCTCGCACCCGCAGAACCGACAGGCCATCACGGCGGTGGTGCCGATGGACTGCAATACCATGTTCACCGCTCCGGCGGCGAAGTCCCCGGGCGTGGCGTCGTCGGAGACGTTGCCAAAATTGGCGGCGGTGATATCCAAGGGCAGGGACGGGTGGCTGTTCCGCGTCAGATCCCCCACGGTCAGATCCACCCGGGACACGTCCCCCTCCGCGGCCAGCTTCACGATCTGCTGATACTTCCGGGTGCCGCACAACCGGGAGCACAGCCCCGCCAGGGTGCCGCCCCCCACGCCGGAGCCGCACAGATGCCGCACGGGCTTCCCCTTCTCTGCCCAGATGAAGGCGGTGCCGGTGCCCATGCTGACCACCACGGCCCGGTCCTGGCCGCTGAGGGCCAGACCGCCCACGCCCACGGCGGTGAATTCCTCCACCTTCTCCGTGGGGATGCCGTAAATATCCTCGTCAATATAGGACGCCCCCACCCCCGTCAAAGCGATGCGGCTGACGTCTCCCAGCTGGAGGCGGTTGGTGAACAGGAAATTCCCCATAGCCCCATACAGGGACGTGATGGGGTCCTGGGCCTGCACCCGGTGCATGGCGATGGTGGTCCCGTCGGAACGGAGCCCCACGATCTTGGTCGTGGAGCCGCCGATATCAATGCCTAAAATAATGGACATAGCGGTTCTCCTCTCCCGGGGCGGTCTCCGGACGGCCCCGGCTGTCCCTATATCTTAGTAGAAAGTGAAAGAATTGTCAATTCCAACGTTGCAAATCCCGGGAAAAAGTTATACTATAAAGGGGACGGGCCCTCTGCCCGCACTACGTAACGAAGACAAGGAGCGCAATGCTATGAAACGCAAAGAACCGCTCAACCTCTCCATGCTGTTTGACTTTTATGAGATGACCATGGCCAACGGCTATTTCCGCCAGGGGATGCAGGAGCGCATCACCTATTTTGACGTATTTTTCCGCCGGGTGCCCGACGGCGGCGGCTTTGCCATTGCCGCCGGACTGGAGCAGCTGGTGGACTACATCCGGGATCTGCACTTCGACGAGGAGGACATCGACTTCCTCCGGAGCAAGGATCTCTTCCAGGAGGACTTCCTGGACTATCTCCGCAGCTTCAAATTTACCGGCGACATCTGGGCGGTTCCCGAGGGCACTCCGGTCTTTCCCGGCGAGCCCCTGGTCACCGTCCGGGCCCCGGCCTCCCAGGCCCAGCTCATCGAGACCTACGCCCTGCTGGCCATCAACCACCAGTCCCTCATCGCCACCAAGGCCAACCGGGTGGTCCGGGCGGCCCAGGGCCGTACCGTCCTGGAGTTCGGCTCCCGCCGGGCCCAGGGGGTGGACGGCGCGGTGGTGGGCGCGAGGGCGGCCTACATCGGCGGCGTCCACGGCACGGCCTGCGCCATCAGCGACCAGCTCTACGGCGTACCCGCCGCCGGGACCATGGCCCACTCCTGGGTTCAGATGTTCGACAGCCAGTACGAGGCGTTCAAGACCTACTGCGAGATCTACCCCACCAACGCCGTGCTGCTGGTGGACACCTACAATACTCTGAAAAGCGGCGTCCCCGACGCCATCCGGGCCTTCAACGAGGTGCTGAAACCCCGGGGCATCACCAAGTGCGGCATCCGCCTGGACTCCGGCGACATCGCCTACCTGACCAAGGAGGCCCGGAAGCTGCTGGACGCCGCCGGGTGGGAGACCTGCACCATCTCCGCCTCCAACTCCCTGGACGAGGAGCTGATCCGGGACCTGCTGCTTCAAGGGGCCAAGATCGACGCCTTCGGCGTAGGCGAACGACTCATCACCGCCCGCAGCGAGCCGGTGTTCGGCGGAGTGTACAAGCTGGTGGCCGTGGAGAACGACGACGGGACCATCACCCCCAAGATCAAGATCAGCGAGAACGTGGCCAAGATCACCACCCCCCATTATAAGAAGCTCTACCGCTTCTTCGGCAACGACACCGGCAAGGCCATCGCCGACTACCTCACCATCCACGACGAGACGGTAGACGACAGCCGTCCTCTGGTGATTTTCGACCCGGACGCCACCTGGAAGAAGAAGGAGGTCTACAACTTCACCGCCAAGGAGCTTCAGGTCCAGGTGTTCAAAGGCGGCGAGCTGGTCTACGATCTGCCCTCCCTGCCGGACATCCGGAAGTACTGCCTGGAACAGGTGGACACGCTGTGGGAGGAGGTCAAGCGCTTTGACAATCCCCATAAGTACTATGTGGACCTGTCCCAGAAGCTGTGGGACGTGAAGCACGGCCTTCTGGAGAAAAACGGATAATTCTTTTTCTGACGTGATCCGGCAAAAAGGAGGGCCGCTCGCATGTTTGTTACTGTTTGGGGCAAAAAGATCTGGTATGAGATCTATGGCGCAGAACACAGCGACACTCTGCTGTATCTTCACGGAGGCCCGGGAGCAAGCTGCCTGGATTTTGAGAATCAGGCCCGGGCATTAAGCAAGAAAATGAAGGTTGTCCTGTTTGACCAGCTAGGCGTGCTGCGCTCCGACGCCATTGCCGAAAATGAAAGCTACGGCATGGAATACCAGATCGAAATGGTCGAGGAAATGCGAAAATCCCTGGGCATAGAAAAATGGAGCATCCTTGGTCATTCTTACGGCGGCATGCTTGCAGTTTTATACGCAAACCTCCATCCGAACTCCATTCAAAAGATCATCCTGGAATGTCCTTCGCTGTGGTTTGAGGATTCCGCAAAGTCAACCGTCGATTATTTGAGCGGGCATATCAACAGCCTGAACGACCCGCAGGCAGCCGAACTGTGCGAAAAAATCAAACTGGCAGACTATCAGGACAAGGCGGAAGTGGTATGGGATCTATCCGCTCTGCTTGGCTATGTCACGGACATGCAGCTGCGATTTTATCTGCACGCCATTTCTCCTGAAGAATATGAGAGGAGCATGGACACCTCTGATATTGCGGATGAAATGTGGGCAAAGGGAGAGCGGCATTTGACGAAATTGCTGGAGCCGCCGCCTTTGCCCAAAAGGGTGATGATGACCGACAATTTTTTGCCGATGCTCCCCAAGATCGCTGTTCCGATGCTGCTGATCAACGGAACGTATGATCCTGTATGTACAAAGAATCAAATAGAGTACATCATGAACCATGCGCAAAATGTGACGCAGGCAATTTTTGAAGACAGCGGGCACTTTCCAAGAATTGAAGAAGCAGAAAAATATACGGATACGATTTTGCATTTCCTTGGTTATGCGTAAGGAATTTCAGCTTCTGCGCTTTTGATCGAGAAATCGTATAACTCCCTTCGGCGGGAAAAGGAGCGGAACCGTGAAAAAGAGAACGATTAAACAGACAACAGAAAGAAGGATCTCCGCCTCCCTGCGGATTGCCCTGGTGCTGCTTCTGCTGGTGTTGAACATTGCCTCGGTGGTGATATTGACCTACTTCCTCCAGTCCCATGCCTTCATTATTTTCGCCCTTCTGGAGCTCATCGCCATCGGCGCAGCGGTAAACATCCAGTCCAGCGACTCACCCGGCAGCTACAAGCTGGCCTGGACGCTGCTGGTGGTGGCCGTGCCGGTGGCGGGCATGGTGCTGTACGTCCTCTGGGGCGGCAACGTCCAGAGCAAGAAGCTGAACCTGCTGCCTCTGCCTCCGCCGGGCAGCCGGAGCATGGAGCTGCGCCAGTCCAGCGCCGGCCAGGAGCGGCTGGGCGAGGTCCTGCCCAACTGGCAGCGGACCGCCCGCCTGCTGACCCGGCGGGATTTCCTGCTGTACCGGAACACGGCCGCCACATATTTCTCCTCCGGCACGGCCTTCTTTGAGGACGCCCTCCGGCGGATGGAGAAGGCGGAGCGGTTCATCTTCCTGGAATACTTCATTCTGGCGGAGGGCAAACTGTGGGATCGGATGCAGTCCATCCTCACGGAAAAAGCCCGGCACGGCGTGGAGATCAAGATCGTCTTCGACGACTTCGGCAACATCACCCGGATGCGAAACGAGACCATCGAAGCCATGCGCGCCGAGGGGATGGAGGTCTGCGTCTTCAACCCGGTCCATCAGTACGTGAACCGCTTGTACTTCAACTACCGGGACCACCGGAAGATCCTCTGCATAGACGGTCAGTACGCCTATACCGGCGGCGTGAACGTGGCCGACGAATACGTGGGGATCCTGCGCCGTTTCGGCGAGTGGAAGGACGGCGGCGTGCTGCTGGACGGCCCCGGCGCCTGGGGTCTCACCGCCCAGTTTCTCCATATGTGGGAGATGCTGGGGGAGCGCTTCCACAACGAGCACGACTACTACCGCCCTCTGTACGATCGGGAATCCCCGGGCTGGTGCCAGCCTTTCGGGGACGGCCCCATGAACAACCCGGACAACCCGGCGGAGGACGTGTACTTCCAGTGCATCACCAACGCCCGCCGCTCCCTGTGGTTCACCACCCCCTATTTCGCGGTGGAGGACAGCATGGTCCGCGCCCTGTGCATGGCCGCCGGCAGCGGCGTGGACGTGCGATTGATGCTGCCTGGCATCCCGGACCACAAGTACACCCAGATCGTGGCCGGGTCCTACTACGAACTGCTGCTGCGCCACGGGGTCAAAATTTACGAATTCACCCCCGGTTTTCTCCACACCAAGAGCCTGACGGCGGACGGGGAGATCGCCATTCTGGGCAGCATCAACATGGATTACCGCAGCTTCCAGCTCCACTGCGAGTGCGGCGTGGTGTTCTACGGCGCGCCGGTCATCGCGGACGTCCTGCGGGATATGGAGGACATCCAGTCCCGCAGCCGCCAGGTGGACCCCAAGTCCTGGGCCAAGCGTTCCCGGTTCAAGAAAATACTGGAGAAGGTCCTGCGGGTGTTTTCCATCTGGATGTAGCGGCGGCTGGGAGGTAGTGGACTGCGAGGGCGGCTGCTACGTGACCTATACCTATCGCGACGGCGACGAGGAAACCAACGCCCGGCTCAATCAGGAGGCTATGGCGTACATCGAAGCGTCGGACGTTCTGGAACTGGATATGCGCCCCGGCCGTCTCTCCATGGGCCACATCATCACGCCGCCGGAGGTCATCGCGGCCCAGGGCTGGGCCCAGATGGAGGCGTTTATCCCCATCAAGCTGAAAAAGGAGTAAAAATCATGCCGGGACTCATCCACATCTACTGCGGCGACGGCAAGGGCAAGACCACCGCCGCCATGGGCCTGGCGGTCCGCTGCGCGGGCAGCGGCCGGAAGGTCCTGCTGCTCCAGTTCCTCAAGGACGGCAGGAGCTCCGAATTTGCCTCCCTGTCCCATGTGCCGAACATCGAGGTCATCCCCCAGACCCGGACCTTCGGCTTCACCTGGACCCTCACCCCGGAGGAGAAATCGGAAGCCGCCGCCTACTATTCCGGCCTTCTGGAGGAGGCGTTTCGCCGTGCCGGAGACTTCGACCTGCTCATCCTGGACGAAGCCCTGGGGGCCTGCGCCACCGGAATGACGGACGAGCCCCGCCTCCTGTCCCTTCTGGACGGCAAGCCGGAGCCTCTGGAGGTCGTCCTCACCGGCCGGGATCCCTCCCGGGCCCTTCTGGACCGGGCGGACTACGTGACCGAGATGAAAATGGTCAAGCACCCTTTCGAGAAAGGCGTCTCCGCCAGAGAGGGGATCGAATACTGACAAAAGCCGCGTCTCCGGCAGAAAACCGGAGACGCGGCTTTTCCTGATCCATTTTGGTTATCTGCGGGTTACTCGCACAGCAGATCGTCGTCAAAATCGTCGAACTCGGAGCAGCAGCCCTTTCCGGACAGCTTGCCCTTTACTGCGGCGGCGTCCTCCGCCAGTTTGTCCCAGAAGCCGACCAGCAGGCAGATCAGCCCCGCTGCGGCCAGAGACAACCCGACGATTTTCAGCACAAAGCGCCATGTACTGGAACTCTTCATGGGTAGACCTCCTCATAAAATCAGTTGCGCTCTCTTAGTATATATCATCCGGGAGAAAATTACAATCCTTTTTTCATCTTCCGCCCCTTCCGGCGTCATTTCTTATCTTTTGCGCCGGCCTGCCGATATTCAAGTATAAACAAGCGCAGACAGAAGGGAGGCTCCAGAAATGAATGAGCTGGCCATTGGCAGAAGAAAGGAAGCCGCCATCTTCCGGCAACAGGGGACGGTCAAGGCGCAGAAAAAGCCCGAAACCGCCTCCGCGCAGAAGGCGGAGAGACCTGCAGGCGCCGCCGCCGCAGACTCCATGCGGCAGAGTAAGACGGGGACTGTCCGGGCAGCGGCCCTCTCCCGGGAGAGCCGCCGGGCGCTCCAGTCGGGTGAGTCCGTACTGTCGGCGGTCCAGGAGAGCCTGGGCCGTCTGGCGGAGCTGGCGGAGAAGGCCGCGGCCGGCGGGGAGGAGGACCGCGCCGCCCTCCAGAAGGAGCTGGAGCGCCTGCTGAAGGACCTTGACCGGATGGCTGAAAGCGCCGCCGGGGACAAATCCCTCTTTTTCACCGGCTCCGGCGAAGGCACGGGCAATATGGAGTCCCTCCCCGACTGGCTGATGCAGGGCATTGCCCAGGCCATCCCCTCCCCGGAGCGCCTTCTGGCCGCCCTGGGGCTGGATAAGACCGCCAGCGGGGCGGATATCCTGGCCGCCATCGCCAACAGCTCACCCGAGAACAATGCCGCCGTAGGCTATCTGGCCGCCTTGTATCTGGGCGCGGTAATCTCCGGCGGCGGGCAGTCCGAGACGCTGGACCCCGCCTCGGCTCTGGACGGCCTCCGGAAGCTGCTGGTGACGGTGGAGGGCGGCGTCCCTCTGGACCAGGCGGTGGAGCTGCTGACGGGCGGCGAGTTTACCAGCCTTGCCGATTTTCAGGAGCAGTTTACCGCCGGCAAGATTCCCGGGATGGAGGACTTCCTCACCGATTTGCTCCTGTCCGGCGGCGAATCCCCCCTGATGGAGGGGGAATCCCTGCTGACCCTCCTGGCGGCGGCCTTCGAGGGGATGGGTCCGGATCTGCTTATGGACCTTCTGGCCGCTCTGCCGGTCCCCGGAGCCGCCGCGGAGGCCGATCCGGCCTCCGCCGGACCGGACCCCGCCCTGACGGGCAGCACCCCCCTCCCGGGGTCCCGGGAGACGGCCCCCGTATCCCTGCTGACCTTCGGGAACGTACAGGTGATGGGCCGGGACCTCTCCAGCGTGTCCCTGGACGCCAAGGGCGTACTGACCATCGGCGGCACGGCGGATGTGACGGTTATCGGAACAGACCAGGGCGAACAGGCCGTCCGGATCACCGGCTCCGGCACGGTGACCCTGCGGAATGCCGTCATCTCCGCTTTGACGGCTGATACCCCCGCGGCCCATATCGTCAGCGCGGGCGGAAACACAGTGGGCGAGGTCCGTCTGGGCGAAAGCACGACCCTTGTTCTGGACGGCGGCGGCCTCCTCCGCCTTGGAGCCGTCCAAGGCGGAGCCCACAGCCTCCTGCGCCTCACCGGCGGCGCGGCGGTCCTGCTGGGCAAGCCCGCCCAGCAGGGGGAGGCCCCCGGCGCCCTGACGGTCCCCGTGGTGCTGGACGGCCCCGCCTCCCTGATGGCCCGGGCGTCCTCCGTCCGCGACAGCGGCGGGAAAGCCCTCCAGCCCTTCGACGTAGTCTGGAAGACGCTGCTGCCGGGCTTCCGCGCCATCACCTCCCTGGAGATCGACGGCCAGCGCTCCCGCCTGTCTCTCACCCGCGATCATGCCATGCGGCTCTGGCTGGCAAAGGGCGACCTCTCCAACCAGGGCTACCCCGCCCACAGCATGGTCATCCGGGGCCGGGACCGGATGGGCCGTCTCCGGACCCGGTACGCCTATCTCCACTGGAACCAGCGCGCCGGCGGCTTTGAGGAGGCCGAGCCGTACCCCAATCCTTTCACTGTCACCGGCGGCGAGCCGGGGGAGGACTGGGTGTATGAGGAGGGCTCCCACACTCTCCGCATCCTGTCCGGGCAGGTATCCGCCATCTCCGGCGGATCCGGCGTGGACGCGGAGCAGGCCCCCTTCAGCGGCAGGATCGTCCTGGAGGACGGCATCGGCCCGATTGAGCTGGCCCTGGGGGGCGTAGCCTGCCGGGTAACCTCCGGGCGAGCCTTCTACCTGGGGAGCGGCAACGACGTGACCCTCCTCCCCGAGGGCGGCACCGCCAATTACTTTGAGAGCGGCACGGACTGCGCGGGCATTTCCCTGGGGGAGGGCACCTCCCTGCGGGTGGACTGCACCCGCACCAACGGCCTCCCCGCCGGGACCCTCACCGCCTCCGGCAGCGCCAGCATCGGCGGCGACAGAGGCCGGATCGCGGCAAGCCGCATTCTGATTCGCGGCGGCGCGGTCACCGGCGGGGAGAAGCGGGGCTCCACGGAGTCGGTGACCATCGTGGGCGGTATGACGCCCGACAGTCAGGGCGGGGCCAAGGTTCTCGCCCGGATGGGCGTCATCCTCCAGGCGGGGGAAGATCTGTTGATCCTGCCCCGGATCCACCTGTCCGCCAAGGCGCTGCGGCTGGACGGCGTGTGCGTGTCCACCCGGGAGCAGGCCCAGGCCGCCGTAGTGTCCATCGAGGTGGGCCGCCGCTGGATCGCCCGCCTGCAGGACGACTGCGGCGTACTCTCCGGCCAAGTAAAGCAGAACGGTTTCTTCCCCGGCCGGCAGCCCGCTGGTCCTGTGCGGGACGCGGCGGAGGCGGGGATCCTGCTGGAGAATATCGGCCCCATGTCCTTCTCCCGCGCCATGCGCCTCCGTTCCAGCCAAGACCCGGGGGACGTGGAGCAGCTTCTGCGGTAATCGCCCATATAGACAGCAAAAGTCCCCCCTGCATTGGCAGGGGGGACCTATCAATATTACTCCCGTTTTTCTTTCCGCTTCGCCACGCTGTTGGTGTCCAGGGAATCCCGGAACACCACGAACCGGTCGTAGAGGAACTCCAGCACGAAGTTGGCGATCATATTGATGGCCGTCACCAGGTACTCGTTCCAATGCAATCCCTCCGCCAGGTAATTTCCCAGCAGAGTGGACAGCGGCGTAAACACGCAGTAGAAGGCAAACACCAGGGCCATAGCCTTGGGCACGTTGTTGGCGGACTGGAAGGTGTACCGCCGGTTCAAGGTAAAGTTCCACAGCACCGACAGTACCAGAGCAATGAGGTAGCAGGGCCAGTAGCTCCACGCCGTCAGCTCGTTGAGCAGGGAGAAGGCGATGATCTCGATGATCCCGGCGGAGAGGGAGAAGACGAGGAATTTCAGGGAGCGCAGAATTTCCTTACGATTCATGACCGCATATCCTTTCTAACCGTTCAGCGCCCGGAACTGCGCCTTGTTGGCGGCGTACAGCTTCCGGAACACGGCGTAATTCTTGTCATAGGCCGCCTTGTGGGCGGCGTTGGGCGTAAAGGTCCGCTCCGGGGGGATCAGCGTTCCCACCGCGTCCAGATCCGGGATCACGCCCAGACCCACCGCCATCACCGCCGCCGCGCCCACGCTGCCCGCGTTCTGGGGGCTGGCCACGGTCTGAACGGTTCTGCCGGTAACGTCGGCCAAAATCTGCGCCGTCACCGGCGACAGCGCTCCGCCGCCCACGAACCGAACGGGGTCGGAGGTGGGCACCTTTTTTGCCTGACACTCCAGCATCCACCGCAGATGGAAGCACACGCCCTCCAGCACCGCCCGGATGAGTTCGGTCTTCCCGGTGTCCAGGCGGATGTTGAAGAACATCCCAGCCGCCGCCGGGTCCTCAAAGGGGCAGCGGTTGCCGTGGAGCCAGGGGGTAAAGATGACGCCGCCCGCTCCCGGCGGTACCTTTCCCACCGTCTCGGTGAGATAGTCATAGAGGCTGGCATATACCGTCTCCTGGCTTCCGGCCACATCCTTTTTCTCCAGATAGACCCCGATCTCGTCCAGCGCCAGATGGTCCTTCACCCACTCCAGGCATTTGCCGGCGGTCTCCATCTCGGCGAAGTAGTTGTACCGTCCCGCCTGAGCGCCCACAATAGCCGCGATCATGGCGTCCACGTCCACCAGCTGCCGGTCCGTCACCGTGGACACCCAACCGGAGGTGCCGCAGTAGATGTGGGTTGCGCCTACCGCCGCCGCTCCGGCGCCGATGCCGATGAGGGACGCGTCCCCGCCCCCGCCGAATACCGGCGTGCCGGGAACCAGTCCCAGCTCCGCCGCCGCCCGATCCGTCAGCCCTCCCGCCCGGTCCGTGCTCTGGATGATGGGCGGCAGATGGTCCATGTTCACCCCGAACATGCCGCACAGGCTCTCGCTCCACGCCCGCTTCTTCGTGTCGTAGATCAGGGTGGCGTAAGCGGAATCCTCCGTCATAACCGCCCGCCCGGTGCAGCGCAGCAGCAGATATTCCTTCACATCCAGCCACTTGTCCGTCCGGGCGAAGTTGTCCGGCTCATGGGCCTGGACCCACTTGTACTTCCATACCGGGTCCTTCACGCTGCTGGGCACCGCCCCGTTGGCCTTCAGGCATTTCAGCAGCTTGAACACGTTGGCTCCGGCGATCTGGGGGCCGTGGGCCAGTCCCTTTTTCAGCTCCGCCCCCGCCCGCTGGTCCATATAGCTCATGGCCCGGCGCACGGGCTTTCCGTCCCGGTCCGCCAGCACCAGTCCCTGCATCTGGGAGCAGAAGGACAGTCCGGCAATCTGCTCTGGTTTTACCTCTGTCTTTGTAAACAGCTCTCTGGTGGTATGGCACATAGCCTGCCACCACTCCTCCGGGTCCTGCTCCGCGCCGCCGCCCTCCGTCAGGTACAGGCCGTAGCCCTCCTGGGCACTGGCGAGCAGCGTGATCCGCTCCTCCACGGAAAACAGGCAGGTCTTTACGCCCGTTGTCCCGATGTCATAGGCCAGCACATAGGTCATGGTATCCCTCCTCACACACATTGCACAGACGGATGATATCCGTCCTTACGCCTCATGGATGATTCCTGCTTCCTCAAAGGTGAATGCCGCTTCCAGGAATTTCAGCAGCTCCCGTTCCAGCCGCTCCTCCTGGTCCTCCGGCGTCCCGCCGCAGTACAGCCGGAACCGCTCCCGGTAGTAGTCACAGCATCCGGTGAACTGGAGCATCATCAGCAGGTTGTCAAAAAAGAAGGCCAGCATCGCCGGGTCCATATCCCGGCGCAGGTCTCCCGCCGCCTGTCCGGCGGCAATTGTTCCGGCATACAGCCGGGAGGTGACACCCTCGATCTCCCTGGCCAGCTCTCTGGCATCCTTCCCACCGGAAGCGGCCAAGGCGCAGTAGAGCCGCACATACCCGGCGTGCTCCCGGGAGAACCGGAGCAGGGCCCGGATGATTCGCCGGGCGTACTCCCGGAAACCGGCTTCCTTTCCGATGACTTCCGCCAGTACGGCGTCCAGGGCCTCCAGACTGCGGTCCAGACAGGCTCGGAAGAAGCCCTCCTTGTCCCCATAATATTTATACAGGGCTCCCACGCTGACGCCCGCCCGTTCCGCGATGGTCCGCATGTTGGCGCCTGCCAGACCCTGGAGGGCGAATTCCTCCACCCCGGCCTCCAGCAGCCGCTCCAGCTGTTCTTCCGCCAGCTTCTTCAGCATAAATCGCTCTTCCTCTTGTAGGATTTCTGATAGATCAGCCGCTGAAGGGCCGCGTCCGCCGGATGCAGCGGGCGGCAGCCGGGGATCGCCCTGGCATACAGCCGCGCTTCACATCCCTTGGCTACCAGGGCGCGGACCGCCTGCACGTCGCTCTCCGACGTTCCGGCGCAGAGGGCGCCCATGCCCCGCACCAGCACCGCGTTCCGTCCCCAGACGGCCCACTCAATCCGCCCCGGCTCCGCCGGTACGCACAGGACGTCCGCCCCGGCGATCTGGGCCAGATCATCCAGATAGGGACGCAGGCGGCGGCCCAGGACGCTGACGGCCAGCGTCTCCGGGGACGTCTCGTGAGCGATGTACTGAAACCTGCCCGCCCGATAGATCGCCGCGTGGAGGGCGGCGGCCCGGGGCAGGGGAGTGCCGTCGATGGGATAGACCCTGCTCCTGCCCTTCCGGGTCAGATGGAAGGAATCCCCCTGCCGGAAACTGATCCCCAGGTCCGGCGGGACGGGGAAGGGCCTTCCTTCCCCCAGTTGGTTCCGAACCCGGGCCTCACAGACCTCCTCCAGCGCCCGGGCGGCGGCAAAGGCGTCCTCCATATCCCGGCCCAGGCACAGCGCGCCATGGCTGCGCAGCAGGAACGCCCGGCAGTCCGGCCATGCGGTCTCCTCCGCCTCCACCGCCTGCCGCAGCCGGGCCGTCCCCGGCAGACCGTAGGCGGCGCAGGGGACTCGCTTCCCCAGCAGGGGATGGATGAAGCCCGTCAGGGCCCTGCCCTCGATCCCGGCCACCGAGGCGTAGTACTGGTGGGTATGGATGACAAAGTTCACCTCGGGGCGCAGGCGGTAGGCGTCGGCGTGGATGCCTTTCTCACTGGAGGGCTTGATGTCCCCCTCCCAGGAGGCGTCCGCGATATTTACCAGCACCAGCTGCTCCGGCCGCAGGGTCTCATAGGCCAGGCCGCTGGGGGTGATCAGAAACTGGGTATCCGACACCCGGGCGCTGATGTTGCCCCAGGTGCGCTCGATCAGGCCCTCTCCGGTCAGCCGGGCCGCAGCCTGTAAGATCTGCTCCCGGACCTGAGCTTCCGGGGCGGTCATCCCTGGACCTCCAGGGGGCCGCAGTTGGCGAACACCCGGTCGAAGCGGGCGAGCACGTCGTCGATCATCTCCTCGGTATAGGCCGCGCTGGTGTAGAGCCGGGAACCGGCCAGGGTGACGATGCCCTCCGCCATATAGGCCGCGCCCATGTGCTCCATCTCCTTCTGCCGAATGCCGGTCTGCTTGAGGATCTCCGGGATGGTCCAGGGCTTCTTCCAGTCGATGCAGAAGTGCATGGTGCCCGCGTTGTCCAGGTGGCAGATGGAGCCCTGGTTGAAGGCCACGAAGGGAAGGTTATACTTTTTGATGAGCAGCTGCAGGCCCCGGGTCAGCCGGTCGCCCAAGCGGCCCGCTACCTCGCAGGCATTGGTGCGCTCGATCTCGCAGAGGGTGTAGTACCCCGCCACACAGGAGATGGGCGTGGCCGCCATGGTGCCGCCGCACATGGCCTTGGGGACCTTCTTTCCGGAGGAGTCCAGGCCCGCGCCCAGGTGGGCCATGCAGTCCGCGTGGCCGCCTACGCCGCCCGCGCCGGGATAGCCGCCGGCGATGATCTTCCCGAAGACCGTCAGGTCCGGGTCCACGCCGAAGAAACCCTGGGCCCCGCTGAGGCCGATGCGGAAGCCGGTGACCACTTCGTCAAAAATCAGCAGCGCGCCGTACTGCCGCGCCAGCTTGGCCGCCCCCCGGACAAACTCCCGGCTGAGAGGCCGGGTGCCGCTCTCCGGACCCATGGGCTCCATATACACCGCCGCCGTGCCGCCGTTGAGGCGGTTGGCCTTCAGCTTCCGCTCCAGGTCCTCCAGGTCGTTGGGGAAGAATTCGTCGGTGTGCTTGAACACGAAATTGGGCACGCCCTTGGACATGATGCCCTTGGTGCCCGGGACCCGCATACCGTAGGCCAGCTGGTCGGACCAGCCGTGATAGGCCCCGCCCATTTTCAGGATATTCTTATGGCCGGTCTTCAGCCGGGCGATCCGGGCGGCGCACATGTCCGCCTCCGTGCCGGAACCCAGCATCCGGAACATCTCCACCGAGGGCACCAGGTCGGAGATCTTTTTGGCCAGCTTGTACTCAAACTCGTGGAACAGGCCGGTGGAGGGGCCGCAGGTGTTCAGAAGCTCGATGACCTGGTCCCGGACCGCCGGGACGTTGCTGCCCAGAATGGTGGGACCGCCGGCCTGGAGCAGGTCGTAGTACCAGTTGCCGTCGATGTCCCACAGCTTGGCCCCCTCCGCCTTGGTGATGACGATGGGGAAGGGGTAGTTGAAAGCCAGATTGTGCTGCACCCCGCCGGGAATGACCTTTTTCGCCTGGGAGATCATCGCCTTGGACTGGGGGCATTTGGCATCGAAGTAGTTCTCTACGTAGTCCGCCAGCTTGTCCCGGCGGATGGACCAGACGGGCTTTTTGATCAGCTCGTCCAGCTGGCGGGTCACCTCCGCCGCGTCCAGATACTGGTCGATGGCAAAACCGTTGTAAGACATATTCGTTTTCCTCCATTCCATCTTGTGAACAAGGGTTCACGTCTTGTGTCCAGCGTACCACACCCGGGAAGGATTGTCAATGGATGAAAGGAAATTACCGCTGATATTTGTTCATATTGTCAAGGTGCGCTGCGACAGCCCTTTGGGCAGCCCGGCTGCGCTGGCCTGATATCCGGCCTAGGCATCGACTTGCTTTCGTACATGGCAACGCGGAGGTTTGTCTTCCCTCAATTGATTTTGAAAAATAGGGGAAAGTTGCCGGGGATAGGACAACCTTGCAGAAAAATTTTTGGTTTTGGACGCAAAGAAGCGGCCCGATGAGAACATCGGACCGCTTTTCCTAGCATTGGTTAACGCTGGTATTCAAATTCTAAATCGTACAGGCTCACCAGGTCGCCGTCCTTGATGCCCATGGCCTCCAGGCGGTCGAACAGGCCGCTCTCCCGGAGCATCTTGTCGAACCAGTTGCGGCTCTCGTAGTCGCTGAAATTGGTATTGGAAATGAGCCGCTGGAGCCAGGGGCCCTCGATGAGGTACACGCCGTCCTCCACGGTGATCTCCAGGGGCTGGCTCATGTCCACCTGGGGAGGCCGCTTGACGTACTCCGGGGCGTACACCGCCACCGGGGGCAGCTCCTTGAGCTTGTTGGCCACCGCGAAGACCAGCTCCCGGGTGCCCTGATGGGCGGCGGCGGAGATGGTGAACAGGGGGAAGCCCAGAGCCTCCACGTGCTCCCGCAGGGACTCCAGAAGGGACTCGTCCTCCATGATGTCCGCCTTGTTGGCGGCGACAATCTGGGGGCGGGAGGCCAGGTCGGGGCTGTACTGCTTCAATTCCTGATTGATGGCGTCGAAATCCGCCACCGGGTCCCGGCCCTCGCTGCCGGAGACGTCCACCACGTGGACCAGCAGGCGGCAGCGGTCGATATGCCGCAGGAATTCGTGGCCCAGGCCCGCGCCCTCGCTGGCCCCCTCGATGATGCCCGGGATGTCCGCCATGACGAAGCTGACGCCGTCGTCCACGTAGACCACCCCCAGGTTGGGGTAGAGGGTGGTGAAATGGTAGTTGGCGATCTTGGGGTTGGCCCGGCTGACCACGCTGAGGAGGGTGGATTTGCCCACGTTGGGGAAGCCCACCAGACCCACGTCCGCCAGGAGCTTCAGCTCCAGCACCACCTCGAAGCTCTCGCCGGGCAGGCCGCTCTTGGCGAAGCGGGGGGCCTGCCGGGTGGGAGTGGCGAAGTGGGCGTTGCCCCAGCCGCCCTTGCCGCCCCGGCAGAGGATGAAGGGCTTGTCCCCGGACATGTCCTGGATGATCTCGTTGGTCTCCAGGTCTCGGACCAGAGTACCCCGGGGGACGCGGATGACCAGGGATTTGCCGTCCTTGCCGCTTTTGCGGCCGCCCTGGCCGTCGGCGCCGTTGTCCGCCTCGTACTTGCGCTTGTAGCGGAAATCCATGAGGGTGGAGAGGTTGTCGTCCACCTGCAGAATGATGCTCCCGCCCGCGCCGCCGTCGCCGCCGTCCGGGCCGCCCGCGGCCACGTATTTCTCCCGGTGGAAGGACACCGAGCCGTTGCCGCCGTTGCCCGCCTTGACCGAGATCCTTGCTTTATCAATGAAAGTTGTTGCCATTGGAGGCTCCTCCTTGGTGATTTATCGGTCTTACAGCGCCAGGCGGTAGACCCGCTGGCGCTCCATGCCCTCCCGCCAGGCGAAATATTCTCTGGGAACCTCACAAATCTCCACAAGTTCCGCCCCCAGACCCTCAATGGTGCGGTAGGAGGCGATATTGCTCTCCGCGCAGGCGAGATAGAGAGAGGCCATGTCGTGGTGTCGGGCCAGAGGCAGAAGCAGGCGGCAGGCCGCCCGGGCATAGCCGCGGCCGCGATAGGGCTCGTTCACCTCGTAGCCGATGTTTCCATTATAGTATGTGTGAAAATTTGCGCCAATACGGAGGCTGATTTTGCCAACCGGTTGGCCGCCCACCAGAATGTCATAGTAATAGAAGGGCAGGCCATCCGGACCGGCGGGGACTTTTTCGGTGATTTGCAGGGTCATGGGACCCTCTCCCATTTTGTCAAAATGACCGGTAAAAGGAAACATAGACATTCCTCCGTGAAAGAAAAAGAGGTCCCGCTTCTCGGGACCTCTTTCAGCCATCAAGCCTCGTAAACAGAAACCTGCTTCCGATCCTTGCCCAGACGCTCGAACCGGACCACGCCGTCCGCCTTGGCGAACAGAGTGTCGTCGCTGCCGCGGCCGACATTCACGCCGGGGTGAATATGGGTGCCGCGCTGGCGGACCAGAATGTTGCCGGCCAGAACGTGCTGGCCGTCGGCGCGCTTGGGCCCGAGGCGCTTGCTCTCGGAATCACGGCCGTTCTTGGTGGAACCAACGCCCTTCTTATGGGCGAAGAACTGCAAACCAATGTTCATCATGTTCGTTTTGCCATCCTTTCTGTAAGATGCGGACAGGGGACGGAGGTCATTCGGCCTCCAGAACCTCTATATAGTCGGGATACTCGCTGTGAAGCTCCGTGAGGTAGACCATCATCCCCGTCAGAAGGGTCTGACAGGTGCTCTCGGCGGTCTGTCCCAGGGAGCCGGGGATACGAAGGGAAATGCGGGCGGTCTTCTCGTTGACCTTCACCGACGCGCAAAGGCCCATCACGTCGTTGAGCACGCACTCGATAAGGCGCACGGTGCTGGTGACGGCGGCGCAGACGATGTCTTCGCCCTCTTCCGCGTAGCCGCTGTGACCGGACGCGTCAAAGCCGGTGATCCGGCTCCCCTCCGTATAAAACGTGACGGTCGTCATGCCTTACGCGCTGATCTTCTTGATCTCAACCTTGGTGTAGGGCTGACGGTGGCCCTGACGCTTGCGGTAGCCCTTCTTGGGGTTGTACTTGAAGATGCGGATCTTCTTGCCCTTGCCGTTTTTCAGAACGGTGGCTTCCACCTTGGCACCGGCCACGGTGGGAGTGCCGATGGTGGCGCTGTCGCCGTCCAGAATGGCGAGAACCTGATCGAAGACCACCTGGCTGTCGGCCTCTGCGGGCAGCTTCTCGATGAACAGAGTATCACCCTCCGCCACCTTGTACTGCTTACCGCCGGTAACAATGATTGCGTGCATTCCTTTTGCACCTCGCTTTCCTTTATTATGAAGCACTTGACCGCGCTCCTTTACGGGCTCGCTGTCGTAGGCGGCGTCCGGAGACGCGCTTGGGCCCATTCAAAGCGGCCTGCTTATTATAACAGTGAGATTTTGGAATGTCAACAGATATTTTATAAAATTCAGCAGAAATTCCTCCTGAAAAGCTGAGAACCGGCAAAAATACGGTTGTCATATGACGGAGACTGTGGTAAGATAAGCGAAAGGAAACGATTCGGATACTTAATGAGAGGATCATGAGAACATATGGACAATCATATTTTTCGCGGCGCAGCCCTGGGGTTCAACCGTCAGGATGTGATGGAGTATATCGAAAAGACCCAGCGGGAGGGGGAAGCCGCCGCCGCTGCCCTGACGGATCAGCTGAACGCCGCCCGGCAGGAGCTGGAGGACCTTCGTCGGCAAGTAGAGGATGGAGCCGCACAGAGAGAAGAGCTGGCCGCGCAGTTGGAGGAGAGCAGCCGGAACTGTGACGAGGAGCGTGCGGCCCGGGAAGCGCTGGAGCAGGAGACGGCCAGGCAGAGCGAAGCGATCCGGTCGCTGACGGAGGAGAGAGACCGGCTGGCCGGCGAGGCGGTGGAGCTGCGCCGTCAGAGCGAGGATGTGCGCCGTGAAAAAGAGAAGCTGGCCCAGCTGGAGCTGGACGCCCACCGGCGGGCCGACGAGCTGATGGAACAGACCCGTGAGGAAGCCCAGAACGTTCTGGCCCAGGCTCAGAGCCGGGCGGAGGGACTTTTGCGGGCCGCCGAAGCCCAGGCTGCCGGCACCGCAGCCCAAGCCGAGGCCCGGCGCAATGCGCTGCTGGCGGAGGCCCAGGAGCAGATCGAGGGATCGGCACGCAAGTGCGGTGAGCTGTTTGACACCTGTGAGAGGATCAGTGCCCACATCGCCAGCGAACTGCGGAAATTGGATGTGGCCAATGCACAGCTCCCCATCGGACTGGGCAGCCTGAAGACCGGACTCGCGGAGCTGACGGACAAGGCGAAGGAACGGTAGATTTTGAAATTGACAAATACCGGAGGATTCGCTATAATAAGCTTGCCTGCGGGGCCAGGGGCTGCGCAGGACATCTATGCGCCAGCAGCTCAGTTGGATGGGGCGCCTGTCTCCTGAGCGCGCATAGATTCCTCTGCTTTTTACCCCGGATGCGGATTGTTGCTGGTTCAAGTCTGCCCGTACAATTCAATAAGCCCTCGTAGCTCAGCTGGATAGAGCGTCCGCCTCCTAAGCGGTAGACCGTTCGACCGCCAAAATTGAATATTGTTTCATGCCCCCGTAGCTCAGTTGGATAGAGCGGTCGCCTCCTAAGCGACAGGCCACTGGTTCGAGCCCAGCCGGGGGTGCCAAAAGGGGACAAAAAGCAGCACTTTTTGCCCCCTTTTTTATCTTTCCGGCTTGCCTGTATCTTTCGGCCTTATGCACAAAATACCGCATATTTGCTAATTGGACTCGAACTATTTTTTCTCATCCGCTAATAAAAACCGGCATTTTGCTAATTTGGCATTTGTGCCTCCGCTGCATACAAGGTTGAAAAGACACCCCCGGACGCTGTGCCGGGGGTGTCCTTTTTTGGGTGTCTATCCATTATTTTCCTGCTCTGATATCAATGCGACCAGAGCTTTGGCCAGTTCTGGGGAGCTTTTCATCTGCTCGATAAGCAACGGAATGTCAATAGACTGTTTCTCCTCAGGCGGGTGGCTGTTCCGCAGGTCTGGCTTGGCGTAAAAGGCCTGTTCGAATTTCTGGGCATTGACCTTGCGATCCTCGTCTAAAATATGGGCATAGACCTGGGTGACCATGCTGGCCTGTGCGTGGCCGGTATCGCCCTGGGTTGCCTTCAGATCACCGTGGTTCAGCTTCAGCTTGTAAGTCGTGCTGCTGTGCCCTTATGGCATAATAAGGACAAATCGGAAAACCCTTGCGTTGCAAGGAGTTGGCTGGTTTGTCCGTATTCTTTTTCCACCAAAAAACGGCCCTAAAATGGAGCCTGCGGGAGGGGATGATAAACGAAAACTGCACTTAAAGGACAAATTTCCTTGGACAAAGGTATCGGGGCAAAATCAAGATTTTTTGAAGCTATTTCGAGGGACTAAGACTTGAAGTCAGGGCAAGCATGCTTGTCCCCAATATACATGAGTTGGGTGGCAACCATAATCTGCTCAATAGCCTCACGCTTTGTTTATGAAAGATTTGCATGAGATATCAGACTATAAGTGTATATTACCGCACTTACAAAGAGAATGCATGGTCTTAAACGCCTATCCCACATGTATCTGAATTCCCACCCGGTCCAGTTCTTCTTTTAAAAGCTTTTTAGTAAACGGTTGCAGTGAGTATTTACAATTCTGACAATTGTGCCGGAGACACCTGCGGTGCCAACCATACAAAATATTGGTCTTGCCGAAAATTTGTATCTGGCATATTTCGTGCCTCCTATAATGCTTTTTCATAAGTCGTTTTCCATGGCAATTCAAGGTAACAGTATTCTGAAAGAACTTAAGACATATTGGGGATTTCCGCTCTTTCTCATACTGCTCCTACACGACGGCACAGGCTGGGAGGAGGCAGTTGTAGAACTGCTTTGCCCTCATAGGGAGGATCATCAGGCCGTATCCATGGGGCTTGAAATAGCAGAAAAGGTATTGGTCATATTCCAAATCACCGTAGCCTTTTCTTGGATGTTAATTCTCACGTATGAGATTCTCTTGTTGCTCGTAGTGTGTGCCTCTCTGTATTGCAAAATGGACGTTTGTTCTGCAAAAACTGATTGGAAAACACATTTTTCTTATTATACCACGTCACAGTGTCATCGGCAATCCTGGATTCGCTATTTTCAAGGATGATCATCACTATCAGGCAGGTACTCTTTGTCAGATTCTGAGTGTACTGGCTAAATCTTCGGTTGGGACTTCATTGCTCTCAGAGAAAGCAAAGAGTGTTGCCTGTACGTAGGCCCGGAACAATGCTATGGATCAATTGCGCAGCCATTATGCGGAGAAAAATTTTCTTCTATACTCACCATAGTTGAAAAGCGGTACAGAGGGCATCATCAAAGGAAGGAGCAGAAGGGAGGATTTTCCTCAAAAAGCGTTTCAGCCAGGCCCAGAATTTTTCAATAGGATTGA
>JAETNP010000042.1 GCA_021768185.1 Oscillospiraceae bacterium
CTGTAGTTCACGTGGCACCGCAACTCTTCATTTTATCCCAATGTCCGCAAACCCCTCGCCGAGGACCCGCCGGTCAGGCGGGACCGAGAAGGGATTCTTAAACCGTAGGTTTAAGCGCGTTTTTGCCTACTTTTGCCGCGCGGCAAAAGTAGGCGAGGAGTCCGGGGGCGAGAAGCCCCCGGGCTTTCGACGAGAAACGGCTGCCGGATAAAAGAAGGAGGCCTATCAAAAAAGCCGCGCAGCATCTCTTTTGAGTCTTTACCTTTTCTTCTTTTTTTGCTATAATATCTTTTGATTTTATTCATCCGGCCCGGTTAAGGGGCCGGGGAAGGAGGGAAGCGCGGTGAAATACGCCAGATGGACCGGCGGAGACTACGACGAAGCCGCCGCCCGGAGCCTCCGGGACGCGGGCTATCCCGCGCTTCTGGCCTCCCTGCTCTCCGCCCGGGGCGTCTCCTCCCCGGAGGAGGCCGCCCTGCTTCTGGACCGGGAACGGGAGCTGAGCCACTCCCCCTATCTGATGAAGGACATGGACAAGGCCGTTGACCGTATCCGCCGGGCTCTGGCGGACGGTGAGCGGATGGCGGTGTTCGGCGACTACGACGTGGACGGCATCACCTCCACGGTGCTGCTGGTGGACTATCTCCGCTCCCGGGGAGCGGACTGTCTCAAATATATCCCCCGCCGGGTGGAGGACGGCTACGGCCTGGGCAAGGAAGCCCTGCGCACCCTCCGGGACCAGGGGGTGACCCTGGTCATCACCGTGGACTGCGGCATCACCGGCGTGGAGGAGGCCCGGTGGGCCAAAGAGATCGGCCTGGACCTGGTCATCACGGACCACCACGAATGCCGGGAGGTCCTGCCCGATGCGGCGGCGGTGGTGGACCCCCGGCGGCCGGACTGCCCCTACCCCTTCAAGCATCTGGCGGGGGTAGGCGTGGCCCTGAAGCTGGTGCTGGCCCTGGACGAACAGAGGGAGGAATCCCTCTTTGCCCGCTACTGCACCCTGGCAGCCATCGGAACGGTGGCGGACGTAATGCCCATGACCGGTGAAAACCGGACCATCGTCTGCCGGGGGCTGGAGGCCATCGGCGGCACGGATTTCCTGGGTCTGCGGGCCCTGCTGCGGGAGACGGGGCTGGAGGACCGGGAGGTCACCTCCATCCAGATCGGCTTTGTTCTGGCCCCCCGCATCAACGCCGCGGGGCGCATGGGGGCGGCGGAGCTGGCCGCCGACCTGCTGCTGACCGCCGACCCCGCCCGGGCAGAGGTGCTGGCCAGGGAGCTGTGCGGCCTCAACCGGGAGCGTCAGGCGGTGGAGCAGGAGATTTTCGCCCAGGCGGTGGAGCAGATCGAATTCCTGCCCGCCGGGGAGCGCAGCGCCCTGGTGCTCTCCAGCGAGGAGTGGCACCAGGGGGTGGTAGGCATCGTGGCCAGCCGCCTCAGCGAAAAGTACTCCTGTCCCAGCTTTATGATCCACCTGCAGAACGGCATCGGCAAGGGCTCCTGCCGGAGCTACGGCGGCTTCAACCTTTTTGCCGCCCTGGAGTCCTGCCAGGACCTGCTGGTGGATTTCGGCGGTCACGAACTGGCGGCGGGCTTCAATATCCGGGAGGAGGACATTCCCGCCTTCCGGCGGCGGATGAACCGGTGCGTATGCGAGTTCTGCAACGGGGAGAAGCCCGTATCCTCCCTGGCTCTGGACGTGGTTATCCGGGACCCCGCCTGCGTGACCCTGGAGGAGATGGAGGCCCTGTCCCGGTTGGAGCCCTACGGAGCGGGAAACGAACGGCCCGTCTTCGCCCTCATGGGGGCCCGGGTGGAAAGTATGCAGAACGTGGGGCAGAACCGGCACCTGAAACTCCGCCTGGTCAAAGGGGAGCAGCGGTTCGACGCCATTTTCTTTTCCGCTACCGCCGCCGCCTGCGGGGTTGCCCCGGGGATGCGGGTGGACGCGGCTTTTCATTTGCAGATCAATGAATTCCGGGGAGTCAGCAGCGTCCAGCTCCAGCTGGTGGACCTGCGCCCCGCGGCGGAGCCCAGCCAGCGGGAGCGGGAGTGCCTGGAGCTCATCGAGCGCCTCACGGCGGGGGAGCCCGTCTCGGCGGCGGAGGCCGTGCGCCTGCTGCCGGAGCGGCGGCAGTTTGCCGCATTGTGGCGGGCCATTGAGCGCATGGAGGCGGAGGAGGCCGTCTCCCGGCTGCCCGCCCTGCGCCGGCTGGCGGGGGCGCTGGAGGGGACGGAGTCCTTCCTCCGGGCGGCCCTGGGGCTGGAGGTCTTTGCCGAGCGGGGCCTGGTCAGCCTGGAGCGCCGGGCGGACCGGATGATCGTGCGCCCCGTGCCCGGACGCCGGGCCGATCTGGAGCAGAGCGCCTACATGCGCCGCCTGCGCCGGATTCTTGGGCAGGAAAATAAGGAGTAAGTAAGCTATGGTCTCAGTGGAAGAACGGTATGAGCATCTGGAAAAGACTATCCGGGGGTATAACATCTCCGCGGATCTGACCCAGATACGCGCCGCTTACGAATATGCCCGGGAGCATCACGGCGATCAGATGCGCCGTGACGGCTCCCCCTATATCACCCATCCCATCAACGTAGCCCAGATCGTGGCGGAGATGCGCCTGGACAGCGAGTCCATCATCGCCGCCCTGCTCCACGACTGCATCGAGGATACGGACAGCACCTACGAGGACATCGCCAAGCTGTTCGGCGTCACCGTGGCGGATATCGTGGACGGCGTCACCAAGCTGACCCGGGTCAAATACTCCACCATGGAAGAGGAGCAGATGGAGAATCTGCGGAAAATGCTCTTCGCCATGAGCCGGGACATCCGGGTGATCCTCATCAAGATCGCCGACCGGCTCCACAACATGCGTACCATGGAGTACCAGACCCCGGCCAAGCAGAAGAAGAAGGCCTTCGAGACCATGGAGATCTACGCCCCCATCGCCCACCGGCTGGGATTGGCGAAGATGAAGTGGGAGCTGGAGGACCTGTCCCTGAAATATCTGGACCCGGTGGCCTACGACGAGATCAACCGGAAGCTGGCCCAGGCCAGCACGGAGCATGGCCAGTTCATGAGCCGTGTCCAGGGGGAGATCAGCACGCGTCTGACGGAAGCGGAGATCCCCCACGCCACGGTCTACGGCAGGGTAAAGCACCCCTACAGCATTTACCGGAAGATGTACCTCCAGGAGAAGACCATGGAGGAGCTGTACGATCTGTTTGCCTTCCGGGTGCTGGTGGACACGGTGCCGGACTGCTATAACGTGCTGGGCGTGATCCACGACATCTACAAGCCCATCCTGGGCCGGTTCAAGGATTATATCGCCACCCCCAAGCCCAACATGTACCAGTCCCTCCACACCACCGTCATCGGCGAGGAGGGCATCCCCTTCGAGGTGCAGATCCGCACCTACGACATGCACGCCATCAACGAGTACGGCGTGGCCGCCCACTGGAAATACAAGCAGGGCATCAAGAAGGAGGGGAACGAGGCGGACTATGAGTGGATCCGCCGCCTGCTGGAGAACCAGGAGGACGCCGACGCGGAGGAGTTTATCCACTCCCTGAAGGTGGATATGTTCGCCGACGAGGTCTTCGTCTTCACCCCCCGGGGGGACGTCATCAACCTGCCCGCCGGGGCGACCCCCATCGACTTCGCCTATTCCATCCACTCCGCCATCGGCAACACCATGGTGGGGGCCAAGGTCAACGGCCGGATGGTGGGCTTCGACTACCAGCTCCACAACGGCGACGTGGTGGAGATCAACACCTCCAAGACCGCCCACGGGCCCAGCCGGGACTGGATGAACATCGCCAAGAGCAGCGAGGCCCGCAGCAAGATCCGCCAGTGGTTCAAGCGGGAGCGGCGGGAGGAGAACATCGCCCAGGGACGCGCCTCCTTCGAGAACGAGCTGAAGCACGTGGGTCTCACCATGAGCCAGATCACGGCTCCCGACGTACTGCCCAGCATCCTCAAGCGGGTGAGCTTCCAGTCTCTGGACGAGATGTACGCCGCCATCGGCTACGGGGGCCTCACGGCATTGAAGGCGGTGAACCGGGTCCGGGACGAACTGCTGCAAATCAACCGGGCCGCCGCCCTGGCCAAGGCCGCCGAGGAGGCCGCCGCCAAAGCGGCCCAGGAGGCCAAGGCCGCCGCCCAGCAGCCCATCCTGCCCAGGAAGGTCAAGAGTGAGAAGGGCATCGTGGTGGAGGGGCTCTCCAACTGCCTGGTGAAGTTCTCCAAGTGCTGCGCCCCCGTGCCCGGGGACGAGATCATCGGATTTATTACCAGAGGCTACGGCGTGTCCGTCCATCGGAAGGACTGCCCCAACGCCCAGCCGGACCACCACGTGGAGGCCAACCAGGGCCGCTGGATCAAGGTCAGCTGGAGCGACGATATCCGGGAGTCCTACACCACCGGACTGGAGGTGGTGTGCAAGGACCGGGCCAATCTGCTGGTGGACATCTCTACCGCCGTCAGCACCTGCAAGGTCAATATCAGCAACCTGAACGTCCACACCACCGCCGACGGGTTCGCCATTTTCCATCTGACCATCTCTGTTTCGGATTCCAAGCAGCTGGACCAGGTCATGCGGAAGATCCATCAGATCTCCAGCGTGATGAAGGTGAACCGGCCGGCAGGATAAGGCAAAATGTTTCACGTGAAACATTCGTTCTTTTCGGAGGAATTTTTATGCGAGCAGTTGTCACCCGGGTAAAATCCGCGTCGGTGGAGATCGACGGGAAAGTGAACGGCCAGATCGGCCGGGGGTACTTGATCCTGCTGGGGGTGGGCCCCAATGATACGGGAGAAACCGCCGTGAAGCTGGCGGATAAAATATGCAATCTCCGGATATTTGAGGATGAAAACGGAAAGATGAACCGGAGCCTGGAGCAGGTGGACGGGAGCATCCTGGCGGTGAGCCAGTTCACCCTTTACGCCGACACCTCCAGCCGCAGGCCGGGATTCACCGGCGCCGCCAAGCCGGATATGGCGATCCCGCTGTATGAGGAGTTCATGGCCCGCTGCCGGGAGCGGGGCTTCACCGTGGAGCACGGGGAGTTCGGGGCGGATATGCAGGTCTTCTCCCAGAACGACGGGCCGGTGACGATTTTGTTTGATACGGAGAAATGAGGAGGGCCAGAGTATGATATTTGATACCATTCCTGTTGGGCAGATCGACACCAACTGCTATCTGATTGGTGACGAAAACGAAGGCGTCTGCGCCGTAGTGGACCCCGGCGGGTCCCCGGAGCGGGTGCTGGAGATGATCGAGAAAAGCGGCCTGGAGCCGAAAATAATCCTCCTGACCCACGGCCACTGGGACCATGTGGGAGCCATTCCCGCCCTGCTGGAGAAATGGCCCGATCTGCCGGTATACGCCCATGAAAAGGAGCTGTGCCCGGCAGACGAGCCGAATCCTCATTACTTTTTCCCCCACGCCGGAAAGAACCAGCGGACCTACGGCGAGGGGGATACGCTGGCGCTGGGCGGGCTGACGCTGCAGGTGCTGCACACCCCCGGCCACTCCGGCGGCAGCGTGGTGCTCCTGGTAGAGGATGTGATGCTCAGCGGTGACACCCTGTTCGCGGGGACCTGCGGACGGTACGACCTGTCCGGGGGCGACGGGGAGCAGATGCTGCAGTCCCTGAAGCGTCTGGGGTCGCTGACCGGGGACTACAAGGTCTGCCCCGGCCACGGGGCGTTGACCACTCTGGAGCGGGAGCGGCAGACCAACCCCTATATGCAGCAGGCAATGCGCCTATGAAGCTGATTTTTCAGGGCCACGATTACCGCTACGCGGTGGAGCAGAGCCTGCTGGCCTTCTTCCCGGAGGAGCGGCCCGTCTACGACGGGGAAGACCCCAACACCGCCCGGGTGGCGCTTTCCATGGAAGGGGTTATCGCAGCCGCCGTCACGGAGCTGTCTGTGGACGGAAAGACCGCCCGGGGAACGGCTCAGGTAGACGTCTCCGGCGCGGCGGACGGGTACGAGGAGGAGCGCCTGAAGCAGCGGGCCGTGAAGCTCAGCTTTTTTGAGGCGGCCCGGGCGCTGACGGGGGTCACCCCCGCCTGGGGAGCCCTCACCGGCATCCGGCCCGCCAAGCTGGCGGCGGGGCTGCTGGAGGAGGGAAAGAGTGAGGCGGAGGCGGACGCCATCCTGCGGGACGTCTACTTTGTGTCCGATTCCCGGCGGAAGCTGTGCCTTCCCTGCGCGAAGGCGGGGCTGGAGGCCAAGCAGGACTTGGCGCCCGACGAGATCTCCCTGTATGTGGGCATCCCCTTCTGCCCCACCCGGTGTGCCTATTGCAGCTTTGTCAGCAACAGCGTGGAAAAATCTTTCCACCTTGTGGAGCCCTATTTGCAGGCCCTGCTGGCGGAGGTGGACAGCGCCTCGGCCATGACAAAGGAGCTGGGGCTGAAAATCAAATCGTTTTACATGGGCGGCGGCACGCCCACCACCTTGACGGCGGAACAGATGGACCGGCTGCTGTGCCGGCTGAATGAGCGCTTCGACCTTGCGGGCGCCGTGGAGCGGACGGTGGAGGCCGGCAGGCCGGATACCATCACGGCGGAGAAGTTGGCGGTCCTGCGGAGAAACGGCGTGGACCGGATCAGCGTCAACCCCCAGTCCATGGACGACCGGGTCCTGGCCGCCATCGGGCGGCGGCACAGCGGGGACGACATCCGCGCCGCCATCAAGCTGGTGACAAGCGCCGGGTTTCCCCACGTGAACATGGACCTTATCGCCGGACTGCCGGAGGATACGCCCGAGAGCTTCCGGCGGACTCTGGACGAGGTCATCGGTTTCGGAACGGACAATATTACCATCCACACCCTCTCCCTGAAAAAAGGGAGCCGCATTACTCTGGAGGGTACCCGAATCCCCACGGTGGCGGAGGTGTCCGCCATGCTGGACTACGCCGCCCCCGCCCTGGAGGCGGCGGGGTTCGCGCCCTACTATCTCTACCGTCAGAAGTATATGTCTGGAAGTTTTGAGAACGTGGGCTGGTGCAGGCCCGGCGGCACGGGATGGTACAATATTTATATCATGGAGGAGCTTCATACCATCCTCAGCCTGGGGGCGGGAGGCTCCACCAAGATGGTGGACCCGGCGAAAAACCATATTGAGCGCGTGTTTAACCTGAAATTTCCTCAGGAGTATATTCAGCGCCCGGAGAAGATTGCCGCAAATCAGACGGCCTTTCGGATGTTTTATGAGAACATGTAATATGATGGAGCAGAAAGGAGAACATGCCATGGCCTATTCCCTTGCTCAGATCAACGACGCCGTCCGCAGCGATCCTCAAGGCTTTGTTCAGGAGAGCGACGCGGCCTACAACAAAAAGATCGAGGCCGCCGCCAGGAAGATCGCGGCCAACCTCAGCAGGTCCCGTATCGTCCTGCTGTCCGGTCCCTCCGGCTCCGGCAAGACCACCACTGCCAAGAAGATCGAGGCCAAGCTGGAGGAGATGGGAGTCCACTCCCATACTGTGTCCATGGACAACTACTTCAAAACCGTGGACCCGGAGACCGCCCCCCGGAACCGGGAGGGACAGATTGATTACGAGTCTCCCTTCTGCGTGGATATGGACCTGCTCAATCAGCACTTCGCCGCTCTGGACCGGGGAGAGAAGATCCGGGTCCCCAAATTTGAATTTGCCCGGCAGATGCGCTCGGACATCAAAAGTCAGCCCCTCCAGCTGGGCAGCGATGAGATCGCCATTTTCGAGGGCATTCATGCCCTCAATGATATCATCACCGGCCGGAACCCCGCCGCGGCCAAGGTGTATATTTCCGCCCGCTCCGACATTCTGGGGGAAGAGGGGGAAGTTGTCTTCAAACGGACGTGGCTGCGATTGGAGCGGCGCACGGTGCGGGACAGCAAGTTCCGGGCCTGGAAGGCGGATGTGACGGTGAAGATGTGGGCCAACGTCCGGCGGGGAGAGAAGCTGTATATCTCTCCCTTCAAGGACAACGCCAGCATCGTCTTTGACAGCACGCTGCCCTATGAGGTCAGCGTCATCCGCGCATTTGCCCAGCCGCTGTTTGATCACCTGCGGGTGTCGCCGGACATGGAGCGGTACGAGGAAGTCCGGCATCTTGCGGAGGCGTATCCCCGGTTTGAGATCCTGGATGAGAGCTATGTGGCCCCCGACTCCCTGATCCGGGAGTTTATCGGCGGCGGCATTTATGACGATTGAGAGGAAAGGTAACAGGATGAAATTCAAGATTACGGTGTATCCTCTGAGAAGCGTGCTCCAAAGGGCGGGAGATGCGGCGCTGGACGCCGCCGCCGCGCTGCGGGAGGGCGCCTCCGCCGTGGAGCGGCGGGCAGATGAAGTTCTCTCCCGGCTTCGGCTGGAGCGGGAGGTCCACGATCTGAAAGAGGAAATCGGGCTGCAGATGCGGGCCGTAGGGGAGATGATGTATGCCTCCCACAAGGGGCGGCCCGCCGACAGCGAGCAGGTGCAGGAAATTCTGGAGTATGTGGATGGGCTCCACGAGGAGATGGAAGCCCACCGGCGGGAGCTGGAGACCCTGCGGGGGCTGCTTATCTGCTCCGATTGCGGAGAGGGAAACAGCGCGGGGAGTTTATATTGCCAGAACTGCGGGAAGCCTCTCAGCAGGGGGTAGATACTTCTTCTCTGCCGCCGCTGGGCGGCGGCACGGGGCTTTCTTCTTCAATCGGCCCGGGGCTTTCCCAGCCCCGGACCCCGGGCCTACTTTTGCCGCGCGGCAAAAGTAGGCAAAAACGCGCTTAAACCTGGCGGTTTAAGAATCCCTCATTTTTTGATTAGTTTTGCTTATCGGTAACCCCTACCGTCTTGACTTAGCAAACTCCTCGGGGTACATTTTTGCTGGATGGTTCCGTTAGACCAAATCCCCGTAGATGGCTCTACCCCTTTGAAAGGCCGGCAGGCGGAGTTGGTCAATTACCAGTCCACTAGATTAGATGCCCGTAGGACCGCTAGTTCACGTGGCACCGAAACTCTTCATCTCCACCGGACCCTCGCAACCCCCTCGCCGAGGTCCCTTGCCGATAGGCGGGACCGAGAAGGGATTCTTAAACCGTAGGTTTAAGCCCGCTTTTGCCTACTTTTCGCGGGCGCGAAAAGTAGGTCCAGGGTCCGGGGGCGGATAGCCCCCGGGCTATCGACGAGAAACAATTTCCCCCGCGCCCAAAGGGCGCGGCCTCCCCAGGTTCTTTAACGGCCCTTCTCCTCGTATAGTTATATTGTCCCCTCCTGGAGGAGGGGACAAATTACCCCCATTTTCAGGAAAAAAGAGGAAATTCCATGTCCAGAGAAAAAAAGCAGTCCTTTATGGGCGGCGTCACGGTGATGGCAATCTCCACCGTGTTCGTTAAGATCTGCGGCGCACTGTATAAGATCCCGCTGAACAATATTTTGGGCGACGAGGGCCTTACCCACTTCAACAGCGCCTACTATATCTACGCCCTCCTCCTGTCCCTCTCCACCGCCGGACTGCCTCTGGCCCTCTCTAAACTCATCAGCGAGGCCAACGCCACCGGGCGGCGCACCCAGATGCGCCGCTGCCTCAATACCGCTATGGCCATCTTTACGGTGCTGGGCGCCCTTGGCTCCGCTATTATGCTGCTCTTTACCCGGCAGCTGGCCGCAGCCATGAACAACTCCCTGGCCTATTGGCCCATTAAATGTTTGGGCATATCGGTGGTGTGCGTGTCCGTCATGTGCGCCTACCGGGGCTTTGCCCAGGGGCAGCAGAACATGGTACCTACGGCGACCAGCCAGTTTATTGAGGCCTTCTTTAAACTGGTGGTGGGCCTGCCCCTGGCGTGGTACCTCATCCACATCGGCAAAAGCCTGGAGGTCGGCGCGGCAGGCGCTATCGCGGGCGTCAGCGCCGGGACGGTGCTGGCCATGCTTTACATGATCGTCAACCACCGGAAAAACCGGCGGCCTATCATGTGGGGCACCGACAAGGCCCAGAGCTACGCGGTCATCGCCCAGCGCCTGCTGGCCCTCAGCATCCCTATTACCCTGGGACAGGCGGGGATGAGCCTCTTTAATCTCTTGGATCAGGTCATCATCATGGGGCGGCTCCAGGATGTGCTTGGATTGGCGGAGCGGGAGGCCGCCAGCCTCTACGGCCAGTACGGCTTCGGCAGCACGCTCTTTAATCTGCCCTCCAGCTTCCTGCCCGCCGTGGCGGTGAGCCTGGTGCCCGCCGTCACCGTGGCCGTGACCCGGAAGGACCACAGGGAAGTCAACAAGGTGGTCACTACCAGCTTCCGGCTCATCGCCATGCTGGCCGTCCCGGCGGGCGTGGGGCTGTCGGTGATGGCCGGTCCCATTCTGCTGCTGCTGTACCCCGCGCGGCGGGAGACCGCTATTGCAGCCACTTACCATTTGCAGCTGCTGGGTATTGCGTCCATTTTTGTGTGCATCATGCTGCTGACCAACTCCATTATGCAGGCCCACGGGAAGGTCAACTGGCCGATTATCACCATGCTCATCGGCGGCGCGGTGAAGGTGGGGATCAACTATGTGCTGGTGGGAAATCCTGCGGTGAACATCAAGGGCGCGCCTATCGGGACGCTCATCTGCTACGGGCTGATCGCATTGATGAATCTGGTAATCGTCAGCAGGCTGCTGGAGAAAAAACCTAATTATTTAGCCATTTTTGCCAAGCCGGTGGCCGCCTCCGCCGTCATGGGCGCGGCAGCCTGGGCATCCCACGGGCTGCTGGGGAGGTTCCTCTATGGCGGATATGTGAAGGAGAGCCTCTGCACCTTGCTGGCGGTGGGTATTGCGGTGGTGGTCTACCTTATCCTGGTGATTTCCATGGGGATGATCACCAAGGAAGACCTGCGGATGGTGCCCCACGGGGCCAAGCTGGCGAAGCTGCTGCGCTTATAGTCAAAACGAAAAGAGCACTCGTTCCATATAAACGGGATGGGTGCTCTCTTTCTATTTGATCTGCCCGTTGACTTTATATGGATAAAGTGATAAAGTAGTAAAGTGGAGTACTACAGAGGATCGGCATAATGGGAGGAAATCTATATGAACGCAAAACGTTTGGCAGCGGCCCTGCTGGCGTTGGTGCTGGCGCTGGGACTGACGGCGTGCGGGAAGACGGACAGGACGGCGGACCTGGCCTTCCAGACCGCGCCCTACTACATTCAGGAGGAGATGGCCCTGCCGGTTGGCAGCGGAGAATTGATCGGCTGCTGCACCGACGGGAAGAGCATCTGGTATCTGGCAATTCCCGGGGAGGACGAGGCGCCGGTCCTCTGCCGCGTGCCGCTGGACGGCGGAGAGGCGGAGGTTCTGACGGAGTATCAGGCCCCGATGGAGAGCGGCCAGCCTGCGGCGGGCTATGTAGGGCCCATTCTGGGCGGGGACGGGAAGCTGTGGGTATGGGAGCAGTTTTTGGTCTCCGGGCCTTCTGACGGCTCCGGCGGGGAATCTACCGGCCAGGTGTTTCATATGCGCCAGCTGGACCCCGATTCCGGCGGGGAACTGAAACTGGTGGACATCACCGCCGCCATGGAGGATATAAGCCTGCTGACGCTGGACGGCTTGGCGGTGGACGAGGCGGGGACCATCTTTCTGGCGGACCAGAAGCACGTCGCCGCCGTTGACGGACAGGGACAGACCCTGTACACCCTGAAGGCAAAACTGCCCGGCATATTTTTCTCCGCCCGGGCGGGCGGGGCGCTGGCGCTGCTGCCGGACGGGACCATCGGCGTCCTTACGGTGCAGTCCGGCGACGAACGGACGGTAAAGGCCATCGACCGGGAGACCAGGGACTGGACCGGGAAAGAATACGCCATACACAAAAATGTGGATCGCATTTACGCCGGCAGCGGCGAATGCGCGTTCTATTACATCAGCGACAATACCGTCTATGGCATTGTTCCCGGGGAGAAGATCCCCCTGCGGCTGCTGCCCTGGTCCAGCGCCCAGCTGGACAACCCAGGCTCGGTGGTGTGCTTCGCCCTGCTGGAGGAGGGACAGGCAGCGATCCTCTCCAGCATCCACATACCCGGTACGGGGCGGTATGACGATCTGATCCAGGCCGTGCGGCTCCTGCCCTCGGAGGAGGCTCCGGAGGGCGCGAAGGTCCGGATGGTCTACGGGACCATCGGGAGCGACACCTACGGCATTGAAGAAAAAATCGCTAAATTCAATCAGGGAAACAAGGACTACTATATCGAGTACCGGGATTACTCCGAGGGGATGATGGGCTGGCACGGCGGAAAAAATACGCCGGTCTATCAGGATGCGTTGGCCCGGCTGTACGGGGAGATCGCCGCGGGACGCTGCCCCGATATCCTGGATGAGAGCATCCCGCTGGACACATTGGCCAAGAGGGGGATGCTGGAGGACCTGTGGCCCTGGATCGACAGCGACCCGGAGATCAGCCGGGACGGGCTGATGGTCCACGTGCTGGAGTGCCTGGAGGTGGACGGGAAGCTGTCCCAGGTGTGCGCCGCCTTCGAGATCGAGACCGCCGTGGCCAGCGCGGCTGTGGCAGGGGACAGGACCAGCTGGACCATGGGGGAGATGCTGGATGCCTTCGGCGGCGAGATGCCGGTATTTTACTCCGCGAAGGAGATCAGCGATAACTTCCTTCTTCCGGTGTTCTACCGGTTTGACAGGAGATCCGTCCTGTACGATCTGGTCAACATGAATCTGAGCCGCTTTGTTGACATGGAGAGCGGCGAGTGTTCTTTTGACAGCGAGGATTTCAAGTCCCTGCTGCAGTTTGTTGGCAGCGGAGCGGAGGTGGCAGAATCAGACGTGGATTGGGACAGCCCCTGGATGCTGCACGATTATGGATTCAGCGGCAGCGAGGCGTTGGCCGCAAGCGGCATGGAGCAGTGCCGGGTGCTCCCGTGGGAGGGTAAGCCGGTCCTCTACGCGCGGACGCTGTCGGAGCTCAAGGACCTGGTGATCGACGATGTGCTGTTCGGTGGCCGGGAGTCGCTGACGGACTACAAGCAGCGGCTTTGGGAGGCGGGGGTCATTTGCAACTATGATGTCACAACATCCATCGTTAATACAATCTATATCAATGATGACAGTTATCCGGATTGGTCTTTGGAGAATGGCGTTTTAGATATTGAACGCGCGTGGCGTGGACACGGGAGGGCGTCTTTAGCCGCAGATTGTGTGAGCGGCGGTGCGGACGGAACCGTTTATGCTGCCTACGCAGGATTCCCCTCGGCCAGCGGCACAGGCAGCAGCTTTAAACTCTGGCAGAGCATGGCCATTTCCGTTTCCAGTGAAGCGAAGGAAGGGGCGTGGTCCTTTGTGCGCCGCCAGCTGCTTCCATACAGCAATGTGACCGGATACTGGATGGCGACCGGACTGCCATCGAACTTTGCTGGTTTTGCGGTCAACAAGGAGACCTTTGAAGAGCGAATGCGGATAGGGATGGAATACTGGACGGATCCGTATACCGGGGAGATTTTCAGGGACGCAGACGGAGAACCGGTGGAGTTCTCGCCATGCGGCATCGGCGTAGGTTACCCAGAGGACGTTGTCCTGCTGGCCTATCTCCTCACCCCCAGCGAGGCGCAGATGGACCGGTTCTGGAAGCTCTATGAGTCCACGGAGCAGGTCTCCGGCAGGAACGACGCCCTGCTGGACATCGTTATGGAGCAGGCGGATGTGTACTTTGCCGGGGACAAGTCCCTGGAGGAGACAGTACAGCTCATCCAGAACCGGGCGAAGCTGTTTGTCAGCGAGCATATGTGAGAGGAGAGGGCACTATGAAAAAGCGTGTGACGGCAGCATTGCCGGAGGTCTCCTTCGCAGGGAATGCGGCGTAAATTTTTAATATGGAATTACAGGAAATTCAAACTCTCCGCCCTTGTGTGAGGGCGGAGAGTTCCTGTCAGAGTGAAAGCAAAACCACCGGCCAAGCCGGTGGTTTTGCTTATCCTACAAGCCCCCGAATGGTGCGCAGAAGACAGGGAACGTCTATGGGCTTTGCCAGGTGGGCCTCCATGCCGGCGTCCATGGAGCGCTGAATGTCGCTTTCAAACACGTTGGCCGACAGCGCTACAATGGGAATGCGGGCCAGAGCGGGGTCCGGCAGGGCCCGGATGGCCTCCGCCGCCTGCCATCCGTTCATCACCGGCATCTGGATGTCCATGAGCACCAGGTCGTAGGTCCCCGGGGGAGCGGAGCGGACCGCGTCCAGGGCGGCGGCGCCGTCCTCCACGGACTTCACGGAGAACCCCGCGTCCAGCAGGATGGATTCGGCGATCTCCCGGTTGATCTCGTTGTCCTCCGCCAGGAGGATGCTGCAGCAGGAGACATTCCCGGTCTCCGACGGCGCCTGGGTCTGCTTCTCCTCCTGGTGGCGCAGCCGCAGGGTGACGGTAAAGGTGCTGCCCCGGCCTACGGCGCTGTCCACCTCGATGCTGCCGCCCAGCAGCTCCGCCAGATCCTTGGCAATGGCCAGTCCCAGACCTACGCCGTGGACGCCGCTGAGGGTGGTGTTCCGCTCACGGGTGAAGGGCTCGAAGATCTGCCGGAGGAATTCCTCACTGATGCCGATGCCCGTATCCCGGACCGCCAGGCGGTAGACCGCGCAGTGGTTGGGCAGGGTCTCCTGCTCCATGGCGGCCAGCTGGACGCTGCCCCCGGTGCGGGTGTAGGTTACGGCGTTGTTGACCAGGTACATGACCAGCTGCCCCAGCTTTTCCTGGTCGCCCAGGACCGCGTCGTGGGTCACCTGGGAGCAGTCCAGAGTGAAGTCCAGGCCCTTTTCCTCCGCCTGGGGCAGCAGGAAGGTGTAAACCTCGTTCAGCGCTTCCCACAGGCTGAAGGGGACCTCCTCCGTCTTGGCCTCGCCGGAGTCGATCCAGGACAGCTTGAGCACCTTGTCGATCATATCCAGCAGCTGGCGGCTGCTGGATTCAATGCGGTCCAGATAGCCCGCCACGGCCTCCGAACTGTTCAGATTGTGCCGGGCCAGGGCCGTGAAGCCGAAAATGGCGTTCAGAGGCGTGCGCATGTCGTGGGACATATTGGACAGGAAGGTGTTTTTGGCCACGATGGAGGAGTTGGCATTGTGCAGCGCCTCCTCCAGGAGCTGCTTCTGCTCCATTTCCCGGCGCAGCTCCTCATCCACCCGGCGGCAGCCCAGGACCACCTGGGAGGCCCGGTCCTTCCGGCCCACGTTGACAAACCGGACCTGGAGGTACTCCACCTCGCCGTTCTCCACCACCCGGTAGTTGAGATAGAAGGTCAAATCCCCCGTCAGCTTCCGGCGGACGCTCTCGGTCGAGGTCTCCTCGGCCACCTGGGCCCGATCCTCCTCGTGAACCCACAGCTTGATATAGGACGACAGGCAGTCGTCGTAGGGCATGGCCTCCAGGTCGTTGAAGATCACTTCCGTCCGGCTGCTGAGGCGGTAGGGACGAATTCGCGCGTCCTCCACATCCAGATAGAAGATGGACTCATAGTTGACGCTCAGGCCCTCGATGACCTCCAGGCGGCGCAGATGCTCCTGGTTGATGAGCGCCCGCTCCTTGTCGTAAGTGGCGATCCGGCTCTTCCACTCCATCTCATTCTGGGCCCGCTCCCGCAGGAGCTGGTCCCGTTTCTCCGTGGCGTCCACCAGGAACACGTAGAACACGTCTCCCACGATATCGCTGTGGACGAAATGTCCATAGTCCTCGATCCAGCGGATGGAGCCGTCCTTGGCGGTTACCCGGTATTCCACGTAGTCCAGGTCGAACCGGCTGGAGGCGATCTGCGTCTCAATACTCGCCTCTACCGCCTCCAGGTCGTCGGGGTGGACCAGGCCGCGGAAGGAATTCCCCGTGAGGCGCCGGAACTCCTCCATGGTCTCGCACTGAAAGATCCGCAGGAGGCCCCGGTTGGCAAAAACGATCTCCTCGCTGCCGCCGGCCCGGTAAATCAAAAATCCGCCGGGCATTTCCTCCATGAAATCAAGCATTTCCCAGGCGGCCTGCAGCTCATCCTCCTCTGGATGGAGGCCCTCCGCCCGGCGGTCCGAAGCGATGCGGCCGGTCTGGAACAGGTCGATCAGCGCCAGAATATGTTCGATGACAGGGCGGTCCCGCTTTGGCATGGGCCTCACCTTCCTTCCGTGTTTTACATGAGTTTACCACAAAAGGCCCGGCTTGTCACCCTTTCCCATGCAAAAATTTTCTTGGATCCGTGGATTTTAATGCGGTGATAAGCGGTGAGCGCGGACGTACCGGCGAGGGAAAATCTTCGGAATTTACGTATCCGGCTTCTGACGATGCAGCAAATGAAAAAGACGGGGCCGCGCTTGCTTTTTAAGGCGGAATTTGGTATACTGAAACAAATTGACCGGGAGGCTGATGGGGACCGCCGGGTATCCCGGCGGTCCCCTATATAATGCGGCGCGCCGCCGGCGCGGGCGGGGCAGGGGCGTGGGAGAGATCGTCGCCCCGCCGGGACGCTCTTGCCGCTTACGGTATCCTATGATGAAAGCCTGGCCGGGGTGCTTTGTCCGCCGGACGCCTCCTGCGCCTGTCCCGCCCGGTTTCTGCCCGTAAATACAACAAAAAGGAAGTGCAGTCATGATAAAAATCGCGCCTTCTATCCTTGCCGCCGATTTTGCAAATTTAGAGCGGGACATTCAAAAGGTCCGCACGGCGGACTACCTCCATGTAGACGTGATGGACGGGCTCTTTGTGCCCAATATCTCCATCGGGCTGCCGGTGGTGCAGTCCATCCGGGCGGTCACCGATATGCCCCTGGACGTCCACCTGATGATCGACCGGCCGGTGCGGTACGTGGAGCGCTTCTGCCAGGCGGGAGCGGACATCGTCACCGTCCACGTGGAGGCCGACAGCGAGGAGAATACCCACAGCGCCCTGGAGATCATCCGCGCCCAGGGAAAGCGGGCGGGGGTGGTGCTCAAGCCCGGCACCCCGGCGGAGGCGGCCCTGCCTTTCCTGGAGAAATGCGCCATGGTGCTGGTGATGACCGTGGAGCCGGGCTTCGGCGGGCAGAAATTCATGGAGGACATGATGCCCAAGCTGCAGACCCTCCGGGGGTGGATCGATGAGCGGGGGCTGGACTGCGAGCTGGAGGTGGACGGGGGGATCGACCCCGTCACCTGCAAGACGGTGATCGCCAACGGGGCCAGCGTCCTGGTGGCGGGCAGCTCCGTCTACAAGGCCGCCGATATCCCCGGCAGAATTCAGGAATTAAGAGGATAACGCTTATGGAATATTTTCCCGCTCCGCTGGAGAAGCTGGTGGAGCAGTTCGCCCGCCTGCCGGGCATCGGCGGCAAGTCCGCCCAGCGGCTGGCCTTTTATGTGCTGGGCCTTACGGACCAGGAGGCGGAGGAGTTCGCCGGGGCCATCGTGGACGCCAAGCGGAGCGTCACCTGCTGTCCGGTGTGCCAGAACCTCACCGCCGGAGGGCTGTGCTCCATCTGTGCCTCTCCCAAGCGGGACAGCACCACCATCTGCGTGGTGGCGGACCCCCGGGACGTAGCGGCCATGGAGCGGGCCAGGGAGTACGGCGGCAGCTACCATGTGCTCCACGGCGTCATCTCGCCCCTCAATCACGTGGGGCCGGACGATCTTCAGATCAAGTCCCTGGTGGACCGGGTGGCCAAGGGGGATGTGAAGGAGGTCATCATGGCCACCAACCCGGACACCGAGGGGGAGGCCACGGCCATGTATATCGCCCGGCTTTTGAAGCCCTTCCAGGTGCGGGTCACCCGGCTGGCCTACGGCATCCCCGTGGGCGGGCACCTGGAATTCGCCGACGACGCTACACTGATGCGGGCGCTGGAGGGGAGAAGGGAATTGTAGAGAAATTTATCATGAAACGGGAGGCGAACAAAAATGACTACCGGTCAGATCGTATGCTGCGCTATTTTCTTGGCACTGGCTATCGGCGCATTTGTCATCAGCGGCCTGCAGTTTATGGAAAAGGGATACCTTTTCAACAACGCATACTTCTGGGCTTCTCAGGAGGAACGCAAAAGGATGGATGAAAATAAGGAGAGCAAAAGGCCGCATTACTGCCAATCCGGTTTTGCGTTCCTGCTCATCGGGCTTATCTTTCTGATAGAGGCTGTCCATATCGCTACCGGCTGGAGATGGATGTTCGCGGTTCTTATCCTGGCCGTCATCACTGCCGTTGTCTGCGCAGTCGTGTCGTCCGTTCTGATTGAGCGGCGTCAATAAAGCGTTACATGCGAGAGCCCCCCGCGCCCGGACAGGCGCGGGGGGCTCTTATGCGTCTTTTGTATGTGCGCCGGATTCTCAGCAGCAGCCGTCGTTGCAGCCGCAGTTGTTGTTGCAACCGCAGTTGTTATTGCAGCCGCATCCGCAGCCGCAGTTGCAGCCACAGTTGTTGCCGCAGCCACAGCCGCAGTTATTACCGCAGCCGCAGCCCCAGTTGTTGCCGTTCCCATTGCCGCAGCAGCAGCAAAGGATGATGATGAGGATGATGATCCAGCAGCATCCGCCGCCGCCAAAACCGTTGTTGTTCCACATAAGACAAATACCTCCTGTGAGATGTGAGGCAGGCACGCGCCTCAGTTCATCCTATGCGGGTATCGTCCAGTGGTTCCTCGGCTTCAGGAAATTCGGGAGAAATTTATCTGGGCGCGGGCGGCCTCCAGCTGCGCCTCCGTCATCCGGCCAGCGGCAATCAGCCGCTGGGCCAGGGTCTCCGCAGTACCGTTCAGGGGCATATCCAGACTGTAGTAAGATACATACGCCGTGTGCGCCCGGAGGAAAACCTCCTCCCGCAGCATGTCGTACTCGCCCTGGGTCAGGGCGCCAAGGCCCAGCGCCCGCTCCAGGCTGGTGGTGTAATCGTCCACACCGGCAACGCTGTACCCCAGAGCACGGAGGAGAAACTCCTCATACTCCACGGCGGTCACCGGCTGGTCGGAACCAAACCGGTCAGCAGCCACGCCGCTGGTGTAGCCCCGCTGCCAGGCCCAGGCCACGTAGGGCGACAGCCAGTTGGGCACGTCGGTGAAGGGATGGGTCCCGGCGGCGGCCAGGGCGTCCGCCTCCTCCCCCAGCAGCCGGAGGAACATCACCAGGCTCTCCCCCCGGGTGGGAGCCAGGTACAGGCCGAAGCCTTCACCGATACCGGAGCCGCTGCCCCGGAAGAGGCCGGCCTCCCGCAGAGCGCAGGCGGCGGCGTAGTAATCGGTGGACAGGGACCGGGTCAGGGTACCGCTCCCCTCATAGGACAGCACCGCCGCCGGGGTGGTCACGGTAAAGTCCGCCTGGGTGTTCTCCGCCACGATATAGCGGTGGTTTGCCGACAGCAGGCGGCCCGGCAGGACCTCCTCCCCGACGGTCACATCCACCACCGCGCCGCCGGACACATCCAGACGAATGCCGCCCCCCAAGGGGACCACTGCCAGCCCGGTGGCGCCGGAGAGAATGTCGCCCTCCTTCAGCGTATGCTCTTCCCATCCGGCAGGACTTGCCGGGAGAGCGGCTCCTTGTCCCGCAGCGCCGCGGATAGTCTCGTCGGAGGCCTCCAGACGGGTGTTCACGGCCTCGTCCAGGGTCTGGGTGAAGGCCCCCGTCAGGTAGGACAGGGAGATGAGAGGATCCCCCTGGGTCCCGCCGGCAGCCGTCAGCACCGTGAGGCACAGCAGCAGCCCCAGCAGCAGGGCGGTCGCTTTTTTCATAGAAAGTCTCCTTTTCGCAGGCAGCTACCGCTCTGTGATCCGGTAGCTGAGGGTCAGTAAGCTGTCGGCAAAATGGACGTCCTCAAAGCGGACGTTGTCCGCCTGGCTGGACAGCTCCACGTTGGTGAAATTCCAGAAGCCCCGCACGCCCAGGCCGATAAGCCGGTCCGCCGTCTGCTGGGCCGCCGACCGGGGCACGGTGAGCACGGCCACATCGGGCTTATGGGCCGGAATGAAACGCTCCAGCTCCGTTGTATCCAGCACCGGAACGCCCGCGATCTCCGTGCCCACCAGGGCGGGGGAGACGTCGAAGGCCGCTTCCAGGAGAAAGCCCGCGTCGTTGAACCGGAAGTTCTGGATCAGCGCCCGGCCCAGGTTGCCCACGCCCACCACGATGATCCGGTGGCTCCGGTCCACACCCAGGATGCGGCCGATCTCTCCCCGCAGCTCGTCCACATTGTATCCGTAGCCCTGTTGGCCAAACTCGCCGAAACAGCTGAGGTCCTGCCGGATCTGAGAAGCGGTGATGCCCATCTTCTCCCCCAGCACGCTGGAGGAAATGCGCACGCTGCCCTTCAAATGGAGATCGTCCAGGTAGCGGTAATAGCGGGGAAGGCGCCGGATGACCGCATCAGATACGTTTTGCTTTTTCATAGACTGCATTGCACCCTCCAAAGCACAAGGATATTTTTTTACATTTTACTACATTGACAATAACTTGTCAATCCGGGGCGGGTGGTATTTTTGCCCTGAACTGCCAGTCCTCTCAGGGACGCCTTGTGACGGGAAACCGGTAATCCGGGAGAAATTCCGGCCGCCGGACTTTCCTTTTGGAGAATTCCTGCCGATATAATATGTGAGAGCACTGGGAACGATTGGAGGAGCGACATGAAGGATATGAGCGTTTACGGCGTGGCTGCCGCCCAGCAGAACTGGTCCCGGGACCAGCAGCAGGCGGAGACCGCTGCCCCGGCGGAGAGCGCCGGGGAGGATCTGTCCGCCGACCTCTCCCAGCAGGAGGAGGAGGGCAAGACGCTGGTGGAGATGATCCGGGACGCCCAGGAGAAAGCGGAGGCCCAGCGGGAGGCCATGAAGCTGCCGAAAAGCTCCACCCGGTATGGAGATGCGCCCCTGGAAGCATACGCCCGTCTGGCCCGGGCCAAGAGCCGTATGGAGGTCAACGCCGCCTCGGGCTATGCCCGCCGCCGCCTGGCCCAGTTTAAGACCGCTCTGCGTACGGACAGCGATAATGCGGCTAAGATTAAGGCGGCTATCAATCAGCTCCAGAAGGCTGTCAACCGGGGCGAGCGGAAAAAGCGGGAGCTGGACCGGGAACATCTGACGGAGATCCGCCGGAAGAGGGCCGCCAAGGAGGATTTGAAGGAGAAGGAGCAGCGGCTGCGCCAGGAACTGATTCGCCGGAAGAGCCAGCGAATGCTCCGGGAGTCCGGGTATCTGCGGGAGGCGGAGGTTTCCGACCGGCTGGCCACCCAGCTGACCGCCACCCAGATGGAACTGCGCCAGCAGGCCCAGGATCTGGCGGCTGCCGCGTCTTCCTCGCTGGAGACCGCCGTACAGCAGTACACCGCTGCGGCGGAAACTGCGCCTGCCGCACCGGTGGAGGCCGGATTCAGCGGACAGGCGTGAGACCGCAGGAAAAATTACATAAATTTGAAAACTTGCTCTTGACAAATCGCCGCAGATGTGTATAATAATGACTGTTCGTTATGAACACAGCGGGATTGTGTAAAGGTAGCACAGCGGACTCTGACTCCGTATGTGAGGGTTCGAATCCTTCTCCCGCTGCCAGCTCAGAAATCCCCTGTCACGCTTCGCTTCCCGCTTGCGCGGAAAGCTGCGCCAGACAGGGGATTTCTTCGCTTCCAACTGCGACCCAGAGTTCACCCGCCCTGAAGGCGGGTGAAGCCGCCGCTTGCGGCGGCGCCTCTTGGGCTCGCAGTTGGGGAGGACGGGGGCGAATCGAAAACGGAATCTATAGTGTGGGTTTATTGCATGAGGAAAATCCTTGCACCTGCTGGGGTGCAAGGATTTTCCTTTGCTCCTTGAGGGCAGTCTTGCTTTCTGCAAACAGCGGCTCCGGACGGCAGACATCGCCGGGGTTATAGCGGATACTTCTCCTTTGACCACATGCTGCCCAGGCGGCCTCCTGCGCAGGTTATGATGTGCCGCATGGAAATGCCCCCAGCATTAAACTTGGTGTTTTTTTACTTCAACGCTTTTGTTAAGGCGTCTTCCATCCCCTCCGGCGCAGCTTGACCGCTCATGCCGAAGATTTTTTTCAAACTCATGCCCGCCATAGCGCCAGCCATTGGGTTGTTTACAATAGCCGGCAGGAAAGTTCTCAGCACTTCCATCGCTCCGGGGTGCGCCATCAGTTCGCCCAGCGGCAGGTTCAGCGGACCAGGCAGTACGTCATGAACCGGGGCTGGGGCTGATACTATGGGAGAAAACGCAATTGTCAGATTTGCCTGGACCCTGCTGCCTAGAGTTGCTTCTACCGTGCAGTTTGCCGCGCCGGGGTCGCCTTTTATTACTGCCATCACGGTTCCCTCGAACATGGGGCAGGTGTCACCGCAGTACAGCAATTTGCGGTCCGGCTTTGGGTCGGCGGCTCCCAGCGCCAGCAATCGGCCTCCGGTTTCCACGCCGTTCCTGCGGACTACGGCTTCCAAGGTTCCGGGCCGGTAGGGGATAGAGAACACCGCATGGTATTCTTGCTCCTCGCTGCAGGGCAGCGCCCCCATGCGCACGCCGTTCTGGAACAGCTCCACTTCATCCGCATCGGCGTAGATGTGGACTTCCACTGTCTGGCCCTCGCAGCCGTCAAAGGTATAGCTTCGCCGCACCGGCAGCCAGCCCCAGCTGAGCCGCGCAATATGTTTCCCCACCAGCTCCGGCGGCAGGCAGAACATCCGGGGTGCTTCTGCGATCCCCCATACCACGTCCCGGTAATAACTCTGGGGCCGCTTTTGTCCCAGGACGTTGATGTCCCCGCAGTGGGCCAGCAGCCAGGGGTACCCGGCATCGCCGGGCCGGGGCTGGTCGCTGACCTCCCAGCGGCCGACGCCCACTTCGCCGATATAGTCCCAGGCCGTCCATACAAAGTCTCCGATAACGTGGGAATTACGTGCCGTGGCCCGCCAGTTCTGCAGCGCGGCACGGGGGTAGGTTTCGGATCCGTAGATTACCCGGTCGGGGAACTTCTCCCCGTCATATTCGTATCGGGCCGTCTTGTAGTTGTAGCCCGCCACATCCAGCGGCGCGAAATATTCCGCCGTGGCGGGGCCCCACAGATCCTTCCCCTCCGCAAAGGCGTCATAGGCCATATTCAGCGCCTGGTTGCCGGTGACGCCCTTGTCCGCATTGGGACTGGGCTGCTGAGTATACTCCACAAACAGGGAGCAGGCGGAGGCGGATACCGGGCGGGAAGTATCCAGGCTGCGTACTTTTTCCGCCAGGCGGCGGCTCCAGGCGTAGCCGTCCGCGCTGCCGTCCCGCTCCTCCACCTCGTTGCCGGTGCTCCACATGATGATGCTGGGGTGATTGTAGTCCCGGCGGATCATATCCTCCAGGTCCCGCTCCCAGCGGTCCTCGAAAGTGATGTGCAGGCCGAAATCCGTCCGGCCCAGCACCCACTCGTCAAAGGCTTCCTCAATGACCAGCATCCCCAGTTCGTCGCAGGCTTCATAAAACGCCGGGCCGAAGGGATTGTGGGCCCCGCGCACGGCGTTGAAGCCGCTTTCTTTCAGGAGCCGTATACGGCGGAGATCGGCGGCCTTGTGTTCTGCCGCGCCCAGGATGCCCAGGTCGTGGTGGATGCAGCCGCCCCGCAGTTTCATGGACTGGCCGTTGAGCTGGAAGCCGTTTTTCGCGTCCACGGAGACCGTCCGGATGCCGGTACGGACTGCGGCGGCATCCATTGCCCCGTTCGCTTCCACCCTGGCCTCTGCCGTATACAATACCGGCCTGTCCGGATGCCAGGGAATAATGCCGGAAACGTTCATATCCGCCTGGGCGGTTTCGCAAGACAGAACAGCGGGAACTTCCGCAATCACGCCGCCGTCCGGGGATTTCAGCGCGAAGGTCACAGCGTCTGCCTTGCCGGTCAGTTGGGCGGAAAGATGCAGCACCGCCCGATCCCCGTCCAGCACTTTGGTTGTAACGTGCAGGCCCTCCGGCGAGACGGACACCGGCTCCGCCAGGTGCAGCCACACCTGCCGGTACAGACCGGTCCCTACATACCAGCGGGAGCTGGGCTTCATGCGGCTGTCCACATGGATTTGAATGGTATTCTCGCCGGGATGCACCAGCGCCGTGGCCTCCGCGATCACGCCGGTGTAGGGGTTCATATGCTTCGCCAGATATTTCCCGTTGACCCAGATCTCGCAGATCCCGGCGATGCCCTCGAATTCCAGCCAGCACCGCTTCCCGGCGGTCTCCGGCTCCATGACGAATTCCTTCCGGTAGAATACCGCCGCCCCCTGGGTCCAGCCCTCATTCTCTCCGGCGGGAGAGCGGGGATCCCGGGCGTTTTCTATCTGGTAGTCGTGGGGCAGATCGCAGCTCCGCCAGCCGCTGAGCAGATTCATCATCAGGGGATTGCGAAGCTCGCCCTCGGTATATTGCCAGCCGCGGTTCAAGGAATACTTTTTCATGACCGTTTCTCCTTAATCATAGATAAATACCTTCAGACGGAGCAAGACGGGGGCGTCATACTTCATAAACGCCGCCTCGTCCCCGTTGAGCCGGCGGATCGTCTTCCAGTGGCCCGTTTGCATTTCTCCCTCCTCCAGAGAGAGAATGTCCAGATTGGGCTGGTCCTCCCGTCCGGAGGCAAACATCAGCCCGCAGCGGTTGGCCAGCAGGATACACTCGTCCGGCGCGGTCTGGATGCCCAGGCATACGCCGTCCTTCTTCGTCAGCATAGGATGGTCAAAGGCGGCCATCACCCGGAAATCTCCAAAGTCAAGCGTGCAATCCTCTTTACGCTCACTGCATACGGCTTGAAGCTTCGAGGTTCCGATCCGCTCCGTCAGCAGGGGCATCAATTCGTTCAGCGTTCGGGCGAACCAGCCGTACTCTTCCACGTCCTGAGGCGTTTTCAGCGCCGGGTCCGTCACATCCATCCCGAACAGGTACCCCTGCATCGCATTGAAGGGCAGCCCCATATCCTCAAAGCCGAAGGGGGCGTAGCACATCGCATGATAATGTCCCACCGCATAGGCCAGCCGGGGCGCGGCATAGCTATGGGCAGCGCACTCCGGGATGAACAGCGCGCCGCCCCGGCGGGTATACTCGTCGCAGACGCCGCAGAAGTCCGGCACATAGATGTCCGGGCAGTACAGATCAATGGAAGGCGCGCCGTACTGCCAGACCTCGTGCATACGGGAAACCGGTCCGCCGCTGGGATAGCGGCCCGGCGCGTCCCCCTTGTCCAGCCAGCAGTTCACCGCCATGGGAAGGGAATATTCCCGCTTTCCGGCTTTTGCCACGTTTTCCACGTATTGGGAAATGTGGTAGGCGCTGAAGATCTCCTCCGCCGCGGGACCGAACACCTCTGCCCAGCTACCTGCCGGATCTCCGGACTCCACAGCGGCCCTCACATCGTCCACCATGGTATCTGTATGTGCTCTCATCCAGGCGGCAAACTCTTGCGGTACCGGCGAGGCGAACAGCGCGTCCGCCTCGTCGGAGACCTCCCGCGCCGCGCCCAGAAGGCCCGTCTCGTTCTCTATTTGTACCGCTACAACGGTATTTTCCTCCCCGTCAAATTCCCGCAGATGGGCCATCAGCCGGGCAAAAACCCGAGCGTCGGCGTCACGGGTCTCTTCGCAGAGATAGGACAGCGAGGTGTAGGGAATACCATACATCTCCTTGCGGGGGGCCTTGTTTTTCCCTTTGACGATCTGCGCGCGGCGGAACCGCGCCAAGTCCGTCTTGACCCATGCCGGGGCGTACATGCACTCCGCGTTTTTCCAACTGCCGAACCACAGCAGCACCAGATGCTTCCCACGCTGCCTGGCCTGCGTGATCAATCCGTCCACCAGCGCAAAGTCAAATTGACCTTCCCGGGGTTCGGCGGTCTCCCAGGCCACCGGCAGCAGAAGAGCGTTCATCCCCAGTGTCTCCGCCTTTTCCCAGACGCTTTCCATGTATTCCAGAGATGAGGAGTTGGAGTTATGGACTTCTCCGGCCAGCAGGATCAGGGGCCGGTCATGTACGATCAGCACGGTTTTGTCGTTTCTGCGCTCCAAATGGGGGATATGGCTCATCACAGCGCCTCCTTATCTCTGGCTGCCCAGATACGCAAGACTGGGCTTGACCGTCCGCGCCTGGGTCGCGCGGTCCACGGCAATCAGACCGAATTTGACGCTGTACGCCTTCTGCCACTCAAAATTGTCCAGCAGCGTCCAGTGGAGATAGCCTTTCACCGGGATACCCTCGGCGATGCAGTCCTCCACGCCTTCCAGCGCCCGGCGGATAAACCGTACCCGCAGAACGTCGTTTTCCGCCGCCACTCCGTTTTCGGTGACAATGATGTCGCCGTGGTAGTCCCTGGCCGCCTTGCGGATGATGTGGGCCAGAGCCTCGGGATAGAACTCGTGGCCCATGTCTGTCACATCCGCCCCGGCGGGGACGGTTATGCTGCCCTCCGGCCCTACCAGCTCCCGGGTGTAGTTCTGTACGCCGATGAAATCATCCTTTTCCAGTGCGGGCAGATAATGGGTGAACTCATCGGCCCAGCGCTTTTCCATCTCCTCCTCGCCGCCGGGCAGAGCCTGGAAGTCATGGAGGCTCAGGGTAATGCCCACTTTCAAGTGGGGACAAACCGCTTTTATAGCGTCCCGGGCAGCCTCGTGGGCCCGGATGATGATCCGGTCGCCCTCCGGGGTGCAGGGGGTCTGGAAGGTCTGGGGCCGTGCGCCCTCCGGCAGACCGAACACCTGGGCGGCTTCCCGGTTGGCCTCCTCCATCTGGGCCATCATGGCCTCCATGTTCACGCCCACCTGCAAGCTCCCGGCAGCCTGGGCCTGCCGCACATATTTCTCCATGACGTGCATCATTTGCAGCCGCATGTTGGCCTCGTTGATGGTACAGACGTAGTTCAGCTCGTCCCCAAGGCGTTCCATCACCCAGGCGCAGTAGCGGTGGAAATACTCCACCGTCTCCTCCGCTTCCCAGCCGCCCTTGGAAATCAACCACTTGGGGCTGGAGAAGTGGTGCATACAGACCATAGGCTCCACACCATTTTCCTTGCAGCAGCGGATCATCTTGCGGTAGTGTTCCGCCTCCGCCTCGTCAAACCGGCCCTCCTCGGGCTCGATCCTGGCCCACTCAATGGAGAAGCGGTAGGTGTTCAGCCCCGCCTGGGCCAGAAGGCGTATATCCTCCTCATAGCGGTTGTAGTGGTCGATCGCGTCCAGGCTTGGTTCCAGGTAGCCCAGATCGCCGCTGTGCTTCATCTGCTCCTGGGCCCAGCAGTCGCTGTGGATGTTATTGCCCTCCACCTGATGGGCGGCGGTGGTTGCGCCAAGCAAAAAATCGGGGGGAAAACGCATAGGACAGACCTCCTTTATTTCTTTACCTGATTGAGCGCGTCATTCAGTCTGTGGACAAAATCCGGCGTGACAAGGCTTCCCATCTGCTTGAGGGAATCCCGCACACTCATTCGGTCCATCATTTGCTGCATGGATGCCGGCATCTGGACGTTTTTCGCCACATCGCCGTAAGCCGCCGTCACCTTCTCCTGAAGGGGCGCCAGCAGTTCCATCAGGACTGCCCCGGCTTGGGGATGGGCCTTGATTTCACCCATGGAGTCCAGGACGGAGAAGCATCCCGCCTTTGTGATCTCATCCTCCCGGTCGAACCAGTTGACCACGTCCCCGCCGGCCTTCCGGTAGCTGGGGTTGGGCGCGTCCACCTTCTGTACCAGAATCACGGAGGTACAGCCCCCCGCCCGAGCCATGACGGAGTGCTTGCCTGTGATGGGGATAGTGAAACGGAAGATTTTATCCCCCGTCTGTGTTTCCACCGTCCTGCCGTCCACGGACAAGGTGACCTCACTCTGGTTGGAATAGACCTTGATCTCCGTCTCGGACTCCGCCCGGTCCACGTACCGCCCGCCGCAGATATGGACAAATGGGGTCTTGGAGAGGTATGCCTTGTAGATGTAAAAGGCGTCTTTCTTCTCCTGCCGGTCAAAGGTGACGAGGCCCTTCTGATTCTGCCCCGGCTTGCCGCCCTCGTCCCGGCCGTCCGCGCCGAAGTCAAACATGTTCCACACGTGCATGGCCCAAATGTAAGGGCGCTCGCTCCACATTTTCAGCATGTGCTCGTGGTACTCCGCCTGATAGCCTTCGGACCAGTCGCCCTTCTCCGGCTTCCCGGACTGGTAGGCGGGGTTGGCGTCCGCGCCGTACTCGGACAGGCCGATCACCGCCTTGGGGTGCTTGGCGTGGAAATCATCGAACCACCGGTCGTTTTCCTCCCAGTCCCCCACATACCAGCCGTAGTACAGATTGTAGCTGCGGATGTCGGAGAGCATCACAAAGGGGTCGTTATGATCCAGCATGAAGGCGTGGGCCATGGTGGTGGGCCGGGTGGGATCCAGCCGGTGGCAGAGGTCGTTGAGAATCCGGTGGTTCTCCACCAGGTCCTCCGTCACGCCGCCGGTGACGGTGATCTCGTTGCTCAGTCCCCAGCAGACGATGGAGGAGTGGTTGTAATTTTGCAGCACCAGTTCCGTCATCTGGTCAATGGTGTTCTGCCGGGCCTCCGGCATGTGTTCGGTGATGTAGGGGATCTCCGCCCAGACGATCAGGCCCTTTTCGTCGCAGAGATCGTAGAAATACTGGTCGTGCTGGTAGTGGGCCAGCCGGACGGTGTTGGCCCCCATTTCCAGCAGCAGGGCGATGTCCTCCTCGTGCTCCTTCCTGGTCAGGGCGTTCCCCAGCCCCTCCCGGTCCTGGTGCCGGGCCGCGCCGCACAGGCGCAGGGGCCTGCCATTGAGGATGAACCCCTTTTCCGGGTCCATCTCGAAGCTGCGGCACCCAAACCGGGCGGAGGCGGTGTCGCCGCTCGGCAGTCCGGCGGTAACGGTATATAAATACGGGTCCTCCACGCCGTTCCACAGATGGACGTCCTCCAGCGTGAATACCGCCGACGCGGCGCCATCCACAACGGGGGCCTTCTTCTCCTGCCCGTTCAGCGCAAACGTCACATGATCCGCGTCTCCGGCGACCCGGGTTTCTGCGGTGACCTTTGCCGCTCTGCCGTTTTCCGTGACGGAGGGCGTGACCTTCAGAGCCGGCGCGCCGTGGCAGTCCAGGGCGAAGTGGACAGCGGGGACAATCAGCAGGTACACATCCCGGTAGATGCCGCCATAGAAGGTGAAGTCCGCTTTCTGGGGATAGACCGCGCGGTTCTTCCCGTTGTCCACGCTGACGGCCAGCACGTTATCCTTTTGCAGCGCTTCCGTGAGATTCACCCGAAAGGTGGAATAACCGCCCTCGTGCCGGGCCAGCTCCCGGCCATTCAGCCAGACCCCGGCGGTCATTGCTATCCCGCGGAACTCCAGCCACGCCTCGTCTCCCGCTTCCAGTTCCGGTTTGGGGAAGCGTTTCACATACCAGCAGGTACCCCGGCAGTAGTCGTTGCCGCCGTCCTGACCGTCCTGCGCGTTCCAGGTGTGGGGCAGGGTAACGGACTTCCCGCGGCTCTTCACCGCTCCGGCGGGGCCCGCATCTTCTTTGACAAATTTCCAGTTCTCATTCCACAGTTTGCTTATCTTCATTTTATATTGGCTCCCTTTCCTGTTTGAATCAATGCAGCAAGCGCCAAAAATGCTTGCTATACCGGCCTTTTTTGATTATAATAGAACTATTACGACAGGGGGTGAACCGCTATGACCTTGGAAGAAAAGTTGGAGCTGTTCCAGGAGCAGATCACCTGCGGCAAAAATGTATACACCTGGCATTATAACGCCGAAGGCCAGCTGCTGCAAAGCAACTGTCCCTTTGAAAATACACTGGCGATGACGCTGGCCGTTTTCGGCTGCAAGGAGCAGATGTACGACTACGCCCGGACCGGCGGCTGTCCGCTGATCCTCAGCGCCCCCGTCGGCCTTGTCTGGGCAGCCTGCTTTGAGAAAGAGGGAGAGGAACTGCAGCGGATCGTTGTCATCGGGCCGGTGTTTACATCCGCATCCTCCTTTTCCGGCATCAAGCAGATGATCCATGACCTCAACACGGCGGAGCTGATGGAAGCCAGCATGGCGTGGCGCCATGAGCTGCTGAGCATCCTTGACCAGATCCCCACGCTGTCCCTCATTTTGATACAGCAATACGCATTGATGCTCCATTACACCCTCACCGGTGAGAAGATCTCCTCCAGCGATATTTCCTACGGCTCCGGCGATCCGCCCACCGCCCGGAAGATCCCCAGCCAGAAAAAGGACCGGCACAAGATCTGGGCCACCGAGCAGGGACTCATGCGGATGGTGCGGGAAGGAGACCTCAACTTCAAGAGGGCGATGGACAGTTCCACCGGCGTCAGCGCGGGCGTTCCGGTCCAGTCCGCCGATCCCCTGCGGCAGGCAAAGACCTCCACCATTGTGTTCGCGTCCCTCTGCACCCGCGCCGCTATTGTGGGCGGGCTTTCGCCGGATCAGGCGTACAGTCTGGGGGACAGCTACATCCAGTCCGTGGAATCCGCAAAGACAATTTCTGAGATCTCCGCCCTCAGTGACGCGCTGTACGAGGATTTTGTCCGCCGCGTCCACGGGTGCCGCACCAATCCCAACCTGTCCAGCCAGATTCAAGCCTGCTGCAACTACATTGAGATGAACACCGAGGAGGACTTTGACATCTCCGACCTCGCCGCGCGGGCGGGGTATACGGAGTACTACCTCTCCCGGAAGTTCAAGGAGGAGACGGGGGTGTCCCTCAACAACTATATCAACATCGCCAGGGTGGAGCGGGCCAAGCTGCTGCTGACCATCACCGACGACAGCATCCAGGAAATCGCCGACCGGCTGCACTTCTGCACCCGCAGTTATTTCAGCGAGGCCTTCCGGAAGTTTACCGGCACGTCCCCGGCCAAGTACAGAAAAGACTGTCAATAGGGCTGACCGCATACGGCGGAGAGGTTTTCCAGAAAGCCTCTCCGCCGCGCTGTGCTGTATGGTCTGAAATTTACGCCGCCTTGCTGGCCTCCCGCATCTCGTGGGCCTTGGTCTGCACCTCGACCATCTTCTCGGTGGTCAGAGGATAGAACTTCATGGCGAGGATGGTACACAGCCAGCCCAGGATGGGCATACCCAGGGTCATGATGATGGTCAGGATGAGAATGGGCGTACTGGCCGGGTCGTTGGGCTGGGGCAGGACGGTGGTGTAGCCGATGACGGCCACGGACAGGGTGGCAATGGTGGAGGAGAAGGACGAGATGAGCTTATCCACGAAGGAGTAGCACGCTGCCACGGTGCCGGGGAGGAAGTTGCCGGTACGCACGGCCTCGTAGTCGGCAATGTCGGCCATCATGGCGCCGGTGCAGGAGGAGGCGCCGTTCTGTCCGGCAGAGAAGAGGACGAAGCGCAGCAGGACGAAAATCACCGTGGGAACCGCGGCCTTGAACACCTGGGAGAGGTCGATGACGAAGAAGGTGACGGCGCAGGCGGCGGCGGACGCGATGGCCAGCCAGGTCCACCACACCAGGGCGTTCTTGTTGCCCCGGGTCCGGGCCATCTTGGTGGCCAGGATGGCGGCGACGATGCTGACCGGCATGGACAGGGCGGAGCCGATGACGCTCATGGTCATGTTGCCGATGAGAATACCGAAAAGCATGGTGGTGAAGATGGTGTTGCTCGCCGTCTGGAGGGCCAGCTTGTCGGAGGCCGCGGCGACGATGTACATCTGCAGCGCCCGGTTGCCCTTGATCATTTCCCAGCAGTCCCGGAGTTTCAGCTTCTGCTTGTCTTCCTTCTTGCCAAACTCGAAGTTCTCCGGCTTATCCGCCTCGCTGACGGCGATGCAGGAGATGATGAGGTACACAAGGCTCACGCCTGCGATCAGGTAGAACATGGCTTGGAGGCAGTCCAGATTGTATAGTAAAACCAGTTGAAAAGAGGTGAAGAAGGGAGTAGAATGGGGGCATGAGCTATTCAAAAAAATATAGGGAACGGACAATCGAATACAGGCAGGCGGGGCACAGCTTGGAA
>JAETNP010000043.1 GCA_021768185.1 Oscillospiraceae bacterium
GCCGCCGGGACCAATCACGTCCACATCCCACTGTGCCGTATAGGTGGCGTTTCCGCTCACCGTTGCTGCTACTGCGGGACTCCAACCGGCAAACACGTAGCCGGTACGGGTCGGATTGGCAATCTTTGGGGTTGCCGTACCGGACTTCAAGCCGGGATAGGTCAGCGGCTTACTATCGCTGGAAGTGCCGCCTGCCAGATTGTACGTCACTGTATACCGTGCGGTATACTTGCCGTAGAACGTGACATCCTCGGTAATGGGATAGTTCGACGGATCGGTAATCTTAGTTCCCGTACACGCCTCGTCGGTATACCACCCCTCAAACGTATAGGTTACCCCATTTGCCGTCTTGGTCGCGTCATGGCTGGGGACCTTGTTAGCAGGAACCTTTTCGCCAACCTTTACGCGGTAGGCTGCATCAGCATTGCCAACCTTATCAAGCGCAAAGCTGCCTTGGTTATAATCCTGGAACTTGAAAGTCACCGTAGCGCGGGTCGGAGTATGGAGATTCGCAATGCCGTCAACATGCCAGCACGTGTCGTTGGTAATGATCGAGCCTTCATTATTGGCTCCAGAAGACGAAACAACGCGGACCCATTCAACCGTATAAGTATAATCGCCTCCACTGGTTGCAGCATACGTATACGTACGAGTTTCGCCATCCTCTGTGACCGTAATGGGGGGATAACTGCCTGGCTCATTCTGTATCTGGGCATAGGCGTTTGAAGCATCGGCAGCAGTACCCTTTACCTTTCCGGTGCCGACATAATACCACGCATCCTTGTACTGGTTTGAATCACCGGCAGTTGCCCAATCCGAACCCGGCTTCAGAATGTAGAAGTACGCAGTCCGAGAGCCTGCTTCCACAAAATTCGCGGTATAGGTCGCAGTAGCAGTGTTATCGGGCACAAACGCAGGCGACGTACTTACTACATCCCCGTTGCTGTCTGTCCAGTTGCGGAAGATGTAGTTATCGGACGGCGTTGCCGTGGAACCCTGTGCATCTTGGCCTTCTTCCACTGTTTCGCTGGCAGGAGACACAGTGCCGCCATGAGAAGCCTTATAGGTAATCACAGTTCCGCCCACCAGCGCATTGCTTTTCAGCTTCGCCAGTTCTTCGATCCATTCAACGGCGGCCAGGAATTTCTCCTCAGCAGCCTTGAACTCGTCCAGCTCGGCGTACTCGGTGCCATACAGCGCCTGGTAGAGATCGAAGCAGCCGCCCTTGGCGTTCATGCTGTCTCCGACCTCCTGGAAGTTCTCCGCCGTGATCTCCGGGAGCGCGTTTACCGCGTCCACAAAGGGCTTGATGACTTCCAGTTTGGCGGCTTTCTCCGCTTCGGCTTCGGCCTCGATCTCCTTCAGCGCCGCCTCGGCGTTCTCCAGCTTCCCGTAAGCGGCTGCGACGCGCTCGTCGGCCTTTCCGGCCTCGGGCAGAGCGTCATAGGCGCTTCTGGCGCTGGCGACTGCTTCCGCGTCCGCCTCGGAGACCCCCTCAGCGGGGATCGGCTCCACAGCGGTCAGGAAAGCCTGAACGGCCTCTTCCAGCTTCGCGGCTTCCTCGGCCTCGGCTGCCTTGGCATCCTCAATGGCCTTCAGAGTATCCTCGGCCTTCAGCAGGTCCTTCAGGGCCTCCACTACGGAGGGGTTGGTCTGCTCATCCAAGCTCAGAGCGTCATAGGCGCTTCTGACCTTGGCGATAAGGTCCGCATCCTCCGCCGTGATCTCCGCGGGGAGTTCTTTCACGGTGCGCAGGAAGATGCTGACCTCCGCGCTGGGCTCGATGCAGTCCCAATCGGACTGGTAGCACGCGTCCTCGTGGGTGTGCTCCTCCAGATCGCAGATCAGCGCTCCATCGGCGTCCCAGCAGGTGTCTTCGTGCGTATGCTCCTCGGTATACGCACACTTCAGTTCGCGCGTCTCGCTGCAGATCCATCCCTCTTCGTTGTGCGTATGGTTCCACTCCATCGCCGCCGCCGCGATCGCGTTGGCAGGCAGCATAGTGACGCACATCATCAGAGCAAGGAAGAGAGCGAGCGCACGCTTGCGCAGGTTCTTCGTTATTCTCATGTGTTACTTCCTTTCTTTGCATGTTTCGGACGCAAAGAGTCCGGCGGCCGGGCTGGCATGACCGCGTCGTCGCAAAGTCCGCTCCACTCCGCCCGCCTGACGGCGGGCATCCGTTTCGCTTCCTTGCGCCTCTTTTTCCCCACGAAACCCGCTTCGCTGGGCTTTCGTGCGGGCCCTGAAACGCAAAGTCCGCTCCACTCCACCCGCCTGACGGCGGGCGTCCGTTTCGCTTCCTTGCATCTCCTTCTCCCCACGAAACCCGCTTTGCTGGGCTTTCGCGCGGGCCCTGAAACGCAAAGTCCGCTCCACTCCGCCTGCCTGACGGCGGGCGTCCGTTTCGCTTCTTTGCGTCTCCTTCTCCCCGCGAACCCCGCGCTGCTGGGCTTTCGCAGAGGCCCGAGGCGCAGAGGCCATTTCCGCTTCATCCGCCTGACGGCGGACGCCGCTGTGCCTGCTTGCGCCACGTTTCCTCTTAAAAAGGCCCGGCTTCTTGGGCTTTTTGAGGACAGAGGTGACTGGTTTTAGCCCCCATGACTTTGCAGTCCCACGGTTTCCCGTGGTTTGCGAAATCGCAACCCGGCGAGCGTAGCAGAGTTTCCTCCGCCTTAGCCCCGTAGCTTTGCCGTCCCATCGTTTCCAATGGTTTGCCACACGCCTTTTGCAGGAATCATTCCGCTGCCGCCGGCGCTGTCAGCAGCTGGCTTCGCCCCTGGCGGATGATGTTTGTGACATAAACCTCCCCCTCCAAAATCGTATAGTCGAGCTTTCGTTTGGACATATATGCCCACCTCCCCGGCAGGGGTACGGGGTCGGATGACATAACAATTGAAATGGGCGCCTGCTGGTCTCAGGTAAAACTGCGGGGACTCCTTTTCAGGGCCGCAGTTTTATCAAACCGCTTTCTCCGAGAACTCCGCAAGAAAAGGCAGGAACAGTTCTTCCTCTGCCTCTTTTCGGGCCTTGGCTGCATCCTCGAATTTTTCAAAGGTGCCCAGATAATAGCGCGTGCCCTTGAAGCAGATTGAGGCGCGCCGCCGCCGCTTCCGGGCCACCCAGTCCACACCGGGTACTCCGCTGGTATTGTTGCTGCGCACCGTTCCGGCCCGGATCATCTCCACGCAGGTGCCGTCCACATAGGTCAGGCTGGCCCGCCCGATTTCAGCGGGAGGTTTCCCGAAGTGCGCCTTGTCGCACCCGCAGGAGGTCCGGTGTCCGTCCCGAAGCCGAACGGTGGTTGCCGCCGTTTCCTGTCCGCAGTCGCAGAGGCATTGCCAGGCTGTGCGGCTTCCGATGTTCTCTGCCGGGGCTAGCACCGTGGGTTTGCCATACCGCTGTCCGGTCAGATCCAGTTTTTTGCGCGAATGGCTCACAGCCTTTGAACCTTCTTGTGGACAAAATTTTCATTTTGTAATTGAGATATACATAGTATTCTCAATTACATTATAGCACAACCTTCTGGTAAGGGAAGCCTGTTTCTAAAAAATCAGCGAATCAACCAAAAATGCGTAAAAAACCGGGGGCCGCACAAAAAATTTGCTTTGCAGTTCTTGGATTTCGCGCCTTTTTTGACGCGATTTTATTAAAATCATCGTTGAAATGTACAATTTTGTGACAAAATGAAAAATTTGTCATCATGACGAAGCTATGTAACCAGTTTCAACTTTTCCAGCCGCTTCGCGTGCCCCGCTCCGGTGGTCATGAGATAGATTCTGGTGGTGTTGATGGAGGAGTGCCCCAGAACGTCCGCCAGCTTCACGATATCGCGGCTGACTCTGCAGAACGCCGTGTCGAGAAGACGCTGGTATTCGTCCCGGTTCAGCTCCCGCTGCCCCAGCCAGGCGGAGAACCTGACGGCGTCGCAGAGATACACATCCACAGTGCCCGGGGCGCGTTCCTCCTGCCGTAAATAGGCGGCAAATGCGCCCAATTTCTGATCAAAGCCCATCATAAAAAAGCCCCCTTTGTGTGAAGCTTATATTTTCACACAAAATCGGAAGGATTTCCCCCGCACTGTGCAATTTAGAAGTTGCAAAAGCAGGGAAAGCCCCTTATAATGGAATACAGCGCAGAAACGCGCATTGATCTTGACAAAATATGGGAGACACGACCATGCCGAACGCGGATATCTATTTGCATGACGCCCTTGCCGCCTTTGATCTCAGCGCCCCCGCAGCGGGCGTGGAGCGGTTTGGACAGGGACACATTAACGATACCTATCTGGTGGAGACCCAGGACCGCCGCCATTATATTTTCCAGCGGATCAGCCCCGTGGCCTTCAAGCGGCCCGACCAGCTGATGGAAAACGTGGTGGGCATCACCGAATATCTCTCCCGGGAGCTGGCAGAAACCGGCGGCGACACCCGGCGCGGGACCCTTCACTTCCTCCGGACCAGGGAGGGCAGCTATTACTATACCGACCGGGGCGGCAGCGCCTGGCGCACCTATCCCTTTGTAGATGGGACCGTCTGCTATGATACGGCGGAGACCCCGGAACTGTTCGCCGCCTCCGGCCGGGCTTTCGGACGGTTCCAGCGGCTCCTGCAGGGCTATCCGGCCCAGACGCTGCATGAGACGATTCCTCATTTCCACGACACCGAGGACCGTCTGGTGAAGCTGAAAGCCGCCGTATCGGCGGACCCTCTGGGCCGCAAGGCCGGTTGCCGGGAGGAGATCGCCTTCATGCTGGACCGGGAGGCGGACTGCTCCGTGGCCCTCCGGGCTCTCCGGGAGGGCAGGCTGCCCCTGCGGGTCACCCATAACGACACTAAGCTCAACAACGTCCTCATGGACGAGAAGACCGGCGAAGGCGTGTGCATCGTCGATCTGGATACCGTCATGCCGGGACTGTCCATCAACGACTTTGGCGACTCCATTCGTTTCGGGGCCAACCACTGCGCGGAGGATGAGCGGGACCTGAGCAAGGTCAGCCTGGACCTGCACCTCTTCGAGCTGTATACCCGGGCCTTCCTGGAGGGCGCCGGCGGCACGCTGACAGATGAGGAGATCGCCTATCTCCCCTGGGGCGCCAAGCTGATGACCCTGGAGTGCGGAATGCGCTTCCTCACCGACCATCTGGAGGGGGACGTATACTTCCACATCGACCGGGAGGGCCAGAATCTGGACCGCTGCCGTACCCAATGCAAGCTGGTGTCCGACATGGAGGCTCACTGGGACGAGATGAAGCAGATCGTGGACAGGTGTCGCTGAACAAGCCGGGGCGGCGGGATGATTTCATCCCGCCGCCCCAGTTCTTTTTGAGACTTTTTCTATTGAGAAAAAGTATTACCGTATCTCCGCCGCGGCCCGCTCCGCCGGGAGGGCGGCTGTGTATCTGGCCAGAAACTGTCGGAAACCCGCTCCGCCGGCCTTGTCGGGCTGAACAGACTTTACGTCCGCCCCGGCGAAAACCCGGTTCATCAGGTAGTCCTCCATGGACTCGCCCGGGGCCTTCCGGCACATGTAGGCCGCCAGCAGCGCCATGCCCCAGGGGCCGCCCTCTCCGGCGGTGGACATGGTGGATACCGGGACCCCCAGGGCGTCGGCCAGGATCTGCTGCCCCACGCCCTCGGTCTTGAAGAAGCCGCCGTGGCCCAGGAGCCGGTCCGTCTCCACCTGCTCCTGCTCCACCAGCAGATCAATGCCCAGTTTCAAAGTGGCGATAGCGCTGTAGAGGTGAGCGCGCATGAGGTTTGCCAGGCTGAACTCCCCGTCCGGCAGACGGAGCAGCATAGGCCGCCCGGTTTCCGTCTTAGTGATGGGCTCGCCGGAGTAGTAGTTGAAGGCCACCAGCCCGCCGCAGTCCGGCGCGCCCTCCAGGGCCTTGCGGTACAGCATGGGAAACAGCTCTCCCAGGTCCGCCTTGTGTCCCATGGCCTCATAGAACTGGGCGAACAGCCGCACCCACGCGTCCACGTCGGAGGTGCAGGTGTTGGTGTGGGCCATGGCTACCGGGCTGCCGGAGGGCGTCGCTACCACGTCGATCTCCGGGTAGCAGCCCTTCAGCTCCCGCTCCAGCACCAGCAGGGCAAAGGCGGAGGTTCCCGCAGAGACGCTGCCCGTCCGGGGCAGCACCGCCCCGGTGGCCGCCATGCCGGTCCCGGCGTCTCCCTCCGGCGGGCACAGGGGGATGCCCGGCTCCAGAATTCCCGTCTCATCCAGCAATGCCGCGCCCTCCGCCGTCAGGACCCCGGCCTCAGCGCCGGCGGGCAGCACCTGAGGGAGGATCTCCCGCAGCTTCCAGGGATAGCCCCGGCCCGCCGTCAGCCGGTCGAATTGTTCCACCATGGCCGCGTCAAAGTCCCCGGTCTTCCGGTCATAGGGGAACATTCCGGAGGCCTCTCCCACACCCACGACGCTCCGCCCCGTCAGCCGCAGGTGAATATACCCGCTGAGTGTGGTCAGCAGGGCGATATCCTTTACATGGGGCTCGTTGTTCAAAATTGCCTGATACAGGTGGGCCACAGACCAGCGCTGGGGGATGTTGAAATGGAATTCCTCCGTCAGCGCGGCGGCGGCCTGCCCGGTGATGGTGTTGCGCCAGGTGCGGAAGGGGACCAGCTGCTCCCCGTCCCGGCCGAACACCAGATACCCGTGCATCATGCCGGAGATGCCGATGGCGGCCACCCGCCGCAGCTTTTCGCCGTATTTCCGGGCCACGTCCTCCGCGAGGCTCCGGTAGCAGCCCCGCAGGCCGTTCAGCACGTCCTCCATGTGGTAGGTCCACACCCCGTCCTCCAGCACGTTTTCCCAGGCGTAGTCCCCCGAGGCAATGGGCTTGTGCTCCTCGTCGATCAGGACGGCCTTGATGCGGGTGGAACCCAGCTCCAGTCCCAATACGGCCGTCTCCAAATTGGGCTTCATATCACGTCCTCCTTCTGAAAAGGCCGGGAAACGCCCCATCCAAGGGCGCTTCCCGACGCAGCTGTTTCGTCAGATGGCCTTGGCGTTGGCCAGCAGATATTTCTCTGCTTCGCCGTTCCACAGGCCGTTGTGGGCTTTGCAGAGCTCATCCAGCCGGGCAAAGAGCGGGTCGGTCTTGCCCTTCTCCTCAAACTCGTCGATGGCCGTCAGAGGCAGGTCGATGTGGTTGTAGATCAGCTTTTTCCCGCCGGGGATCTGGGGCAGATGGAGGACCGTATCCACCACCGCGTTCAGTCCGCCGATGTGGGTGACCATGGCGGCGGGGTTGATCTTCCCGGCGTTCATCATCTCAATGGCCTCCCGCATATCGTCGGTATTGCCGCCGGAGGTGCCTACCAGATGGGTGTAGAGATAGTGGACGTTGTAGAAGTTGAACTCCGCCTTGAACTGGGTGTTGGTGGGACCGGCAAAGAAGTTGAGGCACCCGTCAAAGCCCAGGATGTCCCCTGCCTGCTCCACCACCGGCTTCACCGGCGCGAAGCAGATGACGTCGTCATAGCCCGTGCCGCCGCTCAGCTCCCGGAGGTATTCCGTGGCGTTTTCCATGCGGGTGTTGACGTAGTGCAGCTCGATGCCCTGCTTCTTCGCTTCCTCCACCGTGTAGATGGACTCCGCCCGCTTCAGCCGCGCGTCGTCGATGTCCGTCACCACCAGCAGGGAGGGCTTCCGGTCGCAGTGCAGGGCGTAGTCGATGGCGCCCAGGCCCATGGGCCCCACGGAGGCCAGCAGGGCCATCTTGCCGCCCTCCTTGATGCCCATCTCATGGACGTAGGACCCCGCCTTGGTGTGATACATGGCGTGATAGGTGCCTACGATGCAGCTCATGGGCTCGGCCAGGGAGCCGTAGAAGTAGGTGTCGGAGTTATAGGGCAGGACGCAGTCCATCAGCAGGGTCTCAATGGGGATGTTGGCGTACTGGGAGGACCCGCCGCAGTGCTGATAGGAGTAGCCGGGAGCCATCAGGGACCCCTTGTAGAAGTGGGCGGGCTGGATGGCAAAATGCTGTCCAACCTGGTATTTATGCTTCCAGTTGTCCCCCACAGCCACGATGTCGCCGCAGAACTCATGGCCGACGATGGTGGGATGCTCCGCCACATCGTCGGGGACCCGCTTATGCTCCTCGCCCTCCACGGCAGCCTTGTAGGTGGACATGCACACGCTGTCGGAAACGATCTTTACCTGAACATCGTCAGGACCCACCTCCGGCAGGACGATGTCCTCCAGCCGCAGGTCCATTTTCCCGTGGATACGTACTGCTTTTGTGTTCATAGCGCTTCTCCTTCTTTTAGTCCCGGATGGATTTTCCGGTTGTTTCGTGGTCAATGAGCCGCCAGGTGGCGTCGATCAGATTCTGGAACAGGGGATTCTCCATGGCCCGGATGACGAAGCTCTGCCGGGGGGAGTTGATATCCTCTCCGGAGACCTGGAACATGCCGTGTGCCTCGCACAGCCCCCGCAGCCGCTCCAGCTGGGCGGGGGTGTTCCGTGTGGGCATATAGGTCACCGCCCACACGCCCTCCTCCCGGAGGCATTGGAACACATCCTCCAGATAGTCGTCCTCAAACTTCTGGGCTTTCTTGTCGCCGGTGACGCTCTCGGCCACGTCGCCCAGATAGGCGTAGCACAGGCAGGCGTCCGCCTCCCGGCACAGCCGGACGACATCGGCCAGTTTGGGGCATTCCTCGGCGGCGTCGATGTAAATTTTTGGCACAAAGGCGCTTTTCAGGATGCCCAGCAGGTCGTACTCGTAAAACGGATACGCCCCGTCCAGCATCTGCGAGCGCTGCTTTTCGGAGAGGGTCAGGCCCATCGCCTCCAGGCGGGCAATCACGCCCTCGCCCCGACCGGATTGCGCGGTCAGTTTCTTCGCCAGGGCGTACATGAGGTGCCGCTCCGTTACGCCGCCGCCCTCGGCAGCCATGCTCAGCGGCAGCACGTCCCGGTCAAAGTCCAGGCCGGCGTCCGGCACAAGGGCGTTGATCCGTTCCACCATGGCCCGGTTCCGGCGGTTTCTGGCCTCCCGCAAGGGGGCGAAGAAACCGTCCAGCAGGTCGATCTTATCGTGGGGCACGGACTGGATGGTCATGTAGCTGACGCCCACCTGGTCCGGATTGTTGGTCCGCCGGCCCTCCAGCCGGGTACCCGCCATATCCACCCGGCACTCCATGCCGATGGTGGCGGGCATCCCCGCCAGCTCCGCCGCCGCCAGAAATTCCCGGGCCCCGGCGATGGAATCGTGGTCGATGATCCCCGCCGTGCAGAGCCCCTCGGCCCGGGCGGCGTACACCGCCGCCGTGGGGGAATAGGGGGAGAAGGAGTAGGTGGTGTGGATATGGTTGTTGATGTACTGGGGAACCATGGGCGGGAAGCTGGCCCGGGGCAGCAGCGCCCGGAGGTTTTCCAGCCGCTCCTCCTTTGAGGGCGCGTTCAGCTGGGTTAAAATGGCAATGTCAATCATATGTACCTCTTGTTCAAATGCAGACTGCTCAGTGGGGGAAAGAGGAAATTAAAACCGCTGTTTGCCGCGTTAGCGGCAAAGACGCTTGGAAGCCGCGCTTGGTTTTAGATCCATCTTTTAGAAAGATCCATCAAAAACTCACATGATACAAACCCTTCACAAGCGCGGCTTCTAGGGGATTCCGCCCGCTGCGGCGTGCGGCCAGAGGCTCAGCCTCTGGACTCCGCCACCTTTGAAAAGGTGGACGAAACTTTTAATGACGGCCCTTAGGACAGCATGACCTGTCCGCCGGTGACGGGGATGGCCTGACCGGTCTCATATTTCTGCTCCACGCAGTACATCACCGCCCGGGCCACGTCCAGCGGCAGGCAGCCCCGGTTCATGGGCACCTTGGCCTCGTAGAACCGCCGCACGTCTTCGACGGTCTTCGCGCCGGGGACCTTCCCGGCCTGGAGGTACTGGACGAAGAGGCCCCGCTCCGGGTCGCTCCACAGAGGACCGTCCAGGTAGTTGCCCGGGCAGATGGCGTTGACCTTGATGTTCTTGGCGCACAGCTCCAGAGCAAAGCTCTGGACCAAACCGATGCCGCCGAACTTGCTGCCGGCGTAGGCGAAGTTCTTGTTGGACCCCACCAGCCCGGACTTGGAGGACATGGCCACGATGTCAAACATGGCGTCCGGGTCAGCCTCGTGCTGGGCCTCCATGATGATGGCGGCGTACTTGCAGCACAGGAACAGGCCGGTGTAGTTGATGGAGGTCACAAAATCGAAATCCTTCTTCTCGAAGGAGGCCAGCGGTCCGGAGCGGACCACCCCGGCGTTGGCTACCATCAGGTCCAGCCCGCCGAATTTCTCCACGGTCTGTGCCACTAGGCTCGCCACGCTCTCCTCGTCGGAGACGTTCACGGCGATGGCGGCGGTATTGCCGCCCATTTCCGCCGCCACGCTCTCCGCCAAAGGCTGGTTCATGTCGGCGATGATCACCGTGGCGCCCTCCCGGTGCAGTTCTTCCGCGATGCCCTTGCCGAAGCCCTGGGCCGCGCCGGTGACGATGGTGACCTTCCCGGCCAGACGGCCCGTCCCGGCGGGCCGGTCGTGAATGCGGGCCTTCGCCATTTCCTGCCATTTTGTCATGTCTACGCTCATTGAAACTCTCTCCTTTTATTTCATAAATGTACGCAGCTTCTCATAGGCCCGCTCCCATTCCTCGGTGTGATGGGGCTCCCAGGTGTCCACCTCCACCGAGGCGCGGACCACCTCCCGCAGCGCGGCCATACCGTCGATCTCCCCCAGAGCCATGGCCTGGGTCAGCAGATTCCCCATGGCCGCCCCTTCCACGGGGCCGGTGACCACGGGGCGGCCGATGGCGTCGGCGGCCATCTGATTGAGGAGGCGGTTGTTGATGCCGCCGCCTACGATGTTCATGGCGTCGATCTTCTCGCCCTTGACCTTCTCCAGGCCCTCCACCGCCGCGCGGTACTTGAGGGCCAGTGACTCATAGGCGCACCGTGCCACCTCGCCCACCGTCTCCGGCACATCCTGGCCGGTCCGGCGGCAGAAATCCTGCATCTTCCCGATCATGCCTCCGCCGGCGTAGAACTCCGGACTGTCGGTGTCGATAATGGACCGCAGGGCCGGGGCTTTCTTCGCCTCGCCGACAATCTCATCCCAGGACAAATTGTGTCCCGCCTTCTGCCACTCCCGGCGGCACTCCTGGACGATCCACAGTCCGATGATATTCTTCAAAGGCCGGAAGCCGCCCTGCACGGTGCCCTCGTTGGAGAAGCCCTCCGCAGCCGCCTGGGTGCCCAGATAGGGCCGGTCCGTCTCCACGCCCACCAGGGAGAAGGTGCCGGAGGAACAGAACGCGAAGCTTCCCCGCCCGGGGATGGCTGCCACGGAGGAGGCGGTGTCGTGACTGCCCACCGCCACGAAGGCCGCCGGGTTGACGCCCAGCTCCTGGCAGATCTCGGGCCGCAGGCAGCCCCGGATGGTGCCGCTGGGCTGGATGGGCGTAAAGATATGCTCGGGCAGGCCCAGCTCCCGGATGGTCTCCCAGTCCCAATCCCGGGTGGTGGGGTTGTAGAGCTGGGTGGTGGTGGCGATGGTGTACTCCGTCCCGGCCTCGCCGGTGAGGAAATAGCCCAGCAGGTCCGGTGTCAGCAGCAGCTTATCCGCGATTTCCAGGGCGGCGTCGCCCTCCCGCTTGCGCCGGTAGAGCTGATAGAGGGTGTTGAAGGTCAGGCCCGTATCAATACCGCTGCGCCCATAGAGAGCCGCGGCGGGAATTTTCTCCGTTACCGCGTCGATGTCCGCCTGCACGCCCAGCCGGTAGGAGCGGGGCACCCCCGCCAGGTGGCCGTTCTTGTCCAACAGGCCGTAATCCACGCCCCAGGTGTCGATGCTGAAGGAGTCCAGCTCCCCGTATCCTCCCTTCCGGAAGGCCAGGAGGCCCTGCTTCAGCTGGCTGTAGAGATAGGGCGTATCCCAATAGAAGACCCCGTTCATCTCCACGTAGTTGTTTTCAAACCGGTGCAGCTCCGTCATAGTCAGCTTCTCACCGTCAAACTGTCCCAGGATCGCCCTGCCGTTGCTGGCTCCCAGGTCAAAGGCGATCATATTTCTCATTTTGCCCATACGTCCTCCCCATCTCTGCATTTATTGAAAACGGCCGGCGCCGCATACGCGGCGCCGGCCTCGTTTAGCCGCAGGCGTTTGCTATTTGCTTTGCTGATTAGTCGTATACCAGCAGGGAAATCATCTCATCGTCGATGTTGCTGGCGTCATACCACTGAGCGCCGGTGTCCACATCGGAGACAGTCTCGCCGTTGGCGGCCTTGACAGCCATCTCGACGGCCTTGTAGCCGATCTGATAGGGATCCTGGGTGACGGAGCCGTAGAACCAGCCCTGACGGACCGCGTTCTTCTGGGCGGAACCGGCGTCGAAGCCGGCGACCACCAGGTCGGCGTACTTGCCGCCGTCAGCCAGGTCGGAACCGTCGGCGGTAGCGGCCAGGAAGCCGGTGACAGCGCCTTCGTTGGAGCAGAACACGGCGGCGATGCCGCTGGTGTTCAGCAGGGCGTTGGCAGCGGTCTGGACAGCGGTGGCCTCGGTGGTGGCGGAGATCTCAACGCGGATGATGATAGCGGGGCTGTCAACCTTCTTCTCCCACTTGGTGTGGCCCTCGATGGAGACCTTGCCGGGCTGATACTTCTCGGCGACCTCAGCCATCTTGTTCACGAAGCCGGTGGTACGGCCGGTGACGGAGGCGGAGACGGCGTCCTGAGACAGGCAGCCGATGACCACGGGAGCCTCGGGAGTAGCGGCCTGCATCTTGGCCACCAGGTCGGCGTTCTCGTCGAACTTCTCGGCGGCCAGGGCGGCGGCGGCCTCGTTGTTGGTGGCGGCGGTGGCCTTCACGGCGCCGCTGGTGTCGTCGGGCACACCGGAGTCAAAGCCGATGACGGGGATGTTCTTGCTGGCGCACTCCTCCAGGATCTCCTTCACCGCGTCAGTGGACAGAGCGGCCAGCGCCAGAGCCTTGGGGTTCTTGGCCATCTCGCCCTTGACCATGTTCACCTGGGCGTCGATCTCGGTCTCGGAAGCGGGGCCGTTGAAGTAGATTTCCACGCCGTACTCTTCAGCAGCGGCGTCAGCGCCGGTCTTAACGGCGACCCAGAACTGGTGCTGGAAGCCCTTTGCCATGACGGGGATGTACATCTTCTCGCCGTCCGCGCTGGGCTCAGGATCCGGGGTGCTGGGCTCGGGATCGGGCGTGCTGGGAGCGGGATCGCTGGTGCTGGGGGCGGGGTCCTTGGTGTCGCTGGGCTTGTCTCCGCCGCCGCAGGCGGCCAGAGCCAGAACCATAACCATTGCCAGAAGCAGTGCAAGGATCTTCTTGGTCTTCTTCATTCTTAAGTTCCTCCTCAAAATTGTGTTGGTGACTTATTCTTAAGCGCGGATATTCGCGCGCTTAAAACGGATTACGGCGCAGGGAGCGCCGCCCCCTGTACCGGATGGGGGCAGGATACCGCGGATTTGTGTCAGGACTGTGAAGAAATTTTGGCCAAACGCTGAACAATTCAAGTCCGGTCTGTGAAATCGTCTCAGGACCTCTTCACCTTGTTGGCGGCCTTGGTGCGGTAGATGTCCAGCAGCACGGCGCCGATGACCACGAGGCCGGTGAAGAAGGTCTGCCACGGCGCCTGCAGGTTGCAGGCGGACAGGCCGTTTTTCAGCACCGCCATGATGAACACGCCGATGAGGGTGCCCACCATCGTGCCGGAGCCGCCCGCCATGGACGTGCCGCCGATGACCACGCCGGTGATGCCGTTCATCTCCTGGCCGTTGCCGGTGCCCGGGGTGATGGTGGTGTAGGCGGCGGCGTACATGATGCCCGCCATGCCCACGAAGAAGCCGCTGAGGGTGTAGACCGCCACCTTCCAGTTGTCCACGTTGACGCCGCTGAGCCGGGCCGCCTCCTCGTTGGAGCCGATGGCGAACACGTAGCGGCCGAACTTGGTCTTATGCAGGATCAGCGTGGCGATGACGAAGAAGCCCACCAGCCACAGCGCGCCCACAGGGAAACCCTTGATGCCGAAGATGTCGGCGCGGATAAAGACCTTCTTGAACCAGCCGCCTACCGGCTCGGTAGCGGTGGGCCAGGTCTGGGACTGGACGTTGGTAAGGATGGAGCCGATGCCCTGGCTCATCATCATGGTGCCCAGGGTGGCGATGAAGGGGGGCAGCTTCAGCTTGGCGACAAAGATGCCGTTGAGGAAGCCGAACAGGGTGCCCACGCCCACCGTCACCAGCAGCGCGATGATCAGAGGCCAGTGGAGCTGCTTGAACACGTACGCGCCCAGCAGGGCGGAGCACATCATCACGGTGCCCAGGGACAGGTCGATACCGCCGGTGATGATGATGAAGGTGACGCCGAAGGCCATGAAGCCGATGTAATAGCTGGATTCCAGTATGTTTTTGAGGGTGTCCACCGTAAAGAAGTTGTTGCCCGCAAAGGAGAAGAATACGTACAGGATCACAAGTGCCGCGGGCGCCAGGAGCTTCTGGATATCGAGTTTCTTGTGGGCCAGCGTCTCGCCGGCGGGTTTCGTCTCTAATTTCGCCATGTCAGCCTACCTCTCTCCTTGTCGCATATGTCATAATTCTTTCCTGGGTCGCCTCGGCGATGTCCAGCTCTCCGGTTACCCGGCCCTCGCACATCACCACGACCCGGTCGCTCATTCTCAGCAGCTCCGGCAGCTCGGAGGAGATCATGATGATGCTCTTCCCCTCGCTGGCCAGCTGGTTCATCAGCTTGTAGATCTCGCTTTTCGCGCCCACGTCGATGCCCTTGGTAGGCTCGTCAAAGATCAGCACGTCGCAGTCCCGGTACAGCCACTTGGCGATGACCACCTTCTGCTGGTTGCCGCCGGAGAGGCTGCGTATCAGCGTTTTGATGGTGGGCGTCTTGATGCGGAGCTTCTCTACGTGCTCCCCTGTGGCCTTGGAGATCTTGTTGTCGTCCACAAACAGGGGGCCGGACAGCATATCCAGGGAGGGCAGCGCCGTGTTGTCCGCCACGCTGAGGCCCAGGCACAGGCCGAACAGCTTCCGGTCCTCGGAGAGATAGCCGATGCCCGCGTTCACCGCGTCCTTGGGGCTGGTAATTTTAACCTCTTTGCCCTGTACCTTGATGGTACCGCCGTCCCGTTTGTCCGCGCCGCACAGCAGGCGCATGGTCTCGGTCCGCCCGGCGCCCATCAGGCCGGCGAAGCCCAGGATTTCGCCCTTGCGCAGCCGGAAGGACACGTCCTTCACGTCGTTGCTCACCAAATGTTCCGCTTCCAGCACCACCTCCGCGTCGGGGGGCACGTTGGAATGGCTCTTGGGCTCCTCGTAGATCACGCGGCCCACCATCATCTGCACCACCTGGTCGATGGAAGTTTCCTCGGTGTTCACCGTATCCACGTACTGGCCGTCCCGCATGACGGTGATCCGGTCGGTGATCTGCTTGAGCTCATCCATGCGGTGGGATATGTAAATGATGCCCACGCCGGTGGCCTTCAGCCGGCGGATGAACTTGAACAGGTCCTCGATCTCGCTGGTGGTGAGGGCCGTGGACGGCTCATCCATGATGAGGATCTTGGTGTTCTGGTAGGAGAGGGCCTTGGCGATCTCCACCATCTGCTGCTTGGCCACGGTCAGGCGCTTGACCTGGGTCCGGGCGGGGATGTGCAGATTCAGGGAGTTCAGCAGATCCTCCGTCATCTTGTTCTGGGCCGCCTTGTCCAGGAAGGGCCCCTTGGTGGACTCCCGTCCGATATAGATGTTCTCCGCCACCGTCAGGTCCTGCATCAGGTTCAGCTCCTGGTGTACGATGCAGATGCCCTTGTCCTGGGCGTCCTTAGGACCGTGGAGCTCGATCTCCTGGCCGAAGTACTCGATGGTGCCCCCGTCCTTGGGGTAGATCCCGGTGAGGATCTTCATCAGCGTGGATTTTCCAGCGCCGTTTTCCCCCACCAGGGCCATTACTTCTCCCGCGCGCACCTCCAGGTACGCGTCATCCAGCGCGTGGACGCCGGGGAAGTATTTTTGGATGCCGCTCATTTTCAGGATCGTATCGCCCATTCCCAATCTCACCTTCCCAATTCTAAACTCAAAGCCGCCCGCCGCGTCCGGAACAGCCGCTCCGGATGCAGCGGGACCGGTCCCGCTGCGAAAGGTTTGGTGCCTCTGCCGATCCGCATCGGCACAATGCACAAAAACCAGGGCTCGCTTTCTTGCATATTCTACAATCGATCCGCAAAAAAGCGGCTTTAAACGCGAATCGTTTCGCGTTTTTGAGGGTATAAATCACTGTCTGTTCATTACTATAATCAATTTCTCCACAAAAATCAAGTCCTTTTTCTGAAATTTTTGTATTGACATCACAAAAAAATTTCTATATGATAAGAGTGATACGAGGTAATTGTTAAATTTTTCGCGAAACGATTCGCGTTTGCCGGAAGGGAGGTCCGCTATGGCGACGATCAAAGATGTGGCGCGCCTGGCGGGCGTATCGCCGTCTACCGTGTCCAAGCATCTCAACGGCGGCTCCGTCCGGCAGGAAAATCTAGCGGCCATCCGCTCCGCCATCGCCCAGCTGGATTACCGGGTCGATCCCATCGCCCGCAGTCTCAAGACCCGGCGCAGCTATTCCATCGGCATCCTGCTGCCCTCTCTGGCGGCGCCATTTTTCAGCAGCGTGTTCCTGGCCTCGGACAAGGTGCTGCGGGAGCATGGGTACCACTCCCTCATGTCCTGCTACTACGCCGACCACGGCCTGGAGCGGGACTACCTGGGCTATCTCATCAGCGCCGGGGTGGACGGGCTGATCTATGTGCCGGAGAACCTGACGGCGGAGGAATTTCAGGAACTCACCGCCCGCCGGAATGTGCCGGTGGTCCAGGTGGACCGGATGATTCCGGGGGTGGATTCGGACATTGTGCTCTCGGAGAACAAGCGCTCGGCCTGTCTGGCGGTCAGCCGCCTGATCGAGCGGGGGCACCGGCGCATCGCGCTGGTAGGAGGCCCCAACTCCGTACAGACCGCCAAGGAGCGGCTGGCGGGGTATTTACAGGCGCTGGAGCTGAACGGCATCCTTTACGACGACGCATTGGTGCTCAGCGGCGAACTGAGCTTCGCCTTCGGCTATCAGAGCTTTATGGAGCTGATGAGCTCCGGCGCGCCGCCCACGGCCATCTTTTCCACCAACCACGACATCACCATGGGCATCATCACCGCCGCCAGAGAGCGGGGCCTGCGTATCCCCGGGGATGTGGACGTGTTCGGCTTCGACTGTGTGGACGTGTGCGCGGTAATGTCGCCGCCCCTGCCGGTAGTCCACCAGCCGGAGGAGGAAATGGGCCGCATGGCCGCCGCCTACCTCATCCAGCGCCTGGACGGCTACAGCGGGGAGCCCCGGAGGACCCGCCTGCCCTGCAAGCTGGTGCTGTGAGAGGGAAAAATGTATATCACGCCGTTCCGGCGTCTTATAAGCAGCCATAAGTTACATTACCGCCCAAGGGCGGAGGAGAAATCAGGAGGAGTACCATCATGGCAAAGAACAGATACATCGGCGAATATCCCGTCATCGGCATCCGTCCCATTATTGATGGCCGCCGCGGCCCCATGCAGCTGCGGGAGAGCCTGGAACCCCAGGTGATGGCCATGGCCCAGGCAGCCAAGAAGCTCTTTGAGGAAAATCTGCGCTACTCCAACGGCGACCCCGTCAAGGTCATCATTGCCGACGGCACCATCGGCCGCGTGCCCGAGTCCGCCGCCTGCGCGGAGAAGTTCAAGAAGGAAAACGTCGCCATCACCCTGTCCGTCACCCCCTGCTGGTGCTACGGCTCCGAGACCATGGACATGGACCCCATGACCATCAAGGGCGTGTGGGGCTTCAACGGCACCGAGCGTCCCGGCGCGGTGTATCTGGCCTCCGTGCTGGCCACCCACGCTCAGAAGGGCCTGCCCGCCTTCGGCATCTACGGCCATGAGGTCCAGGACGTCAACGAGGTGACCGACATCCCTGCCGACGTGCGGGAGAAGCTGCTGCGCTTCGGCCGGGCCGCCGTGGCCGTGGCCACCATGCGGGGCAAGAGCTATCTGCAAATCGGCTCCATGTGCATGGGCATCGGCGGGTCCATCATCGACCAGCAGTTCATGGAGGAGTACCTGGGCCTGCGGGTGGAGAGCGTGGACGAGGTGGAGATCCTCCGCCGCATGGAAGAGGGCATCTACAACAAGGAGCAGTTCGAGAAGGCCCTGGCCTGGACCAAGGCCCACTGCAAGGAGGGCCGGGACGACAACCCCGAGTCCGTGGAATTCCTGGGTGAGCAGCGCCGCATCAAGTTCACCGACGAGGAGAAGGAGAAGCAGTGGGAGTTCACCATCAAGATGTACTGCATCATCAAGGACCTGATGAACGGCAACCCCGATCTCCCCGACGGCTTCGAGGAGGAGAAGGTGGGCCACAACGCCATCGCCGCCGGCTTCCAGGGCCAGCGCCAGTGGACCGACCACTGGCCCAACTGCGACTACCCCGAGGCGGTGCTGAACTCCACCTTTGACTTTGAGGGCCCCAAGGAGCCCATGACCTTCGCCACCGAGAACGACGTGCTCAACGGCCTGGGGATGCTGTTTATGAAGCTGCTGACCAACCGGGCCCAGATCTTCGCGGATGTGCGCACCTTCTGGTCCCCCGAGGCCACCAAGCGGGTCACCGGCTATGACCTGGAGGGTAAGGCCCTGGCCAACGGCGGCATCATCCATCTGCTGAACTCCGGCGCGGCCTGCCTGGACGCCTGCGGCGAGTGCGTGGACAAGGACGGCAACCCCGTCATGAAGGAGTGGTGGGACGTCACCGAGGAGGATATCAAGAAGATGACCGACGCCACCGTGTGGTGCGAGGCGGGCTTCGACAACTTCCGCGGCGGCGGCTTCTCCAGCCACTTTGTCACCCGCGCGGAGATGCCCGCCACCATGATCCGGCTGAACCTGGTAAAGGGGCTGGGTCCCGTGCTCCAGATCGCCGAGGGCTGGACCGTGAAGCTGCCCGACGAGGTCACCGACAAGCTGATGGAGCGCACCAATCCCACCTGGCCCTGCACCTGGTTCACCCCCCGCTGCGACGGCGTGGAGGGCAGCCCCTTCTGCACCGCCTACGACGTGATGAACAACTGGGGCGCCAACCACGGCGCCATCTCCTACGGCCATGTGGGCGCGGACCTCATCACCCTGTGCTCCATGCTGCGCATCCCCGTGTGTATGCACAACGTCCCCGCCAAGGACGTGTTCCGTCCCGCCGCCTGGAACGCCTTCGGCATGGACAAGGAGGGCCAGGACTACCGCGCCTGCGCCGCCTACGGCCCCATGTATAAGAACATCCGCGGATAAGAGGAGGCAATCATGCTGAAAAACATTCCCCCCATTCTGTCCCCCGAGCTGCTGAAGGTCCTCAGTGAGATGGGCCACGGCGACCGCATCTGCATCGGCGACGGCAACTACCCCGGCGCGTCCACCGCCCGGGACGCCAACGCGGTCTTTGTCCGGGCGGACGGCCACGGCATTCCGGAGCTGCTGGATGCCATTTTGCAGGTGATCCCTCTGGACGCGTATGTGGAGACCCCCGTCATGCGTATGGAAAAGATGGACTGTGACAAGGATCTGCCCATCCCCGTGTGGGATGAGTACGCGAAGATCATCGCCAAGTACGATGAGCGCGGCGAGAAGGCCATGGGCGCTTATGAGCGCTTCGAGTTCTACCGCCAGGCCCGGACCTGCTACTGCATCGTCCAGTCCGGCGAGACCAGTGTGTACGCCAATCTGATCCTGCAGAAGGGCGTCATCAAGTAAATATTCCCCGCCGGACGGTGGTATGGCAAAGAGCCCTGACAGTCTCCTGTCAGGGCTCTTTGCGCGTATCAAAACGGCAGCGCTCACTTTATGACATGTGCTTTCACCAGCAGCATCATGGGGCGGCGCAGCTCATCCGCCATTCCGGGCATTCCCATCATCTTCTCCGGCGGCATGGCCTCCTCCACCGCTTCCAGGGCGAACCCGCAGTTCAGAACGCCCATCAAGATCTGGGTCAGGGTGTGGTGGTATTTCTGCACCTCACACCCCAGAAAATGCGTCTCCCGCTTTCCGGGCATGAAGTAGCGGTCCACCGGCCAGTACAGGGGCCGTCCGTCATCCCCATAGACCCAGTCCTGCCCCACGCCGGACGTAAAAACGGGGTGTTCGATGTTGAACAGGAACACGCCGTCCCGCTTCAGCGTTTGAAATACCTTCCGAAAGACCTCCTCCAGGTCCTCCACATAGTGCAGCGCCAGGTTGGAGATGACGCAGTCCCAGGCGTTTTCCGGGTACTCGTATTCGCCGATGCCGCAGACGCGGTAGGTGATGACAGGAGCGCCATTCCGCTTCCGGGCTTCCTCGATCATTTTCCCGCTCAGATCGATCCCAAGGACTTGTTCGGCTCCCTGTTCTGCAGCAAATTTGCAGTGCCAGCCATAGCCGCAGCCCAGGTCAAGGACGCTTTTACCTGTGGGAGGAGGAAACAGCGGCTTCAGCTGATGCCACTCCCCGGCGGCGGGCAGCCCATCTCTGCTGCGGGGCATGGCGGCATATTGACGGAAAAACGTTTCGTTGTCATATTCGCTGTGCATTTTCATATTCCTCCGTCACCGCAGCATCACGTACAGCCATACCCCCAGAGCCGCCTCCGCAAGGGTGATCAGCGGGATGCCCGCCACAAAATACCAGTGCTTTGTCTTGTGCCGGAAAACCCACATACCCAGGAAGGCTCCCAGACCGCCGCCCAGCAGCGCGGAGAGAAACAGCGTCCTCTCCCGGATACGCCGCGCGCCCTTCCGCTTTGCCCGGCGCTTGTCGAAGCCCATGAGAGCAAAAGCCCAGATGTTCACCAGCACCAAGTATCCAATTATTAACGACAGCGGCGAACCTGCAACAGCCCAGACACGAACGCTGTCTGCCTCCGGGAGGAACTGGAATTTCTCCCTCACGACAGCTTTCCTCCGAAGAGCGCGCGCATCTCCTCCTGCCGCCCGCAGCACATGCGGCCTTCCGGACACTCCCCGGTAAGATAGCAGGTAGGGCCAAAGCGGTCAAAGAGGGCTGGGTACTGCTCCCGCAGCAGCCGCAGCAGGCCCATGGCCACATGCCGGATCTCCCATTGGGCCCGGGTGCAGGTCCGCAGCCGGATGATCAGCATCAGTTCCCGGGCGTTGAGGGTGGTCATCACGTCCAGCATGTTGCCGCTGACGGCGTAATAATAGCTGTAGGGACGCAGGACGGGGTTGCCGCACAGCGCTTTTGCGGCCTGGTTGGCCTCCGTCAGGGCGCTCTGATAGATTTCCAGCGCGGCGGGATTTGTCCGAATCGTGTCCGGCAGGATGAACCGGCTGTGGTCCACAGACTGAATCGGGGGCACGATCACCGACTGTATCCGGTGGCGGACCAAGTGGGTGATTCCTGCCAGAGTCAGGTCGGAGACGGCAAAGGTATAGCTCAGCTGCTCCAGTTCCCGGGGCCGGGAAGAGGCCAGCAGTGCCTCCAAGGAGAAGGGCTTGTCCGTTCCGGGATTAGCCGCCCGATGAGCGTGCTCCAGCAGTTTACCCGGGTCCGCCGGACCGGCCAGGAGCTCCACGGAACCGGCTTTTGCCGCTGTTATCCAGACGGGATCCTCTCGGAAGAGCGGGACGGAATTTTCTGGCAGTGCGCCCTCCGGCTCGGAGACCTCCAGTTCGGACCCCAGCGCTGGGAAAAGGTCCGCCAGCTGGTCTGCCAGCTGGTCCGCGATACTGTGCAGTTCCGGGACGATTCTGCCCTGCCCCAGACGGATAGAGCGAATGAGACTCACCAGTTCCCGGGCGTTGAGGGTGCAGTAGAAGTTGCTGCAAAAGGCGTAGGGCAGCAGGAACCGGGCATCCTCCTTGGGCACATCCGCGTCCAGCAGCTTCTGGTAGGCTGTGAAGAGGCTTTCCATATACTGCCGGTAGCCGGCCAGAGCTTCCCCCTCCAGTACGAGGGGGACATAATAGCCCAGGCCGCTGAAATCCACATAGCGCCGGGATTTTACAGTAAAGGAAGCCAGACGGCGTTCGATGAAATACTGCTCCACATATACGGACACGTTCTGCAGTGCGATGGAGAACACCGCGTGTTCAATGACAGACCGGTGACCGGAACGCAGGACCTTGCCGATGAGGTCCTGATTTTTCGGATTGCTCCGGGCTTTCTCAAAAAGTGCCAGCGCATCTCCTTGCGTAGTGGAAATTCGGGCCGCACTGGCGCAGACCTCCTCGCCGGCAGTGCTCCAACTGACGATCTTGGCTTGGGATTGGGTATTCATGGCAGGTGTTCCTCCAGCAGATGTTTTTACACGCTCTATTCTACCGGAAATCATGGCAGATTGCAAGGGGGCTTCCTCATACAGCGCGGGAATCAATTTTTAGTATAAATATTTATGTACTCAAATCGTACTGCGGTGAAGTATCTGGTTTTGACCACTTCATTTTCCCGCATTTTTCTTTCAAAAAATGCGTTATGTAAATCGAATTGTTAATTTCTAAATTTGCACCTAATTTTTGCAAGGAACCGCCAAATACGTGAAAAAAGCTTAAAATCCCACAACCCAATTGTAAACATTCTATGAAAACGCTACCAACCTGCTACCAAGTCTTTCATAGCTGCTACCAATTGCAAACTGGTGAAAAATAGCGAAAACAGTTGACATAAGCTGTCCTCGTGCTACCAAACCCGAAAAATCGTCTACCAAACTTTTTTATCGCTCCCTGAAACCCTTGCGCCGCAAGGGTTTCAGGGAGCGCCTTTTTGCGTAAGGGGCTTGATAAAAGCCAACTTGTGAAAAAAGTACGTAACTTTTTCGAGAGTTTGCCAAAATCGAGACATTCCACCTCAAAAAATTAGAAGGAGGAAAAATCCACCATGAGAAATCTGAAGAAGATTCTCGCACTGGTGCTGGCCCTCGTCATGAGCCTCTCGCTTATGGCTACTGCCGGCGCCGAGAGCTTCCAGGATGTGAAGGATGACAATCCCTATAAGACTGCCATCGACGTCCTGACTGAGCTCAAAGTTGTCAAGGGCTATGGGGACGGAAACTTCCAGCCCGA
>JAETNP010000044.1 GCA_021768185.1 Oscillospiraceae bacterium
ACTAAACTCCCCCGTAATTCAGGGATTCTTAAACCGCCAGGTTTAAGTGACTTTTTGCCTACTTTTTGTTCACACAAAAAGTAGGCGAGGAGTCCGGGGGCGAGAAGCCCCCGGGCCGGTTGCAGAAGAAAGCCCCGTGCCGCCGCGCAGCGGCGGCAGAGAGACCTATTCCCCCTTTTCCTCCTTTTCCTTCCGGTATTGCCCAATCATCCCGTCATACTTCCGGCCGGTAAGGCGGAAGTAGATATCAAACCCAATAGTCATGACGATGAAAATCAAAAAGAACATCCCGATGAACATGACCCAGGCCCCCGCCTGTTCCATGGGGAACCACCCCCCTTTCCATGCCATCAGGGTCAGCACGGGCAGAAACAGGACCACGAACAGCAGACTGCGCCGGGTATAGCGCATCCTCCGGATGATCCAGTCGGAGAAGCAGACCGCCTGGATCAGCGAAGCGCCCGCGCTAGCCCAGAACAGCGTCCACAGCATCCCGGTGGACACCTCATGGGTGTCGTATACCCAACAGAAGAACAGATAGAAAAACATGGCGGCGGTAAAAATCATGCACACAGACGTTTTCCAGGCGACGATGCCCTTCAGGAATCGTTTCATTTCAAAATACTCCTTTCCACTTCCCGCAGCTTCTCCTTGAGCTCCCCGGCGTACTGGCGGGACACGTACACCTGCTCAGCGTTGTCCATGGTCACCAGCATCCGCCCGCCCAGCTCCGGACGGATGGACTTGATCTTCCGGAAGTTCACGATGACGGACCGCCCCGCCCGGAGAAAGTCCAGCTCCCGCAGGGCGTCCTCCAGCTCGTAGAGCTTGAGGGCGGACTCGTAGACCGCCCTCTCCGTGTAGAGGAAGGTTTTCTTGTCCGTCGTGTCGATGTAAAGGATGTCCTTCACATCCAGCAGGTGCCGTTCGCCGTCCTTCACGCCCACCAGCTTCTTCTGGTAGACCCGGAGCATGGCCACCAGCCGGAGGATGTCCTCGTCCGCCTGGGGACAGTTGATGACCACCTCCGTCTCCGGAAAGGCCGGGTCCTGATTCAGGGTGATTTTCATGGCGTTCCCTCCTTTCACGCTCATTCTAGCAGGCGCGTGGAAGATTGCAAGGCGTTTTGCCTCAGTGGATGCTTTGGCGGCGTCAGCTGGAAAAAAAGCGGAGTGAGAAAGTTCTGAAGAAATTTTCAAAAACCTCTTGACTCTTACACGGTGGCATCGTTTATGATGTTCCTGAGCTCAGAAATCACATATGTGGAGGAACAAACATGCTGAAAATAGGGATCTTCTCCAAGCTCTCCCGGGTGAGCATCCGGATGCTCCGCTATTACGACGACCAGGGCCTGCTGGCCCCGGTGCAGATCGACCCCGCCACCGGCTACCGCTACTACAGCGAGGACCAGATCACCATTGCGGAGCGCATCGCGTCTCTGCGGCGGATGGGGTTCTCCCTGGCCGAGGTAAGGGAGCTGCTGTCCCAGGCTGACTGCCGGGAGGCATGGGAGGAGGCCCTGGAGCGCCAGAGGATGGTTTTGCAGGAGCAGGAGCGGGAGGCGCGCGACCGGCTGCTGCTGCTGGAAACCACTCTGGACCGTCTGAGAAAGGATGAAAAACCTATGGATTACCCTGTAACCATCAAAGAACTGCCCAGCCGCTATGTTGCCAGCGTGCGGCGGCGCATCAAGGATTACTGGCAGGAGCAGGAACTGTGGACTACCTTGGCGGAGGAGACATGCGGCATGAATCTGCAGGTCTGCGACCCGTGCTATGCCATGGCCGTGTTCCACGACCGGGAGCACGAGGAGGAGAACCCGGACGTCGAGGTTCAGATGGCGGTAAAGGGAGCGTACCAGGATACGGCCAATGTGAAATTCAAGACCATACCGGCCATGCGCATTGCCTCCGCGACCTTTAAGGGCCACTATGGGCAGGAAACGGAGGTTATCCAGACAGTAGCCACGTGGGTGCGGGACAACGGCTATGAGTTTGACGGCCCGGCCTTCTCCATCTACCACGTCAGCCCCCATGACACGCAGAATCCCGAGGAATACGTCACCGAGGTCTGCTTCACCGTGCGGAAGAAGTAACCGCTTTTATAGGATGAGCCCACCGGCCGGCCGGTGGGCTCTCTCTATGGTTCCCGCGTCACGAAGGCCTTCCGTACCTCCGCGCCGCGCGCTTCCGGTCACGCTGGAAGCACGCGTCGCACAGCCGTCCCCGGTGATACAGGGGAAGCGCCTTTCCACACCGCCCGCAGAAACGGATATTGTTCCGCAGCTTGTGGAGCAGGATTTCGTTAATGTCGTCCGCCGCCTGCTCCCGGCTGTCGTAGAGCTTGTCCTCGTCCACGGGGCAGTCGAAGGCCTTGGCGAAGGAGAAGTAGAGGTCCAGCTTCCGGCAGTACTGCTCCAGCTCCGGCAGGGTGGGGTCCCCCTCCGGCAGGCCGGGCTGCTCGATGCTCTCCCCCAGCTGCCAGCGGCGGAGAAACTGAAAGAACAGGTCCCGCAGGGCGTCCTCCGTCTCGTCGAAGGGAATGTTGGCGCAGCGCAGCTCCTGCTCCTTGGTGAGGAGGAAGCCCTGCTCCCGGATCTTGGTGATGAGGGTGATATACCGGGAGATGTCCAGCTTCTGATAGGGTTCCACCGTGGGCATCTGGTTCCACTGGGTAAGGACCTCCAGCAGGTCGAAGTCCGCCTGGAGGACCAGGTCGGAGAACCCCGCCACGGCGTACTCCAGGGGCGGGACAACGGCCTCCAGCCCCGCCCGGATGACCCCCAGGTTCTGGGTGGCGCCCACGTAGCCCCGGTTATACATGCCGAACCGCCCGGCCCGCCCGGCGATCTGCTTGATCTCCTCCGGCTTCAGCTCCCGGCGCTCCACGCCGTCGAACTTCTCCGTCTCCATGAAGATAATCCGCCGGATGGGGAGGTTCAGGCCCATGCCGATGGCGTCGGTGGACACGACGTACTCCATCTCTCCCGCCAAAAATCCCTCCATCTGCTTCCGGCGGGTGGAGTAAGGAAGGGCCCCATAGATGATAGCGGGCTCCTTCCCGTGCTGGCGCAGATCCTCCGCCACGCTGAGCACGCCCACTTTGGAGAAGGTGATCAGCGCGTCCCCGGGCTGGATGCGCTGGGGGTCCACGGTGCGGGACATGCAGATGAGGGGCGTGGTCCGCTGGTGGACCTCCACCTCGTAGTCGTCGCCGCAGCTGTCGATGAGGCGGATGAGCAGGTCTTTTGCCTCCGGCGCGGCGCACAGGTGAATCTCCGGAGCCAGCACTCCCAGGATGGCACGGGTCCAGGCGTAGCCCCGCTGCCGGTCCGCGATCATCTGGCACTCGTCGATCACCGCCACGTCCCAGTACCGCTTCAAATCCAGCTTTTCCGCGGTGGCGGCCATGTGGGTGTCCTCCTCCCGGAAGTCCTCCTCCTCGCCGGTGGAGAGGCTGCAGTTCACCCCGGCGCGGATCATGGTCTCCTGGGCCTCCAGGGCCAGCAGGCGCAGGGGGGACAGGTAAATGCCGGTCTTCGCCTGCTTGAGCCGCTGGAATCCGGCGTAGGTCTTGCCGGTGTTGGTGCCCCCCAGGTGCAGGACAAAGCGCCGGTGCATGGCCCGGGCCTCTGGGTACTCGTCCTTGGGATTCAGGGCGATGAGCAGGGACAGGCTGGTGCGGATGGCCCGGGGGACGTACCACACAGACCATACCGCGTCCAGCCCCTCGGTCAGGAGCTGGGTTACCGGAAAGTCCTCCGCTTTCAGCAGGGCTTCCAGATTGGCAGGGGACTGGGCGGCGGTGAAATCCGCGGCGGCCTGCCGGGCGGCGGCGTGGAGGATCTCCGGGTAACGGGTGCGGGCGTCCAGGGCCATCGGGTGGTTGAGATGCTCGCCCAGCCACCCTCCGGCCCGGAGAAAGTTTTTCATGATCTCCGGCAGCTGCTGGGTGCGGCAGTGCTGTTCCAGAGCCGCAAACTGGCCGAGCCAGGCCTGGGCCTGGGAGGCGCTGGCGCCCCGGGCCTTGACGGGGAGCAGTTTGAGAATGGCCTGGTGGTAGTGCGCCGCCAGAAGCCAGGGGGCGGAGTCGTCCCGCTCCGTCTCGTCCCAGTACTGGGACAGAGCGGCGGCGGCCAGCTCCACGCCCGGCGGGGGGAGCGTATCCCGCTCCCCGTTCCTCTGGATGAACCGTGGGCTGTTCTCCGCCGCCTCCACGTCCTCGCGGTTCCACAGCGGTACGCGGCGGCTGCCGGAGGGCACATAGCGCGGCTTGGGCAGCAGCTCCCAGATCAGTTCGCGGGTCCAGCCCCGCCGTTTCAGGACCGAGGCGGACCACTGCTTTCCGCGGCTGCGTCCGGACATGGCATTTCCCTCCTGGTGTTTCTCGAATTGCCTTTAGTATAGCCCAGAACGCCGAAATCTTCAACAGTGGATTTTCCGCGGCCGCCGGGCGGGGCAAAAATATTTTTGGGGGAGTATGCAGCGATTTCCCTCTGCAACACGTATATATTATTTCCGAATTTAAAATTCGGAAATAATATATTTGATTTAAGCCGTTTTGCTCGCCGCCGTAAACGGCGGCAACCGCAAAACATGGCAGCTATTACTTCCGACCTTTCGGTTCGGAAGTAATAGCATGTAGTGGATACAACTGGTTTGGATGGACCCTCGGAGAGTATATCACGGTCCTGATCGTACTGGCGGCGCTGATGGGCCCGGCGGCGGCGAATCGTTTCGTGTGCCCTCCGCGTCCAAGGCGCGGAGAGCTTTGTCTGCAATTATGCACAGAAATCACAGTTGAAAGACAGCGAAGATTCTGCTAAAATAGAGGGGACCTATTTTAGGATGCGCCGTCAGGCGAGGAGGAACATACCTGTGATCGTGATACAGGGCAGAGGGATTTCTGCCGGCATTGTGCAGGGGCGGCTGCACTGCTTCCACCGCGTGGGAGCCGCCGCCGTCATGCGCGCCGGCGCCGACCCGGAGGAAGAAAAGGCCCGGCTTGCCGAAGCCCAGGCCCAAGCCGTCCGACAGCTGGAAGCGCTGGCGGAGCGGTGCGGCCGGGAAGTCAGCAATGCGGCCGGACTGGTGTTTTCCACCCATGCCATGCTGCTGGAGGATGAGAGCTTTCTGGAGTACATAACAGAGTTCATCGACCGGGAGCACTGCTGCGCCGAGTATGCCGTCCAGATGGCGGGGAAATCCTTCGCCGCCGCTTTTGAGGTCATGGACGACGCCTACATGCGGGAGCGAGGCGAAGATGTGATGGATGTGACCTGGCGTCTGCTGCGGGGCCTGGCGGGCGCGGGCGCGGGCGGCGCAGAGCTGGGCGGGCCTGCCATCGTGGCCGCCAGCGGCCTCAATCCCACGGAGTTCATCGAGCTGGACCGGTCCCAGGTGCTCGGCATCGTCACCCAGCGGGGGTCCAAAGACAGCCACGCCGCCATTATGGCTCAGCTGCTGCACATTCCCACGGTCTGCGATCTGGGCAGCGCGCTGCGGGAGGATTACCACGGCCGCACGGCCCAGGTGGACGGCAGCGCCGGAACGCTGATCATTTTCTGAGAGAGGGAAAAATATGGGAAAGCAAATTCTGTTTCTGGATTTGGACGGCACCCTTCTGAATGATAAAAAGGAGATTACCGATGGCAACCGCAGGGCCATGGACGAGGCTTTGGCAAAGGGCCGCCGCCTGGTGGTCACCTCCGGGCGGCCTCTGAAAAGCTCCCTGGCCCAGGCGCAGCGTCTGGGTCTGGCGGGAGATGGCTGTTACGTCATCGCCTACAACGGCGCGTCCATCTACGACTGCTCCGCCGGGAAGGAGATCTTCCGCCGGACGCTGGACTGGGATGTCCTGTACCAGGTCTTCGACGAGGCCCGGCGGCGGGAGGTGTACGTACAGACCTACGACCGGGAGGACGTGGTGACCGAGCAGGAGGAGCGCATTGAGAACGCTCGGCGCTACTGCTCCGTGCTGGGTCTGGACTGCCGGGTGATCCGGGATGTGCGCCGGGATGTGTCCGCGCCGCCGGTAAAGGCGCTGTTCATCGACTACCAGCACCGGGAGCCTCTGGAGGATATGGCGCAGTGGCTCCGCTCCGCGCTGGCGGGGCGGGCGGACTGCTTTTTCTCCAGTCCGTACTTCCTGGAGGTGGTGCCCGTGGGAATGAACAAAGGGGCCGCCGTAATTGAGCTGTGCGCCCGGCTGGGGATCGACGTCTCGGACGCCGCCGCCGCCGGGGACGAGGGCAACGACGTCTCTATGATCCGCGCCGCCGGACTGGGCGTGGCCATGGCCAACGGGGTCCCCGCCGCGAAAGAGGCGGCGGACTACGTGACCGAGCGGGACAACAACCACGACGGCATCGAGGAGATCATCCGGAAATTCATACTATAAGCTGGTCAATTTCGCCTGTTTTTTTCTGCGGGGCCTTTCGGGACTTGGAAATATGAACAAATTTTGACTAAGTCCGGCAAAATGTGAGAAATTTCCTTGACAACCGGGGAAATTGGACTATAATAAGCCACAACCGGGCCGGTTTGGCCTGGAACATACAGGTTATGATAGAGGCGCGGCCGCCATCAGTACCTCTCCGAAAAGACGTCAGACAGCGTGGGGAGGGAAAGGGAACGCCGCCGAAGCTGTCCACCGCTGTCTGGCGGGGGACAAGCTGGACCGACGGAGAATATCCGGCGGGCTGTCACGGAAACGTGGAGAGCTGTCATGACGGGCTGCCATGTGTATTAGTCAGTCATGATTGCGGTCATGACTGACTTACTTTTTCTTGAAAGAAAAAGTAAGCAAAAAGAACTTTACTTTCGCTCTTCGGTGCGGCAAGCGCCCAAGTCTGCCGCACGGTGACGATAGCAGGTTCTTACCACACATTTTAGGAGGAAATACACATGAACACCCCGAGAACCCGCCGGGCCCTCACCGCGTTTCTTGCGGCGGCGGCCTGCCTGGCCCTGACGGCCATCGCCTTCGCCTCTGACGGCGAGGCCCCCGTCTCCAGCATGTACGCCACCTTCTGGGCCCTGGTGCCCCCCATCGTGGCCATCGTCCTGGCACTCATCACCAAGGAGGCCTACTCCTCTCTGTTCATCGGCATCCTGGTGGGCGCGCTGTTCCAGTGCAACTTCGCCCCGGTGGCGACCCTGGACACCATCATCAACGACGGGCTGGTGTCCGCCATTGAGGGCAACGCCGGCATCTTCCTGTTCCTGGTGCTGCTGGGCATCATCGTGGCCCTGGTCAACGCCTCCGGCGGCTCCGCCGCCTTCGGACGCTGGGCGGAGCGCAACATCAAGACCCGGGTGGGGGCCATGCTGGCCACCTTCGTGCTGGGCGTGCTGATCTTCATCGACGACTACTTCAACTGCCTCACCGTAGGCTCCGTCATGCGCCCCGTTACCGACGGCCACAAAATCTCCCGGCCCAAGCTGGCCTACCTCATCGACGCCACCGCCGCCCCCGTGTGCATGATCGCCCCCGTGTCCTCCTGGGCCGCCGCCGTCTCCGGCGTGGCTGCCGACCTGGACACCGGCATCAGCGGCATCGAGCTGTTCATCCGGGCCATCCCCTACAACTTCTATTCCCTGCTGACTTTTGTCTTCATCATCGCCCTGGCGGTCATGAAGTTCGATTACGGTCCCATGAAGCTCCACGAGATGAACGCCCAGCTCAAGGGTGAGCTGGGGGCCCTGGAGAACAGCGAGACCGACGAGGGCAGCCCCAAGGGCAAGGTCATGGACCTCATCATCCCCGTCATCATCCTGTTTGTCCTTTGTACCGTGGGCATGATCTACGTGGGCGGCTTCTTCGGCGTGGACGCCTGGGGCGGCACGGACTGCGCCGGGGACTTCATCGGGGCCTTCGGCAACACCGACGCTTTCATCGGCCTGCCCTGGGGCGGCCTGCTGAGCCTCATTCTCATCGTGATCTATCTGGTGGCCCGCCGGGTGCTGACCTTCAAGGAGGCCATGGCCTGCGTGCCCAAGGGCTTCATCGCCATGGTGCCCCCCATCACCATCCTGACCCTGGCCGTCAGCCTCAAGAGCATGACCAGCGCCCTGGGCGCGGACGTGTTCGTCAGGGATGTGATGTACGGCGCGTCCAGCTTCCTGTATGCCCTGCTGCCCGCCGTGATCTTTATTGTGGCCTGCCTGCTGGCCTTTGCCTCCGGCACCAGCTGGGGCACCTTCGGCATCCTGATCCCCATTGTGACGGCGGTGTTTGAGCCGGGCAGCGCCCTGCTGACCGTGGGTATCTCCGCCTGTCTGGCCGGCGCGGTGTGCGGCGACCACTGCTCCCCCATTTCCGACACCACCATCATGGCCTCCGCCGGCGCCCAGTGCGACCACGTGACCCACGTATCTACTCAGCTGCCCTACGCCATCACGGTGGCGGCGGTGAGCTTCGCGTGCTTCATTATTGCCGGGTTCGTTCAGAACGCAATTATCTGCCTGTTGATCGGCGCGGTGCTGACCGTGGGCGTGCTGCTGGTGCTGCGGTCCATGACCGGGAAGGAAACGGCAAAGTAATTTTTCAATTAGACAGCTTAGAGGGCCGCCGGTTTTCACCGGCGGCCCTGCTTATGCGGGAAAACGTAATGGAACTGTAAAACCACGCCCTCTCAGATTGTGGTACAATATGCCATATCAAAACATGCCAAGAGGGAGGAATAATTATGGACGAGATCCTGTATTTTAGCAGTTCTACCTTTTATCATGACCGGGAGCCGGAAGACCATACGATAGAGGGCGAAAAGTTCCAGGCGCTGATGGACCTGTGCTTCGCCCACGCGGACCGCTTCTCCCTCCTGCGTTCCGGATGGCTGGGGGCAAATGACGGTCTGCTGGAGCAGGCGCTGCGTCCGTTTTGCCTGGGCGAATACCGGTCCTATGCGGCAATCTACGTATCAAAGAAAAAGAAGCTCTGGCACAAGTGCTATCTCTACCCGGCTACGGAGGAAACCAAAGCCATTCTGCTGCGGTACATCCCCCACCTGTTCGGCAGGGAGCCGAACGCCGCACCGGAGGGGCACGCGGAATATCTTGAAAAGAAATATGCGGAATACTACAAGGCGTGCGAAGCGGCTGAGAAGCAGATCAACAAATATCTGAGCGCAGAAACGCATCCGGATACGGACAACTTCTTCTCCTTCAGCAACAAGATATATTGTGAGGCCCACACTATCTGGCAGCGGGTTTTTGACCCAAAGGACTATTACAGCATTATGGAGGACCCCTGCTTCTTCCGCGGGGACGAGATGTTTTTTGAGACCGTTACCCACGAGAGGGACTGCTTCGTTCACGTCTTTTCCGACGAATTCGGTGTAAGGCTCAGAGAACTGGGAAAGTGGGCGGATGTCTCTGACCGCAACCGTCTGCCGCTGTTTTCTTTGAAGGAAGCAAAGGATTTGGTCCTGTACTGAGGGCGGGACCGCTTACATTTTTCTTTGTATTTCTTTAAACTTCGCCCCTCGCCCTTGACGGAACGCCTGGATTTCGCTATAGTATGGAGCGAACCAAATTCCTGGAAAGCAATCGGAGGCGAGACCCATGCCGGACAAAGGCAAACAGATATTGACCATTCCCAATCTGCTCAGCATGTTCCGTATCCTGCTCATCCCCCTGATCGTGTGGCTGTACTGCGGAAAGCAGGACTATCCTCTGGCCGCCTGGGTGCTGGTGCTCTCCGGGGCCACGGATATCGCGGACGGCTTTATCGCCCGGCATTTTCATATGGTCAGCGACCTGGGCAAGGTGCTGGACCCCATTGCGGACAAGCTGACCCAGACGGCGGCCCTGGGGTGCCTGCTGACCCGGTTCCAGGCGGTATGGTGGCTGCTGGGGGTGCTGGTGGTCAAGGAGACCGTCATGGCTTTCATGGGGCTGCTGGTCATCCGGCGGACGGGCGCGGTCTACAGCGCCTCCTGGCACGGCAAGCTGGCCACCTGCGTGCTCTACGCCGTCATCTTTACCCACATCGTCTGGTATGCCATTCCCCAGTCCGTCTCTGCGGTCCTGGTCCTGGCGGGAGCCGCCAGCATCCTGCTCAGCCTGGTGCTGTATACCAAAGAGGACCTGGGGCGGCTCAGAGGAGGGCAGGGGTAAGGCCCTGACGGAGCGTGTTTTTTCCATGCCGGGAGGCGGTTTTGCCGCCGTTTCCCGGCATTTTTCGGTTTTGTGAAAAAATATTGGGTTTTTGTGAAAAATACCCTTGCAATCCCTAAGAGGATGTGCTACAATATCCCAGATTCCGCACAGGACCGGACGTTTGGTTGGTGCCACTCTGTGGTTAGCCGGGCGAATGATGGTTCTGGAGGGTAAAAACTAAATTTTGGAGGAAACTACAACCATGGCAAGCGTCGTATCTATGAAGCAGCTCCTGGAAGCCGGCGTACACTTCGGTCACCAGACCCGCCGGTGGAACCCCAAGATGGCTCCCTATATCTATACGGAGCGCAACGGCATTTATATCATCGACCTGCAGAAGACCGTCAAGAAGCTGGAGGAGGCTTACAGCTTCGTCCGCCAGCTCAGTGAGAACGGCGAGTCCCTGCTGTTCGTGGGCACCAAGAAGCAGGCCCAGGAGGCCATCAAGGAAGAGGCCGCCCGCTGCAATATGTTCTATGTCAACGCCCGCTGGCTGGGCGGCATGATGACCAACTTCAAGACCATGCGCACCCGCGTGGACCGGCTCAACCAGCTCAAGCGGATGCAGGAGGACGGCACCTTTGACATGCTGCCCAAGAAGGAAGTCATCAAGCACATGGGCGAGATCGCCAAGCTGGAGAAGTACCTGGGCGGCGTGAAGGAAATGAAGCGTCTCCCCGGCGCCCTGTTCATCGTGGACACCCGCAAGGAGCGCAACGCCATCGCCGAAGCCCACAAGCTGGGCATCCCCGTGGTGGCCATCGCCGACACCAACTGCGACCCCGACGAGATCGACTACCCCATCCCCGGCAACGATGACGCCATCCGCGCCATCAAGCTCATCTCCTCCATTATGGCCAACGCCATGATCGAGGGCCGCCAGGGTGAGCAGAACGAGGAGCCCGCCGAGGCTGCCGAGGAAGCTCCCGCCGCCGAGTAAACTGCATAGATCCCTATGGGGCGGGAGTGTCCCGCCCCATTTTTCCTGAATAAACGGAAATACTATTCTCATTTACTATTTATATATGGAGGACAATAATTATGGCTTTTACAGCTGCTGACGTAAAGAACCTGCGCGAGATGACCGGCGTGGGCATGATGGACTGCAAGAAGGCGCTGGCCGCCTCCGACGGCGACATGGACAAGGCCGTGGAGTTCCTGCGGGAGAAGGGCCTGGCCGCTTCCGCCAAGAAGGCCGGCCGCATCGCCGCCGAGGGCATGGCTTACGCCGCCGTCATCAACGGCGTGGGCGTGGTGGTCGAGGTCAACGCCGAGACCGACTTCGTGGGCAAGAACGAGAAGTTCGTGGACTTCGTCAAGGGCGTGGCCGCCACCGTGGCCGCCCAGGCTCCCGCGAACCTGGACGCTCTGATGGACTGCAAGTATGATGGTACCGAGATGACCGTCCTCCAGCAGCAGCAGGAGATGGTCCTGGTCATCGGCGAGAACATCAAGGTCCGCCGCTTTGCCCGCTTCCCCGAGGGCGTCAGCGTTCCCTATATCCATGCCGGCGGCAAGATCGGCGTGCTGGTGAACCTGGACGTGGACGGCGAGGCCACCGATAAGGTTCTGGAGATGGGCAAGGATCTGGCTATGCAGATTGCCGCCCTGAACCCCCGCTTCTGGGACAAGAGCCAGGTGACGGCCGACGTTCTGGAGGAAGAGAAGCGCATTATGCTGGCTCAGATGGACAACGACCCCAAGATGGCCAGCAAGCCCGCCCAGGTCAAGGAGAAGATCGTCGAGGGCAAGCTCAACAAGTTCTACGCCGAGAACTGCCTGCTCCAGCAGGATTTCGTCAAGGACGGCGACATGACCGTGGAGCAGTATATGAACTCCGTAGCCAAGGCCGCCGGCGTCACCGTGCGTCTGCTGGATGCCGTTCGCTTTGAGAAGGGCGAGGGCATTGAGAAGAAGCAGGAGAACTTCGCCGAGGAGATCGCTTCCCTGGTAAAATAATGTCATTAAGCTAAGCATTTTAGGCCGCAAATAAAAAAGCCCACCCTTTGATTTCAGCAAACAAAGGGTGGGCTTTTTAGTGTCCCTCCGATACATTTCAAAGCGCTGTATTTTTATGATTCTTCGATGGGAAGCTTCCTTCCGTCACCCGCAGGCGGCCCGCCGCCTGCCATAATATTTCTGCCAGTGCGTTACAGGCTTTTCACCAGAATTTCAAACAGCTCTTCGTGTGTCAGCTGTGCCTGCCCGGTTTGGATCAGATTGCAGCTGTCGGAAATTTCGCGCAGCATGGAATCTGTCAGCAGTTTCTCCGGTTCTTCTTTCATCCGCAAGTCGCGCAGCCGGACGGGCAGCCCGCATTTCACAATAAACTCCGCCAGAGCCTCCACACCTGCCGCGGCCAGCTCCTGCTCCGTCCTCCCCTCGCCGGAAATGCCCCACACATTGGCAGCAAACCGGGCAAATTTTTCCGGGGCTTTTTCACACATCACCCGGTAAAGGTGGGGGTGGAGGACCGCCAGCCCCTGGCCGTGGCTGCAGTCGGTATAGGCCCCCAGCTGGTGCTCGATCTGATGGGCCTGGAAGTCCGTCACCCTGCCGCACTTCAGAATACCGTTCTCCGCCATGGCGGAATCCCACATCAGATTGCTCCGGGCGGTGTAATCGCCGGGATTCTGGAGCAGAAAGCGCATATTGCGGATGGTGCTGCGCATGACCGCCTCCGCGATATCATCGGACACGTTGTCCCGGTCAGCCCTGCCAAAGTAGGTTTCCATGGCGTGGCTCAGGGTATCGAAGGCCCCGGAGATCACCTGGGAGAAGGGTACGGACATAGTATATTCCGGGTCCAATACGGCAAAGTGGGGAGCTGCGGCGAAAATGCCGGTTTTGATCTTCTTTTCCTCGTGGGTGATGACCGCGCCGCCGTTCATCTCGGCTCCGGTGCCGGAGGCGGTGACCACCGCTCCCATGGGGATGGGCGGCACCATAGGGAGCCGGTGCCGGACCAGCTCCATGTCCCAGATGTCCTCCTCCAGCACCGCCTGGGCCGCGACGACCTTGCAGCAGTCGATCACGGAGCCGCCTCCTACCGCCAGAATAAGGTCGATCTTTTTCTCCCGGACCAGCATCGCCCCCTCCTGAACCTTTGTATAGGTGGGGTTGGACATGATGCCGCAGAACTCGGTGACCGTCTTGTCTGCCGCGCGCAGAATCTCCATTATTTCATCATAAATGCCGTTTCTGCGGATGGAACCTCCTCCATAAGCCAGCATCACATGAGGGCCATAGGCGCCTAGGGCCTTGCCCAAATGTTCTTTTGCTGCGCCTTTGCCGAACAGCACCTTTGTCGGATATTCATATACGAAGTTTTCCATTTGTGTCTCCTCTTATTTTCCTGCCTGGGCCAGGACCTGATCGGCCCAGGGGCGGATACTGCTTTCACTGTTGGCGGTCAATCCATCCACGATAGTCGCACCGGAAGCCAGTTCCTGGAAGATATGCAGGCTGTTGTCGATGGGGCTGTACGAACTGGTGCAGAATGGGGCAACGACTTTGCCGCTGAAATCGTTCTCCGCCAGGAAAGTGGCCATCATGGCAGGGGCATTGTCCCACCAGATGGGGTAGCCAATGAAGATCACATCGTACTCGTCCAGATTGCCGGCGTCCACGGTAATATCGGGGTGTGTTCCGTTGTCGATCTCCGCTTTAGCCTCATCCTGCAAATTGCCATAGGGCTGTGCCCGCTCAATTTTGGCCAGATCTCCCCCAACATGCTCTGCGATCTGCCGGGCCACCCGCTCCGTTGTGCCGGTCTGGGAGAAGTAGGCCACCAACACATTGGCGCTCCCCGGAGCGGGAGCCGGCTGTTCCGCCGCCCTGGTATACCGCGTCACTGTACCACGCGCCGTCAGCAGTATCGCTGAAAGCGTCCGTACCTGCAACCGCCGGTTCCCCCTCGATCCGGTAGAGAACGGTGGCCAGCTGTGCGCGGGTCAGGCTGCTCTCAGGGGCAAACCGGTTGTCTCCAATTCCGCCCATCAGTTCGTGCTCCCGGCAATATATGACAGCCTCGGCGTACCAGGCGCCGGCGTCCACATCGGAAAAGCCGGTTTCCTCCACGGCAGCGAATGCGGGGATGCTCAGGGACAGGGTCATCACAAATGTCAGTACCAGGGAAAGCAATCTTTTGTGGTTTTTCATTGGATTCTCCTCCTTGCCTTTTTAAGCCCTGCGGCCCATTTCATAGGCCTCCTGCATGGCGGGATTGCCCTCGATCTCTCCCCGCTGCCATGCGTTGGCCCCGTAGAGCCGTCCCTTCACCCTGGCGTCCGGAACACAGTCGGTCAAGCCCTTCAGGCCGTCCATGGTCCGCTCCAGAGCGGGCTTATCCTCGGCGGCGGTGACGATGAAATAGAACTCCTTGCCCGCCAGGGTCTGCTCATAGTAGGCGGCCATCGTCCGGTCGATCAGCGTTTTCATCTGCGCGGTCATCTGGTAGAAGTAGACCGGGGTAGACAGCACGATCACATCCGCCGCCCCCATCTTCTCCAGAATCCCGGCCATATCGTCCTTCTGGATGCAGACGCCGGTCTTCTTGCAGGCGTAGCAGGCGGTGCAGAAGTTCAGCTTTTTCTCCTGCAGGCGAATCAGCTCCACCGTGTGTCCGGCCTCCTCCGCCCCCTTTGCAAATTGGGCGCAGAGCGTCTCCGAGTTTGCCCCTTTCCGGGGGCTGCCCGATAAAATCAAGATTTTTTTGCTCATATCCAGTTCCTCCTTGTTTTTCAAGCCAAATGATTTCCCAGGTACTCCAGCAGATAAGAAACCGCCAGATCGAAATTATCGCCGCTGAACCCGTGTCCGGCCCCCTCGATCACCTTCAGCTCCGCCGCAGGGTACTCCTCTATGGCTCTCTGGGAATAGGACAGGTCCACCGTCCCATCCCGGTCGCTGTGAAGAATCAGGACGTCTTTTTCGTAGGTTGAAACGTCCGCATAAACATCGTAATCCCAGACATCCTCCACATAGCGGCGGCCAACGGTCAGCCAGGAGAAGAAGGATACCTGTTCCGGGACGCTCTCCAGCGCCTCAAACTGCGTCCTTGCATTTTCCGGGATGCAGAAGGCGGGGTACAGAAGCATCATCCCCCGGACTTCCTCCGGGTGGGCCGCGCCGGTCATGGCGGACACCATCCCGCCCTGACTGGTTCCCATCAGGAAAATGCGTTCCCTGTCCACATAGTCCAGCGACCGGATCATGGATAAGACCGCCTCCAAATCGGCTTTCTCCGTAAAGACCGACATGTCCAGCGGGGAGCCGTCGCTGCGGCTTGCGCTGCTGCCGCCCCGGAAGTCATAGCAGTAGACCACGAATCCCTTCTGCGCCAGGACCTGGGCGTAGGGTGCGCCGACGGAGTGGGTCCCGCCGTAGCCATGGGAGAAAATCACGGCGGGCATGGGTTCTCCGATTCCATCCGGGATGTAGATTTCTCCATAGATGGCGTGGCCGTCCACCTCGGCGGGCAGTTCCTGGGTGGCATAGGAATAATCAAGGCTGTCCCAGTCAACGGCGGTCTCTTGTACGCCGTCTGCCGCGGTTGTTTCCGTCCGCTGCGAACCGGGAGCCTCTGCCGGGGCAGCCGGCGGCTGTGGTTCTCCGCCGCATCCGGTCAGGCTGACGGAAAGAACAACGCTCAATAAAAATGTCCAGAATCTGTGCATGGGTGCAGCACCTCTTTCTTATTCTTGGCGGATCACCTGTATCTCCCGGCCCTCCTGCCCCGTTCCCGGAGAAAAGGCGTCAGACAGTCCTTCGGTCATATAGATCGTCCGATCCTCCGCCAGCAGGATCATCTCAAAGTCCTGGTGTTCCCGCCAGTATTGGACGGCTCTATCCAATCCCATGACAAAAAGAGCGGTAGAGAGGGCATCACAGCGTTTACTTTCGTCACTGACAACGGCGGTCTGTACCAGTCCGCTGCGGGCAGGCGCGCCGGTGGCGGGGTCCAGGATGTGCCAGTACCGCTCTCCGTCCTCGCCCACAAAGAATTTTTCATAGCCGCCGGAGACGGACACGCCCTGGTCCGCCAGCTCCAGCACGCCCAGATTGCCCTCGCTGTCCGGGTCACGGACGCCTACCCGCCAGGGAGAGCCGTCCGGCTTGGTCCCGATGGTCAGGATGTTGCCGCCGAAATCCAGCAGGGCGGATTCTACGCCGTTCTCCCGCAGAACGGCGGCGGTTTCATCGGCGGCGCAGCCCTTGCCCACAGCGCCCAGGTCAAGCTGCATCCCATCCGGGACGGTCAGTTTGGCGTCTTGCAGGGAAACCCTGGTATAATCCACTTTTTCCAACAGCCGGTCAAGTTCCTCCCTCGCCGGGATTTGAAAGCTGTCCGTGGTAAACCCCCAGGCGGTCAGCACCGGGTAGAGAGTGGGCTCCAGCGCTCCATCGGTCTGCCGCGCCATATCCAGTGCATAGCGCACCAGATCTGCGGTGTCCCTGCTGACGGCCGCCGCGGCCCCGCCGCTGTGATTGGCGGCATAGATCTCGCTGTGTTCGTCCGTCACCGACCAGAGGCCTTCCAGCTCCCGGATGCGGTTTTGGGCCTGTTCCAGCGCCGCTTCCGCCTTTTCGCCGTAAGCGGTCAAATTAAGGTAAGTATCCATCGCAAACAATCCGGCGCTGGCCTCGCTGGGTGGGGCAGTATCCTCCCGGTTCCCGCAGGCGGCACAGCTCAGAAGCAGCACGACTGCAAGACCGGCGGTGATCAGACGCTTCACGGCTTCGCGGCTCCTTTTCTATGTTTCCTTACCAGAGATACGATGGCGCAGGCAAGCAGCGCAAACAGCGCCATCATCGAGAAGTGATCCCAAAAGTACAGGGCCGCAGGGCGGTCAAAATCGAATTGAATGAATTCGCTGCGGAGGGTCAGGTACTGCCAGATCTGGTGCTTCCAGGCGGCGTAAGCCCCATACAGACCTGCCGCTGTCCCGGCGCACCAGGGAAGCGGTCCCGCTTTGCCGCCGAACCTGCGGCGGAGCGGCGCCGTCACCGCGCCCCAATGCAGCCCCAGGTGGAAGCCCATCAGAACAAGGCCCCAGTAGGAGGCCAGCATATGCAGCCGCCGGGCCGCGGCGGCGCTGCCCAGGCCGGGCAGGAAGGTGAACACATAGCGGGAAAGCCGGATTCCGCTGAACATCAGCGCCAGCATATCCGCCAGCAGGAGAGCATCCACGACCGTCTGAAGGATGCGCTGGCCGTTGTACTTCCCTTTACCCAGCGTCTTGAGCCAGTAGAGGTTGAAAATATGGTGGGCGAGAAAGAGCAGGAACATTCCCGCTCCGACCCACTCATGTACCGCCTGCCCGGTCACCGGATAGGCCATCAGCACCACCAGCAGAGCGGTCATGAGTATGTCGATGGTAATTTTCGCTTTTTGTTTCGGCTTCATGGGCTTGCCCTCACAATCTATATGGGTCCCTCCGGTGGCCTGCCGGAGAAGGAGGGCGGCAGGGGCCGGAGGGGGAGTTTGGTCAGCCAAGGATTTCAGAGGCCCAATCCATGGCCTCCTGAGCGGCGTTTGGGACGCTGCCTCGGGAGATGGAGAGTCCGTCTGTGAGAACGGCAGCGTTGGGCTGAAGCTCCTGAATGGTGGAGATGGTGCGGGAGAAGCCGCTGCCGCCGTGGGTCACAAAGGGGATGATGGTCTTGCCGGAGAAGTCGTAGGTTTCCAAAAACGTGTAGAGCGGCATAGGCAGGTCGGCGTTCCAGTTGGGGTAGCCCAGAAAGATCACCGCATAGTCGTCCAGGTTTTCGATCTCGCCGGACAGCTCCGGCCGGGCGTTCTGCCGCAGCTCCTCATAGGCGAAGTCCAGCAGCGGCTGGTGGGTTCCGGGATACTCCTGCACCGTTTCGATGGCAAACAGGTCGCCGCCCACCGCCTGCCGGATGGCCTGGGCAATAAACTGGCAGTTTCCGACCACGCCGCCCTCCGTGGCCACCCGGCTGGCATTGGCCACGGTATCTGTGCCGTCCGTCTCCGGTACGCCAAAATAGGCGATCAGGATGCCGCCGTCCCCCGCAGCCGCGGGGAGGGTGTCAGGCGTTCCGGCACTGCCGGAGGGCTCCGGGTCGGCGGCGGAACCGGCAGGCGGTGTATCCGGCGCATTGGCCGCGGGCGGCGTATTGCCGGGGGAATTGGATCGACTGCCGCAGGCCGCCAGCGAGAGCATCAGTACCAGCGCCACTATCAGAGAGAGTTTCTTTTTCATCGTGCGATTCCTCCGTTTTTTCAGAGATTTGCTTCGGTCATTACTCTACCGGGTATTTGTGAGGAAAGTGTGATGAAATTCGCAGAATTTTGTGAGAAACAAGGAATGCCGGTTATCCCTTGCTGATAACCGGCATTTTTGCTATCCTATTTTGCTGTATTGTTCCTCGTCCACCGGCTCGCACCATTCGGTGCGGGGATCTTCGCCGGGGACCTCAACGGCCAGATGCTGAAACCAGGAGTCCTTGGCCGCGCCGTGCCAGTGTTTGACTCCGGCCGGAATGTTTACCACATCGCCGGGATGCAGCGCCCGCGCCTCCTGGCCCCACTCCTGATACCAGCCCCGGCCGCTGACGCAGATCAGCATCTGACCGCCGCCCTTGGAGGCGCGGTGGATATGCCAGTTATTCCGGCATCCGGGCTCAAAGGTCACGTTGAACACCGGCACCTGCTGGGTGGACAGCGGGGCAAGGTAGCTCTGTCCAATGAAATACTGAGCAAACCCATCATTTTTCTCTCCCACGGGAAAAGCGGAGAGATTGACGGGATCGGTCACTGCATCCTCGCCGTCTCCATAGACCTCCCGAATCAGAGGAAAGGTGCTCCACGCTTTGGGCCAGCCGCAGTAAAAGGCCAGCTGCGTCACGATTTCCACGGCCTCCTGTTTGGTGATACCGTGCTCCTTCCCGATCATCAAATGGGATTTGAGCTGGGGATACAGTCCCGCCGAAAACAGCGCCGCAATGGTGATCATGCTGCGGTCCCTGGGAGAGAGCTGATCCTCCCGCGACCACACTTCGCCAAAGAGAACGTCGTCGTTCAACTGCGCAAATTTGGGGGCGAGATCGCCCAATCTGTCCCGGCCTGCCGTTTGCTTTTTCGCCATAATTGTAATTCCTCCTGTCTTTTATAATAGATTGATTATGAAGGGATCTCGGAATAACGGAACCAGAAGCAGGTAAACCCGTCCTGGCAGTCCACACCGCAGGTCATGCCGTGAGCGTCCAAAATCGTTTTGACGATAGAAAGGCCAATGCCCGTTCCCTGCCGCCGTCCGGCCTGGTGCTGGCTGCGCTGGTAGCGCTCCCAGATGATTGCGCGATCTTCCTCCGGGATGGGCTCGCCGGGATTGACCACCCGCACCAGACAGCCCTGCCTGTCTTTCGCCACCGAGACGGTGATTGTTTCCCCGTCCTTGGTGTGATTGATGGCGTTATTGAGCAGGTTGCGCACCACCTGGCTGATTTTCAGGGCATCCACCCGGACGTTCAATTCCTCGCCGGGTCCGTCAAAGGACAGCGTGAGATGGTTTTCCTGGGCGCTCTGCTCGCAATGATGGACCTCGTTCTCCACGATTTCACACAAATCGTATACTCCCCGGTTCAGCTGGAGACAGCCGGATTGGAGCTGGGAGTAATCCAGAATATCGCTGACCATCACGCTCATGCGATTGGCCTCGCTGATAATCAGGTTCAGATTTTCCTCCCTCTGGGCGTCGTCCTTCCAGGTGATATCCCGCACCATCTCCGCGTAGCCGCCGATCAGCGCCAGCGGAGAGCGCAGCTCGTGGGAGACATTGGCGATGACCTCCTTCCGCAGGACATCCACCCGCTGAAGGGCCTGTCCCAGCTTCTCCACGGAGCAGGAGAGCTGGCCGATCTCGTCCCGCCGCTTCAGCCCCGGCTTGGCCGTCAGATCTCCCGCCGCCAGAGCGTCCACCGCTTTTTTGATGGCCAGAATAGGGTTGGTGAACAACTTGGACAGCACCCCCGCCAGGACCGCTGCGGCCAGCGTCAGCAGAACGGTGAGCGTCATCAGCTGCTGGCGGTTCATGTCCAGCACGGTGTAGAGCTCCGTAAAGGCGTGGTACAGTATAAGGTAGGCGTCCTCCCCGTAGTAGCGGATGGGGATGCCCTGTTCATAGGCGATGACCCGGCTGCCCTCCCTGGTTTCCCGGCTGTAGGGCTCCCCTGCCCGGATGGACGGATAGTCCGGACCGTTGGCGATGCGCTCCCAGACCTGCACGTTGGAGCGGTCCTCCGCCAGGTCGATAGGGTGTCCGTAGGTGTACAGATCGGTCATCTGACCGCTGCTGTTGACAATAAGCAGCTTGCCGTCGGCGGCCTGGCTGAGGGAGGAGAAAAGCTGTTCGTTATAGGCCAGATCCTCCGTTTTTAAATCGTCCAGCACGGCCTCCACCTGGGTCTGCACCTCCGAGATGTTGGACTCGATGTAATTGCGCTCCATAAAGTGGATTTGGAATACCCACATAAACACCACCGTCACCAGCACAAGCACCATCATGATCCCCCACAGGAGGATTGCCATACTGACGCAGCGGCATTTCTTCTTACTCTTTATATTCAAATTTGTACCCCACTCCCCACACGGTTTCAATCAATTTCCGATACGGCCCCAAGTGTTCCCGAAGGGCCTTGATGTGGGTATCCACCGTTCGGGCATCCCCGAAGTAGTCGAAGCCCCACACCTTGTCCAGGAGCTGTTCTCTTGTAAAAACCATATGCTCATTCACTGCCATCTTCAGCAGCAGGTCGAACTCTTTGGGCGGCAGGCTGACCGCCTTGCCGTCCACCGTCACGGTCCGGGTGTCTTTCTGGATGGTCAGGCCGCCGAAGGTCAGGCCGGAGGCCCGCTTCTGTCCCCCCGCCCGCTTCAGCACAACGCCCACACGGGCCATCAGTTCCTTGGGACTGAAGGGCTTGGGGACGTAGTCGTCCGCGCCCAGATTAAATCCCAGCAGCTTGTCATACTCCTCGCCCCGGGCGGTGAGCATGATGACCGGGGCCTGGGTAAACTGCCGCAGCTCCCCCAGGGTCTCAAAGCCGTCCTTTCCCGGCATCATCACGTCTAAAATGATAATATCGGCCTCCGCCTCCCGGAGCAGAGCCAGCGCCTGCTCCCCGTTCTCCGCCTCCCGGCACTGGTAATTCTCCATCTGTGCGTAGGTCAGCACCAGCTTGCGCAGGTGGAGATCGTCGTCTACGATCAGCATACTTGGCATGGAACGCCCTCCTTTTGCCGGTATGATACCATAGGATAGCGCATAATTGTGAGGAAACTGTGAGAAAATTCATGAAACGCAAAAAATTTTTGCGAGGGTTCTCCAGGAAATTTCAAAGGTTGAATGATTGGCGCCCGTATGATATGATGTAAATAAAAGACTGCGGAGGAGAAAGCCATGCAGAATAGTTTGCAGAATTTAGCAAATGCGATCCGAATGCGCATAAACTCGGACGGCTGCCATGCTGCCGCCATCCCCGCTCTGTCTCTGCATCGGTACACACAGACAGCCATTCAGATGCCGGAGGCGGGTTCGCCCTACCTCTACCTGCTTGCAGCGGGCTGACAGGCGCTTGCTTGACGCCGCTGTCCGGATGCTGTCCATTCTGGACGAGCCGATACAGCGCGCCTACATGGGCCAGCATATCCGGCGTGAGATGATTTTCCAGGTCCTCTGCGGCTCCTGCGGAAAGCAATTTCTGCAGAGCATGATCTCTATCCGGACGGCGGAAGAAATTTATGCGGCGAACAGCTGGATCAAGCAGAATTTTCGGAAAACCTTTTCGGTGGAGGAATTGGCGGAGCAGCAGAACATGAGCGTTTCGGCCTTCCATCAAAAGTTCAAGAGCGCGGTGGGCATGGGGCCTCTGCAATGTCAGAAGCGCCTGCGGCTGACTGAGGCCCGACGGTTGATGCTGGATGAAAATTCCAGCGTGACAGACGCGGCTCTGGAAGTTGGCTGCGAGAGCGTTTCGCAGTTCATACGGGATTATCGGAAAATGTTCAGCGCTCCGCCGAAGGAGGACGTGCAAAACCTCCGCAGGCAGTTAAAAGCAAAGGCGTCATCCGGCTGCTCCGGATGACGCCCCTTTGCGTCTTTATTTTGTCAGTTCCTTGAACACGGACACCGCATATTCGGCAATCTCGCAGTCCTGCTCCGCCGTGCCGCCGCCTACACCGATGCCTCCTGCAATTTCCCCCTTATAGAACAGGGGGTAGCCGCCTGACACCAGGGTAATCCGGGGATCATTGGACTGGATGGCAAAGAGGGAGCCCCCCTCTGCGGCGCACTGCGCCACATCCGCCGTTTTGCACTGGGTAACGGCAGATGTATACGCTTTTCCCGGTACCAAGGTAACGCTCAAAACCAGCGCGTCCCCAAAGCGGCGGTACACTCTGGGCAGACCGTTCTCATCACACACCGCAAAGCTGATGTCGATGCCGGCCTGCCGGCTTTTTTCACGGGCGGCAGCGCACAACCTGTCGCACAATTCGTCTGTCAAGACCATTTTCATTCACTCACTTTCTTCCTTTTGATGGGCTGCATTGGGCTTGCTGGACCCATGATACCAGAAGCTGCGGAGAAGCGCTTGCCTGTTCCTACTGAAAAAATGACAGATCCTCCAGATCCCATCTTTTGAAGTTCTCACAAAATCCTGCTTTTTTTCTCACACTTTTCTCACAAACGGGCAGTAGAGTGTGACCTGCGAGATGCGGAGGGCGAGCCAGACGCCCAAAAATCAAACAGGAAGGATTTTGATAATGAAACGTAAAGGAACCTCTGAATAAAGCCAGGAAATACAGGGATGGATTGAAATCGTGGCAGAATAATCCGCGGAGAAGGCAAATATTGCCACAAATCGCAGGTTTTATCAGCGAATAAGTCTC
>JAETNP010000097.1 GCA_021768185.1 Oscillospiraceae bacterium
GACCAAGATTGACAAGGAAATCCGCCGCAAAGCAGGTCGAAATCCGGCATTCCGCCGGGGTCGATTTTGGTTGCGTCTGGATAGTATACTTCCTCCTTCCCAATATCGTGGATGGCACGGTAGCTGGCGTCGGCGTACTTGTCGATCTCGCAGTGGCCGACACACTGGAAACCGCCCGCGCGGGTCAGTCCGGCCCGGAAACCGCCGATCCCCGCGAACATATCAAAATAGCGGATCAGATCATTCGTCACCTCCATCATTCTGCAGCGCAAGCAGAAAGCCGAGGACATTGTCATCCAAGTCCCCGGCCTGCGGCTGCCCGGTTTTTTCTTTTGCAGAGACAAATTCCACGTTGTGCAGCTCCTCCCGGACGACCATGCGGATGCCCTCCAGCAGATCCTCCCGCTGATGGCCTTTGCAAATCATCCGGCACACGGCGTCCGTCCGCTGCCCAGCGGGGATGGCGCGGAGGATATTCCACGCCTCCCGCTGGTGGGGGGCGGACAGGTTGAGCGAGAGGTTCACTCGCCGTTTCTCAGGCATTGCCAACGGCCCGCGACAACTGGCCCACAAGGCGCTCGTAGCCCTTGGCGTTCAGACATACGTCATCCAGGATAAGCGGGCGGCACAGGCCGTCTGTGGCCCCAACGTGGCGTTTCAGCAGCGCGGCCCCGCCGCCCAGGAAGACGGCGGGCATGGCGCGGGCGTCCAGGCCGCTCTCCGCGATGGCGGACAGCAGGCGGCGGGTATAGGCCCCGGCCTCCCGGTGGATGATCTCCCTGGCCTGTTCGCCCACGCTGCCAGCCTCGCCCCGCAGGACGCTCTCGATCTGTGCCGCCGTCATGGACAGGCCCAGGGCGCGGCGCACCTGCTCCGCGATCTCATCCAGACAGTGGATCATGCCCAGCTCCAGGCTCCGGCAGGTGGCGGCGTTAGGGGTGCGGTTGTCCAGCCGCATCAGATCCACCGTCCACCCCCCGATATCCGCCACGATGACGGAGGGTTCGTCCAACAGTTCCTGCTGGGTGAGGACGGCGGCGTAGCCCTGGGGGAACAGGGACACCTCCGCGATGGTGACGGTGTAGGCGATGCCCTCGTAGCGGAAGGACACCGGCTGGCCGTCCCGGAGCAGGTAGGCCCGGAACTTCTTCTTGTCCCGCCCGAAGCTGGTGAGGGGCAGGCCCGCCGCCAGATGGACAGCGGCGGTGGGTTCCGCGCCCCGGTGGGCCAGCTCTTTGGCGATGGCGGCGAGGGTCAGCAGGTAGTAGTCCTCCGTGGCCGTTTTGTCCTTCTGGAGCGGCTGGCGTCCGCTGCCCACCACATAGAACCCGCCGCCGTATTCCAGCACATCCTTCTGGGTATAGGGTTCATTGTCGTACCCCACCAGCCCGGTGGGGAAAGCGCAGTGGGTGGTTTTCATGGCGGCGTAGCCGTGATCCACCCCGATGGTGATGGTGTCGCTCATCTGGAATCACCCCGATCCTTTTTGATTTTTTTGCTCTTTTTTTCTGTGGCACGAACCATTTTGATTTCCGGGTTGGTGAGGTTCCAAGTATCGTCACGCTGCCTGATTCTCTGTGCCAACTCCTCCGGCGTCAAATATTTAGCGCATAGTTTTGGCAGGTAGGCGGCAGTCTCGCTCCAGGTATAGGGATACCCGATCCCTTCGCCATACACAATATCCGGCTCGATCTTCTCCGACCATGCACGGGATACGGCGGGGTCAAAATCTTCGTAAGTGTTCCGTCCAGTGAGTTCCTCATAAGCGTAACTACCTACATAGCAGATCGTTTCAAAACAGCAGTCCCCATAGACAGGTACATCCGCCAATGAGTCCGGATCCTTCAGCGCGGCCATGTACACATCCCGGCCCTGGGCGATCAGCCAGCCCCGGAAGTCGGTAAAACCGTCATCGGTGCAGCCGTCCAACATGACAGAGGTGGCGCTCCAGAGACCGTATTTGTATGCCGCCGCCCGATACGCAAAAGCGGCATAGTCGAAATTCAGGGCCTGCTCCGGCCCCATCTCTATCAGCCGGTCCTCCAGCCATTGGCAGAAGGCATCCTGGTCCTGGCTGCACTGCTCCTTTGCCTGGGCGATCAGTTCCCAGAAGGTGTCCTTGTTGATCTCACTGATGTTACTCATCGTGTCTCACCTCGTTTCGGTTGGGGCGGGGGATGGCCGGGCGTCCTCGCAGGCCCATCCCGATCTGGCTCTAAAAGGTCCTGGAAGCCCATCCGCCCCAGCACCTTCTCATAGAGTTGCTT
>JAETNP010000045.1 GCA_021768185.1 Oscillospiraceae bacterium
CTCCGATGGAAAAGTACGCATTATGCTTTGCGGCATAAAAGCAGCTGGCAGCCATGGGCTGCCAGCCGGAAAAATTTTATATTTTTTTCTGTCCTCTTGACGGGGTGCGGGTCAATTTTATAGGGGTGTCATTTTTTTACGCGTCTGCTGACTGCGTCGGGCCCAAAGAAAGCGCCCCGCTTTCCCGCGGGGCGCTTGAGATTATTCCGGACGGTCTGCCTGGCCGTTTTGAGCAAGCAGTGCGGCTGACCTGCGGTACTCAGTAGGGGACACGCCTACCACCGCTTTGAAGACCTTGAGAAACCGCTTCTCATCCGCGAAGCCCACGCGCCGCCCGATTTCGTTGACGCGCCAATCTGTTGTTTCCAGCAGCTTCTTTGCTTCATTGAGGCGGAGCTTCTGCATGTAATTGACAAAGTTGGAGCCTGTATACTGCTTGAAGAGGAGGCTGAACAGGGAGTAATTCATGGAGACGTGGTTGCTGACCTGGGCCATGTTCAAGGGCTGGCGGAAATTTTCCTGCATGTACTGCACCGCCTGACGGATCTTCTGCTTGTTCTCGTAGTCCGAAAACTCCTGGGCCGCCTGGCCGCAGAGGAGATCCAGCCACTGGCCCAGCTCCTCCAGATATTGGGCGCAGCTGCTGAAATCCCATATATTGGCAAAGCGCTCCGCTTCTCCCTCCAGCGGAAGGCTGGTTTGATAGGAGGTGCGCAGCTGCCGGATAAACTCCCCGCACAGCTGTGCAAAGGCGTCGTTGGAGACGCTGTCCGCCTCCTCAGCCAGCATCCGGGATACTTCCTCTCCTCTGGACAGCCCCACCAGACCAGCCAGCTGCCTGGCGGCAATAGACGGCATCCTGTTTCCCTCCTTCCCGGGCGCTTCGCAGAGCTCCCCCGTGAAAAAGGATCGTTTCCAGGCGGCATAAGCCGCTTGATAACAGTCATGCAGGGATTCTAATCCCTCACAGATACCGCTCCTGCCCAACGGCAGGGGCAAGGCAGATGCCTGTTCACACTCCTCCGCCGGGACCGCAAAAAATATAACGGAACCGGTTCCCCGAAGACATAGCGCACGCTCCGGCAGCGGGTACTCCCCCGCTCCAGTACAGAACCCCACATAGGCGCCGGGGAAAAACGATCCCCGCGCCTTCTCCAGCAGTCCGGAATGCTCTCCGCCGACGCCCTCCAGCATCAGCTGGCGCAGAGTGCGATGAAGCTGCCGCTCCTGCTCCTCCCGGGCGGCCTGCTCCTGGCGGTATCGCTCCTCCAGCTTTTCCAGGGCCTCATAAAGCCGCTCCCGCTCCACCGGCTTGAGCAGATAGTCCTGGGCGCCGCTGCGGAGCATCTCCACCGCATAGGAGAAGTCGTCATAGCCGCTGACTACCAGCACCATGGGCGGATGGGCCAGCTCTCCCAGGCGGGAGACCAGTTCGATCCCGTCCATCCGGGGCATCCGGATGTCGGTCACCAGCAGATCTACCGTATGGGCGCGCAGCAGCTCCAGCGCCTCCTCCCCGTCCCGGGCCTCCAGGATCTCGCCGGTGGGGATGGGGGAACGCTCGATCATAGTCCGCAGGCCGCGCCGGATAAACTTTTCGTCCTCGGCAATCAGAATGGTATTCATGCTGTCTCCTCCGTTTCCTCCCGATAGGGAAAGGCCGCAATCACCGTGGTGCCCCGGCCCGGCTGGGAAACCACATCCAGGCCGTAGTCCGGGCCGAAGGCCATTTGGATACGGTCCTGCACGTTCTTCAGCCCGATCCCGTTGCCGGAGGAGGACCGGGCGGGCTCCTCCCCGGCGATCTGCCGGCGCAGGCGGGCCAGGGCCGCCTCGTCCATCCCCTGCCCCTCGTCGGCGATGGAGATCGTGAAGCTGCTCCCGGAACGATCCATTCCTCCGCGCAGGGTGATGGCGGTATCGGAGGCCAACACCGCCGCGCCGTGGACTACGGCATTCTCTACGATAGGCTGCAAACTGATTTTCGGGATTCGCTGCCCCAGCAGCTGGGGCGGGACGTCCACCTCCAGCCGGATCACATAGTCAAAGCGCAGGTTCATCAGCGCCACATAGTTCTGGATGTAGTCGATCTCCCGTTCCAGCCGGACGCCGCCGCTCTCCAGCTTCATGCTGTACCGCAGCAGCTTGCCCAGGCTGGTTACCGCGTCGGCAATTTCGTACTCCTCGTCGATCTCCGCCATCATCTTGATGGCCTCCAGCACGTTATAGATGAAGTGGGCGTTGATCTGGTTTTGCAGGGCCCGGGTCTCCGCGTTCCGGATGTCCATCTCCCGCTCCAGGTTGTCCCGCATCAGCCGCCGGATCTGGTCCAGCAGGCGGTTGGCCTCCCGGGCAAAGTCCGCCGCCTCGCCCTGGCCGGTCACTGCCACCGACGCGCTGGTGTCTCCGCCCGCGAAGGCGCGTATGCCGTCAAAGGCTCCGTAAAACCCCCGGAGGAGCCGCCGGGTCAATCTGGAGACGGCCCACGTTACCAGGCAGAACGCTGCCAGCACCACCGCCAGCAGGTATAGGGACTGATACAGGATGGTCCGGTAGATGTCGGTAAGGCTGGTGACCTGCACGTATGTACAGTCCAGGTCCCGCAGATAGCTCCGCGTCACCAGCACCCGCTCTCCCGCCAAAAGGCTGGGCACGCCGTCCGGCGCCTGGGCCAGCTCCTCCGGCAGCGGGCCGTCCCCTGGGACCCGGCCCGCCATCAGGCCGCCGGAATCGTCCACCAGGACCGCCCAGTTGTCCTCCGTGCCGGCAAAGAGGTCCGGCAGGATCTCGTCCATGCGCACGGCGACCTCCAGCACGCCCACCCGCTCCCGGGCGGAGGTGGTGACGGCGGTGATGGCGGTAACCAGGCTCATGATGTGGGGGGTCACAGGGTAGTTGTCAAAGAGCTGGTCGTCAAAATCCAAGTGCCAGGAGCTGGAGGTCACTTCCTCCCCAGCCCAGGGCATCCGCTCCATCCGGCTGCGGCTGTATAGGATGGGCATCATCTCGTGAATGCCGTCCGCCTCGGCGTAGACCCGTATCTGGTAGAGGTCCGGGTTGCTCAGGATGATCTTCTCCAGGCTGGATATATCCGTTCGGTAGAACTCCAGCAGTTCCGGCGTCTCCGGCGGCATGTCCATCTTCAGCCGGTGCAGGTGGTCCACCAGGGCGGGGGTGTTCAGAAAGACCTGGGTGGACATGTTGCACAGCTCCGCCGCCCGCTGGGCCTGGGACTGAACCTGAGCGCAGCGGCTCTGGGCCTCCCGCAGACGGGTCTGGATGGCGGCATCCTGCTGGCTGCGGAGGATGGTGAACCACAGCAGGAGCATGGGGATCAGGATAAACAGGCAGCTTACCAGCGCCAGCTGGCGGCTCAGCTTGAGCCGTTCAAACCAATGTCTCACGGTGCCGCCCTCCCTGTCAGTCCAGTCCCAGCTTGGCCTTGGCCGCGGCCATCTGCCGGGTGCTCTCCTCCAGAACCAGATCCAGGCCGCTGGCTTCTCGGAGGGAAACATACAGATCCCACTGCCACTCGAATTCCTCCTGGGTGGGAGCCAGCAGCAGCTGGGGCAGCATCTCGCCGTGGATGGCGGTGATCTTCTTATCCGCCGCATCCGCCTCGCTGCCCGGGGTGAAAGACACGTCGTACTGCCCGGTGTAGACGGTGTAGGGGTACGTCCACTCCTTCGGCTGGCGCAGGACTGGCTCGTCCAGGGGCATCCACTGGGACTGCATTCGGGTATCCTGAAGCATCCAGTAGGCGTCGTTGGCCCCAACCTGGGCCAGATAGGCGGCATAATCCTCGTTGAGGAGCCGTTCCGTCTCCTCCGTCAGTACCGCTCTGCCGTTTTCCATGGTGTAGTGCTCCCCCTCGATGCCCAGGGAGATCAGCTTCTGCCCCTCCTCGCTCATCAGAAAGCTCATGAGCCGGATGGCCTTATCCGGATGCTGGCAGTTCTTTGAGATCATGGTCACCGTCCAGCCGTTGAGGCCGGAGCCAGGCAGCTGGTGGGGGTCCCCGGCGGCGTTCTTGGGACCGTCCACAGCGATATAGACGCTGTCCGGGTCCCGGCTGCACCGCAGGCGCTGGGCGTCGGCGATGTCCGTATGCTGGTAGAGCATACAGAAATAACGCCCTTGGGCCACCTTCTCCTCCATCTGCACCCGCTTGTCAATGAAGATGTCGTTGGCCAAAAGGCCCTCCTCCCCCAGCTGCCGGAACATGGACAGCCACCGCTTATACTCCGGGTCGGTGTACCGGTCGTAAAATTTCCCGTCCTTTTCCCGCGGAATCGCCAGAAAATTCATCAAAAACTGGTCGAAAGAATCGCAGCCCCGCTCGGTAAACTCGTGGGCCCCGATGGGGATCAGCGGCAGGCCGTCCACGGTGGGGAACTTCTCCGCCGCCGCCCGGACCGCGTCCGCAAAGCCCTCGGTTGTGGTCATGTCCGGGGAGCCGATGGCCTCGTAGATGTCCTTGCGCACCAGGAAGGTCTGGTTGGAGCTGATGGGGATGTCCCCGCCGTAATCCGCCGGCGAGTAGGAGGAGTTGGGATAGCAGTAGACATTGCCGTCGGAGGCTGTGTACCAGTTCAGCCGCGCCTCGTCCGCCACTTCCCAGAAGTACATGTCGTACTCGTCCGCCAGCTGATTGAGGGGATAGACCAGTCCCTGGGTGATGATGGTGCTCAGCTGTGTCTCCCACCATCCCAGGGTCACCAGGTCCGGCAGGTTGTTCCCGGCGATCAGCGCGTCCAGGGTCTCCGTCTCGCTGCCGCCGGGGGAGACAATGGTGATATCCACCCCGGCAGCCGCCGTGATCGCTTCGCTGACCGCGTTGCCGCCCCAAGGGGTGTTGTACCAGCTGTAGTTGATGTACCATTCCAGTTCCACAGGGTCCGCCGCATCCTCCTCCGGAAGCGGCCCGGCCGGGTGCGCGTTCAACGCGCACCCGGCTGCAGGAAGGATGGCCGACAGGCATAACAGCAAAGAAAGCAGACGCTTCATCTCCAAAACCTCCCGTTGTGCATTCTATGTCCAGCATACCATATCTTTGGGGGAATTGCACCCTATTCTTTTACGCTTCCGGCGGAAATTCCGCTGATGATATACTTGGAGAAGAAGCAGAAGGCGATCATAATGGGCACGGCGGAAACCGCCACCACAAGATAGGTAGCGCCCAGATTGGTGGTGATGTCCCGCACGGCGGACAGCTCCGCCACCATCACCGGCAGGGGCCGCTTGGCGGGGGTGTTGATGACCAGCATAGGAATAAGGTAGTTATTCCAGCTGCCGATGAACGCGCCGATGGCCATGGTAGCGATGCCGGGAGCCATGATGGGCAGAACGATTTTATGGAAAATGGTCAGCTCGCTGGCCCCGTCGATCCGAGGAGCTTCCAGAATGGCCTTGGGCATGACGGAGAGAATGTACTGCCGCAGGAAGAAGACCGTGGCCGGACTGGCGATGGAGGGCAGGACCAGAGGCCAGTAGGTGTCGATAAGCCCCATCTGGTTGACCAGGTCGTAGAAGCCGAGCATACTCAGCTGGGAGGGAACCATCATGAAAACCAGCAGAGCGGTGAAGATGACGTTCCGTCCCCGGAACTTGTAGTACGCAAGGCCGTAGGCCGTGAGGGCGGAGAAGTAACTCACCAGCGCCGTGTTGCACACCGCCAGGAACAGGCTGTTGAGGAAGCCCCGGCCCAGGTCCATATTCTCGCTGACGATCTCCCAGTTCTGGGCCAGGCTGGCTCCGGGCGCCAGAGAGAAGGTGGTCATGATCTCGTTGCCCGAGCGGGTGGCGTTGACGATCATCAGCCAGAAGGGCGTGAAGCACAGTACGCTCAGCAGGATGAGGAACAGGTACAGGAGGCTCTTGGTGCTCGTGGATCTCACTTTTTCAGCAGACAAGGCTTAGTCCTCCTTTTGGTTCATCAGCTTGAAGGCGATGCCGCAGAACACCGCGATGATCAGGAACAGCACAAAGGCCAGGGCGGCGGCATAGCCCATCTGGTTCTTGTTGAAGGCCATGTCATAAATGTAGAACACAGCCGTGTACAGGGACCGTCCCGGCTCGCCCTTGGTGCCGGAGAGCAGATAGGGCAGGTCGAAGAGCTGGAGCCCGCCGATGAGGCTGGTCACCGCCACGTAGAGCATGATCGGCCGCAGCAGGGGCATGGTGATTTTGGAGAAGGTCTGCCAGCGGCCCGCGCCGTCCAGAGTGGCGGCCTCAAAGTAGGAACGGTCAATGCCCTGGACGCCGGCCATGAGCATGATGAAGCTGTTGCCGAACCACATCCAGGCGCCCACCACGCCCACCACCATCTGGGCGGTGAGGCCCTCGCCGGTGAGCCAGTTGATGGGGGAGGAGATGAGCCCGGCCGCCATCAGGATCTGGTTGATGGAGCCGAAGCGCCAATCCAGCAGGGTCTTGAACAGGAACGCCACCGAGGTGCAGGCAATGAGGTTGGGCAGGTAAAACAGCGCCCGGAAGATGCTCAGACCCCGCATACGGTACTTCATGTCGTTGAAGATGACCGTCAGCAGCAGGGCCAGCCCCAGCTGGAGGACGATATTCACGCCCCACATCTTAAGGGTGTTGACGAACGCGTCCCGGAACAGGGGGTCCTTGACGGCCCGGATGTAGTTGTCAAAGGCCACGAAGGTCTCCTTGCCGAAGCCCTTGTAGTTCAGGAAGCTCATCTGGAACGTGCGGAATACGGGATAGATGTTGAAAACCAAAAACGCGATCACGAAGGGCAGGCAGAACAGGACGCCGTAGCGGTTGCGCCGCTCCAGGCCGCCTTTCCCGGCCGGCCTGATCTTCTGTACTGCCGCTTTCTCCTTTACAGCCAATGAAATCGCCCCGCCTTTCTTATATAAAGTGATAAGTTACCCGGGGCGGAGCGCTCCTCTCCGCCCCGGGCATCCTAGGGAAAATTTTTCGATTGATTAGGGCTGGACAGGCGCGTCAGCGGGGACGCTCAACTCGGGATACTGGGTGGTCACGGTGGTGTAGAACTCCTTCAGGGCGTCCTCCTTGGACATCTCACCCTTCTGCACATGGATGATGGCCTTGCCGAAGGCGTCCTTGCAGGCGTCGTCATAGCCGGTGATCAGACCGTAGTCGATGCTCTCCATCTCCTTGGCATAGAAGGCGTAGGTCTTCTGGTTGCCGAAGGACTCGTTTTCAAAGTCCTTGTTGGCTTCCAGCACGGCCTTGTTGTTCACCACGTCGCCGTTGGACGCTGTCAGCCACCACTGGGCGGTATCGTCGTTGAGGGTGCAGAACTCCACGAACTGCTGAGCGGCCTCCTTGTGCTGGCTGAACTCGTTGATGGTCAGGAAGGTGCCGCCGCCGAAGAAGGAACACACGCCGGAGCACACGCCGAACTTGCCCTTGTTGCCCTCGGCGTTGTCGCGGACGATCAGGGCGCCCCAGGAGGGCATCACGTAGGAGAACACCTGGGTGGTGCCGTCGCCGCCGCCGGCGGCCTCATTCATCAGCTGATCCTTGTCCATGCCCCACACATCGTCGCCGTCCTGCAGGACGGGCAGGGGACCGGCCATGGAGGCGTACCAGGGGGCGGACCACTCGGTGGCAAAGGCCACCTGGTTGTTCTGGTAGAGGTTCACCGCGCAGTCAAAATAATCCAAACGGTCCTGATCGACGATGATCTCTCCGTCCTTCACCCAGGGGTTGGAGCTGTTGGAGAACCAGCGCAGGGCGCCGGTGTCGCCGAAGATGGTGTAGCCCTTGTCCTTCAGCTTAGCGGCGGTGTCCTCAATGGCGCTGAAGGAGGAGAACAGCTTGCCGATCTCATCGGGGTCGTCGGTGCCGAAGACTTCCTGGGCCAGGTCGCGGCGGTAGATCACGGAGCCGGGGCAGGCCTGATAGCTGATGGCCCGCAGTACGCCGTCCTCATCGCAGCCGGCCTCGTAGGTGTAGTCCACCAGGCGGCTTTTGACCTCGCCGTCCAGGGCGCTCAGGTCGGCGCAGAAGCCGGCCTCATAGAAGTTGGGCAGCATCTGGGGCTCGCCCACGAATACGTCCACGTCTTTGCTCTTGGTTCCCAGGGTCTGCATGATCTTGGTCTGGAAGTCGGCGGAGTCAAAGACCACCACTTCCACATGATTGCCGGTCTCTGCCTCGTAGCGCTCGGCAAACTGCTTGAGGTCGTTGGAGAGGGTCCAGAGAACGATGTCGTCGGCCTTGCCGCCGGATGTGCTGCTGCCGTTGGTATCGGAATTGCTGGGTGTGCCGGAATTGTCTTTGGCGCTGTCATTTCCGGAGCCGCCGCAGGCGGCCAGCGACAGGACCATAAGCAGGGACAGGATCAACGCGGTCAGTTTTTTCATGATGATACTCCTTCCATATTGCCGTTTGTTTGGTTCGGCTTTCTGAAAGGGATTGTATCAAATGAATCGGGTATTTTGAAATGGGGCAAATTTTAGGGGAGTGTCGTTTTTTATTTGACGCGCTCCAAAAGTGGCGCCGCATTTTTGTGCGGCCTGCCGGAACACGGCAAAATGGGGGGAGAAGAGAAAAAACAGAAGAAAGCCCTGGCGCTTTCGCTGCGCCAGGGCAATCACTTCAACCCGCAGTGCGGGCGGTTGAGGGGAACGAAAATCAAAGATCTGGACATAGTCCTCGCAGAGGAATACACCGTAACTACCCGGCTTCGCACGTGGTACGACCTCTACGCCAAGCCCAATATCCGACATTGAGATACCCAGACAAAGCACCCGTTCAAGCGCTAAATATTTGCCTGTCCGCGATGTCTGCAGCAGCAGATTTGTTGCTCTGCATCTGATGGAAGGGTTTGATGGAAATAGAAATTGGACAATTTATTTTGTCAAAGGAGCTGGTTTGAGCTGTACACCTCTCACTTCGTTGACAATATACCACGAATTTGCCAAAAGAAAAATGTGCTTTCGCATATCAAAATCTGCGGCACTGTAAACAAAGAGTCTGCGTTCTCCACATCTTAGTCAATCCGCAGGATCAGTTCCAGAACCCGTCTGGCACAGACCTCAAGATCGCTGCGCGTGACCACACCCCGGCGCATCGCCTCCCGGACCCGTTCCGGATATCCATTTGCCATCTTCAAATCGTTTCCCGCCAGGAGCTCTCTGTAGTGCTCCCCCCTTGTCCACCAATCAGTCATCACCATTCCGGCATACCCCCACTCCTTCCGCAGGATGTCCGTCAAAAGTTCCCGGCTCTCCGAGGCCCGGCGGCCGTTGATCAGATTGTAGGAGCTCATAATGGCCCAGGGCCGGGCTTCCCGGACGATTATCTCAAAAGCACGCAGGTAGACCTCCCGCAGCGCCCGCTGAGAGACGCGGGAGTCGCTGTTCTTCCGGTTGGTTTCCTTGTTATTGCAGGCGAAATGCTTGACTGCAGCAGCAACATTCTGAGACTGGATACCCCGCACCATCGCCCCGGCCAGCTTCCCGGCGAGCAGCGGGTCCTCGGAGTAGTATTCAAAATTCCGTCCGCACAGAGGATTCCGGTGAATGTTTACCGCTGGGGCCAGCCAGACGGAAATGTTGTTCTCTTTGACCTCCGCCGCCGCTGCCGCGCCTACCTGGGAAACCAGCGTCTCGTCCCATGCAGCAGCCAGCAATGTGGCACAGGGCCAGGCTGTAGTGCAGATTCCGGTGTCCGGAGTCAGCCGCAAGCCCGCTGGGCCGTCAGCGGTGGTGATATTGGGTATGCCATACTCCGGCAGGCCACCGATGCCGAAGGTGTTGGATACACCCACATTGGGCTGACCGCCCAGCAAATGGACCAAATCCTCGTCACTGAGCTGGGCCATAAACTCGTCCAGGGTCAGTCTTCCCTCTGCCACGGCGGAGAGGGGCTGTATGCCGTCCGCGAAAGGTTTTGTCAGCATCCAGCGCTCCCGCCCCCGTGCCGCGGGCGCTACTGCCTCCGCCTGGGCGGCGGCGAGGGGCTGGAGCAGATTGTCCGCCGTACCTGGTTCCTGAGCGGTGGGCAAAGTCTCATAGGTTCCGTCCGCCAGAAGGCGTTTGTCCAGATGCGTGGGAGCCAGACTGCCGCTGAGCTGACTCACCACCCGGGATTCTGTCTGCTCATAGCTGTAGGCCAGCTCCTGCGTATCCCGTACGGAGGCCCCCAGATAGAATTTGTAGATTCCCTTCTCCAGAACCCAGGCACAAGGGGCAGCTTTCCCCAGGTCGTCAAAGCTTGCCATCTGTTCAACGGCAAAAGACAACTCCGCCGTCTCGCTTTCGCCGGGCGCGAGAAGAGCCGTCTTATGGAAGGCCGCCAGAACGCGCCGTGGCTTTTGCAGCAGCCCCCACGGGGCCTGATAATAGAGCTGCGCCACCTCCTTCCCCGGGCGGCTGCCGGTGTTGGTGACGCGGACGGTTACCCGAACACGGCCATCCGCCGTCCCGGCGTTCAGCGTCTCCAGTGCGAAGGTCGTATAGCTCAGGCCAAAGCCAAAGGGATAACACACCCTCTCCGCCGCCCCGGGCAGCGTCTCAAAGTACCGGTAGCCCACATAGATGTCCTCCGTGTAGTCCACATAGTGGGGTGAATCATGGAAGTGTTCCGTAAAGGGATACTCCGTCAAATCGCGGGCAAAGGTATCCGGCAGCTTTCCGCAGGGGTTGGCTTTACCCGCCAGCAATTCCGCAGCGGCATCGCCGCCTTCCATGCCGCCCTGGTAGGCCAGAAGGACAGCGGAAATCCTGTCATTCTCTTTACACCAGGAGACATCCACCATGCCGCCCACGTTGAGCACCACCGCCACTTTGTCAAAAACGGCACAGACCTGCTCCACCATGGCCCGCTCCCCGTCCGTCAGATAAAAGTCTCCCCTGGGAAAAATCCGCTTCGCCTTCTGCGGCATACGCAGCTCATCCGGCCACGGATAGTCCGGCTCCAGGTAGAAGGAAGGCTCCCGGTCCCAGCCCTCGCCGGAGAAGCGGCTGAGGGCAATGACAGCCACGTCCGTTTCCGCCTTGGCGGCAGCGGTCAGTTCCTCCGGCAGCTCCGGCTCCGCCATCAGGCCGGGGACGTCCCCTGCGGCATAGCTGCCGGTCACGTAGTCCCGGTAGAAATCCGCCAGAGGCTCATAGACCGCCACATTCTCCCCCTTCAGGCCGTCATAGAGGTTATGCACATAGGCCACGGTCACATCCCCGCTGCCGCCGCCGCCCTTCACGTAGTCGAAGCTGCCCTTGCCGAACAGTGCCACCCGGCTGCCAGGAGCCAGGGGGAGCATGTCCCTGTCATTTTTCAGCAGCACCATGCCCTCCCGCGCCGCTTGGCGGGAAAGGGCGATATGGGCTGAACTGGCTGTCACGCGCTCTCTGCCGCGCAGGGGCAGATTAGGCTGATAGATTGCTCGGGTCCATTTTTTCATGGTCAGTTCCTCCTCAAAGGCTGTCATTGTGCATATTATACAGGGAGAGCACTGCCCTTGCAAGCGGGACAGTGCTCTCTCCATTGTTTTTACTCCTTTACGCCGCCGAGGGTGACGCCCTCCACGATGAACTTGGACAGGAGCAGGTAAATGATAATGATGGGTACGATGGCGATGGTAATCATCATGTAGATCTTGCCCATGTCAAAATTCATATAGTCCGCGCCCCGGAGGGTGGCGATCATGATGGGCAGGGTCTGCTTGCTTTTTGAGGTGATGACCAGCGCCGGGATAAAGTAGTTGTTCCAGGAGCCCACGAAGGTGAAGATAGCCTGTACCGCAATGGCCGGCTTCATGATCGGCATAACGATGCGGTTGAAGGTCCCGAACTCTCCGGAGCCGTCGATGCGCGCGGCTTCGATGAGTTCCTTGGGGAGAGAGGACTGCATATAGCTGTGCATGAAGTAGAACACGGCGGGAGAGGCGACAGAGGGAATAATCAGGGGCAGCAGGGAGTCGTCCATACCCATATTGGTGATGAGGCGGAGGAAGCCCAGGGCCGTCACCTGGGTGGGCATGACCAGGATCGCCATGATGAAGGTAAAGGCTGCGTTTTTCAGTTTGAAATTGTACGCATAGATGCCGTAAGCCGTCAGCGCGGAGAAGTAGGTCACAATGGCGGCGCAGCAGCCGGAGACGATCAGGCTGTTCTGAATCCCCTTCAGGATGGGGATCGCCGGGTCGTTGATCACGTTCAAAAAGTTTGTAATCAGGCTGGAGCCGGGCAGGGCGGAAAAGCCCAGCTGAAGCTGCGCATGGGAACGGGTGGCGTTGATAATCAGGATGTAGAAGAAGAACAGGCACATAAAGGCCAGGATAATCAGTACCGCGTGGGCCAGGATGGACCGTCCGTTGATTTTTTTGTTCTTCATGATGCTCTGCCTCCTTTCCTGGCGCGCTTGGCCGCAAACTTGGAGCCGTCAGGGTCCGGGTCGGTGTTCATCCTGAAGACAATCCAGCAGAGAATGCCGCTGATGATAAAGAGGAACACGGACAGCGCGCCGGCCATACCGTAGTTCTTGGCCTGGAGGTGGTTGTTCAGATACATGATCAGCGTCATGGTGGTACGGTCGGGCGAACCCTGGCCGCCGGTGAGGATCTGGGGCACGTCGAACATCTGCAGGCCGCCGATCAGGGAGGTTATCAGGGTGTAAGTCAGCAGGGGCTTGATCTGGGGCAGGGTGATCTTGAAGAACTTCTGGAGATGGGTACATCCATCCAGCTCCGCCGCCTCAAAAACGGAGGGATTGATGCCCATAATCGCCGCCATCAGCATAATGGTGGTGTTGCCGAACCACATCAGGAAGTTCATCAGGGCGACCAGAGTGCGGGCGCCAAAGGTGGACTCCATGAACCGGATGGCCTCCCCCACCACGCCCATGCTGAGGAGAATGTTGTTGACGGGGCCGGAATTGGAGAACAGCGCAAAGAACAGCATAGCAAAGGCGGATGCCATAATCAGATTGGGCAGATAGATGACCACTTTGAAAAACTGCTTGCCCCGGATCTTCAGCCGCGCGTCGGTAAACCAGGATGCCAGCACCAGGGCCACCACGATCTGGGGCACAAAGCCCAGAATCCACATGACAAAGGTGTTCCAGGCGTACTTGGGCAGATCGGCCGAGAGCAGTTCCGCATAGTTGGCCAGTCCCACCCAGTTGGGGCCGATCGCCTTCAGACCGGAGTAGTAGTACTCAAAAAAGCTGTTGCGGATGGTGTCCACCAGCGGAATCACGGAAAAGACCGCGTAGGTCAGAAAGAAGGGCAGGATGAATATGTAGCCCCATTTCGCGTAACTGACGCTTTTGATTTTTTTCTCGCTGCGCACAAAAGCTCCCCCTTTACAGATTCTATTTCTTGGAACCAAAACGTTTCTCGTTATCTGAGATAACGAGAGGGGCGGGCATACCCGCCCCTCAGACGGAACCTTCGGTTACTCAGGCCAGCGCACACCGCCGCTTTTCAGCTCGGGATAGCGCTCGCCGATAGCCTTCTCAAAGTTGGCCTTGGCCTTTTCCAGGTCGATCTTGCCGTTGAAGTAGTCGCCGAAGGTATTCTGGAATTCCTCGGTGCAGCCCTGGTCGTAAGGTGAGACGTTGGCCAGGCTGATGCTGGCGGCGGCGTCAGAGAGGACGCCGATGTAGTTCTGCCCGCCCAGCAGGTCGATGCCGAAGTCGGGGGACTGGGCCAGCTCCTCCATCAGGGGCTGGTCGTTGCTCATTTCACCGTTGTTGACGGCCAGACTGCGCAGGATCTCCCGGTCGGCGGTCATTTTCAGCATGATATCCTTGACCTGGGCGGCATTGTCGGTGCCGTTGGCGGCAATCAGCCAGGTGCCGCCCCAGTAGAAGCCCTGGGGGCTGGGGCAGACGGCCCAGTCCTGAGCGGCGCTGGTATCCTTCACATTGGGCGCGATGCACACATCCAGACCCCAGGCGGGCAGGAAGAAGCAGAATACCTTGGAATCGGGTCCCATATCCTTGTTCCACTCGTCGATCCACTGGCCGGGGACATTGTGGTTGATCTTCTCCTGGGTATCCTGCATGGAACGGTCTACCCAGTTCATCATGCTCGGGTCAACCACCACGGTATTGCCGTCCACCCAGGGGGCGGAGACGTTGTTGGCGTACACCCGGTAGGTATCGGCCCGGCCGGAGTACATGAAGCAGCCGGCGGCCTTCATCTGACCGGCGGTCTCATAGAACTTATCCCAATCCGCTACGGCGGCGGCCACGGTTTCGGGATCATCGGTGCCCAGAACAGCCTTGGCAATGGAGCGGCGGTAAACCAGCATACCGGGAGTGGCCTGATAGCTCAGGGCGCGGATCTCGCCGTCGGCGGTGGTCACGGCCTCCTGGGTATATTTGTACTGGTTGGAAATATCCGCCGCGGTGATGCCCAGCTGGGAGATAGGCAGAGCCACATTCACGTCGGGGTCGATGTACTTCAGGGCGTAGTCGGCCTCCACCAGGAAGATGTCGATCTTCTCATCGGCGGGAGCGGACGCCTGCTTGGCCAGGGCCTCGTCCAGCTTCTGCTGATAGACGCCGTCCTGGTTGGGGTTGACGATCCAGTGGACCTCCGTACCGTCCTTCAGATAGGTGACGGACTTGTCGTTGGAGAGCTTCCCCACCTCGGGGTAGTTGGCGTTGAACTTCTCCTGGAACTCCTGGTTCCACACGTAGATATTGAGGACCTTGCCGCCGTCGCCCGCCTCGGCGTCTCCGCTGCCGGCGGCATTGTCATTTCCGCTTCCGCCGCAGCCGGTGAAAAGGCCAAGGACCAGCACAGCCGCAAGCACAAGACTCCAAACTCTTTTCTTCATGATTGTCTCCTCCTGTTTTCGTTTTGATACGGTTTGCAACCGCTGAGATATTTTAATTATAAGTGGCCGTCAGGCATCTGTATACAAAAACGAACAAATAAATGTCAAATCTGTGTTGGCTTTTCGTTTAATATGAAAATGCTTCCAGAGAAATCCGCCCACAAAAAATCCGTGCCTCTCTTGATTAAATATCAGATTCATGCTATATTAAATCAAATACATGTCAGGGGGTGCGTCTATGGATCTGCCACAGGGCTGGGATGCTGTGGAAGCTGTTGAGGAGCGGGAAATGACCATCCACCGGGAGCCCGGCGAGGAGTTCCTGTTCTACCGTTCGGTGGCGGCGGGCCTCATCGACGCCGTACAGGACAATTGCAGCCGGGGCGCGTTCGAGAACCTGGAGGGCGCGGGAAAGCTCTCGGAGAACCCCGTCACCAACCTGCGCTACCACTTCGTGGTCACGGCGGCGATGCTGGCCCGCTTCTGCATGGAGGGCGGCATGGCCATGGAGGAGGCGTTCAGTCTCAGCGACGAGTACATCCGGCGGATGGACTGCTGCAACAATATGGCGGAGATTGTCTATATCCATGACCAGATGGCCCTGGACTACGTCTGCCGGATGCGGCGGCTGAAGAAGAACATCGCTTCCTCCAAGCAGGTGGCGGACGCCATCGATTACATCTATATCCACATTATGGATCGGATCACAGTCAACGACCTGGCCGGAGCCGTCTGCGTATCCCCCGCCCACCTCTCCCGCATTTTCAAACAGGAAACCGGCATCTCTGTCAGCGAGTACATCCGGCAGAGGAAGATCGACATGGCCAAGAACCTGCTCCGGTTCAGCAGCTACGATTTTGCGGATATCGCCGCCATGCTCTCCTACTCCTCCCAGAGCCATTTCATCCAGCACTTCCGCTCCCAGGTGGGGATGACCCCCAAGGCGTATCGGGACCGCAACTACATGAACAATTGGAATGTCAACCGGGAACCCTTTCCCGCGGAGGCCGGACCGCCTACAGCGTCAGGACAATTTCCGTCTCGCCGGTAAGAAGTCCCTCCGGAACGTAGTTTCCAGCTACTGCCTGTCCGTTTACGGTCAGCCTCGCGCCGCCGCTCTCCTTCCCGTCCGGGTTCTCCACCAGGATGTGCAGCTTTTTGCTGCGGAACTCCTTCCATATCTCCAGCGCCTTCCACTCCCCCGGGATGGAGGGCGCTATTTTGATGCCGCCCAGATCAGGCCGCATCCCCAGGATGCCCTCCACACAGCCCACCATAACGGTGGAGGCGGTGCCGGTGAGCCAGTGGACATGGGAGCGTCCGGCATGGGGGCTGGCTGGTCCCTCGGTAAACTGGCCGTAGCAGTAGGGCTCAATTTTCCGGATCTCCGCCCGGTCATTCTGCATAGAGGGCGCGTTCTCACAGAAGTAGGCAAAGGCCCGGTTTCCGTGTCCCAGCAGGGCCTCCGCCAAGATCAGCCAGCCTTGGGATTGGGAAAATACGCCGGCGTTTTCCTTTACCCCCGCGTTATAGATTACCGCCAGGGCCCCGTCAAAGGCATGGGCGTGGTAGGGCGGGTCCATTAGAATCGCGCCGTACTCGGTATTCAGCCGGGCGCAGACCTTTTCCATGGCCGCCTCCGCCTGCTTGGCATCCGCCAGGCCGCTGATAACCGCCCAGCTCTGGGGATTCAGCCACAGGTTTGCCTCCGGCGCCGTGCTGCCGCCGATGATCTCGCCGGACTCCGTAAAGCCCCGGATAAACCGGTCCCCGTCCCAGCAGAGATTATTCAGCCGTTTGCGGAGCATTGTCTGATGCTGCTCCAACCAATTGAGGTAAGTTTCATCTTTTTTGTACTTGGCGAATTCCCGAAGAACGGTGAACGCATAGTAGAACTGGAACGCCACAAAGGACGATTCCCCATTTGCGCCAAGGCGCAGGCAGTCGTTCCAGTCGGCGTGGAGTCCGGCAGGCATCCCGTGGGGCCCCAGGTGCTGGACGGAGAAATCCAGGGCCCGCTGAAGATGCTCGTAGACGGTTCCCTGCTCCCGGTCCGCAAAGGGGATCACCTCGTCCAGGAAGGCCGTATTCCCGGTCTCCGCGATATATTTGTACACGGTGGGGAACAGCCACAGGGCGTCGTCCGCCCGGTAGGCCGGATGGCCGGTCTCCTGCACATAGGAGGCATCCTCCGGCGTATCCTCATGGCCGGGATTGTGGGTGAACTTTACCAGAGGCAGTCCGCCGCCGTGGTGGACCTGGGCGGAGAGCATGAAGCGGAGCTTCTCCGCAGCTTCCTCCGGGGCCAGATGGATGATCCCCTGGATGTCCTGCACCGTATCCCGGTAGCCGTAGCCGTTGCGCAGGCCGCAGTAGATAAAGGAGGCCGCCCGGGACCAGGTGAAGGTGATAAAACTGTTGTAGGCGTTCCATGTGTTGACCATGGTGTCAAACTCCGGACAGGGGGTCTTGACCTGAAAGCGGGAGAAGCGCCCATGCCAATGGCGGATCAGCTCCTCCAGTTCCCGCCCGCAGACCGTCTCCGGCTCCTGATAGGCTGCCAGCAGAGCGGCGCTCTCTTTTTCATCCTTTTCCCCCAGAAGGAACGCGATGGTTCTCGTCTCTCCCGGCTCCAGTGAAATGACGGCGGAGAGGGCCCCGCAGCCGTTGCCGTTATAGCTGAGCGAATTTCCCAGATTGCCGGCCTCCACACCAATGGGATTGCCGTACCCCCGGTATCCGCCGAGGAATTCCGCCTTGTCTCCGCAGTAGGAGGACACCGGCGCCCCCGCCAGGGCGAAAAACCGTTCGATCACGGATTTTTTATCCACCTCGCTGTCCTGGACATCCAGATTGCCGTGGATCTGCTGGCGGATGCGCCCATTGTCAAAGAGGGTCCGGGTGACAAACTGGGAGTATTGGAGATTTACCTGATCCTGCTCATAGTTGCCGTTGTTGGTAAATTCCGCGTAGCCGGTCAGCGTCAGCGCCCGCTTCCGGCCGGAACGGTTGGTTACCGTCAGAAGCCAGACCTCATGGGAACCGCCCAGAGGCACATAATAGGCCGCCTCGCTGTGGATGCCGTCATAATCCGCCAGCATCCTGGTATAGCCCATCCCATGGCGGCACTGGCATGTATAGACATCCAGAGGCTTCCCCACCGGCTGCCAGGAAGCGGACCAGAAATCCCCGGATTCATTATCCCGGAGGTAGATATACCGTCCCGGCTGGTCAAACTGGTTGAACACATAGCGAAGGATACGTCCATTAGCTCCCGATTTTACAAAGCTGTACCCCCCTGCGTTATTGGAGATCAGCGCGCCGTATTCCGGCGAACCCAGGTAATTTGCCCAGGGAGCCGGGGTATCCGGCCTGGTAATCACATATTCCCTGGCTTGATCGTCAAAATATCCGTACTGCATGACAATACGCCCCCTATATCAACTCAATCATGATTGTATTTCCGTTTTCCGGTAAAGCCTGGACCAGATCCCTGCTCAGCACCGCTCTGCCGTCCTCCGCCGGTATCCGCCGGATCACAGACGGCGATAAGCCGCTCAGACACGCCTTGCCAATGTGATACTCCCCAAAGTCCTTGCCGGTCAGATTGACGATTGCCGTATGGAACCGCTTCCCGGCAAAGGAAAAGTCGATTGCCGCCGTTCCCGTCCCGTCAAACTGTTCCCGCACCAGCTTCGGCGCGACGGCCAGATCGCCGTTCTCGCCGTGTACGCCGAATACCTCTGTCATTACCGTCATCATGTACCAGCTGGCGGCGCCGGTGAGGTAGTGGTACATTCCCCGGCCATCTGCGTTAAAATATTCGGGGATACCGGGATAGATTTTGCTGGTCCGGAAGTCCAGGGCCGTGTCCGCCAGGGCCTGGAGGGCCTTGTACCCCTCCCGAACGAAACCCCGGCGGTAGAGGGCGTTGGCGTACATGACCGCCATGTGTGAAAACACCGCTCCATTCTCCTTCTCGCCGTAGGCAAAGCCGAACATCCGCCCCATGTCGAATTTCAGCTCGTGGAAATCCGTATTCAGCCGGTATCCGCCAACCTCCCTTCGGTAAAGGAAGCGATCCGCGCTTCTGGTAATGGCCCGCACCTGCTCGTCTGTTGCCGTACCGCTCATGATGGCAAACACCTGCCCGGTCAGCATCATATGTACGCCGCTCTCTGTCACGCCCTCCAGAGGGCGCTGGTGATTGTCATAATAGCTGTTGAACCAGCCTCCGTCCTCACCGGCGTCGATCCACTCCTGGCGGCGGATATGCTCCATCAGCCAGTCCGCTCTGCGCTCCAGGCTGTCGGCCAATTCCCGGCAGGATACCGCAGCCGTGCGGCCGCTGACACTGTGCCTGCACCGCCGCAGGTACCGGGCAAGGATCTCCTTCTTGCCTGCAGCATCCGCGAAAATTTCCTCACCACCGCCAAGCAGTTCCTGAATTTCCTCCAACAGTTCCACGGTATCCCTGCCGCATTTTCGCAGCAGACCCGCCAGCTGTCGGAAATTACCCGCGTATGCACAGGTGAACGCCACGCTCTCGCCGTGCTCGGGAGCCATGTCCAGGGCGTCGTTCCAGTCGGCGCCCCGCAGGCGGAAAATATTGTGAACGCCCACCTCGTAAAAGGCCGTCAGGTGCTGGATGAGCAAATGCTCCAGGATGCTGCCCATATAGACCGCACCGTTTTCCGTTTCCTGCCGTCCTCCGCCGTTCCACTGTTCGTCGATCTCCGTGCCCCGCATGGTCTGCGGGTCCTTGAAATAGGGGACTGCCGTATCCAGAATGCCCCTGTCCCCGGTCTGGTCGATATACAGCGTCAGCGTCATCAGGGGCCACATGGCATGGTCCATCCAGACCCGTGCAATGCCGTTGCGGTCGGCAATGAAGTTCCCCATGCCGTCTCCGATAATAGTGGCGTTGGTCCCATCCACGCGCACCCCGCCGAAATTTGCTTTGATCATCTCTCCCACGCCGTCCGGGTCCATCAGCAGCAGGGACAGGCAGTCCTGCCACAGATCCCGCCAGCCCCGGCCTCCCCGGCCGTAGTCGTGGTGGGGCAGGAAGGAGCAGCCGTAGAGCCTGCGCAGGAGGGGCTGAAAGCTGACCCACCGCATGAGGCTGTCAAAATTCGGATTTCCGGTGTGATAGCGGACATTCACCTTTCCCTGCCAGTAGGACTTTGCCCGGTCCAGCGCCGTCTGTACCTGCTGTGCCGTCCTGTATGTGTCCAGAATGTGGTTGATATCCGTTTCATCCTCCGATATACCGAGAAGAACAATGTATTCCGCTGTCTCTCCCGCCGCCAGCGTGACCTCCGGGAACCGGAGGCCGCCCACAGCCTCCCGGCCATGGATTTCCGTTCCCGGGGGTAAGCCCGGCGCGTTCTCATAGACCGCTCTGGGGCGGAGGAACGTACCGCCCTCACCCAGGAAAACATTTACGGTGGGATAAAACGCCTGCGGACATTCTCCGTTCCCGGATGTGCCAAGTACATAGTAAATTCTGTGATTTTCCCGATGCCCCTTCTCGTCGAAGGACATGGTGGGCTTGACCAGTACGCCGCGGCTCACTGTCCGGACGCGGTGGAGCATGGAGGTCACATTGCGATGATCCCGGAGGTTGTCCGCGCTCCTGCCATAGATGGGGATGGCCGCGATCCCGGTCATGCGCTGGGGCGCGCTGTCCGTATTGGTAATCCGGATGTACATGATCTCAACGTTTTCATGAGGGGGAGCAAACGATGTGATCTCCGCCTGAAAGCCATAGCGTTTTGTCTCCCGGCGAACCGTCTGCCACATGAACCCCGCCGTCAGGGTGCTTTCATCCTGTTCCGGCGTAAAGCGGGCGGCCTCCTGCTGCGCGGATACGCCCGCGGCGGACCAGCAGCCTTTCTCCGTCACACACCAGAAGTTTCGGGTACTGCGGCTGGTATGCAGGTTCTCGGAACTGACAGGTTCCAGCAGGAAGGTCTCCTGATCCAGCTTGCAATCCCCGCCCAGACTGGGGGTAATGGCGCTTTTCAGCCCGGTTTCGCTGGCCAGCGGGAAGTAGAGGTAATTTATTTCCTCCGGACAATTGACCGCAAAGGTCCCGTCGTCATCTAAAAAACGGATATTCGCCATACACGTGCCTCCTTAACTTTTCTGATATACCCGCACATAGTCCACCGCAAAAACAGCGTTTTCAAAATCCGTCGTTTCATCGGGATTGCCCACCCAGCTGCCGCCTACGGCCAGGTTCAAGATGATGTACATATCATGGTTGAAGGGAGCGGGAAAAGGTTCCGGAGCGCTGCCGGACCGGGCCGCGAACCAGTCTTCCGCCTCATAGAACAGCCTGCCGTCCACGTACCAGCGCAGGACCCCCGGCAGCCACTCCAAAGCGAAGTTGTGATAGTCCTCGGAAAAGTCTCCTCCAGATAACGTTATGGTCCCCTGCTCCTGCCGGTGGGGGAGGCCGAAGTGGATGGTGCCGTGATTGGTCTGGGGAAGGTGGCCTTGCACCTCCATAATGTCGATCTCACCGCAGACGGGCCACTGGCCGTAAGCGCTCTCGTCGGTTGTCATCAGCCAAAAGGCCGGCAGAAATCCTTTGCCCTTTGGAACCTTTAACCGGGCCTCAAACAGGCCGTAGGTGAAATCATGCTTGTACTGTGTGGATATTCGTCCGGAGGTGTAGGAGACCGTCCCGCCGCATACGGTCTTGACCGGACGGATCAGCAGACGGCTGTCCTCCAGGCGGATATTCTCTGCTCTGTCCACATATTCCTGGAGCTCCTCATTGACCCAGCCCGGCTCATGCCGCTCCACGTTCCAGCGGCCCCGGTCCAGCTCCGATCCGTCAAAATGATCCTCGAAAACAAGTGTGTAGCCGCAGTAAGAAAGCATATCCCGCATGATAAGAAGTCCTCCCCGGTGTGTTAATGAAATATCCTGTTCAGATAGAATGAATTGACATAGGCTCCCGCTGAAAATCCAATCAACAGCCAGAATGCGATTACAACGCCTGTCATCTGCGGGAAGAATAGCGGAAGCAAAACCGGCAGCAGATTGACCGCTGTGAGCATGAAGGTGACCGGAAGGTTGACCACTGCCATTCGCGCGGCGTTTCCCAGATGATGAAGAAAGGAGTTTTCAAAACGCGCCAGCAATGGGAACAGATAGGACAGCAGGGCCGTCAGGAAAAATGCGGCAATCACAAAAAAGACAAACAGCGTGGGAGACAAAACCAGTGTTTCTGCAAAGAGGATTTGTCGAAGGGCCGCAATCAGCATCACATCCACAAAAAGCAGCAGCGCAGCCGGAACAGAGGGGATAAAATTCCCCCGAAGCACCCGCAGGAAGCTCTTTCCGGGAGAATCCTCCGTTCCCCGATGCATCCGCAGGGTTACGGCATAGAGGGAAACCACGCCATCCCCGGAGAGGACCACGGTCACGCAGGCGAGAATCAGCAGAATATTCAGGATCATCAAATCACACACTCTGGTCAGGAACCGTATCAGCCAGCTGTCTGTTTGGAACATAGACGCTCCCCCTTCCCTTTTTTGTATATTTTACAGTAAAGCAAACCATCGTTATATCAAATAGATAGCCAAAATATCAATAACCCCGCAAATTTTTGCCCATACACGGCGTTGCTTTTTGAAGAGGAAGAATCCGAAGGCTGTTGTTGGCCTTACTTCATGTCCGCTCAAAATTTGTGCCGCCATAAACAAAGAAGCAGGTGTTGGATTCCACGCGATCCAGCACCTGCCTTTTTATAGTAAAACCAGTTGAAAAGAGGTGAAGAAGGGAGTAGAATGGGGGCATGAGCTATTCAAAAAAATATAGGGAACGGACAATCGAATACAGGCAGGCGGGGCACAGCTTGGAA
>JAETNP010000098.1 GCA_021768185.1 Oscillospiraceae bacterium
CCAGAAAGAGGACATTGACATCATGGAAGCGCGTCGACCTGGTTATCAGGGAGACGACGTAGATTACGAGAAACAACGAGCAACCAGAATAAACCAGCGAGCTGGTATTTTCTACAGCGCGAAGGCATAAAACAGGCAGCCGGCTGGTGCCGGCGGCCGTTTCCTTAAGAAAAAACAGAGTGAGGAAAGGGCGCATGGGGGATGCCTCGGCTCTCGGAGGCGAAGAAGGACGTGATAAGCTGCGAAAAGCCGCGGGGAGGGGCAAATGCCCGTAGATCCGCGGATGTCCGAATGGGGCAACCCGCCGCGGGCGACCGCGGCACCCGGCTGAGCCGGGGGCGAACGGGGGGAACTGAAACATCTAAGTACCCCCAGGAATAGAAAGTAAACACGATTCCCCCAGTAGTGGCGAGCGAACGGGGAGGAGCCCAAACCGTGCGCGTGGCGACGCGCGTGCGGGGTTATAGGAGCGCCGGCGAACCCCGGCGAGGCGGTAGCGGAACGGCCTGGAAAGGCCGGCCGCAGACGGTGAAAGCCCGGTACGCGAAACCGTCAGAAGGGGTTAGGCGCCACCTGAGTAGGCCGGGACACGAGGAATCCTGGCTGAATTATCGGGGACCATCCCGAAAGGCTAAATACTACCGAGAGACCGATAGAGGACGAGTACCGTGAGGGAAAGGTGAAAAGAACCTCGGACAGAGGAGTGAAAGAGACCCTGAAACCATGCGCCTACAAGCGGTCGGAGCCGCGCGATGCGGTGACGGCGTGCCTTTTGCATAATGAACCTACGAGTTGCCGTCGCCGGCGAGGTTAAGGCGTTCAGCGCCGGAGCCGGAGCGAAAGCGAGTCCTGACAGGGCGTTTAGTCAGCGGAGGCAGACGCGAAACCAAGTGATCTACGCATGGGCAGGCTGAAGGCACGGTAACACGTGCTGGAGGGCCGAACCGGTAAGCGTTGAAAAGCTTTCGGATGACCTGTGCGTAGGAGTGAAAGGCCAATCAAACTTGGAGATAGCTCGTACTCCCCGAAATGCATTTAGGTGCAGCCTCGGGCGTTACCATGCGGAGGTAGAGCGACCGATAGGATGCGAGGGCTTCACCGCCTATCAAGTCCTGACGAACTCCGAATGCCGCATGGGTTATCCCGGGAGTGAGGGCGCGGGTGCTAAGGTCCGCGTCCGAGAGAGGAACAACTCAGACCACCGTCTAAGGCCCCCAAATCCGGGCTAAGTTGAAGACAATAACGAGGTGGGGCCGCACAGACAGCTAGGATGTTGGCTTGGAAGCAGCCATTCATTTAAAGAGTGCGTAACAGCTCACTAGTCGAGCGGCCCCGCATGGATAATAATCGGGCATAAGTCCGGTGCCGAAGACGTGGGACGGCGGCAAGCCGTCGGTAGGGGAGCATTCCGGCCGCGCGGAATGGAGGGCGCGAGCCCTTCTGGAGGGGCCGGAAAAGCAAATGTAGGTATAAGTAACGACAAAGGGGGCGCGAAACCCCCTCGCCGGAAGACCAAGGGTTCCTGATCAACGCTAATCGGATCAGGGTAAGTCGGGGCCTAACACGCAGCCTAACAGCGAAAGTGGATGGACAAACGGTCAAGATTCCGTTACCCCGGCCGCAGAGTCCCAGCGGCGACGAAGGAGCGAAGCACGTGCGCGCTGACGGAATAGCGCGTTAAAGGGAGGTAGCCTCAAGGGGGCGGCGGAAACGCCCCCGGCGAGACCCGAAAGTACCGCGAGGCTACGGCCGGGCGGATAATCGTGTTGGAGCAGACTTCCGAGAAAACCCGCGCGGGATGCTATTCTGCGGCAGGGCCCGTACCGCAAACCGACACAGGTGGTCGGGTAGAAGATACCAAGGCGCTCGAGAGATTCACGGTCAAGGAACTAGGCAAACTGACCCCGTAACTTCGGGATAAGGGGTCCTCGCCATAGGCGAGGCGCAGAGAATAGGTCCAGGCAACTGTTTAACAAAAACACAGGGCTGTGCGAAGTCGCAAGACGCGGTATACAGCCTGACACCTGCCCGGTGCCGGAAGGTTAAGCGGAGCTGTCAGAGCAATCGAAGCAGCGAAGTGAAGCCCCGGTAAACGGCGGCCGTAACTATAACGGTCCTAAGGTAGCGAAATTCCTTGTCGGGTAAGTTCCGACCTGCACGAATGGTGTAATGATCCGGACACTGTCTCGA
>JAETNP010000046.1 GCA_021768185.1 Oscillospiraceae bacterium
CTCCGATGGAAAAGTACGCATTATGCTTTGCGGCATAAAAGCAGCTGGCAGCCATGGGCTGCCAGCCGGAAAAATTTTATATTTTTTTCTGTCCTCTTGACGGGGTGCGGGTCATTTTTCGTGGAGTCTCGCTTTTTGCGTCATTTTTCCTGCGTACCGGTCATTCAAACCATCCATGTACGCGCTTTGCCACCAGCGTGATCGCCGGGCCCAGGAAGAAGCCCGTGATCAGCGTCGTCAATCCAATGATCGAACCCAGCAGAAAGCCAATCGACAGCATGGAGAGGTCCCAGATCATCCTGACCCCGCGGTAGCTCAGCTTATTGGTGTGAGCCGCAATCAGCTGGGGGATGGCGTCATAGGGCGCAACGCCCAGATCGACCACCATATAAAAGGAGGCGGCCACCAGAAATACGGCCATGCTGACCGCGAACATCAGAACCCGCTCCATCATAGAGAGGCCCTCCGGGGGGAGCCGCGCGCCAATCAGGCGCATACAAAAGTCCGCTATATAGCCCACGCCCACCATGTTGCCGATGGTCCCGATGCCGATCCGGGACAGATCATGGCGGATCACTGGAATAAACAGCAGCAGATTGAACACCAGCTGGCAGGTCCCAAAGGTGACGCCCGTGCGGGCGGACACCCCCAGGGTAAAGGTGGAGCAGGGGTCCGTCCCGAAGCCGACCGTTTTGAATACCGCGATGCAGACGCCCATCAAGGTCAGACTGACCGCCAGTGCCAGCAGCCTGCGCTTCATATGAGGACGTTGAAAGCTCGCGGCCAGATTTTTTGTATTCATATGGATGCGGTCTCCCCTGTTAACACACAAATTTTCTGCCGCATAAGGCAGTGTCGGCTATTATAGCACTCCGCCGCCGGTCCGTCAATGCAAAATTATTTTGATGCCGCCGCCCCTCAGCGCGCCGCCATAAAGGCCTCGATCTCCTCGATGCTCCGGGGAATGGCGGCGGAGAGATTTTCACAGCCGTCCTCTGTCACCAGGCAGTTGTCCTCCAGCCGGAAGCCGATGCCCCACTCCTCCACATAGATGCCCACATCCACGCAGAACACCATGCCCGGGGACACGGGCCGGGTCATGTCCACCTGATCGTGGACGTCCCAACCCACATGGTGAGCGCCGCCGTGCCACATGTACTTCTCCGGCGCTTCATCCTCTCCCAGCAGTCCAATCTCCCGCAGCAGCCCGCCGCAGTACTGGTGGCAGAGCCGGTCCACATCCGCCATGGGCATACCGGGGCGGATGATCCCGAACATATGCTGGGAGGTGCGGTAGGCGCACTCATACAGCGTCTTCTGCCTGGGAGAGAAGGTCCCATTGCAGGGCCAGCTGCGGGACACGTCGGTACACATGCCGTCCCAGGCCGCGCCCACGTCGTTTAGGACCAGGTCCCCGTCCCGGGCCTGCCCGGTATAGCTGTAGTAGTGGATGCAGAAGTTGTTGTCCCCCGCCGCGATGATGGACGGGAAAGCGGGAACCAGAACGCCCCTGTCGGTCAGCGCATGGTCGAAGGCGGCCTTGTACTGGTACTCGTACATCCCCGGCCGGGAAGCGCGCATCATCGCCTCGATCCCCGCCTTTGTGACCTCCATGGCCTTCCGCATGGCGGCAATCTCCTCCGGGCTCTTGATGGTGCGCTGGGCGCAGAGCTGCCGGTGGCAGTTCTCGATTTGCAGCGCGGGGTAATCCCGGCCCACCCGGGCGGCGAAGCGGAAGGCCTCCGTATCCGGGTCCGCCGGGGTCTTCTTCCAGAGGTCCAGCGCCACCGTCCGGCACCGGTCCGCGGCAGCGTGAAAGATGGCGGGAAACCGCTCCACCGGCAGGACCTTCTCCACGCCGCTGCGGGCGCGGACCTCATCCTCCTTCAGGCGGCGGCCCGTCCAGCGCTCCGCCATGGCGTCCGGCGGCAGGGCGAAGACGGTCTCCTCTACGTCCTCCCCCTCTTTCTTCCATGCCAGGAAGACGAAGTCGTGGACCTCCGCCCCGTCCAGGCCGGTGAGGTAGGCGAAATTCCGGTTGGCGAAGAAGGGGTATTCCGCGTCCGCCGACTGGGGAAGGATCTTCCCGGCAAAGCATACAAAGAGGCTGTGGTCCGGCAGGGTACGGTACAACTCCCGCCGGTTTTTCATATGAAAGCTGCGTTCCATTGTTTGCAGGCTCCTTCTTTCATCAATACAGTTAAAGACGCGGAACGGACCCCTTGCGGGGCCCGCTTCCGGTCAGGCAAAACAAAGTTTTGCCAAAAAGTGTTTCTTTTTGATACTTTTTCTTTATTCATAAAGAAAAAGTATGTATACCTTACTTCTTGCTCAGCTGCTCATCAATCGCCGCGGCGGCGGTCTTGCCTGCGCCCATGGCCAGGATGACGGTGGCCGCGCCGGTGACGGCGTCGCCGCCGGCGTACACCGCCTCGCGGCTGGTGAGGCCGTCCTCATTGACAATGATGCCGCCCCGCTTGTTGATCTCCAGGCCCTTGGTGGTGGACTTGATGAGGGGGTTGGGGCTGGTGCCCAGAGCCATGATGACGCAGTCCATCTCCATCTCGAACTCGCTGCCTTCCTTCACGATGGGGCGGCGGCGGCCGGAGGCGTCGGGCTCGCCCAGCTCCATCTCCACGCACCGCAGACCGCAGACGGAGCCGTTCTTCGGGTCACGCTTATCCTCGGGATTGTTGTAGCCAAGAATCTCGGTGGGATTGTTGAGGGTCTTGAAGATGATGCCCTCCTCCTTGGCGTGCTCCACCTCCTCGGCACGGGCGGGAAGCTCGGCCTCAGAGCGGCGGTAGACAATGTACACATCGGCCCCCAGACGGCGGGAGCACCGGGCGGCGTCCATAGCCACATTGCCGCCGCCCACAACCGCCACCTTCTTGCCCTTCAGGGGCATAATGGGGGTGTCGGAGCCCTCCTTGTAGGCCTTCATCAGGTTGATACGGGTGAGGAACTCGTTGGCGGAGTACACGCCCTTCAGGTTCTCGCCGGGGATGTGCATGAACATGGGCAGGCCCGCGCCGGAGCCGATGAACACGGCCTCGAAGCCCTCCTGCTCCATGAGCTCGTCGATGGTGATGGAGCGGCCCACCACCACGTTGGTCTCGATCTTCACGCCCAGCTCCTTGAGCCCGTCCACTTCCTTCTGGACGATGGACTTGGGCAGACGGAACTCGGGGATGCCGTACACCAGCACGCCGCCGGCCAGATGCAGGGCCTCAAACACGGTGACCTCATACCCCTTCCGGGCCAGGTCCCCGGCGCAGGTGAGGCCGGAGGGGCCGGAGCCGATGACGGCCACCTTATGGCCGTTGGAGGCGGGGCGCACCGGCTTCTCGGTGGAGTTGGCGTTGTGCCAGTCGGCCACGAACCGCTCCAGGCGGCCGATACCCACGCTCTCGTGCTTGATGCCCCGCACGCACTTGCTCTCGCACTGGGTCTCCTGGGGGCAGACCCGGCCGCACACGGCGGGCAGGGCGCTGTCCTGGGCGATGATCTGGTAGGCGGCCTCGAAGTCGCCCTCCGCCACCTTGGCGATGAAGTCGGGGATGTGGATCTTCACCGGGCAGCCGGAGACGCAGGGCATGTTCTTGCAGTGGAGGCACCGCTGGGCCTCGTCGATGGCCTGCTCCTTGGTGTAGCCCAGGGCCACCTCTTCAAAGTTGCCGGACCGGACCTGCGGGTCCTGGTGGGGCATGGGATTTTTATCCGGACGCATATTCGCCATCTTACTTTACCTCCTGCTTGAACAGATTGCACGTCTCTTCCCGGGCGTGCATCTCGAAATCCCGGTACATGGCGCCCCGGGCCATGGCCTCGTCAAAGTCCACCAGATGCCCGTCGAACTCGGGGCCGTCCACGCAGGCGAACTTGGTCTCGCCGCCCACGCTCAGCCGGCAGCCGCCGCACATGCCGGTGCCGTCGATCATGATGGGGTTCATGCTGACCACGGTCAGGTCGGTGACCAGGGCCTTCTTGCCGTAGGAGCCGTCGTCGGTGCCGATGATGAGGTTGGTGCTGGCGGCCTCGAACTCCTCCTTGAGGATGATGAGGTCCTTGTTCCGGAAGCCCACGATCAGGTCCACATGGCACCCGTCGTCATGGAGCTTCTTGGCCACGGGGTAGGCAATGGCGGTGCCCACGCCGCCGCCGATGACGGCCACACGCTTGAGGCCCTCGGTCTCGGTAGCCTTGCCCAGGGGGCCCACGAAGTCCTGGAGGTACTCGCCCTCCTCCTTGTGGTTGAGTTTTTCGGTGGTTGCGCCCACCAGCTGGAAGATAATGGTGACGGTGCCCTTCTCCCGGTCATAGGCGGCGATGGTCAGGGGGATGCGCTCACCGTTCTCGTCCACCCGGAGAATGATGAACTGGCCGGGCTCGCATTTCCGGGCCACGGCGGGGGCCTCGACCTCCATGAGGGTCACGGTGGGGTTCAATACCCGCTTCTTTACGATCCGATACATAGTGTGTCCTCTTTCCACTTAGATTCGGTTGCTCTGCATTTTCCGCGCGGCAGCCGCGCATACGTCTTTATTTTAGCACAGGGTTTCCGCCGCGTCAATTTGATTTGTGGAGTTTTTGCCGGTTTTTCGCTTTTTTCTGCGCTTTCCCTCCCGGGGCATCTTGACAAATCTCCTGTGAATATGGTAAGATCTAGTGTTAATAAAGCCCGTCCGACATTCCGCTGCTAATTTATGGTAAAAGGAGCGTGCTTCCCATGGCCTACTACTACCCCGAGCCTTCCCACACTTTCAGCGAATATCTGCTGGTCCCCGGATATACCTCCCCCGACTGCATCCCCGCCAATGTGTCCCTCCGCACCCCTCTGGTGAAATTCCGCAAGGGAGAGGAGGACTGCCCCCTGATGCTCTCCATCCCCATGGTGTCCGCCATCATGCAGTCCGTGTCCAACGACACCCTGGCCGTGGCCCTGGCCCGGGAGGGCGGACTGAGCTTCATCTACGGCTCCCAGTCCGTGGCCGACGAGGCGGCCATGGTGGCCCGGGTGAAGAGCTACAAGGCGGGCTTCGTCCCCAGCGACTCCAACCTGCCCCCCGACGCCACCCTCCAGGACGTGCTGAATCTGAAGGAGCGCAACGGCCACTCCACCGTGGCCATCACCGCCGACGGCACCAACCAGGGGAAGCTGCTGGGCATCGTCACCAGCCGGGACTACCGGGTCAGCCGCATGGATCCCTCCGTCCGGGTCTCCGAATTCATGACCCCCTTTGAAAAGCTCATCACCGCCCCCGAGGGCACCAGCCTGAAGGAGGCCAACGACATCATCTGGGACCACAAGCTCAACTCCCTGCCCATCGTCAGCGCCGACGGGCGGCTGCTCTACTTCGTCTTCCGCAAGGACTACGAGCGCCACAAGGAGAACCCCGGCGAGCTTCTGGACAGCCAGAAGCGCTTCATGGTGGGCGCGGGCATCAACACCAAGGACTATGAGACCCGGGTCCCCGCCCTGATCGAGGCCGGCGCGGACGTGCTGTGCATCGACTCCTCCGAGGGCTACTCCTGCTGGCAGGCCAACACCCTGGCCTTCATCCGAGAGCGCTACGGCGACAGCGTCAAGGTGGGCGCGGGCAACGTGGTGGACAAGGACGGCTTCCGCTTCCTGGCGGAGGCCGGCGCGGACTTCGTGAAGGTAGGCATCGGCGGCGGCTCCATCTGCATCACCCGGGAGACCAAGGGCATCGGCCGGGGCCAGGCCACGGCCCTCATCGAGGTGGCGGCGGCCCGGGACGAGTACTTCAAGGAGACCGGCGTCTACGTCCCCATCTGCTCCGACGGCGGCATCGTCCACGACTACCATATGACCCTGGCCCTGGCTATGGGGGCGGACTTCCTCATGCTGGGCCGGTACTTCGCCCGCTTTGACGAGAGTCCCACCAACCGGGTGCTGGTGAACGGGCAGTACATGAAGGAGTACTGGGGCGAGGGCTCCAACCGTGCCCGGAACTGGCAGCGCTACGACCTGGGCGGCGGCCGGGGGCTGGCTTTCGAGGAGGGCGTGGACTCCTACGTCACCTACGCCGGCCCCTTGAAGGAGAACGTGGCCAAGAGCCTCTACAAGGTAAAATCTACCATGTGCAACTGCGGGGTGACCACTATCCCCGCCCTCCAGCAGAACGCTCGCCTGACGCTGGTCTCCTCCACGTCCATCGTGGAAGGCGGCTACCACGACGTGGTGCTCAAGGCCCACGGCGGGCAGTCGAATAACGGCTAGTACTTTTTCTCGAGAGAAAAAGTACCAAAAAGAGCTTTAAGTTCGAGACTATACAAGGTGCGTTTCCCAGATTTCAGCCCGGTAACGTTACCGCGTTTCTCACCGGGAAACAGCATGCACCCTCTTTCTCCCCGTGCTTTTCGGCGCGGGGAGAATTTTTCCTGCAAAGAAAATCCCCTGCCGGGGGTTGCGTTTGCCGGATAAGTCTGTTAAACTATTGACAAATACCGCCCCGCAAAGGAGATCGCCATGAACGAAGAAGCCTCCCGCCCTCTGGAAGAGCAGCCGGACCACGCCTACATGCACGAGCACGGCATCCCCCACGAGCACAGCCACGGCCATACCCACAGCCACACCCAGACCCGGGCGGTGGTGAACCGTCTGGCCCGGGCCATCGGCCACCTGGAGCGGGTCAAGGCCATGGTGGAGGAGGGCCGGGACTGCTCCGAAGTCCTGGTCCAGCTGGCCGCGGTCCGCAGCGCCATCAACAACACCGGCAAAGTGATCTTAAAGGACCACCTGGAGCACTGCATAACGGACGCCCTGGAGGCCCGGGACCGCACCGCCATCGACGAGCTGAACCGGGCCATAGAACAGTTTGTCAAATAAGAAAATCCCCAGAGGCGGACTGTGTACCGCTTCCGGGGATATTTTTTGACCGCTGCGCCAAACAGTTTATTTACCTGTCAGCTCTCGGAGAATGGGGAGCACGTCGTAGATATCCTCCACCATGTAATCCGGCTCAAACTCCCTCTTAACGCCGCAGTCCTTCTCCTTTGTCAGCTTGGAGCAGATCTGAATGGCCTTGGCAAACCCGGCCCGCTTGGATCCGATGATGTCCCGGGAGACCGTGTCGCCCACATAGACGCACTCCTCCGGCGCGCTCTGCAGCTGGCACAGGGCCACCCGGAAGATGTCCGGCGCGGGCTTGCGCATCCCGGTGACGGAAGACAGGGTCACATCCTGGAAGTAATCCCGGATGCCGTACTCCTTCAAAATGGCGAACACCTGATAGAGGGCCGCCGTATTGCTGACAATCCCCAGCTTCAGCCCCAGGCCCTTCAAGCCCTCCAGCATCTCCGTCACCCGGGGCCGGAGAGCGCGGTGGAAGTGGGTCACCTCCCACATGTGGGCGATCTCCTCGCAGTGGGGCTCCAGCTTCTCCGCCGGGAAGCGGAAATCCGCCAGCACGTAGTCCCGCCAGATGGGGATGGGCTTCAATTCCACGTCGCAGGAGTCCCGGTACTTCCCGTACCGGATCCATCCGGCGTCCACCCGGCTTTTCAGCTCCTCCCGGTCCGCCTGCGGGTCCAGCCCATAGGAGATCAGCATTTCCCGCAGCCGGTCAATGGCCTCCCATTCGGATTGGGCGTCCACATAGATGTCCTCCAGGGTGCCGCCCATGTCGAACAAAACAGATGTAATCATATTGACCTCCCGGCGCTCCCGCGCCTTGATTGGGGTGATCTCCCCTCATGCTCCGGAGGCAGGATGGTCCCGTCCTCCTCAATGACAAATTTCACGGAAGTCCAGCGCCCCGCCTCCCTCCCGGGCATCCGGAAGCTGTCGGTAAACCACAGACGGCTCCCGCGGGCCTCCAACGCCGCCGCCGTACCCAGGGAGGGCCGGTCTTTCCGGGCGATGTACTCCGACGAGCAGGAAATCACCGCATGGGCGGGATGCAGCCGTCTTGCCAGCTCCGGCGTCACCGCCTTGGCGTCCCCGTGGTGGGGGACCTTGAAAATATCGCAGGGTACGGCATGTTTCTCCCAGACCGCGCCGTAGCAGTCACCGGCCAGCTGAATCCTCCGCCCGGCGTACCGCAGCTCCAGGCGCAGGGACCCCGGATTGCGGAATTTGGAGGACCACCAGACCATGTCCGGGTCCGCCGTCCTCCCGGCCAGCATGTCTCTCCAGACCTGCCGCTGGCGGGCGGCGGCAGCCGGGTCGTCACAGATCAGCTCCGCCTCCAGCTCCGGCGTAAGGGCCAGCAGGGCCGTCTCCTCCGCCTGATACAGCCGGCAGCCCCGGGCGGCCAGCATTTCCGTACACGCCGTCCACCGCTCCAGGCAGTCCATCAAGCCTCTCACGGTTTTTTCCTCCGCCCCCGTCCGGACCATGGACGCAACGGGCAGACAGGGGAAAAAACCGGAGTATGCGGTCCCTACAGAAATTCCCTCCGGCAGGGCGGCGATCCCGCCGAAATGGTCCTCGTGAAGGTGGGTCACCACCAGCGCGTCCAGCCGGGTAATCCCCAGCCCCGCCAGATAGGCCGCCGCCGTACCCCGCAGAGAGCCGGGCGCTTCGCCCACGTCCTCCCTGCCGGCGTCCACCAGCATCCGAAAGGCACGCCCCTCCCCTAATTCCTCCACAAGGGTGGCGTCGCCGTCACCCACATTGATAAAATGGAGCTTTAGCATGATCTCATACTATCCCTCAGTTAGAAATGCAGTATCGTCACCGGGCAGAAATCTGAGAATTGCAGCGGTTTTAGTCTCGAACTTAAAGTTCTTTTTGGTTCTTTTTCTTTCAAGAAAAAGAATCACCTGCGCTGGGTAAATTTCTTCCAGGGCTGGTCCTCCTCCCGCTTCGGCGGCACGTAGTCCCGGCGGTACAGGAGATAGGCAACAATCAGCCCCAAGATCACCGGAACAGCCACAAACCAGGCAAAGAAATGCAGAAACGCGGCAAACGCCTCCCGGTCCCCCAGCATGAACAGCATCGAAACACACACCAGCACGGCATAAGCCCCCAGCCACAGGTAGGTCCCCAGCATCAGCCGTTTGTCGGAGAAAACCCGGTGCAGAATCAGCGCGGCCAGCACGCCCACGGCCCCGGCGGCCAGGGATTGTACCAGATTCCCGGCAAACACCGGCCACTCCGCCGTCACCGGCGAGAGCCAGGTGATGGCCAGATTGAACGCGCCGATATACAGCAGGACAAACGCGATGCTCAGGCAGAAGGTATACACCATCAATCCGCTCTTAGGCTTGCCGTCCTCGGTAAACAGGAAGGCTTTCCAGAAACTCTTCTCCCGCCGGGCCCACTTTTCCTTCCGCTCCTTCTTCCGCCGTTCCCGCTCCGCGTCGTCGATCTGGCGCTGAAAATCGTTGTTGTACTCCATAGCAGCCTCCTCTGACCCCACCTGTAAAAAGCGCCCTGCGCGGCAGGAATGTGCCTGCCGCGCAGGGCTTGTGTTCAGCTTAAGTATACGCCGGGCCAGGACAAAGGTCAAGGCCGCAAGGGAAAATTACTTCGTATAGGGGCTGACGCTCAGCCAGTAGTTCCACAGATCCTGAGTGGAGCCGAAGGCGTCGTTGATGGCCGCCAGATCGGGCTCGATAGCGCCGCAGTCCGCCAGGGACACGGGGTTCCAGTCGCCCTCCACGTCGTCGCGGACGGGCCAGTTGCCCTCCTTGGAGAAGGGCTTCAAACCACCGCTCTCACCGTCCACGCCGCCGGTGATCCAACGAATGAACAGACGGGCCGCTGCCGGGTGCTTGCAGCCGTTGACCACATACATGTACTCGCAGTTCTCCAGGCCGGTGTAGGGGGTCAGATTGGTCAGCCACGCAATGTTGAAGCCGGACTCGTCCCGGTTGCCGATCTTGCCGCCGGAGGCCAGGCACAGGGCGGGATCGTCCCTGGTGGAGTTGTGGACCGCCTGCACCAGCTCGTCGCCGTCGCCGATGAAGGTCATCTGCATCTGGGAGAAGCGCCACATGTACTCCAGACCGGCGTTGTTCTCAGGCACGTCGAACTCAAAGCCGCTGCCGTCATAGGTGTACTCCAGGGGCTCGCCGTACAGGTCCTCATAGGCCTTCTCCATCTGGTCGGCATTGACCACGAAGCTGGCGAACAGGGACAGGTAGGAGGTCTCGGTGCCGATCTCCTTGGTGAACAGGCGGTACTTCTGGGAGCCGTCCTCGTTCTTCTCGATGATCTGCCACCAGCTGGTCACCGGCTGCTCATCGGGGAAGGCTTCGGTGTTGTAGTACCAGAAGCTCTGGGAGGCGTACAGAGGATAGCCGTAGCGCAGCAGGTCCTCGTCAACCTTGGCGGAGAGGTCCCGGGGGTAGAAGGCGGACATATAGCCCTCCTCGTAGTAGTCGAAGAACACGTCTCCGTTGACGTCCTTGGCCTGGAGCACGTCGCCGAAGATGTTGCCGGAGTCCGCCTCCAGCACGCACTTCTCCAGGACCTCGTCCTGGTCCATATCCATGATAACGATATCCAGGCCGGGATAGGCCTCCTCAAAGTCCTCTTCCGCCTTCATCATCTTGGAGGAGGTGGCGTAGATGTTGATCTCGGGGGCGTCTTTCACTTCCTCCAGAGCCTTCTGATACAGCTCATCGTCGGTCATGTCGCTCCACTCGTCGTAGATGGGGCCGAAGAACTCGGAATCCTCCACCTTGACGGGCTCATCCCCGGCGGGCTCGGCGTCGTCGGTCTTCTGGGCGTCGCCGCCCGTGCTGCTCTGGCTGGGCTGGCTGTTATCGGACTGCTTGTCGTCGTTTCCTCCGCCGCAGGCAGCCAGGCTCAGCAGCATGGTCAGGGCCAGCAGGAGGGCTAAGAGCTTACTCTTCTTCATTGTGATCCAATTCTCCTTTCAAATTACAAGTGAACGGGTAAATTCTGGGGCATCATATTTCCTCGCCGTCTCTTTTTCCGCGGGACCGGCGTTAGAAACCGCTTTTAGTGCGCACGCTTGATGAGGCGGGTGCTCTTGGCGTCGTAAATGTTGATCTTGCTGGGGTCGATGTGGACGTACACCGTCTGGTCGATGTCGTACTGGGCCAGACCGATCTGCTTGGAGAGGAAGTCGCTCTTGCCGGCCTGGAGGGACACCAGTGTCTCGGAACCCGCGGGCTGGTTGGCGTAGACCTTGACGGGCAGGGAGCCGGGCTCCTGGGTCTCGGTGATCTGCACCTGCTCGGGACGGATGGCCACCACCACGGGGAATTCGCCGTTGGGGATGGGCTCGTCGGTCATGTCGGCCTTGTCGAAGGCGTAGTCGCTGAGCTCGCACTTGACCATCAGCTTGCCGTTCTCATACCGGGCGGCGCCCTCCAGGAAGTTGATCCGGGGATTGCCGATGAAGTCGGCGGCCTCCAGGTCGATGGGGTTCATGTAGAGGTCCATGGGGGCATCCACCTGGCTGAGCTCGCCGGCCTTGAAGAGGGCGATCTTGGTGGACATGGTCAGGGCCTCCACTTGGTCGTGGGTGACGTAGATGATGGTGGTGCCCAGCTCCCGGTGGATGCGCTGGAGCTCGCTGCGCATGTCGATGCGCAGCCGGGCGTCCAGGTTGGAGAGGGGTTCGTCCAGGAGCAGCAGCTTGGGGTTGGAGGCCACGGCCCGGGCGATGGCCACGCGCTGCTGCTGGCCGCCGGACAGCTCGTTGGGATAGCGGTCGATGTACTCCTCGATGCGCATCATCCGCAGGGAGTCCTTCAGGCGCTTCTCGATCTCCTCCTTGGGCAGCTTCTGGATCTTCAGGCCGAAGGAGATGTTTTCCCGGACGGTCATGTGGGGCCACAGAGCGTAGGACTGGAACACCAGGTTCAGCCCCCGCTTGCTGGGCTCGGCGTAGTAGGCGAGATCGGCGTTGATCATCTCCTCGCCGTCGATGGTCATGACGCCGTTCTGGGGCTTCTCCAGGCCGGAGACCACCCGCAGGGTGGTGGTCTTGCCGCAGCCGGAGGGGCCCAGCAGGGTCATGAAATCTCCGTCCTCGATGACCAGATTGATGTCCCGCAGGACGTGGTTGTCGCCATAGTATTTATCAATATGCTTCAGTTCAATTCTGCTCATTGTGTCAACCTTTCCTTTCTAATTTTCAACTAGAGAGGGTTGGGCTTTGCCCAAACCCACCAGAGGCTCTGCCTCTGGACTCCGCCAGGGGACCGAGTCCCCTGGACCCGTCAATTACCACGCTTTTCCGATGTCTGCGCCGAAACGGTTGGCGATAATGTAGCAGACGAGGATAAACAGCAGTACGCACACGGAGATGGCATCGGCCATCTGGTTGTAACCCTCCTGGGAGTAGGTGAAGGCCAGGTAGGACATGGTCTGGGTGTGCTTATCCATCATGATAATAATCAGGTCCAGCTCCTTGGCGATGCTGATGAAGGTGAGCATGAAGCCGGAGATAAAGCCGTTCTTCGCCAGGGGCAGGACGATCTTGCCCATCCGCTGCCAGAAGTTGGCGCCGTTGATGTCGGCGGCCTCCTCCAGCTCCACGGCGATCTGCATCATGTTGGCGGTGCCGGACCGGCTGGCGAAGGGGAAGTGCTTGACTACGCTGGTCAGGACAATGAGGGTGAAGGTGCCGTACAGGGAGGGGATCAGCCCGCCCAGCCGGGGCTGAGAGAACATGGCCACGTACATGGAGGAGAAGGCCACGCCGCTCATGAGGTAGGGCACGAATACCAGCTGCTCCGTGGCGGAGCCGTACCACTTGCCCCGGCCTCGGGTGGAGATGTATCCCAGGAACTGGCCGCAGAAAGCGGTGATGATGGAGCCGATGAAGGTCAGGCGGATGGTATTCCACACGGCCTTGCCGAATTCCTTGTTGCGGAAGATGCCCTCCATGCTGGTGTAGGTCTGGGCCTCGTCCAGGGTGCCGATCCAGTTGTAGAGGGTCAGGTTGCTCAGGCCGTAGCCGTTGCCGGTGGTAACCTGGAAGGTCTCCATGACCAGCACGAACATGGGAGCCACCATGGCGAAGAACAGGAAGAATACTAGGAAGACCATCAGAGGTATCTTGGCCTTGCCCAGGTGCATCTCGTTGGACCGGCCGCCCTTGCCGCCGATGGTGGCATAGGATTTGCGCACGCCGATGATGCGCTGGTTGGAGAAGATGATGAGGGCCGCCAGGCTGATGAGCACCAGACTCATGGCGTAGCCCACCGCCTGAGGCGAACCGTTGATGAAGGTCTTCATCTTGGTGGCCAGGGTGAAGTAGCCGATGCGGGAGCCCAGGTTAGCCGCCACGCCGTAGGTGCCGATGGCCTTGCTGAGGGTCATGACCACGGCGGAGAGGATGCTGGGCAGCACCAGGGGCAGGGTGATGGATTTCAGGATCTGCACCTTATTGGCGCCGCAGATCTCGCCCATCTCCTCCAGCTCCGAGTTGATGGAGCGCAGAGCGGAGGAGACGTGTATGTAGGAGAAGGCATAGTAGTGAAGGGACATACAAAGGACGATGGCCACGGGGCCGTAGGCCAGCCAGTCGGGAATGGGGATGCCGAGGCCGGCCAGGAAGCCCAGGGAGCCGGAGGTCTTGTTGCGGAACACCGCCAGCCAGGCCAGAGCCTTGCACCAGGAGGGGATCATATAGGGGATGACCACCAGCATACCCAGCAGCTTCTTCCCCGGGATATCCGAGCGGACCATCAGCCAGCCCAGAACGGAGCCCAGGGGCACCGATACAATAACGGTGAAGAAGCCCACCACCAGGGAGTTCTTCAGCGGGCCCCACAAGGTTGCGCCGGACAGCTTGCTGACCAGGATGTAGCGCCAGTAGTACAGGGTGAAGTCGCCCACCTCGCCGCCGTAGCGCTTGGCCTCGGCCCGGGCCAGGGTAAAGGTGGAGGCGATCATCTGGAGCAGAGGGATCACGATCAGGCAGAACAGGATCACCAGGCTGATCGCAACGATCATATTGAACGGGTTCTTTACCACATTGAGGATCTGATTTTTAAGTCGGGTCTTGTTGAACGGACGGCGTTCTCTCTTCCTTTTCACATCGTTGCTCCTTTCGTCATTTCAAGTGCGCTGTCAAATCGCATCTCCCGGAGAACACCCTGGGAGGCGCGAGAATTTTTCCTGTTTACTCCCACCTTTCTACGAACACGTTTCCGAAACCTGTTTTCTAAGGCAATTATAGCAAAATCGTGCATTATCGTCAATTGCTTTGCGTGGGAAAAAGAATTTTTCGCCGTTTTGTCTATTATTGACCGCTCAATCTTGTTGGAATTCACAATTCTTTCACATTTGAACGAAATTTTTCGGCAGTTTTATTGCGTTCATTCTCAATTTATGCAAATGTTTCCGTAAAATATTCGCAATTTTCGGCCTCCCTCTGCGCCAACTGCGCACATCCCCATTCCGCAGGGCCGTCGCATACCATCATAACGCCCGTCCGCAAAACCCGCTATCACGATTTAGCAAAATCTATGTAAAAAGTTTATGGGGACCGCACGCAAAACGGCGGCGGCCCCATAGGGGCCGCCGCCGTTTTGCTGTGTTCAGTTGGTTACCGGTACATCTCCGGCTTTTCGATGGTCTCCACCTTGAGGAACCGGCTGGTGCCCCGGGAGGCGTTCAAGGCGTCTCCGGCCACGCAGGCCACATAGCCGTCCCAGGCGGAGGGACCGGTGAGCTTCCCCTCCTCAATGGACTGGACCCAGCGGCAGAACTCGATGTCGTAGGCCTCGATGAACCGCTCCTTCCAGTCGGTCATGATGGGCATGGACTCGGCGGGGTTCACGCTGTCCCACCCGGCGGGGCGGGAGCGGCGGACCACGGCGTAGGGGTCGGGGAGCTTCACGGTGCCGTTCTCGCACACCACCTCGCACTGGATGTCGTAGCCGTAGCCGTCGGCCACCTGGACCTCTACGTCGATGAAGCAGCCCTTCTTGGTGCGCATGAGCATCACCTGGGGGTTGTCGTAGCCCTTGTTGGAGTTGGCGGACTGGCGGACCCGGACGCACTGGGCGTCCTCGTACTCGTCTCCCAGCAGCCACCGGCAGATGTCCAGCTCGTGGATGGCCACGTTGGTCACGCCGTTCTCCGTCTTGAAGCCGGGACCCTGGGACACGTTCCGGTGGCAGGCCTTGATGAGCAGAGGCGCGCCCAGCTCGCCGGAGTCGATGATCCGCTTCATCTCCGCATAGCCCCGGTCGTACCGGCGCATGAAGCCCACCTGGACCAGCCGTTTGCCGATCTCCTGCTCACGCTGGATGATCTCCTCGCAGTCCTTGGCGTTCTGGCTCAGGGGCTTCTCGCAGAAGCACCACTTTTCGACCTTGAGGACCTTCATCACGTAGTCGTGATGGGTAGGGTCGATGGAGGTGATGACCACCGCCTCCACCTCGGGGTCCGTGATCATGCCGTCGCAGTCGTTCCCGAAGGAGCGGATGCCGTACTTTGCCGCCGTCTCGTCGGCAGCCGCCGCCACGTAGTCGCTGACGGCCACAACAGTCGCGCCGGGAACGGTCTCGATGATCCGGCGGCAGTGGTCCTTCCCGATGGCCCCGCAGCCGATAATGCCGATTTTGAGCATAGTTTGTTTTCCTCCGTTTTAATATTTCCGCGCGTCCTTCACGTGGGCCAGATGGTCCTGATAGGCGTCCAGATTCCGCTGGTTCTCGGACGCCTCCGTGTCGCCCACTCTCCACCAGGAGCCGTAGCCGTCGGTCATGGACTTGGGCAGCACCCGGATGTCGAACAAAACGGGAATCCCGTCAATCTTCTTGGCGTCGGCGATGGCGTCCCTCAATTCGGAAAGGCTGTGAATGGTATACGCTTTACAGCCATACCCCTCGGCGATCTTGGCGAAATCCACCGGCATGAACGCGCCGGAGAACTTCCCGTCCTCGCCCCGCCAGCGCAGCTCCGTGCAGAGGGTGTCGTTTCCGTGGCCCACCTGGAGGTTGTTGATGCAGCCGTAGCTGGCGTTGTTGAACAGGCAGATATTGATCTTCTTGTGCTCCTGCACCGCCGTCAGCAGCTCGGCGTGGAGCATGATGAAGCTGCCGTCGCCGCACATGGCGTACACGTCCCGGTCCCCGATGGCGTACTTCACACCCAGGGCGCCGGAAATTTCATAGCCCATGCAGGAGTAGCCGTACTCCATGTTGTAGGTGTCCACGCCTCTGGGCCGCCACATCCGCTGCATGTCGCCGGGCAGAGAGCCCGCCGCGCCAATAACCACGTCCTCGGCGTTGATGCAGTGGTTGATGCAGCCCAGCACCTCCGTCTGGGTCAGCCGGGCGTCCAGATCCCGGGCGAAGCGGAAGGCGGATTCCGCGTTGGCGTCGTTGATCTCCGGCACGTAGCCCTCGCCGAAGGCGATGGCGTCCAGCCGGTCCAGCTCCTTCTGCCAGCGGGCTCTGGCCTCGCTGACCTCGGTGGTGTAGGGGGCCTTGTACCCCTCAACGGCCTTCAGCAGGGCGGGCAGGGCCCGCTTGGCGTCGGCCACCACCGGCAGGGCTTCCAGCTTCATGGCCTGGAAGTCGGAGACGTTGATGTTGATAAATTTCGCGTCCTCCCGGAACAGCCACTTGGAGGCGGTGGTGAAATCGGTGTACCGGGTGCCCACACCGATGACCACGTCCGCTTCCCGGGCGATCTCGTTGGCGGCGGAGCAGCCCGTCACGCCCACGCCGCCCAAGTTCAGCGGGTGGTCCCAGACGATGGCGCTCTTGCCCGCCTGGGTCTCGGCGAAGGGGATGCCGGTAGTCTCGGCAAAGCGCTTAAACTCCTCGTGGGCCTCGCTGTAGCGCACGCCGCCGCCGCAGATGAGCATCGGCTTCTTAGCGTTTTTGATGATCTCCGCCGCCGCGGCGATGACCTCCGCCTCCGGCTCCCGCCGGGCCAGGCGGTAGACCCGTTTGGCGAAGAAGCTCTCGGGGTAGTCGTAGGCCTCGCCCTCCACGTCCTGGGGCATGGCCACGCACACCGCGCCGGTGTTGGCCGGATCGGTCAGCACCCGCATGGCGCTGAGCATGGCGCTCATGAGCTGCTCGGGCCGGACTACCCGGTCCCAGTACCGGCAAACGGGCCGGAAGGCGTCGTTGGTGGACAGGCTCAGGTCGTGGGTCTGCTCCACCTGCTGGAGCACCGGGTCGGGCTGGCGGCAGGCGTACACGTCGCCGGGCAGGATCAGCACGGGGATGTTGTTGGCGGTGGCGGTGGCAGCGGCGGTGACCATGTTGGCCGCGCCGGGTCCCACGGAGGAGGTGACGGCGATGATTTTCTTCCGCTTGCACTGCTTGGCGAAGGCCACGGCGGTGTGGGCCATGCCCTGTTCGTTCTTGCCCTGCCAGACGTGCATCCGATGGGCCTCCTGGGCCAGGGCCTGGCCCAGGCCCACCACGTTGCCGTGGCCGGGGAGCATGATGACGCCCTCCACAAAGGGATGCTCGATACCGTCATAAGCGATGTACTGGTTCTCCAGGAACCGGACCAGAGCCTGCGCCATGGTCAGTCGAATGGTTTTCATAGGGTGCCTCCTTTTTGTCGGTATACATACTTTTCCTTGAAAGGAAAAGTATCAAAAGGAACTTTTTGCCGCAAGCTTCGCTTGCTTTTTGGGCAGTCCTAACGGCGGATTTTATCAAATCTACGGTGCCTGCGGCGCGAAGCGTTCGCTTCGCGCACCTTTTGGGGGTCTAAATTCGGCCGCACGACTCACGCCGCGCTGGAGGCCCCCTCCGAAGACCTGCCCCTTAGCCCTGGTAGATATGGTCATTGGCGTCTGGCTGCCAAAGCCAGGCGTGTTCGGGGTCGTCGATGCGGGTCTTCTTCCAGGGGTCCCCCTCCAGATGCCGGATGCCCCAGGCGTAGCACATGGCGTAGCCCGGCGCGGCGGTCTGGGAGTGGAAGCCGTGGTTGATGACAGACAGTCCGTTGTGGCCAGTTTTGTAGATCTCCCCGTTGGCGAAGCCCGCACCGAAGCCGTCGGGGTAGTCGAAGCGGTAGAAGTACACCTCCGGTTGGGGATGGTGGTGGGGCGGATAGGAGGACCACTTGCCCGGATAGTTCAGCACCTCGCCCAGCACCATGTTGGAGAAGGGGGCGTTGTCGTAGTCGAAAAATGTCTTGATCTCCCGCTGCATACAGCCCAATAGTTCGCCGTTGGACCCGGCGTGCTGGGTCTGAATGGTCTCGGGAGTATACATCACCGGCGTGTAGTCCCGCTCGTTGATGGTCTTCTGGATGTACAGCTCGCTGTGTCCATGGGCGGTCAGCTCAATTTTCGTTCCCTTGCAGGCCAGCAGACAGTATGCCTCGTGATGGAAGCAGTCGGGCCGTTCGGCCTCCACCGTCTCACCGTTCCAGCGGTAAGTCACCTTCCCGGAAAACAGCAGTACGGCGATCTCCTTCTGCGCCTCCTCAAAGATAAAGGTATCACCGTCCTCCATCAGCAGCAGGCCCACGTCCATCTGGGTACCCATGTCATCCACAGAGGCGTCGATGTAAGCATTGTAACCCTGTTTCAGTTCCGCGTTTTTGTTAAAGTAGGTCATCCAAATCAGCTCCTAATATAAATAGTAGCACGCAGTATCTAAAATCACTCACGCCGCACTACGGCGCAGCAGCAGAAGTCCTCCGATAGTGCGCATCCGCCGGCGCTTCGCCTTCTGGCGGCCCAGAGAACTCCGCAGAACAGCCAGTCTCTCAGGTCGTAGAGAAAATAAACTCCCCCGTAATTCAGGGATTCTTAAACCGCCAGGTTTAAGCGCGTTTTTGCCTACTTTTGGCGCGCGCCAAAAGTAGGCGAGGAGTCCGGGGGCGAGAAGCCCCCGGGCTACCGGCAAGAAAGTGCCGCCGTGCCGCCCGCAGGCGTTAGCTGGCCTGCGGCCAGCCCAGCCCTATGGCCACGCACCGCGCGGCCTAACGGGGCGGCAGCTTACAGTCCCGTGTGCTCCCGGATATACGCTCTGGCCATCTGCGCATAGCGCAGAGGGTCAGCCTTAGCGGGGTCCTGTTCGGCCTCCACCAGGAGCCACCCCTGGTACCCGGCGTCAGACAAAACCTTAAACATGGGGTCGAAATCCACATTTCCGTCCCCGGGAACGGTAAAAGCCCCATTCCGTACCGCCTGTAGGAAGCTCCAGTTATTCTTCCTGGCCTCCTCCACCACAGGCAGCCGCATGTCCTTCAAATGCACATGTCCCACCCGGTCCACATACTTTTTCAGCATCGCCAGCGGGTCCTCCCCGGCGAAGGTAAAATGTCCGGTGTCATAGCACAGGAACACATACCGGGGATCGGTATTAGCCATCATCCGGTCCGTCTCCTCCGCCGTCTGCACCACGGTGCCCATGTGGTGGTGGAAGCACAGCTTGAACCCCCGGTCCGCCGCCGCCTTGCCCAGCTTGTTGAGCCCTTCGCACAGCAGACCCCACTCCCGCTCGTCCATCACATGCTTGTGATTCCCGGTGAGAATGGGCGTCTCCATCTGTCCCTGAATGGAGTAGCTCTGTTCGCTGACGTTGATCCGGTCCGCGCCAACGGCGGCCAGAAATTCCAGTTCCTTGATAAACGCCGCCTCTACCTCCTCGTAGGGCTTGGTGATGAGGAAGGAGGAAAACCACCGGCTGGCGATCCGCATCCCCCGCAGGTCCAGCTGGGCCTTCAGCTCCGCCGGGTCGCTGGGGTACTTGTTGCCGATCTCGCATCCGGTAAAGCCCGCCAGGGCCATTTCACTAACCGTCTGCTTGAAGGTATTTTCCGCCCCCAGCTCCGGCATATCGTCGTTGCACCAGCCGATGGGAGCGATGCCCAGCTTGACAGTCTTAGGATCAAACATAACGGAATCCTCCTATCAAATCCGGGCCACGCCGGATTTCCGCGCCGCCTCGGCCACGGCCTTGGCCACGGCGGGGCCTACCCGTTTGTCAAACGCCTTGGGGATGATATAGTCCGCGTTCAGCTCCTCAGGGGAGATCAGCTCCGCCAGCGCGTGAGCGGCGGCCATCTTCATCTCCTCGTTGATGTCGCTGGCCCGCACGTCAAAGGTCCCCCGGAAAATCCCCGGGAAAGCCAGTACATTGTTGATCTGATTGGGGAAGTCGCTGCGGCCCGTGGCGATCACCGCCGCGCCGCCGGCCTTGGCGTCCTCGGGGAAGATCTCCGGGGTAGGGTTGGCGCAGGCGAAGATGATGGCGTCCCGGTTCATGGTCTTCACCATCTCTGTGGTGACGGTGCCAGGGGCGGAGACGCCGATGAACACGTCCGCGCCTACCAGCATATCGGCCAGGGACCCGGCCTTCTTCTCCAGATTGGTGACCTCCGCCATCTCCTCCTTGATCCAGTTCAGGCCGTCCCGGCCCGCGTAAATCGCGCCCTTCCGGTCGCACATGGTCACATGCTTGTACCCGGCGGAGAGAAGCAGCTTCACAATGGACACCGCCGCCGCGCCCGCGCCGGAGGTGACGATCTTCACGTCCTCCTTCTTCTTGCCCACCACCTTCAGGGCGTTGGTCAGCCCCGCCAGGGTGATGACGGCGGTGCCGTGCTGGTCGTCGTGGAAGATGGGAATGTCGCACTTCTCCTTCAGCTTCCGCTCGATCTCGAAGCACCGGGGAGCGGCGATGTCCTCCAGGTTGATGCCGCCGAAGCTGCCGGACATGAGATACACCGCGTTGACGAACTCGTCCACGTCGTGGGTCTTCACGCACAGAGGGAAGGCGTCCACGCCGCCGAAGGACTTGAACAGCACACACTTGCCCTCCATGACGGGCATTCCGGCCTCGGGACCGATGTCCCCCAGGCCCAGCACGGCGGAGCCGTCGGTGATGACGGCGCAGAGGTTGTGCCGCCGGGTCAGCTCGTAGCTCTTGCTGATATCCTTCTGGATCTCCAGGCAGGGCTGGGCTACGCCGGGGGTGTAGGCAAGGGACAGGTCGTCCTTGCTCTCCACCGGCACGGTGGCAATAACTTCGATCTTCCCCTTCCACTCCTCGTGGAGCCGCAGGGATTCCTTTGCGTAATCCATAATGGTCTTTTCTCCTTATACTATTTCTCGATTGAATCCTTACTTCGTAACCGGGCAAAAATCTAGGAATAGCAATGGGTTTAGTCTCGAATTTAAAGTTCTTTTTGATACTTTTTCTTTCAAGAAAAAGTATTACTGTTTCACAATTCTCGGCAGCGTGGACCCGCCGTAGGGCATCGCCAGCACCGTGGCCTCCGGCCCCAGCTTCTCAAAAGCCTTATCCAGCGCCTCCTGCACGGAGGGCTGGGGGGTGAGGAAGATGGAGCGGACAAAATCCGCCTCCAGGTCGCTCACCAGATATATATCCGCCTTCTCCAGGGTCATGGCGATAGCGGCGGCCTTGTGGCCTCCCAGCTGGAAGTCCCGGCCGATACGCTCGATCATGGCCCCGGGGGACGGGGACGTGGTCATCCACTCCTCGAAGACCCGCTCCCCCAGCCCCTCCTTGCAGGAGCCGATAAGCACGATCACCCCGCCGGGATTCACCGCGTGGCGGGCGTTGTCCAGGGCCTTCTGGGTCTGGTACAGGTTCAAATCCTTGGGCGCGCCCCCCTGGCTCACCAGGACGATGTCCGCGCCGCGGGGCAGCTCCTTGAGATACAGCGTATCCAAAAAGGCGCACCCGGCCCGGTGGGCCTTCACGGGATGTCCCGCCGCCGCCCGGATGATCTCCTTGTGCTCGCTGAGCACCACGTTGAGGATGAAGTCGATGCCGCAGATCGCTCCGGCTTCCTCAATGTCCATCCGCAGGGGGTTGGTCTCCAGCGCCCCGGCGCATGCCTCGGGCCGGACCATCATCGAGTGGTTGGACTGGATGGCGTCCCGGGTGGATACTCCCGGCATGATGGCCTTGGCCCCGCCGGAGTACCCGGCGAAGTAGTGGTACTCGATGTTTCCCAGGCAAATTCTTCTATCCGCCTCCGCCACGACACGGGTAATGTCCACCGGCGTTCCGGCGGCGGTGACGCCCATGTGGACGCAGTCCGCGGGGTCGCTGTCCACGCAGGCAATCTCCTTCCACGCCCGCTCCCCGGCCAGCTTCTTCCGCTCCTCGTCCGTATGCTTCCGGTGGCTGCCCAGGGCAAACACCAGTGTAATATCTTCTGCCTTTACACCCGCTGCGTACAGCTCATCCAGCAGGGCGGGCATGACCTTATAGGTGGGCATGGGCCGGGTGATGTCGCTGGTAACGATGGCGATCTTCTCCCCGGGCCGGACGATCTCCCCCAGCCGGGGGGAGCCGATGGGCTCGGCCAGCGCCCGCCGGACCTCCGCCTCGCCGGTGAGGCCCAGCTCCACCTCATTGGCGTGGAGCACCCCCAGAAGGTTCTTCTCCGGGACCTCCGCCTCCTGGGTCCCCGCGCCGAATCCGAAACTCAGCTTCATGGTTCAGCCCTTTCTGGCAAGAACGGCCTTGGCCTGCTCCACGATATGGGCGGCGGTCAACCCGAAGCGCTCCTGGAGGTAGCCCTGGGGGCCCACCTCTCCGAACTCGTCCTCCACGGCAACGCAGTCTGCGGGGACGGGGCACTTCTTAGCCAGCACCTCGCTGACAGCGGACCACAGGCCGCCAAATTTATTGTGGTTCTCAGCCACGACTACCGCGCCGCACTTCTTCGCCCAGGTCTCCACCGCCTCCTCGTCCAGGGGCTTGATGGTGAACATGTCGATCACCGCCGCGCCGATGCCCTCGGCTTCCAGGGCCTTGGCGGCCTGCATGGCCTCGTGGACCATGATGCCTGCGGCGAAGATGGCAATATCGCTCCCCTCACGGAGGGCCACGGCCTTGCCGATGGGCAGCTCGCTGCCGTCCTCATAGACCTTGGCATACTGCTTGCGCCCCACCCGGATGAACTTCACGCCGGGGCGGTCGATGCACTGGCCCAGTACGCTGATGAGCATGGCAGGGTCGGTGACGTCGATGACGGTGGAACCCGGCAGAGCCCGGTACAGGGCCACGTCCTCAAAGGGCATATGGGTGCCGCCGTTCATGGTGGCGGTGACACCGGGGTCGGTGCCGATGATGGTGATGTCGTTCTTGGCGTAGCCGCCGCTGAGGAACGCCTGGTCATAACACCGGCGGGAAGCGAAGGGCCCGAAGGTGTGGACGATGGGCTTAAACCCGGCGGAGGCCAGGCCGCAGGCCACGCCTACCATATTTGCCTCGGCGATGCCGCAGTTGACCGCCCGGTCCGGGTTAGCCTTGGCCCACTTGGCGGTGCCGATGCAGCTCATGAGGTCCGCGTCCAGATAGATGACGTCCGGGTCCCGCTCCGCCAGGGCGGGGATGGTTTCACCCAGCACGCTCTTGCACAGACGGGGGTCCATTTCTCCTGTATATACGATCTTCGCCATCTCTCAGCCCTCCAGTTCTGCCAGCTGGGCTTTCAGCTGGGCGGTCCATCTCTCAAACTGCTCGTCGCTGACGGTGAGGCTGTGGTTCATGACGGTGTCCTCTACCTCCTGAATGCCCGCGCCTTTCACCGTGTCCAGGATGACGGCATGGGGCCTGCCGCCGCCCTGCCGGATATTCGCCAGGGCCTCCGCCACCGCTTCCACGTCGTTGCCGTCCACCTTCGCGGTGTCGAAGCCGAAGGCCTCGAATTTCGCCACATAGTCCCCCATGGAATAGATATCCTCCGTCCAGCCGTCCAGCTGCCGCTTGTTCCAGTCCAGCAGGACCACCAGATTATCCAGCTTCTTGGCGCTGGCGAAGGCCATGGCCTCCCAGACCTGTCCCTCGTTGCTCTCGCCGTCGCCCACGATGAGGAACACCCGGGAATCCCGGCCCTTGAGCTTGTCGCCCAGGGCCATGCCGCAGGCCAGGGACGTGCCCTGCCCCAGGGACCCGGTAGTCATGTCCACGCCGGGGGTCTTGTTCCGGTCGCAGTGGCTGGGCAGTCGGGTGCCGGGACGGTTCAGAGTCTTCAGCTCCTCGTAGGGGAAGAAGCCCTTCACCGCCAGGGTGCCGTATACCGCCGGACCGGCGTGGCCCTTGGAGCAGACCAGCTTGTCCCGCTCCGGCCACTTGGGATTGTTCACGTCAATCCTCATCTCCCCGCCGTACAGCACCGCCAGCACGTCGCAGATGCTCAGCGCGCCGCCCAGGTGGCCGGAGCCCAGGGAGTGGATGGCTTCCAGCGCCGCCATTCTGATCTTAATGGCCAGCGCCTGCAATTCCTTCTTCTTTGCCGCTTCCATATGCAGTCACCTCTCAATTCTCACACAGACCTGCTCCATGCCGGAGCGCCTTCACCACCGGCAGCTCCTCCCCGGTCAGGAACCGGATCAAGGCTCCGCCGCCGGTGCAGATGTATCCCATCTTGTCCGTCAGGCCGTATTTCTCCGTGGCGGTGATGCTGTCGCCGCCGCCCAGGACCGTGTGGGCCTCCGTGTCTGCCAGGGCCTGCCAGACAGCCTTTGTCCCCGCCTCGCTGGGAGCCTGCTCAAAAACCCCCATGGGACCGTTGACAAATACGGTTTTCGCCCTCAGGATAGCCTCCCGGTAGATTTTAGCGGTCTCGCCGCCCACATCCACAGCGGCAATGTCCGTTGGAACGCTGCCCAGGGCCGCCTCATGGCGCTCCCCGTCCGTTACCCAGGCCAAGTCCGCCGGCAGGGTGATCTTCTCGCCGTACTGGGCGTAGAGCTCCTTGGCCTTTTCAATGTACTCGCCGTAATTGGACTTCATGATGAAATCCACGCTGCCCTGGCCGATCTCCTTCTCCAGGGCGGTAAGGAAGATATTCCCCACCAGTCCGCCGGTGAGAATCCGGTCCGCCACGCCCCACTCCAGGACGGTTTTCATCATGAGGAAGGCGTCGGAAATTTTCGCCCCGCCCAGCACGAACACGCAGGGCCTTACCGGCTCCTCCATGACCTGGGAAACGGCGCAGAATTCCTTCTCAAAGAGCCGCCCCATATAGGAGGGCAGGACCTGCTCGAAGCCGCAGAGGCTGGGCTGGTCCCGGTGGGCGGCGGCGAAGGCGTCGCAGACGTACAGGTCCGCCAGGGGAGCCAGTTTCTCCACCAGCAGGGTCTTGGCCTGCTGCTCGTGGGTGAGGCGGAGCTTCATCTCAAAGAGGGTCTGCTCCTCCGCCACAAAGCGGACGTTGTCCAAGAGGAGGATCTCGCCGTTCTCCAGCTTGAGGATCGCCTCCCGGGCGGCGGGGCCGCACACATCGTCGATCCAGTGGACTTTCTTTCCCAGCAGATTTTCCAATACTTTTGCGTGGGGTTTCGTTGTATAGAAATTTTTATATTCGATGTCGCTGCCCTGGTGGGCCAGGAGGACCACTTTTGCTCCCTTGTCGGAGAGTTCTTTGATGGTAGGAACACATGCCTCAATACGGTTGATGCTTTTCAGGGTTCCTTTTTCCCGGTCCACGGGTTGATTGATATCCACCCGGCAGAGGACGGTTTTGCCCTCTACTCGGGCATCATCGAGGGTCTTAATGCCAAAACGCATAAATTTCCTCCTGCCGCCCCTTCTGGGCGGCCCTGGCTTATAGATTCGCCCCTCGCCGGGGCGGGGACGGGGCGTACTTTTCCCGCGCGGGAAAAGTACCAAAAGAGCGCTCAAGCGTGCAGCGCCCGCTAGCGGGCGCTAGCAGCCTAAGCCGCGCTATGCGCGGCCCACGGGAACTACGTTCCTTGAGAATCCTCCTTCATTACGGGGGTAATTTGTTCCCCTCCGACGTACCGGGTTTGGTTCTACCCACAATCCTTCGTTGGTGCGCCGGTCTGGGTGGTTCTACCCACGGATTCTTACGGTAGATTTCGCTGCGGCGCCGCTTCTATGACCAGTCTGCCACCATCGCCAGAAGCTCTGGCAAAACGGGTCAGACCAACATTACGCACCCCGGGGAGTTCGCCCCGCTATACGGTAGGGGGCACCGATGACCACGCTAAAATAGACGCAGAAGGGGAACGAAGCGGACAGCAGTAAGTTTAGACCAAACCGACTGTGCCTCGGGCGCAAAACTAATCAAAAAATGAGCCGCTTACTTAAATCTGCCGATACGCAGGTACTTGTTCGTTTCAGCCGTACCAGTCTCCCGTGTCGGCTGCATCTCCATCGCCGCCCGAATAGCGTCCACGGTCTCAGGAATGGTTACGCTCTCCTGAGGAATATTGATCGCATACATGATGTCATCCCCGCTCTCGACGATAGAATCCTCCCAAAGACCGATCTCATACATGTCGCCCCGGCGGTTGCCCAGGTCGCGGGCATACTTGAACAGGCTGGCATTCCCCAAAAATCCCTCGTCAATGGTAACAGTCCGAATTCTGGGATGCGCCCGGAACGCCTCCAGGGCCTGCTCCCTGGTGATCTTCTTCCCATCCCGGCCGGAGGCCAGAACCGTAATGATGTGCCCATGGGTCACAGGCGTATGTACCAGAATGCCGGTGGCCTCCACGTGGGGCATGATGGTCATCAGGTCCACCGCCTGATGGCTGGGAGCCTTGTCAATTTGAAGGGCGTTGGTCAGTCCCCGGTGATAGTCGCCGGGGTCCGCCACCCGGCGGATGATGGTGATGGCAACCTTCTCCACGCCCACGGCACGGTCCAGGCAGTCCACCGTGCGGATGAGGCCCGTGGTGTTGCAGCTGGTCAGCTTCAGATAGTTCTGCCCCAGGCCCTTCTCATAGTTGGCGTAGCCATGGAAGAACACGTCTGCTACGGAGTTCTTCTCGCCGCCCTGGAAAATGGCCTTCACGCCCATCTTCTCATAAATTTCCTTGTTCTTGGCGCCCACGCCTCCGGGAGAGGAATCCAGCATGATGTCCACCTTGCCGCACAGGTCCTCGAAGGAACCGGCCACGGGGATGTCCAGCGCGTCGAACTTCGCCTTGTCCGCGCCGCCCACCAGGTACAGATTGTACTTGACGTTGTTGGCCCCGATCATGTCGTTCTCCCGCAGGGCGCGGATGGCCAGGGTGGGAGCCAGGTCCGCAATGCCTACCAGCTCCATGTCCCCCTGCATGGCCACGCCGTCTGCCAGACGCTGGCCGATGGTGCCGTACCCCGCCACGCCTACTCTTACCTTCGCCATATGTTTTGTCCTCCGTTTCATAAATTCCCGCGGCTGACGCCGCAAACGTTTCTCCATGAAGATTGTAGCATCTGTTCCCTTATCTGTCAATTTCAAATGTGATTTTTTTAGTAATTTTCTTTTGATTCCTTGTGAACTTACCAATTTTTATAAAACAGTTGACAATTTTCACGGTGTGCGGTATCATGGACCTGTGAAAACTTCTGGTTTCTCCGGAAAGGAGGTTCCCATATGAAAGACGACCGCCGCAAGCAGATCGAGGCCCTGGTAGCCCGGCGGGAAGCGGTCACCATGGAGGAGCTGCGGGAGGAATTCGGCGTGTCCATGAACACCATCCGCTCCGACGTGGCCTATCTGACAGACACCGGCGCCGTGGAGAAGGTCTACGGCGGCGTCCGCGCCGTACAGCGGCAGGAGGTGCCCTTGTTTACCCAGCGCGCCCAGCTCCACACGGAGGAAAAACGCCGGATCGCCCAGTGCGCCCAGACCCGCATTGAGGACGGCGATATCCTTTACATCGACGCCGGCACCACCACCATGCACCTCATCGACTGCCTGGATGCCGCTAAGCACGTGACCATCGTCACCGGCAATCTCTATGTGGTCCATCAGGCCTACGACAAGCCCCAGGTGGAACTCATCGTCCTGCCCGGCGTCATGAACCGGCGGACCAACTCCGTATCCGACGTGAGTACTCTGGAATTTCTGGGCCGGTACCAGTTTGCCAAGGCGTTCATGGGGGCCTCCGGCGTATCTCCGGAGGGGAAGCTGAACGTCTCCACCTACATTGAATACGAGCTGAAAAAGCTGGCCGCAGCCCAGAGCCGCCAGGCCTGGCTGCTGCTGGACAGCGGCAAATTCGGCGAGAGCAGCCTCATGTCCTACGGGACGCTGGAGGATATGACGGAGGTCATTACCGGCCCAGGCTGTCCGGCGGAATGCCGGGAACTCTGCGCGAGAAAAAATGTAAAGCTGACGCTGGCGGAATAGCGTCCGGGAGGGATATTCATGAATCAGTACCGAATTGAGACCCATATGCACACCAAGCACACCAGCAAGTGCGGCTGGCTGGACGCCGACGCCCTGGCGGAGGGCTACGCCCAGGCGGGCTATGCCGCCTTGGCCGTCACAGATCATTACAACCGGGACACCTTTGACCATCTGGATTTGGAGGCCGCCGCCCCGGAGGAAGTGCTGTCCGTCTTTCTGGACGGCTTCCGCCGGCTGGAGGGCGCGTGCGCCAGAGCGGGCCTGAAGCTCTATAAGGGGGCGGAGCTGCGCTTTGACGAGTGCTGCAACGACTACCTCCTGTACAATTATCCCGACGAGCTGCTGGCCCGGCCGGAGGAGGTGTTCCACATGGGCATCGCCGCCTTTGCGCCCCTGGCCCGGGAAGCGGGGGCCCTCATCGTCCAGGCCCACCCCTACCGGAAGAAATGCACCCCCGCCATCGCCTGCTACCTGGACGGCGTGGAGGTGTGCAACCGGAACCCCAGGCATGAAAATCACAATGAGCGGGCGGAGGAATACGCGGCGCTCCAGGGGCTCCTGCGCACCGGCGGTTCCGACTGCCACCGGACGGAGGACATCGCCCAGGGAGGCATCCTGACACAGACGCTGCCGGAGGACGACGCCGCCCTGGTCCGGCTGCTCCGATCCGGAAATTACACGATCATCGGCGCGGAATGATTTTTCCTTCCGCCGCATAGACTGTTCCTGAAATCTGTAAACAACGGGGGGACGGCTTTATGCGGCGTGATCGGATCGTTGTGTTTTTGCTGCGCAGGCGGTATCTGCTGGCGGCGCTGGCAATGGTGCTGGCGGCGGCCATGTTCCTGGCCGTCTGCCTGCCCGATCTGCTGGCTTAACGGGCCAGTTTGCCAAAGGACGCCCGCGCGTCCGGCTTTTCGCCGGACGCGCGGGCGTCCTCTTATCCTTTGTGCGAAGCAGTTTTTACATTCTGAAACCTCGTGCGTCCACAAATTCCGGGGCCGCGGCAGGAAGGAGCTCCGAATCCTTCCACCCCGGTCTTGTACTTTTTTGCGGTTCGTGGTACAATCAATCCACAAATCATTCCGGAGGTAAGCTCCTATGCGGATGCGGAAAAAGAAAAATTTGATCCCACGAATGGAAAAATGCGCGGCCTGCCAGGTGAAGGACGGCTTCGCCCTGCGGGGCCGCTGGCGGGAGACCCTGATGCCCCAAGCGGTCGAGCTGCGGGTAGAGCTGGGCTGCGGCAAGGGGCGCTTCACGGCGGAAACCGCCCGGCAGAATCCCGACATCCTGTTCATCGCCATCGAGAAGGTGCCCGACGCTTTGGTGGTAGCCATGGAGCGGGCTACGGCGCTGGAACTGAAAAACGTGTTCTTTGTGGTGGGCGACGCGGCGTTGCTGCCGGACTACTTCGCGCCGGAGGAAATCGACCTGATCTATATCAATTTCTGCGACCCCTGGCCCCCCAAGGGGCAGGCCAAGCGGCGGCTGACCCACCGGGGCTTCCTGGCGCTGTACCGCAAAGTCCTGAAGCCCGGCGGGCAGATCCATTTCAAGACGGACAACCAGCCTCTTTTTGAGTTCTCCGTGCTGGAGTTCCCGGAGGCGGGGTATGTCCTCAGCGAGGTCACGCGGAATCTCCACGAGGCTGGTCCCCAGGGCGTCATGACCGACTACGAGGCAAAGTTCTACGAGCAGGGCCTGCCCATCAACCGCTGTGTGGGGACCCTTACCGCAGCGGAGGGGCCCGCCGCCGGTCCTGCGGCGCCCTGAAGTTACAGTCTCCGGCCTTGCCGGAGGCTCAGACCGCATTTAAAAGTCCCCACCCTCTCTGCGGGTGGGGACTTTTCAGCTTTACTCTGTCACGTAGGGCAGCAAGGCGATCTGACGGGCCCGCTTGATGGCCTCGGTCAGCTGGCGCTGATGCATGGCGCAGGTGCCGGTGGTCCTGCGGGGCAGGATCTTGGAGCGCTCGGAAATGAAACGGCGCAGCTTCGCGGCATCCTTGTAATCAATATGCTCGCACTTGTCCACGCAGAACTGGCAGACCTTTCTCCGCTTCCGGGGAGCGCCGGGACGGGCAGGCCGGTTTTCACGATCCATAGGCATGGTTCTCTATACCTCCTGTTAGAGTATCGCGCCGCGGGGGCGCGACCGAAATTTTTGCGTTCGCCCGCTCCTGGGAGCAGGCGGTATTCTTTCGCTGCGTCAGACAGCGCTCTCTGTCAGAAGGGCAGATCGCCGTCCTGATCGTCAATCTCCGCAAAGCCGGAGGGCTCGGCAGAGGGAGCGCCGTAGCCGCCGCCATAAGAGGCGGGGGCGGGGCTGCCATAGGGCGGCGGCGAGCCGTAGCTGTCGCCGGGGGCGCTGTCCCGCTTGCTGTCGCCGAAATACACGTTGTCGGCCACCACCTCGGCGCTGCGGCGGTTGTTGCCGTCCCGGTCCTTCCATTCCCGGATCTGGAGACGGCCCTCCGCCACGGCCATACGGCCCTTGGAGAAGTATTTGCAGATAAACTCCGCCGTCTGCCGCCATGCCACCACGTCGATGAAATCGGTGTTCTTCTCACCGGAATCCCGGTTCTTGAAGTCCCGATCCACGGCGAGGGTGAAGCTGGTCACGGAGACGCCCGACTGCGTGGTGCGCAGCTCCGGGTCCCGCACCAGGCGGCCCATAATGATTATGCGGTTCAACATGTGTGCGCTTCCCCCTTACTCGTCTTTGCAGACGATCATGGAGCGCAGGATGCCGTCGGTAATGCCCAGCACACGATCCAGCTCCTTGGGGAAATCGGGATCGCTGGTGAAGGACATCAGAACGTAGTAGCCCTCGGTCTTGTAGTCGATGGCGTAGGCCAGCCGGCGCTTGCCCCACTCCTCTACCTCCACGACAGAGCTGTGCTTCTCGGCCAGCGCCTTGAACTTTTCGACGGTGGCGGCGATCGCTTCCTCGCCCTGGGCGGGGTCGATAATGTACACGACCTCGTAGCTGCCATTGATTTTTGCCATGGTTGCACCTCCTTTTGGACGAATGGCCCCCGGTCTCAGCCGGGAGCAAGGATATTGGCGTTGCAGATTGCAAGCCTATTTATTATACCGTATGTTGGAGAAAAGTCAAGCTGTTTTTCCACTTTTTTACGGTTTATTTTTTCATATTTTCACCGGCATGGGGAATTTGTCGAATATTACATCTATGTAACATTCACTTTTTTCTCTTTACAGTTGGGGAAAAAGCGAGTATACTAAGTGGGAATAAATATAATGGAAAGGTGGTGCAGGCGTGGACGACTACACCCGGAAGTTTGATTTCGTCATTGATCAGGACGCGGAGATACACCGGATTATGCTGACCGTATACCAGGCTCTGGAGGAGAAGGGCTACAACCCCATCAACCAGATTGTGGGCTACATTCTCTCCGAGGACCCCACCTATATCACCAATCATAACCAGGCCCGCACACTGATCCGCAAGGTGGACCGCGACGAACTCCTGCAGATTTTGGTCAGGAACTACCTTGCCGGCTGACGAAAAAGATCGTTTGGCCCGCGCCGGATTTTTCCGGCGCGGGCCTTTTTTGTGCGTTTACTCGCTCTCCTCCAGCTTCTCAATGGACACGGCCCCGGTAATCCCGGCGGGGTAGGTCTCCTGTATCGTCCCGTCATAGGTGATACGCACCAAATCCCCCTCCGCCAGCACCGGCATCTCGCCCTTCACGGTCACGACGATCCGGTCTGCCGAATTCCGCTCGTCCTCGCCCTCCAGGGGCTCCACCAGGACGGAGGGCAGGTCTCCGGCATCCAGAATCTCCACCACTCTGGCGGTGAAACGGAAGGTTTCGGTCCCGCCGCTGGGACTGGCCTCCGGCGTCTGGGGCGCAGCAGGCTCCTGGGGGGAGCAGCCTTCCAGATCCGCGCCGTCCGCCGGGGCCGTATCGCAGGACGCCGCCGGGGCGTTGTTGTCCGCCGCCGGGGCCGCGCCGCCGCATCCTCTGGGCAGAGCCGCCAGAAGTCCCAGGGAAACTACCAGAGCCATGCAGGCCGCCAGGCTCCCCACTTTCTTCCAGGCGCTCCGGCTCTTCCGGAATGTATAGTCCTGGGCCTCCTCCACCAGTTCCTCCGGCAGGAGGGTGATGGCGTCGAAGAAAAGTTCCGCTTTCGGATTCATACGCTGACCCCCTCTCTCTCCAGCTCCCGGCGCAGAGCCTCCCGCAGCCGCAGCAGCCGCTTGGTCAGGGCGTTGGGCCGCACCCCCAGCTCTCCCGCCAGCTCCTTCACGCCGTCGCCGTTCCAGTAACGCCGGACGAACAGCGCCCGGTCCTCCCGCTCCAGCTTTTGCAGCCACCGGGCGATCAGACGGCCCAGCTCCTCCGCCTCCACGCTCCGCTGGACGTTGTCCGGCGCGGGCACGCAGTCCTGAAGCTCGCTGAGGAGCACCTCCGCCCCGCCGAACCGCTTCTGGGCGTGGGCGGCCCGGTAGCGGCTGATGGACAGGTTGCGCAATATGGCCCCCAGGTAGGCCCGCAGGCTCCCGGGCCGCTGGGGCGGCATGGTGTCCCAGCAGCGGCCGTAGGCGTCGCTGACGCACTCCTCGCTGTCCTGAAAGCTGTGCAGAATGTTCATGGCGAGCTTGTGGCAGAAGCTTCCGTATTTTGCGTCCGTCTCCCCGATGGCCCGTTCATCCCGCAGCCAGTACAGGTCGATGATCTGGACGTCCTCCATAGCTCATTCCTCCTTTCTGCTGGTTATGACGCAAATAAACCGAAAATATGCCCACAGTATAGCAGAAACTGTATTAAATGTCGATTCCCATTTCTTTGTGGATGTGGTATACTGTGCATAAACATACCGATGAGGTGAGCCATATGAGAATTGTCATCAAGCTGGGGACTTCCACCCTGACCCACGCCACGGGAAAGCTGAACATCCGGCGGGTGGAGCTGCTGTGCAAGGTCATGAGCGACTTGAAAAACGCGGGGCACGAGCTGGTGCTGGTGTCCTCCGGGGCCATCGCCATGGGGGTGGGGAAGCTGAACCTGACCAAAAAGCCCTCCGACATCCCCACCAAGCAGGCCCTGGCCGCCGTGGGCCAGTGCGAGCTGATGTATATATATGACAAGCTGTTCTCCGACTACCACCACACGGTAGCCCAGATCCTCCTTACCGGGTCCGACGTGGAGGACCCTCAGCGCCGGGAGAATTTCCACAACACCATGTCCCGGCTGCTGGAATTGGGTGCGCTGCCGGTCATCAACGAGAACGACACCGTGGCTACCGCCGAGATTGCCGTGGGGGACAACGACACCCTGGGGGCCATCGTGGCGGTGAACGTCCAGGCGGACCTGCTGGTGCTTATGAGCGACATTGAGGGGCTCTACACCGCCGATCCTCGGAAGGACCCGTCCGCAGGTCTCATCCGCGAGATCCGGGAGCTGACGCCGGAGGTCCTGGCCCTGGCCGGGGACGCGGGCAGCGCTCTGGGCACCGGCGGCATGGTGACCAAGCTCCGGGCCGCGGGGATGTGCATGGCGGCGGGCTGCGACATGATCATCACCAACGGCCAGCGGCCGGAAGATCTGTACGCTATCGCGGAGGGACAGCAGGTAGGAACCCGCTTTTTTGCGAAAAAGGAGGCATAAAGCATGACAACTTTACAGATATTGCAGGCCGCCCAGTCGGCCCGCCCGGCATTGCTGCAGGCGGACACGGAGCGGAAAAACGCCGCTCTGCGCGCCATGGCGGACAGCCTTTGGGAGGACCGCGCCGCCATTCTCGCGGCCAACGCCCTGGACATGGAGGCGGCCCGAGGGCACATCAGCGAGGTCATGCTGGACCGGCTGGCCCTGACGGAAGACCGGATCGCCGCCATGGCAGAGGGTGTGCGGCAGGTGGCCGCGCTGCCGGACCCGGTGGGCCGGACCCTGCGCACCGTGGAGCGTCCTAACGGATTGACCATCCGCCGGGTGGCCGTACCCATGGGGGTGGTGGCCATCATCTATGAGAGCCGGCCCAACGTCACCTCCGACGCGGCGGCGCTGGCGCTGAAGAGCGGCAATGTGTGCGTCCTCCGGGGCGGCAAGGAGGCCTTCCGCTCCGCGGGCGCCATTGTCGAGGCCCTGCGGAAGGGCCTCGGAAAGGCGGGCCTGCCCCGGGAGGCGGTGAGCCTCATTCAGGACACCACCCGCCAGAGCGCCAACGAGCTGATGCGGGCCGTGGGGCTGGTGGACCTGCTGATCCCACGGGGCGGCGCGGGACTCATCCGCTCCTGCGTGGAGAACGCCCTGGTTCCCTGCATCCAGACCGGCACCGGCATCTGCCACGTGTACGTGGACCGCGACGCGGATCTGGAGATGGCCCTGAACATCATCGACAACGCCAAGACCAGCCGTCCCAGCGTGTGCAACGCGGAGGAGGTCTGCCTGGTCCACCGGGATATCGCGGAGCGGTTCCTGCCCATGCTGCAAAAGCGGCTGGCGGAGGACCGGGCAGCCAAGGGTCTGCAGCCGGTGGAGCTGCGTCTGGACGAGCGCGCCGCCGCGATCATCAGCGGCACGCCGGCGGGGGAAGCGGACTTTGACACGGAGTTCCTGGACTACATCCTGGCGGTAGGGGTGGTGGACAGCGCGGACGCCGCCGCCGCCCATATCTCCGCCCACTCCACCGGCCACAGCGACTGCATCGTCACCGCCAGCCGGGAGACGGCGGAGCGGTTCATCACCCTGGTAGACAGCGCGGCGGTGTATTGGAACGTGTCCACCCGGTTCACCGACGGCGGGGAGTTCGGTCTGGGCTGCGAGATGGGCATCTCCACCCAGAAGCTCCACGCCCGGGGCCCTATGGGGCTGGAGGAGCTGTGCTCCTATAAGTATGTGATTACGGGGGACGGGCAGATTCGATAAACGCGGAAATTCCTGAGAGGGCCGGCTTACGCCGGCCCTTTTTTTGCTTTACAGCTTATCCCGACTGTGATATAATGCCTCCCGACTGGTTTCCACACCCAGTCCAAGCGCGGGGGCACTTTTTCTTGAAAGAAAAAGTACCAAAAAGAACTTGGGCGGCGCGTGCGCCGCCGGACCGGTCGTTGGGCGAAGCCCAATGACGGTCCCTCGAGACTAAACAAATTGCAGTTCTAAGATTTATGCCTGGTTACGTTACTGCACTTTTAATCGAGAAATAGTATTATCCCGCGTTCGTTCGGCTGTACCGGGCTGGCGGGCCCGGTATGGACCGTTCTCTAAACAAAAAATGGAGGTATACCCAAAATGAAAACAAAACTCGATGTCCGCCAGATCACCTTTGCCGCCCTGGTGGGGGCGCTGTACGTCACCCTCTGTTACTTCGGGAACATCTTCGGCCTGAACTTCGGCATCTTCCAGTGCCGCTTCGCCGAAGCGCTGACCGTACTGCCCTTCCTGTGCCCCACCGCCGCGTGGGGACTGTTCGCCGGGTGCATCCTTTCCAATCTTCTCAGCCCTTACGGCCTGCCGGACCTGATCTTCGGCTCCCTGGCCACGCTGGCCGCCGGTCTGCTGACGGCCCGGTGCCGGAGCAAGTGGATCGCTCCCCTGCCGCCGGTGATCTGCAACGGCCTGATCGTGGGTGCCCTGCTGGCCTGGTCCGAGACGGGCTTTACCGCCGCCTTCCCCGGCACGTTTGCATTCAATGCCCTCTCCGTGGGCGGCGCGGAGCTGCTGGTGTGCTACGTGCTGGGCCTGCCTTTGCTGGAGGTGCTGGACCGGAGCCGGGTGCTGCCCCGCCAGGCGGCGGAATAATGATAACAGCAAAACAATTTTGACAGAGGGCCAAAATCACAGCCGGAAGCGGAGGAGAAAATGATGGAACTGATGAAGCGGAAAGACGTCCCGGCGGAGCTGACCTGGGACCTGACGGCGATCTATAACGACGAGGCGAAGCTGACCGCCGATATGGAAGAGATCCGGCGGTTGACGGATGAGATCGAAAAAAACTGCAAGGGCAGGCTGGATACTGCGGAAAACATCCAGACCTGTCTGGACAAGTTCCGGGAATTGGAGCAGCTGCGGATCTTTGCGGCAAATTACTGCAATCTGGCGGCCTCCGTGGACTATGGCGACGCCGCTCTCCAGGAGCGGGATGAGGCCTTTTCCCGGCTGGACGCCCAGGTGAGCAGCCGCCTGAGCTTCATTGACAGCGAGATCATCGCCCAGGATGAGGCCCTGCTGCGGGAGGCCATTGCCCAGGGCGGGCCCAACCAGCCCTATCTGGAGGACCTGCTGCGGCAGAAACCCTACCAGCTTCAGCCGGAGACCGAGCGGGTCCTGGCCGCCCTGCGTCCCGCCGTCAACGCGCCTTACCAGATCTACAACATGGCCAAGCTGGCGGATATGAAGTTTCCGCCCTTCCAGGCCGAGGGTGAGGAGCACCCCCTGGGCTATTCCCTCTACGAGGACAAATATGAGTACGACCCCCGCACCGAGGTGCGCCGGGAGGCGTACAAGGCGTTCTATGGAAAGCTCCGGGAGTATGAGAACGTCACCGCCGCCGCCTATCAGGCCAATGTGCAGAATGAGAAGATCATCGCGGACCAGCGGGGGTACAAGTCCGTGTTCGACTATCTGCTGTTCTGGCAGAAGGTGGACCGGAGCATGTATGACCGGCAGATCAACCTCATTATGGAGAAGCTGGCCCCCCACATGCGGAAATACGCGGGACTCCTGCAGAAGATCCACGGTCTGGATAAAATGACCTATGCGGACCTGAAGCTGCCGGTGGACCCGGGCTATGTGCCGCCGGTGACCATTGAGGAATCCCGGAAGTATATTACCGAGGGTCTCTCCGTCATGGGGGAGGACTATCAGGAGATGATCCGCGCCGCTTACCGGGAGCGCTGGGTGGACTTTGCCCAGAATCAGGGCAAATCCACCGGCGGCTTCTGCGCCAGCCCCTACGGCAGTCACTCCTTTATCCTCCTGAGCTGGCATGGGCAGATGAGCGACGTGTTCACCCTGGCCCACGAGCTGGGTCACGCGGGCCATTTCAAGGCCTGCAACGCCGCGCAGTCCGTCTTCGGCACCAATGTCTCCACCTACTTTGTGGAGGCTCCCTCCACCATGAACGAGCTTCTGCTGGCCCACTACCTGCTGAAAACCAATCCGGACAAGCGCTTCCGCCGGTGGGTCCTCAGCAATATGGTGGGGAACACCTATTACCACAACTTCGTCACCCACCTGCTGGAAGCCGCCTATCAGCGGGAGGTGTACAAGATCGTGGACGCCGGCGGCGGCGTTCAGGCGGAGACGCTGGATCGAATTATGAAGGAAACCCTGGAGAAGTTCTGGGGAGACGCCGTGGAACTCACCGAGGGCGCGGAGCTGACCTGGATGCGCCAGCCCCACTACTACATGGGCCTGTACTCCTACACCTACAGCGCGGGCCTCACGGTGGCCGCCCAGGTGTGCAAGCGCATTGAAACCGAGGGTCAGAGCGCCGTGGAGGATTGGAAGCGGGTCTTGGCGGCGGGCGGCACCAAAACGCCCCTGGAGCTGGCCCGGATGGCCGGTGTGGATATCTCCACCGACGCCCCCCTGTTGGACACCATTGAGACCATCGGCAGCTGCATCGACGAGATCTGCCGTTTGACGGAGGAACTGGCGTAAACAGGGACCCGAAAGTCCGCAGCCAGGCGACGTGGGCAGGACTGATAAACATTGTAGGCTCCGAGCCGAAGAAATGATGTTCAGCGAACGGATATGTAATAGAAATTACCTGAAAATCAATTCTGACAATGAGAGGCTGTCACGTATTTTACGTGGCAGCCTCTTATTGTTCGCTGAAAGCTATTTATTGGAATTTTACTGGTATCTCAATCTGCACGAGAGCGTCCTCCGCCCGGTCGATCACATTTTCATTGATAATGACTTCATATGAGAACCCCGATAACGCAAGGCCACGTTCTTCGACATAATCAAATATCCTTTGGTAGCTCAGCACGGAACTTTCCGCCGCATCCCTATAAAATGCCCGTACATAATCCCCGGCAGGTTGTATGTGCAGTCCATCTTTCTTTATGGGAAATGGAATTTCAATAAAAAGTTTGGAGTAGTCCTCAAAGTCACCGCTTTGCAGGCTATTTACTGCAATCATCGTCCCGTAAGAAGCATCATGCAGACGGCGAAGCTGGTATTTTTTCGTTTCAGCAGTAATCATCTCTGCCTGCTTATCAAACGTAGTTTCCCGGTTGATGTCTACGGTAACTAAACTGCGCTCCTTCTTTTGTACAATGCTGATTTCCGATAAGTCCATCGTCAATAGCGTCTGCATGTTCTGGCGATGGTACGACAGCATTTTTCGAACTGCTCTCAGATGTGCCATATTACGGTCCAAATCATCAATTTTCTCCTGCAGAAGCTGCTTCATGCTGGCGGCGGAACGGTTTTTCATAAATGCCTTGATTTCATCAATCGGCACATCCAACTCCCGCAGCAGCAGGATGGTTTCCAGAATGGCGCTCTGATAGTAGCTGTAATATCTGTATCCGTTTTCGGGATGGATAAATGATGGATGAAAAAGTCCGATTTCATCGTACCACATCAGAGTTTTCTTATTGATGCCATGCAGAGCCGCAAATTGACCGATTGTGAGCAATTTATTTTTCTTCTCCATTTTTCAAAACACCTCTTGACTGTACAGTTGCTGTACGGATTATGATAACTCCTATACAATCGAAAAACAAGCAAAAAAGGAGAATGATGATGGAAAATCAAAATGCTTATGACAAGCCGGTCACATTGAGGAATATCCTCAAATTCGCAGTCCCTACCATTGCAATGTCTGTCTTTATGTCTTTCTACACAATGGTTGACGGACTGTTCGTGTCAAACCTGATTGGTACAAGCGCACTGTCTGCAATCAACCTGACGGCCCCGGTGATTCAAGCGGTAACCGCCATTTCCACCATGCTGGCAACTGGCGGAAGTGCGGTCATCATGAAAAAAATGGGCGAGCAAAAGCCCAAAGAGGCCAAGGAAGATTTTACGTTCCTGATTTTGGTGAACGTGGCCGTTGGCCTGGTCATGACGATACTCGGTTACTCCCTGATGGAAACCATCTTCGGGAGCATGGGGCTGTCCCCGGAGGTCGCGGACTACTGTACCTCGTATCTCAGCCGCTATCTTCTCTTTACCATCCCCATCCTGCTGATGAACAATTTCACCCTCTATATGATCGCCTCTGAAAAGGCCACCCTATCCCTGATTTGTTCCGTGTCAGGCGGTGTGCTGAACATTGTGCTTGACTATGTATTTATCGGCCTTCTGGATATGGGAATCAGCGGTGCGGCCATTGATATGCTCCCTCTATGAGAGACAGTGAAAAATAAAACTGTCCTCATGGAGGGAGCATCGTTATGTCGAGGAACAAGAGATTAGGACCTGAAGAAAAAGTAAATATTGTGCG
>JAETNP010000047.1 GCA_021768185.1 Oscillospiraceae bacterium
GCCGCGCTATGCTTTTACCTGCCGCTTGCTCACAGCAGTATTTCTATCGCCCACGAACAGCAAGTGTGCCGTTCTTACGGGCGCACTTCGAGAATGTAGGTTCCAGGCTTCAGCCCTGTCCAGAGGGCGGTACCGTTTTTGCCAGTCACCTTCGTTCCGATCACATTTCCGCCAGTGCCGGAAGCCCCTGCCAGATACCGCAACTGGAAGGTACAGCCGGGCAGCGCCTCGCCGGTCACACTGTCGTACTTCTCAACCGCTATCGCGTTGAGCGGCACGTTCTCGAAGGTCAAAACTTTGTTTTCTCCGCCCTTGATATAGACCTCCTGGGTGGCAGGTTCCTTGATGGTGAAGCCCGCCGCAGGTTCCAACTCTGTGACCTTATACCACCCATCCCGGAGCAGTTCCAGTTTGAACTGACCATTAGCGTCTGAGAAGTAGGTGCCGAGGCTGTTCAGCTCGCCGGTGGTGGTATTGTTAGAGCCGTACCACACCTCGAATTTTGCACCCTTGATGGGGCTGCCGGTCACGCTGTCCACCTTGTTCACCGTCAAGGTGGGTTTCTTGTGGTTCTTGAAGTAGGCTGTGTGGTCGCGGTTGGGGTAGAGCGTTACCATCTGGCTGGGCGCGTCCATGAGCCATGCCGCGGGAACGGTTTTCTCGCTAACCTCATACACACCGGGCAGCAGATTTTTCAGCTCCGCTCTGCCGTTGGAATCGGTCTTGATCTCATCTACGGAATGACCGTCCGCCGCTTTCACCAGAAACACCGTATCAGGGATAGGTGCGCCGGTATCGGCATCGTGCTTATAGACGATGAGGTTAGGCCGCTTCTGGTTCTCAATGGTGATCTCGGAGGTCTTGCCGGGGAACAGCTCCACATGGTACTCCCGAATGTCGATGATGTGATTGGAGGTTGTGGCTGTCTCTTTAACGGAATAGACTCCCGGCTCCAGATCGGAGATTAAAATCTCGCCCTGATCGTTGGTGATCCGGTCAAGGTACCGAGTGCCGTCCTCGATCTTTGCGATGCGGAAGTGAACGCCGCCCAGGAGAGAACCATCCGAGCTTTTCTTGATGACCCGGATAGAGGGCTTGATGTGATTCGTAAACACAAACTCGGCAGTCTCGTTGCCATCCAGCTGGATAATGCGCTGCTCCTCATCAATGATGTAGCCGGGGCAGGAAATTTCCCGGACTTCGTATGCTCCAAGGGGCAGCTTGCTCAGGTCAATGATACCCTGCTCGTTGGTGGTGAACTCCTCCGGGCCGTAGTCCCCAGCCACGGAGCGAATGGTGAACTTGGCGTTGAGGATGACCTTGGAGGGATCGTCCGCGTCCACCTTGATGAGATGGATGCCAGGCTTCCTGGCGTTATAGAACGTGAGTTGTTTAATGCCGTCTCCGGCGTGAAGCTCCACCTGCTGGGGCGTGCTGTCCACAACATGCTCGTCATCCACAAACTTTTCCTGCACCAGATAGGTGCCGGGGGTCAAGTCTGTGAGCAGGATCTCGCCCAGCTCACCTGTCTCATGCGTACCCAAGGATTCGCCATCCCGCCAGATCTCAAAGGTCACGCCGGACAGCACCTTTTTGTTGCTGCTGTCGTACTTGATGATCCGTAGGCCGGGCAGCTCTTTGTTGACAAAGGAAACGGTGGAAGTCTCGCCGGTGACCACGGTAACGGTCTTGACGCTGTCCGGGTCGAGCTGCCAGCCCTTAATGCCGGCGATCTCCCGCACCTCGTAAGCGCCGGGCTTCAGCTCCGTAAACTCGATAGCGCCCGTCTCCTCCGTCTTGCCGGTATACGTCCTGCCGGATTCGATGTGCTTGATCTGGATCGTCACGCCCACCAGCTTCTCACCGGTGTCGCTGGATTTCTCAACCCGCAGACTGCCGAAGGGTTCGTTGTCATAGGTCAATGTGGCGGTTTCTCCAGTCTTTACCGTGACGTTCCGGGCAGGCTCATCACTGAGCAGATAGTTCTTGGGCGGTACCCGCTCATAGACCGTGTAATTTCCGGGCTCCAGATTGGGGACGGAAACCTTGCCGCCCACAGAGGAGAAGGAACCGATGGTATCACCGTTAGGTCCAACGACCTCGAAAATCGCTCCGTCCAGCAGATCCAGCGTACCGGCATCCCGCTTGATGATCAGGAGGTCGCCCGGCTCCGGGTCGGGGTCAGGATCGGGATCAGGGTCCGGGTCGGGTGTGGGCGGGGGAGGATTCTTGCTGTAGTTAGCGATGACATCGACCTTGATGGGATGCCGGGGGTCGGTGTCCGCCATATACTTCTGGAGGTTGCCATACTTGTCTGTTTCCGCGCAGGTGGCGTAAAAAATGGCATAGTTGTGGCCCACGCCGGAGATCTCCACCTGGACGCTGCCGTCTCCCTCGTCCATAGCCTCCTGGGGGATCAGGATGGTGAACTGACCGCCAAAGCCGTTGCCGGTGTTCTCCATGCAGCTGATCTGAGTGCAGTCATTCCCATCTTTGTCAATAATCCGGGTCCCAGTGGGAACGGAGGACGGATCGGTAAAATCCACATGCAGCCAGCCGCCGTCCACCCAGGTCTCGCTGACCACCTGGTAGACCTGCTGCATATATCCTTTGCCATCAATGGTGACGGGATAGGGATTCGCCTGATCCGGGGTAGCCGTCAGCTTGGGGCTGAGGGGCTTGGTCCAGTACATGCCGGTCTGGTAGATCTCCTTTGCAGCCTTCAGCACCCGTTGCGCCGCCGCCTGATCCGAACAGGCGGGGTTGACCTTCAGGTCATAGACGCTCCAGTTGGACAGCAGGTGGCACCACAGCGCCATCTTGGTGGCGTAGTAGGCTTCGTACTTGCTGTTCAGCCCCAGTTTGTCCAGCGCCACATGGGGGTAGCCGGAGGCCACAATGCCCAGCACCTTGGTATCCGTACATTTCTGATTGGCCAGATATTCGATGCCGGTGCCGGCGGGGACAGATTGAGGGACACCCTTGGTATTCGGGTTCACGCAGTAGCATGGTATCTCGTTGGTTGCGCCCGTTTGATCTTTGTAGTTGTAATAGGTATACTTCTGTGTCCGGGCCGCGCCGTTGATGGACAGGTAATCGAGGGCCGTGCCGTCCGAATAGATGTCGATCTCGCCCAGGGCCTCCTCCTCGCTGGAGGCGGCCTGCGCCGTGGCAGGGAACATTCCCAGCACTGTGACCAGTACCAGCAGCATGGCCAGTATCCTTCGCTTCATGAAACTTCCTCCTTGAAATTTTTGTATAAGAAAAGCGCCTATCCCGCACAGGATACACGCTTTCCGCCAATAGGAGAGGCGGTGCGCCTGTTGGCACACCGCCCGGTATTTTGCGCTGACCGTCAGCGCAGGTTATATTCTGTTCTGATGAATTTGCCGTTTTTGAACACATCCCAGACCTCCAGGTAGTAATCGCCACCGGGGCAGGAGTGCAGCATCTCTGGCACCGCCTCCTCCCGCCAGGGCCAGAAGGGTGTGCCGACCTTATCCTCCGGGAGTGTCAGATGGATATGTACCCATGGGGTACCGTCTCCCCGCATCCTCGGGCTGCCGTTCTGCATGATCCAGTCGTCCTCGTCCATGGCGTTGTAGAGGCTGTAGAGCATCCGGCGGGTCTCGTACAGGTTGCGGATGAAGATGTAGTCGCCGTCCGGATCATTGAACCTTCTTACCTCTGCTTTTGGCAGCTCCGGCTGGTCAAACTGGCTCCAGTCGCAGGCGGCTTCCGGCAGGGGGCCGACAGGACCGTCCGCGAAGTAGTTTTTGTCGTAGCGGCTCACATCCGTGATGGTGTAATTGGTTCCATCATCGCATCGGATCACATCCCCAGCCTGGGGAACATACCGGCTGCCGTCCTGCGGGACGTTGATGGAACCATCTGCGTTGCAGGGGGTGGTCTGGCTGGTGGGCGTGGTTGATGCAGGGGCGTTCACCTCCATTTCATAAGGCTTGTCCGGGTGGATTGTGACGGTGTTCGTGGCGGCGTCGTAGACAACACCGAACCCCACCGCCTGCCCCACATCCCGGAGCTTCACATAGTTGCTGCCGTTGATCTCGTATGCTTGCATTGGGACACGCTGCTCGTTGACATAGAACTGTTGACTGCTGGGGTTGGCCATGAGGCCCGCCATTGCCTGGGTGGCCGGTCCGCTGACGGCGATCCCCGCCAGGATGCCCGCCGTTACCAAGGCGATCTCTTTTCCTTTTTTCATGGGTTTCTCCTCCTTGTGGTATGATTTTGCTTTCGCAAGCGAAACGATACCACAGAGGAAGCCCAAAGTCGAACACTATTCCCAGACAGCAGGCACTTTCAATGAACAGCTTACAGCGTCTGCTCCACGCAGGTGACGCACCAGCGGAACTCCCGTTCATCCCGGACGCAGGTGTAAAGCGTCAGCCGGTTGTCGCTGGTGGCGGCGGTGGCGCTGGTGTCTGTTTCGGAGACCTTCTCCACGCTGCTGACAACATAGTTCCGTGTACCCAGCTGGGTGGTCAGACTGACAACATCGCCCGGTTCCAGAGTGTGGATCTTACCGAAATAGGCGTTTGTTCCCCGGTTGTGGGCGGCGAGGGCCACATTTCCATACCACATACTGGTGTCCGTGAAGTGACCCGCCCCCTTGGCCAGCTGGGCCTTGTCCGTTCCCTCATGGATCTTGACGCTGACCCCGATGGCCGGGATCTCCAATGTCCCCAGGCTGCCGTCGCTGTAATAGAGATCATCCGTGACCTCCGTGAAACCGGCAGCGGGCTCCGTATAACTGATGCTGGTGTCCATAATCGGATAGCCGCCCAGATCGGCGGCATCCACCGTAGGATAGTTGACGCTGCCGACTTCTGCAACTAGTCCGCCGGACAGCGCACCGGGAACGAGGTTGGGTGTCAGGTACTCACCGCTGCCGGGGAGGTAGCTGGTGGGCGTCCCGAAGCCGGGCGGGACGAGGACCGTGTTCTTACTGCGGTCCACGTTGGGATCTTCCTTCTCGTAGATGGTGTCATCCGAGGTGGGCTGGCCGAACAGGTAGTCCTCCGGCGCGTCAACATCGTATTGCAGTGCCTGGGCGGGGACGGCGCAAAGGGCGCACATCACCAGGGCCAGCAGAAAACTCTTGAGCTTCAAGTCTTATCTCCTTTCTTTCCACTTTTTGAATGCAAACACCCCGCCTGCCGCCAGCACGAGCACTGCGCCGCCAATGAGCAGCGGTTTCTTCAGACTGGAGGTGCCGGCGGGAGCATCCGGAGTAGGGGTATCGGGAGCATCCGGAACAGCGGGTGCATCGGTATTGTCCGGCGTCTCCGGCTCCGCAGAGCTGTTCGGGTCGGGCATACTGCCGAAGATGGCGGTGTAGGTCACCACATTGCAGCCGATCTTGGACACCTCGCCGGAGTAGTCGGCGGTCACCGTGTAGCCGGTGGCGTACCGGCTGCTGGAAGTCCCGGTGTAGCTGGCGTTGGCGCAATAGCGTACCACCGTGCCGTCCGCCTCGGTCTGGTTGGAGCTGCTCCACTGCACATCCGCCAGCGTCAGGGTCTTACCGCCGTCCGTGATGGTTTTCGGCACCAGGGACAGATCCGCGTCCGACAGGTTGGGGTAGGTGCGGGTGGCGGAGACCGTCCTGCTCTTGGTGGCGTAGCCGTCCACAGCCACTTGGACGGAGGTGTGATCCAGCCGGAGAAGTCCGGTATAACCGTCCTCGGTAGTGGCCTCGATCTCCGCGTCCAGCTTCTGGAGGATGGCCTCCATGTCGTCGGTGTCACTGGCCATGGTGACGGCCTGGGTGCAGGGCTGGGTGTCCACACCCACCTCGTCCTTCCGGGTCATGTCCAGCAGATAGTACAGGCGGCCATTGCGGACGAAATCCTCCGTAGGGATGAGCGAGGGATCGTCCGACAGGGACAGCTGATAGACCTTATTGATCCGCAGCTCGTCCAGGTCGCCGTAGGTGTACTCCTCCACGGAAATGGGGTAGTAGCTGCTGCTGGCAGCGAACTCCGCATCCGCCGCGTAAACGGGAAAGACCCCGGCCAGGATAGCGGCCAGGGCGAACAGCGTTGTCAGGATGTATTTTGCTCTTTTCATTGACATTTCCTCCATTTTGAGTTGATTCCTATACGTTGTTTATCTTTCATGGTCATGTCTGGACGGACTGCTCCTCTGGGGAGGAGCAATACTTTTTTCGATGGCGTTGCCGATCTGCCTGCTGGTACTCTGGATGCCGTCCAGGGACTGACGCCTGCTCTGGATGCTCTGTTCCCGGTAGGCGTCCGCGAGGCCGGACAGGTCGGGCGGCTCCCGCTGGACGCCGAACCGGCGGCAGAGGATGCAGGACACGCTTTGGGCGGCGAGATCCTGGCTCTCCCGGTCGTAGTAGGTGTTGAACCCCCGGTCATGGAACCGGGCGTGGGCGACTTCAGCGGCAATGGCCGCAAACGCCTCGCTGTCAGGAACCTCGGGGTTGACCACAAGTTCCATCCGCTGCTGGTCGTACCGGGCAGCGGCGGACAGCTCCACATCCGCAGTCACAAGGACAGGGGAGCGGTCCAGCAGGGCGGCCAGGGCCGCCGCCATCTCCGGCGTATTGTCCTGAAGCTGATGGGGTTTCAGTTCACGCCCCTGGGTCTGTCGAATGTCATAGACATCCGCCAGAATATAAAACCGGCCCGACTGGGACTTGGTGAAGATCTTCATCCCATTGTCCCGCTCGGTATCCAGTACAGCACGGCTCTGAGCCTCCCACCGCTCCGGTGTACCGAACACCGTGGCCTCCGCGTCCTGCGCCATGACGAGGGCGATGCTCCCGGCACCGTACCCAGGGTTGTCGCCCTGCATGTTCAGAAAGCGGGCATACACCTCCGGTGTGGATGTGATCTCCCCCACACAGGCGTCCCGCATGGCGGCAATGTTTTCCCGCTCCGCCTGCCGCTGCTCCCGGCGCTGCGCGTCTGCGGCGGTCTTATCACTGATGATCTGTCCTAAATTTGCCACAAGATAATGTCCTCCTCGTTGTATTTTTTCTGGGTTTCCTTTGACTATTTGCAGGTATTCGTTCCAATCCTTCCCCTGTACCGGGACGATGTAAGATACGGAATAGCCCTCCGCCGTGTACCTCTCGTTCATCCGCTCCGCTGCCTCCCGGCCCGGCCCATCTGCGTCCAGGCACAGAATGATCCTCCGCAGATGGGGGTTCTCCTTCAGGTAGGTGTCCAGAGGCCCTTCGTACAGACAGTTCAATGCAATTGCGTTGCTCCGTACTTCCGGGTATAGCGTGAGAAAGCTCATGAGGTCGATAGCGGCCTCGAACACAAGCATCCAGTCCAAAGCGGGCGAGCAGGGGAGAGGGAAGCCTGTGCCCTTGTCGCTCCCTGGAATCCCGCCTTTGAAGCTGGAGCCGTTCAAATCGCAGGTGCCGTGTTTGCTGGCAGACACTGGCTGGCCATTTCTGTCCCTGCCCACAAACACACAGTTGTGATAGGGCGTATCTTCATACAGTAAACCGGCGCTGATGAAACTGCGGATCACCCGAGGCGCGATGCCTCTCTTTTGAAGATAAGTGAACACCCGCCGCTGGTCTGTGTGGGCGGGGGGAAGGGCAAAGACCGGCTGTACCTCTTTGACAGGGGGCGGCCTAGGGCGAGGGGCGGTGGGAGAATCCCTGGCCCGCCCATGGTAATCCAGCAGATACTCCACCGCCTCCTGGAAGCTCTTGCCGCAGAACTCCTGGAGGAATGTGATGGCATCCCCACGCTGGGAGGTGGAGTACCGCCGCCAGCTGCGGCGGTTTTTGATGCGGATGCTGTCCATCTCCCGTGTGGTGTAGTAGCTGCCGATCCGCCGGACGCTGTAGCCCAGGTGAGACAACAGATCCGGCAGGTCTGTCTCTTTGGCAATGGTCATCTCAGCATCTGTGAAACGGTTGGTCTTGACTTGTTCCATAGTGACTTCTCCTTTTTCTGAGAATGCAAAAAGGCCCCGGAGCATCCCTACTCCGGGGCTTCTATCGGTATGATGCTGCTATCTGGGGCCACACGGCCCGACACGCGCGTTTTGGGGCCGGTCAGGCTGTCTCCAGGGGCTGGGTCTCGGCTTCCGGGGCATCGCCCTCACAGGGCTCGACACCGGCCTGATGCTCGGCCTCGTTCAGCGCCGCCTCGATGAGCCCCAGCACGAAGTCCCGCTGGGTCAGCTTCTGGCCCGTGCGGGCTGTCTCACGCTCCAGGTGCGCCTTGATCCGCTGGAAAAGTTCTTCCGGGATCTGAAATGCCATCGTCCGTGTCGCCATAGTCGTTGTACCTCCGTCTTTCTTCATTTTGTAGTATTCGATAAGCAGCTGGGTGATGTACTCGCTGGTGGTCTGGCCTGCTGCCTCCCTGGCTCTGCTGACCTGCTCGTGGAGGTCCAGTGGGATCATGGCACAAAGATTTTTGCGTTCCGGCATGGTTTAGCCCTCCTATCTGCTCTTTTCGTGATGTTTCCATCTTCCGTCAAAGGTCTCCTCGCGGGTCCCGTCTCTCCAGTAGGTATTGAGCCGCACCCAGCCGTTGCGCTGATGGGTCTTGACGGTGATCCTGTCGTGGAAAACGGAGAGGAAGGTATCCTCGCCGTTTTCATTCCTGCCGAAGAACGGGACTTCGCTGTCACTGTGGGTGTCCATGATCCTGCACATACCCGCGAAGTCGGCGGGGTCGAAAGTGATCAAGGTGTGTTCGCACTGTGTCTGCTGGTAGTTCATGTAGGTCCTCCTTTTTGGCTATTGTTATGGCCTTCTTTTGTTTGCGGCAACGCAAGTATACTTGGAAAGCAGGGAAGAAGCTATTACCAACACCACCAAGAAATGCCGGACAGATGCAGCATAACCGACAATGTGAACATCCTCCGCCAATGAAAAAAGCCGCCCACAGCCTGCCAGTCGATCCTGGCTGCCATGAGCGGCTTCTGAGTGCTTTTGATGTGGTTTCAGTGAGAGGCGAGGCGTTCGAGTCAAGTACACCGGCAAAACTTCGATTTTTGCCGCTTTTGCATCTTTCTCAACGTAATTTTTGAAAACTTTTACATGTTTTTGTCAATCTGGATTTTTCCTCTTTGATTAAACTGAATTTTATGAAAGAACGCAAAAATACCGCACTTTCATGCGGCATTTTTGCTGTGCATCTCTTTCATCAACACAAGTTGGTGCGCGAGGCGGGACTTGAACCCGCACGCCCGTAATGAGCACTAGAACCTGAATCTAGCGAGTCTGCCAATTCCACCACTCGCGCGCATGTATGCAGTTTTCCTTGTTGAGAAAGGGGGGTGGTGCGAGTGACGGGACTTGAACCCGTACGTCTGTTGACACACGCCCCTCAAACGTGCCTGTCTACCAGTTCCAGCACACTCGCGTTTTCTTCCCCTGCGGGAAACCCGCAACGATTATTATAGCGGCTCTCCCCCGCTTTGTCAACCATAAATTTCTGCCTGGGGCAGGATTTTTTTGTCCAGCCCGGTGACAACCGGCTTTGCATGTGGTACACTGAGAGAAATTCCGCAAGGAGGGGATCTTATGGAGCGCATCACCTCCCGGCTGGTTCGTCAGATGCTGCCTCCCCGGCGGGCGGACGGACATAAGGGGACCTTTGGCCGGGTCTATATCTTCGGCGGCTGCACGGGTTATACCGGCGCGCCGGTCTACGCAGGGGAGGCGGCGGTGCGGACGGGCAGCGGCCTGGTGTTCGTGGGGGTCCCGGAGGAAATCTACCCCATTGCCGCCGTCCGGTGCCGGGACGCCATGGTCCAGCCCCTGCCCCGGGACGACAGCGCGCTTCTGGAGCGGATGAACGCCTGCGATGCGGTGCTGATCGGTCCCGGCCTTGGCCGGGCGGCGGAGACGGAGCGGCGGGTCCTGTACCTTATGGAGCATCTTTCCGTTCCGGTAGTGCTGGACGCGGACGGCATAAACGCGGTTTCTGCACATATAGATGAATTGGATGGCCGGCGGGCCGTCACGGCATTGACTCCCCATGAGGGCGAATTCGCCCGGCTGGACCCCTTCTTCTCCCCCGGAGCCGGGACGGAGGTACGGGAACAGGCGGCGGAGACCTTCGCCCGGCGGCACGGCTGTACAGTGGTCCTCAAGGGACCGGGCACCATCGTGGCCTGCCCCGACGGACGGACCCTGGAGAACACCACCGGCAACTGCGGCATGGCCAAGGGCGGCAGCGGCGACATCCTGGCGGGGATGATCCTCTCCCTGCTGGGGCAGGGCGCCGGGGCTGCGGAGGCCGCCGCCTGCGCCGTATGGATCCATGGCCGCGCGGGGGACCTGGCGGCGGAGGAACTCACAGCCTACGCCATGACGCCTACGGATCTGCTGGGACGCCTGCCCGCCGCGTTCAAAGAATTGGAGGACTGAAAAGGAGGAATACCCCGTGCGAAAAGCGCTGCTTTTTGCACCAATGCTGATGCTCCTGCTCACCGCCTGCGGCGGCGGAGGGGAGAAAGTGGACCCGGCGGCGGAGCTGCAGGCCCAATACGCCGCCCTTGGCGCCGCCACCATGGAGGCCGACGTTATCTGCCACTACGCCGATGAGCTGCGCACCTACACCCTGCTGTGCGCCTACACCCCGGCGGAGAGCACCGTAACAGTGCTGGCTCCCGCCAATCTCTCCGGCATCTCCGCCACGGTGGCGGATGGCAAGCTGCATCTGAACTACGAGGACATCTCCCTGGACGCCGGGGGCTACTCCGCTGCGGCCATCTCGCCGGTGGCGGCCCTGCCCAGACTCATGGCGGCGGCGGGGAGCGGCTATCTCACCGAGCAGAGCGAGGAAACCGTAGGGGACCGGACCTGCCTCCGGCTGGCCTGCGACCTGCCGGACGATGAGACCACCGTATACACCACCTGGTTCGACCAGGAGACCCTGCTGCCCCTGCGCAGCGAGATCACCGCGGACGGCGAGATGGTCTTTGAGGTGGCGTGGAACCGCTTCGAGGTCACCAGCCAGGCCGCCCCCCAGGATACCCAGGCCGCCCCGCCCTCCGGCGGCGGGCAGCCCGAGGGGGAGCAGTCCGGTCAGACTGCCCCCGAAGAGCCCGCCGCCCCGGCGGAGGATGCCTCCCAGCTCGCAGAGGACGCCTGGACGGAGGCGGAGGAGGCGGCGGCTTACGCCTCGGCGGAGGAGTAGCGTTTCTTCCATACAAAAGAAAAGAAGGATAAAAGCCTATGGACAGCACATTGAGACGGACTTGGGCGGAGATCGACCTGGACGCCCTGGCCCACAACTACCGGACCCTGCGGGCGCGGATGGGAGAACATGCCCGCTTCCTGGGCGTGGTGAAGGCGGACGCCTACGGCCACGGAGCCGTGGAGGTGTCCCGGATGCTGGAGGAGCTGGGGGCGGAATACCTGGCGGTGTCCAGCCTGGACGAGGCGCTGGAGCTGCGCCAGGGCGGCGTGGGCCTGCCCATCCTCCAGCTGGGCCTGACCCCGGCGGACCAGACCGCCCAGGCCATGGCCTGCCGGGTGACCCAGGCGGTGTGGAGCGAATCCGCCGCCCAGGCATTCTCTCAGGAAGCCCAAAAGGCCGGCGGGACCTTAAAGATCCATATCAAGCTGGACACCGGCATGTCCCGTCTGGGTTTCTCCTGTGACGAGGAGCACTTTGCGGACTCTCTGGAGGCCATCTGCCGGGTGTGTACCCTGCCGGGATTGGAGGCGGAGGGGATCTTTACCCACTTCGCCGTCTCCGATGAATCGGACGGCGTCAGCCAGGACTACACGCTCCGCCAGTACCGGCGCTTCTCTGCCATGACGGAAGCCCTGGCGGCCCGGGGCGCCGCCTTCGCCATCCGGCACTGTGCCAACAGCGGCGCGGCGGCGGGCTATCCACAGTTTGCCTGCGACATGTTCCGCCCGGGCATCGTCTCCTACGGCATCGGCCACCAGGCGGCGGAGCTGGGCCTGCGGCCGGTGATGACACTGAAGACGGTGGTAGGCGCCGTGCGGGAGCTGCCGGAGGATACCGCCGTCAGCTATGGCTGCACCTTCCGCACAGCGCGGCCCAGCCGCATCGGGGTCCTGCCCATCGGGTACGCCGACGGGCTCCACCGGGTCCTTTCCAATCAATGGCAGGTCTGGACACCCTGGGGCGCCGCGCCCATCGTGGGCCGCATCTGCATGGACATGTGCATGGTGGACCTCACCGATCTCCCCCAAGTCCGGGAGGGGGACGAGGCGGAGGTCTACGGCGTACATAACTCCGTCAACGACGCCGCCCGTCTGGCGGGGACCATCGCTTACGAGCTGACCTGCGCGGTCAGCAAGCGGGTGCCCCGGATCTATTACCGCGGCGGACGGGAGGTGGCCCGGGAGCTGCTGCTGAGGGGATAGACCGACATGAAAAAGAAAACAAGGCATTGAAAAAGCCCCCTGGCGCGGGATATCCTGCGTCAGGGGGCGCGGTTCATTTTTCAAAGGACAGTTCCCCAATCTCCCGGCGGAACAGCTCCAGCCATGCGTCCGCGATGAGCTGGTGTCCGGCGGGGGTGGGATGGACGCCGTCCATCAGCCAGTATTCCGGCGGGCGGCGTTTGCAGGCGTCGTCCAGAAGTGCCTGCAGCGGCAGGAAATGCGCGTGGAACTCCCCGGCAATCTCCCGGACCGCCTGCGCCCGGAGGGTAACCTCCCGGGAAAACGCCTCCCAGTTTTCCCGGGTGCCCGTACCCGGCAGCACAAAGGGTTCCATCAGCAGCAGCGTCACCTCCGGCAGCCGGGCCAGCGTGTCCTCCGCCAGCATCCGGCAGACCCGATGGAAGCGCTCCGCGTCCACGCCGTTGCGGTCCTCTCCCAGATCATGCCACACGTCGTTGACGCCAACCAGCAGGCTGAGCACATCCGGCCGCCAGTTCCAGCAGTCCCGCTTGATCCTGGCGTAGACGTCCACGCTGCGGTCCCCGCTCACGCCGGTGTTGCGGAAAGTGAAGGTGCCGGGCCGGTCCGCTCCCAGCCGAGCGCTGATCAGCAGCGGATAGCCGGACCCCAGGGAGCCCGGATCGTTCCGGTCCCGGCCAACGTCAGTGATAGAGTCTCCCAGAAACAGAATTTTTATCGTACACACTTCCTTACATAGTTTGGGTCTGTCCGCCCTGGTCCGTCTTGTCCTTCTCCGGGTCCAGGGTGAGCCTGGGCGGGTCGGGATAACCAAAATCTTTGGCGACCGAGGCGGTGTCCCGCTTGAGCATGGCTTCCATGACCTTGATGTCGCTGGCCACGTCCATGGCGTCGGCGGAATAGAGCTGGTCCAGCTGGTGCTCGAACCCGGCCACGATGAGGTCCATAGTCTGCTCGATGCGCTCCTTGGCCTCCCGGAGGTTCTCCCCCTCCACGCCGGTCTCCTCGAAGTCGGCGTAGGTATCCAGCAGCTTCTGGGTGGTGGGCAGGTAGTAGTCGAAGAAGGTGTGGATGGAGCTGCGCTTTTCCGGATGCTCCTCCACCTCCTTGAAGATCTGGGCGCTGACCTGCTCCAGCCGGTCGATCTTCCGGCTCAGCACCGGGTCGGCGATGCGGTCGTTGGCGTGGCGGATGTTCCGCAGGATGCCGGAGTAGCCCTCCTGGGCCTCCTTGGGCGTAGGCTGAGCGGGGGCCTCCCGGGAAACGGGCTCTTCCTCCTCCAGGGTGGCTCCGAAGCGGAGAAAGTAGCCCCGCTCGTGGTCGATGTAGGCGTCCTCTCCCAGGTAGCCCTTGTCGATGAGCTTTTGCAGCTCCTTCTCGGCCTGGGCGGGCTTGCGGTTGACCCGCTTGGCGATCTCGTCGATGGGCATGACGTCGGTGTTGCCGATGGCCAGGATGTACCGCTGGCTGCGCCGGGACATCTTGTTGAGGTACTGGCCCCGGAAGAACATGATCCCGCCGGCGCCCAGGAACCCCAGGGCGGCAAAGAAATTGTCGAAGTCCGCTCCAAACCCCTGGAGCATCTCGCTCATGAAGTCCGCGCCGATGCAGAAGCCGATAAACAGGGCAATCAGACCAAAGATCCGCAGCAGTACGCCGGCGGGCTTGGCCTTCTCCTTCTTGGGCTTGGCGGGCTTGGCTGATTTGACCTTGGGGGGCGGCGGCACGGCGCGGCCCGCGGATTTCCCGGCCTGCTCCACCTGCCGGGCAGCCCGGTCGATGGTGCGTTCCATCTGGGCCATGGCGCGCTCCACGGCCTGGTCCACAGATTCCCCCGCCTTGTTAAAGGCCTGGTCCACCTTGGTTTCCGCCTTGTCCACCCGTGTTTCCGCCTTGCGGATGGCGCGCTCCACAGCGCTCTGGGCCTGGGCGTCGTAGGCCGTCCCGGCCCGATTCCCGGCGGAGGAGCCGGTCCCCTTGCCGGTGCGCTTGCTGTCGCTGAAGATGTTCAAGAACAGCAGGGCCAGAGCGATGGGCCACGCCCCCACGGCAAAGAGGATAATGATTACCGGCCAGCTGTACCAGCCGGAGTTATTCTTTTTCTTGTTTGGAGGCGGCGGGGTTTGATAGGGCCGCCTGGGGGGCGGGGTCTGGTAGGAGCCTCGATTGGGCGGCGGCTGATAGCCGCCCGGGGGCGGGGTCTGCCCGTTATAGGCCCCATTGCCGGAGGGCCGGCCGCCCGTAAATTTCTCCTTGTCGTAGTATTCGCCCATTTACTTGTCCTCCTTTTTCCGGAGCTTGGTTTTATTGCCCTTGCTGTCTACAATATAGGTGTGGTCCAGCTGGCCCTTGAGGCTGCCCACAACGGAGTCGATATATTCCCTGCGGAGGAGGTCTCGTTCCTTCAGCTCCGCCGGGGTCAGGGGGCCTTCTTTTGCTTTCCGGGCCAGTTCGTTGATTCGGTCGATTTTCTGCTGCTCCATTGGGGGCACCTCTTTCTCTGCCGCCCCTGCGGGGCGGCGTCCGCTTTTTTCTTGTCGATACCCCGGGGGCTCCGCGCCCCCGGGCCCCGCGGGTACTTTTGCCCCGCGGCAAAAGTACCCAAAAACGCGCTTAAACCTGGCGGTTTAAGAATCCCTCATTTATTGATTAGTTTTGCGCCCAAGGCACAGTCCGTTTGGTCTAAACTTTACTGCCGCCCGCTTCGTTCCCCTTCTGCGTCTATTTCAGCGTGGTTGTCGGTGGCCCCTACCGTTTAGCGGGGCGAACTCCCCGGGGTGCAGTCTTGCAGATTTGTCCGTTAGGACATATCCCCGTAGATGGCTCTACCCCTTTGAAAGGGCGTCAGCCGGAGCTGGTCAACTGCCAGTCCACTAGATTAGATGCCCGTAGGACCGCTAGTTCACGTGGCATCGCAACTCTTCATTTCCACCGAACCCTCGCAAACCCCTCGCCGAGGTCCCTGCCGAATAGGCGGGACCGAGAAGGGATTCTTAAACCGTAGGTTTAAGCCCGCTTTTGCCTACTTTTCGCGGGCGCGAAAAGTAGGTCCAGGGTCCGGGGGCGGATAGCCCCCGGGGTATCGACGAGAAACGGCTTTCAAATATACCGTTCTACTGTGATCCCGATTCTCCCCTTTTTGCTCAGCCCGCCCACCTGAACGAGCTTTGCCTTCCCAAGTCCCCGGGCGGTGACAACCGCCCCTTCCTCCACCAATTTGTCCCCCTTCAAACAGGGAACATGATCTAAATTGACCCTCCCGGCGGCAATCAGCTCCGCCGCCCGGCCCCGGCTCATGGAAAACGCCGTAGCCGCCACTGCGTCCAGCCGCAGGGACGACACCGTGTCCCGGATCACCTTCACCTGCGCCTGGGGAATACACAGTTCACTCCGTTCGATCTCCGTGACCGTCAGCTTCACCCGGCCCGCCTGGGCCCACTCCCGCAGGAAAAATTCCCGCAAGGACGGTGCCGCTGCAATGTCCGCGCTGTGGGGGGACACCAGAATGTCCCCCACCCGCTCCCGGGTAACCCCCAGGCCCATGAGACTGCCCAGAATATCCCGGTGAGTCAGACTCTCCTCCCCGTGGAAGGCGGCCCGGAGAAAGACCAGCTCGTCCCCCGTGGGCTCCTCCGCCCAGTCGGGGAGGAAGATCAGAATGCTCCGCTCCGCCTCCTCGTACCCGCCGTCAAAGAGATATCCTTCCCTGACGCCGGCGGCGTTCAGCATGGCCTGGGCCAGCTGCCGCTCCCTCGGGGAGAGAAACACGGTGGCGCTGGGGACGTTCTTCCGCTCCGTCTGCTCATATTTATCCCAGATCCGCGCCAGCAGCAGCTGGTCCGACCGCTCCTGGGCGCATTTTGCAATGATCGCGTTCTTATCCATGTAAATTCTGCGTCCTGTACAACTGGGCGTAATCGCCGTTCTTCTCCAGCAGCTCCTGATGGGTGCCCTCCTCGCTGACCACGCCGTCCCGGATGACCAGAATGCGGTGGGCGCTGCGGACGGTGGAAAGCCGGTGGGCAATGATCAAGGTGGTGCGCCCCTTGGCCAGCTCGTCAAAGGCCCGCTGGATCTTGGACTCCGTCACGCTGTCCAGCGCGGAGGTGGCCTCGTCCAGGATCAGCACCGGCGGGTCCTTGAGGAAGATCCGGGCGATGGAGATGCGCTGCTTCTGTCCGCCGGAGAGGAGGGCGCCCCGCTCGCCCACGTAGGTCTCGAAGCCCTCCGGCATGGCCATGATGTCGTCGTAGATCTCCGCCCGCTTGGCGGCGGCGATGACCTCGTCCACCGTGGCGCCGGGCCGGCCGTAACGGATGTTCTCCAGAATGCTGTCCGCAAAGAGGAACACATCCTGCTGCACCACGCCGATGCTCCGATGGAGGCTCCGCTGGGTCACGTCCCGCACGTCCAGACCGTCGATCCGGATGCTGCCCGCACCCACGTCGTAGAACCGGGGGATCAGGCTGCAAAGGGTGGTCTTGCCGCCGCCGGAGGGGCCGACCACGGCGATGGTCTCCCCGGGACTTACGTGGAGGGATACGTGGTGGAGGACCTCCGTGTCGTCCCGCTCGTAGGCGAAGGACACGTCCTCTACGTCGATGCGGCCCTTGACGTTTTGCAGCTCCACGGCGTCCGGCTTGTCGGTGAGATCCGGCTCCAGGCGCATCAGCTCTACGAACCGGGTCAGGCCCGCGATGCCGTCCACCAGCATCTCGGACAGGTTGGACAGCTTGCGCAGGGGGTTGATAAAGGTGCTTGTATAAAGGCTGAAGGTGATGAGGTCCGCGTAGTCCATCTCCCCGTCCATGATGAGCCAGCCGCCTACGGAGATGACCACCACCGGCATGATGCAGGTGAAGAACTCCATGGAGCACATAAACCAGCTCATGGCCTTATAGCGCTCCTTTTTGGCGGTCTTGAAGCGCTCGTTGGCGCTGAGGAACTTCCCCTTCTCCGAGTCTTCGTTGGAGAAAGCCTTGGCGGTGCGCATTCCGGAGATGCTGGACTCAATGTCCGCGTTGATCCCGGCCATGTTGGCCTTCACGTTCTTGGAGGCCCGCATCATGCCCACCCGGTTCAGGTTCACCACTACCACGAACACCGGCACCAGGATCAGCATCACCAGGGCCAGACGCCACTGGATGGTAAACATGATGACCACCGCGCCCACCAGGGTCACGCCGGAGATGAACAGGTCCTCCGGTCCGTGGTGGGCCAGCTCCGTGATGTCGAACAGCTCCGCCGTCATCCGGCTCATCAGGTGGCCGGTGCGGTTCTTGTCGTAGAAACCAAAGGAGAGGGACTGGAGATGGGAGAACAGGTCCTGACGGATGTCCGCCTCCACCAGCACGCCGAAGGTGTGGCCCCAGTAGCAGACCACGTACTGCAGTCCCGCCCGCAGCAGATAGGCCGCCCCCATGACGGCCATCACGGCGAAAAACGCCTGGTATCTGCTCTCCGGGATCAGATTGTTCAGGCAGATACGGGAGACGTAGGGAAAGGCCAGGTCTACCACGGCGATCATCAGCGCGCAGGCCATATCCAGAAGGAAAAGCCCCATATGCGGCTTGAAATAGCTGAGAAAGATGCTCAGAAGGCTCTGCTTGTGGAAGTCTCGGGTGCTCATGGAGGGTCCTCCGTTTTCTATTTCATCATAGCTTCTCATTGTACCATATCCGGCCTGCGGATGCAACGGGGTCAAACTTTAATTTTTCTCACACCGGCAATTCTGCGGATATCCGGCCGGCCCAACCTTACAGGATTGTAAGGTTCCGCCCCATTTTGTAAGGTAAAGCGATGGAAGACCGCTGCCGGATGGGCTATAATAGGACCTGCAAACAAACCCAAGGAGGAAAACGCCATGCCGATTCTGCAAGTCAGCGATCTGAAAAAAATTTATACCACCCGCTTCGGGGGCCAGCAGGTCCAGGCCCTTACCAGCGTCAACTTTGCTGTGGAGCCGGGGGAATACGTAGCCATTATGGGCGAGTCCGGCTCCGGCAAGACCACCCTGCTGAACATTCTCGCCGCCCTGGATAAGCCCACCAGCGGGCAGGTGCTCCTGGACGGGAAAAACATTGTCACCATCAAAGAGAAGGACATCGCCGCTTTCCGCCGGGACCATCTGGGCTTCGTCTTCCAGGATTTCAACCTGCTGGACACCTTCTCCATTCAGGACAACATCCTCCTCCCCCTGGTGCTGGCGGGGAAGACCTATAAGGAGATGGAAAAGCGCCTTCTGCCCCTGGCCCGGCGGCTGGGCATCGACAGCCTGCTGAAAAAGTACCCCTATGAGGTCTCCGGCGGCCAGAAGCAGCGGGTGGCCGTGGCCCGGGCCCTCATTACGGAGCCCCGGATCGTCCTGGCCGACGAGCCCACCGGCGCCCTGGACAGCAAGGCCACCGACAGCCTTCTGAACCTCTTCGACCAGGTGAACGCCGAGGGCCAGACCATCCTCATGGTCACCCACTCCACCAAGGCCGCCAGCCACGCCAAGCGGGTCATGTTCATCCGGGACGGCGAGGTGTTCCACCAGATCTACAAGGGGGCCGGCACCACCGAGGAGATGTATCAGAAGATCTCCGACACCCTCACCCTGCTTGCCGCCGGAGGTGAGGAGGATGCGTAATTCCAGCCTCTACCCCAAACTGGCGGTGCAGAGCATCCGCAACAACCGGCGGTTTTATCTCCCCTATATTCTGGCCCTGATGGGGGACGTGGCGGCCATCTACATCATGTCCGCCCTGTGCAATGACCCCGGCGTGAAGGACATGACCCCCGGACGGCCCAACGGGTATATGTATGTCTCCATCTTTATGAGCCTGGGCCAGGTGATCGCCTACCTGTTCTCCGCCGTCTTCGTGCTGTATATCAACGGCTTCCTCATGAAGCAGCGGAAAAAGGAACTGGGCCTCTACAATATCCTGGGCATGGGCAAGGGGCATATCGCCGTGGTGCTGCTCATCGAGACGCTCCTTATTGCCCTCTTCGGCATCGGCGGCGGCATCATCGCGGGGCTGACCCTCCACAAGCTGGTGAGCCTCATCCTCCACCAGATGGTGGGAATGCCGGTGCCCTTCGGGTTCTATATCAGCTGGGACGGCATGATCTGGACGGCGGCGCTGTTCCTGCTGCTGCTGGCGGTGACGCTGCTGGTGAACCTGAACAAGGTCCGCTTATCCAAGCCCATCGAGCTGCTCCGCGGCGGCAATATGGGCGAGCGGGAGCCGAAGACCAGGTGGTTCATGACCCTGCTGGGTATCGTCACCCTGGGAGCCGGGTACTACATCGCCGTCACCACCCGGACCGGCGTGGACGCCATTGTGACCTACTTTCTGGCGGTGGGGCTGGTCATCCTCGGCACCTACTGCCTGTTCACCGCCGTGAGCATCTTTATCCTGAAGGCTCTGCGGAAGAACAAGAAATTTTACTACCAGACCAGCCATTTCATCGGCGTGTCCGGGATGCTCTACCGGATGAAGCAGAACGCCGTGGGTCTTGCCAACATCTGCATCCTGTGTACCATGGTGATGGTCATGCTCTCCGGCACTCTGTCCCTGTACCTGGGGACGGCGGATATGATCGACGAGCAGTATCCGGGGGATATCAACGTGGAGGTGGACTACTATCCCCATCCGGAAGAACCCTTTGATGGGGACGCCATGCTGGCGGTCCAGACGGGCTTTATCGAGAGCCAGGGCGTAACCGCCAGCAGCATGGGGACCCGCTGTGAGCTGACCTTCGGCGCGGGACAGCGCTCCGACGGCAGCTTTACCACCGACCGGTTCTCGGACGGCACGGTAGGAGCCATCGTATCCATGAGTTTCATCACCGAGGAGGGCTACGCCGCCGTCACCGGCGAGACGCTGGGCCTTGCCCCCGGCGAGGTGGCCGCCTACAACGTTCCGGGCGACACCCTGACGATCCATTGGGACTCCCAGAAGGAGGGCCGGAAGCTGGGGGAATCTGCGTATCCGATTGCGAAGAAACTCAGCAGCAACCCCTGCTTCACCGCCTCCATCGTCCAGATGGTGACGGTCGTGGTACCGGATGACGCGGCCCTGAGCGAGATATACGAGCGGGAGACGGCGGTCTATCAAGAGAACAGCAATCCTCTGGTCTGGCACGCCTATCTGGACGTGGACTGCGGCGAGGCGGCCATACTGGAGCTGGAGGAGCGGTATATCGACGCTGCGGGGGACAGAGGCTTTTTCCGGAATACCGGCAAATGGGAGATATGCAAATGGGACCTTCGCAGCGAGGGCGAGGAGGAATCCTACGGCCTGGCGGGAGGATTCCTGTTCCTGGGGCTGTTCCTGGGATTCATTTTCCTGCTGGCTACGGTGCTCATCATCTACTACAAGCAGATCTCCGAGGGCTACGAGGACAAGGAGCGGTTCGAGATCATGCAGAAGGTGGGCCTGAGCCATGGCGAGGTCAAACGGAGCATCCACAGTCAGATTTTGATGGTTTTTTTCCTGCCCATTGTGGTGGCTTCCATCCATATCGTATTTGACTTCAATATGGTGGAGAAGCTGCTGACCCTGTTTTATATCCACAATTCCGCGCTGACGGCTCTGTGTACGCTGGGGACGGTACTGGTGTTCTTTATCGCCTATGGCATTGTGTATGTGCTGACGGCCCGGACCTACTATAAAATTGTTGAGAGGTGAGTGCTGCATGAAAAAATGGATGATGGTCCTGCTGGCCTCTGCGATTCTGGCCCTGGCCTGCTGGATTGGCCATTTCCCAAAGAAGTGGTGGGAGGCGTAAGGCCTCTGTGGGAACGTATTGCGAAAGGAGCAGTGACTATGGATCGTGTGGATACCGCTTTGATGCTGGCGATGCTGTGTCTGATGGCGGGGACGCTGCTGGTGGGGTTCAGCCGTCCTCTCTGGTGGATGCTCCACAAGCGGAGGCCTGACGGCCAGCGGAGTGCGCCCCGGAATTATGAATGGATGCTGAGGATTCCCGGAATGGCCCTGCTGGCCGTGGCGGCTTGTATCATTGGAATGAGCGTCCTGGGGACATTTCCCTTCCAATAATGTTCTCTGCCGCCGCTGGGCACTCGGCCTACGGCCGAGTGCCGGACCGGTCGTTTAGACGCCGGAGGCGGCTAAATGACGGTCCCGCGGGCAGTTCTGATTAGAGCCGTTTCTCATTGATAGCCCGGGGGCTTCTCGCCCCCGGACTCCTCGCCTACTTTTCGCGCCCGCGAAAAGTAGGCAAAAGCGGGCTTAAACCTACGGTTTAAGAATCCCTTCTCGGTCCCGCCTGACCGGCGGGTCCTCGGCGAGGGGTTTGCGGACATTGGGATAAAATGAAGAGTTGCGGTGCCACGTGAACTACAG
>JAETNP010000048.1 GCA_021768185.1 Oscillospiraceae bacterium
GTGAGGGCATCACCGCGAACGTCACCACCGGTGACTTCGGCGCTCCCGCTCCCCGTGCAATGGTCGCCGAGCTTCTGTTCCGCGGCCTGCTGACCGAGACCGTTACCTACAGCCAGTTGACCTCCGGCGGCTACACCAAGGGCGAGACGCTGGGTATGCGCGAGTTCAAGCTGGAGGAGATCGAGGGCGTGGTCGTTGGTAACGAGTTCGCCGACCTGAACAGCAGCCAGGTCCTGCCCGAGGGCAAGACCGCCCTGCAGGTCGAGGGCGAGGATGCCCCTCGCACCCTGAACATCACCTCCCTGCTGACCGATGTCGGCGAGAGCCGCCTGGTCTATACCCAGAACACCAGCAAGGTTCTGTCTCTGGCTGACAGCGGCAAGAACAAGGTCACCGAGTTTGGCAACGCCTGCGACATCAGCACTCCTGCCAAGTTCAACAAGACCGCTGAGATGCCCGCCGCCTCCGACATTGAGTACTATGTCAACTTCGACCGCGTGGGCAACTACACCTGCGACCAGCGTCTGGAGTTCGAGGTAACCTTCCAGACTGCTCTTGCCGAGAGTTCCTTCAACGGCTATATTGGCAATACCATTGCCGCCATCGCCAACAGCGAGAGCGGCTGGACTGTCACCTTGACTGGTGGCACTTATCCCGTGACCTATAACAAGATCATCCGCGCCAACAACGATATCAGCGATGATGATCTGGACGTGATCCGTGGCATCTTCGGCGCTGCTGACGACGCTATGAACAATGCGGGCATTCCCGCCAACCAGATCACCGGCGACGTGTGGGTTGGCACCAAGAGCACGGGTACAACGGTCACAGATGAGGACCGCGACCTGTCCAACTCCATCTCCTACAAGAAGTTCTTTGAGGAGTACATCAACGCCCGTATCTTCGACATCAACTGGAACGAGTCCGTCAACGGCCAGTGGGTCAAGTTCGTCGATAACGACGGCGACGGCGAGTGCGACTACGCCTTCAACACCGGCGCATTCCTGGACGAGGTTGTCAGCACCTACAAGAACAAGGCTGGCGACACCGTCATGCAGTACAACTGGTTCAATGACGACGACCATACCGATCGCGAGGACTACACCGTCCGTTACATGGACGATGCCGAGCCCATGGAGCGCGATGTGGAAGTGGGCAATAAGGTCATTGCTACCTGGATCGACAACCAGTACCTGGTCGGCCATGCTGACAGCGTGACCAAGACCGTCAACAAGTACAACTGGAAGGACGATATCATCACCACCACTGACGGTGACGATTACGGTCAGTCCCTCATCGGCAACGCTACCGACATGCTGGAGCTCATCAGCACCATGGACGAGAAGGTCGAGTACGTTATGTACCTGGATTCCTTCGGCTTTGTCCGCGCCTATGAGATTCCTGGCGGCACCAACTACGCTCTGGTCACCGAGCTGTACTACACTAACGGCAATCAGGGCAACCTGGTCCAGAACTGGCCCATGACCGTCGAACTGTGGAACGGCGAAGAGGGTAAGGGCGAGTACAGCCTGGCCAACGCCAGCGGCAATGTGTTCAACGCCGCTCTGGTGAGCGGTATGCCCGTGGGCGGCTCCTGGGCGGAGGTCCAGAACGTAGCCAGCCGCGGCAACTATTACAACTGGCTGCAGCCCGCCATTTCCCACCTGGGCGTGACCCGCACCGGCTTCGGTCCCACCCGCGCTGTTCCCTCCTTTGGTGATGAGCGCTACAGCTTCTGGCCTGACTTCTATCAGGTCGCCAAGGAGATCGACAGCCTGAATGGCAGCACGGAGTTCGACTACGGCGCGTACACCTTTGATGACGCCGCTGTGCCTCCCGCCGACGGTGTTTCCGATGTGACCACCAGCTTCACCAACGTGGCTATTGCCAACGTCAACGACGGCAGCGCCACCATTCAGGGTGCCGCCCGTCTGCGCACCAACAGCCTCAACGAGGTCCTCACCTGGAACGACCAGAACGGCAACGACATCTGGGACAACGATGGTGTTGAGCGTCCCCGCTATGCTGTGGACTATGTCCAGCTGTCCACCGATGACGTGGCCGCCGGCGCTGTCCGCTATCCCATCAGCGGGCCCGGTACCTATACGCAGGACAACAACTACTATGTGAACGCGATCCATGACACCCAGTACTACATCATCTACAACGGCGATGTTCTGTACTTCACGGATTACGCGAACATGCCCAAGCTGACCAACGAGAAGAACAACATCCGCGCCGCTTACGCCGTGGCCCGCGATACCTCCTCCGACATTGACAAGGTGCCCTACTGGGTTGCCGACGTCATCGTCTACGAGATCGAGGAATACGACGACACTGCGAAGAGCAGCATCTCCCTGGCCTACTACAATCCCAACCGCACCACTGGCAACGTCCAGCTGCTGGAGACCCTGAACAACAAGTCCGAGAACGCCATGATCAATGTCATCCCCAAGCCCGAGACCTGGGGCGCTGACAAGGGTTCCTTCGGCAACTACAGCGGCTACGGCTTCTATCAGCTGTACAACGAAGAGCTGAACGACAACGGCGAGCTGGCTGCTTCCAAGATTGAAGCCATCGTTGACAACTTCAACGCCAGCGGAATCTATGCCGGTAAGGTCGTCCGCGTACGGACCCTGGGCACTGCCGGCGACTATCTGGATGTCAACCTGACCGGCGAGTACGAGGCTGACGGCGTCACCCTCAAGACCCAGGCTTCCATCAAGCTGGCCAACAACATCTACAGCATTACCAACGACAACGTTCTGGGTAGCAGCAACGTGGAAGGCTTCAACGAGGCCACCCCGCTGCAGTACAATAACACGTCCTGGAGCGAAGTCAAGGCTGGTGACCGTGTGATCTGGGTCGGCGGTGCTTCCGGCACCGGCGTGAACAGCGCTGCTTACATCGTGGACATCGGCCACTTTGATGCTGATCCCAACTTCAGCAACACCAAGATCTACGACAACACCGCTCCGTTCCTGGGCGCCCGTACCGCGCTGCGTCCCGACATGGATCCCAACTGGGCCGGCACTTCCACCAACGTCAATCCCGCTGGCGGTCTGCCCCTGTGGACGATCATCTACAACGAGCAGGTTGCTGCTACCACTGCCAAGTGGAACATCACCTACACCATCAAGGATGAGGACGGCACCACGCTCACTCCTGCTCCAGCTGACATTACCCTTGATCCCGTTGACCGTCTGAAGAGCTTGTCTGAGAAGGCTAAAGAGATCACTGGCGGTGTTGCTGGTTACGATGTGACCAACATGGTCGTTACCACGCTCAACGACAAGGGCGATGCCCCCGCTGCTAACTGCTATAAGGAAGGCGGCAAGTGGTATCTGAACAATATCACAAAGGACATCAACATTGATGTCATTGTCACTCCCACTGTCACGAAGTACACCGTGACCCTGAAGGGCACTGGTCTGCCTGCTGGTACGACCGTTCAGAAGGAGTACAATATCTCCGCTGCTGGCCTTGTGACCATCGACCTGACTGCTGCTCCCTTCGCGGTTGAGGGCTACGAGATCACCGCTGTGGCGGACAGTGCCACAACTCCCACTGGCGCGACCCTGGCCAAGACTCCTACCAACCCCTCCGCTGGTAGCCCCGCAACTCAGGTTGTCGTGTCTGCTCCGACTGCTAACGGTACAATTGACCTGACCTACGGTCCGGTTGCGGTCAGCGCTGCTGCTCCCACTCTCAGCAATACCGGCGGTGGTACTGCGCTGGTTGCTGCCAACGTGAAGTGGAGCATCACGAAGGCTGACGGTACGGCTGGCGCTAACGGCAACTGCGGTACCATGCCCACCACTGCGCAGCTGGCCTACGGCGATACGCTCACCCTGACCTGGACTGGCGCGGCTAACGAGACCTACACTGTGTCTGGCGCTTCTGCTGCAACCTCCACCTTCGCGAACGGCCTGCTTGATTACGAGGGCACCACGACCGATGGTTACAGCATCTCCGGTGTCATTACGGGCGCGGTTACCGGTCTGACCATCGACGCGGGCACTCTGCCCGGCCTGACCTTCCTTGCTGGTGCTGGTGTGAGTACGACTGCGGCTTCCGCTGGTGTTGCCAAGGTCACTCTGCCTGCTGCCAACGCCATCCACAAGGGTGAGGCCGTGAGCATTGCCGCCGCTAATGTTGTTGCGAATGGTGGCGACACGATCCTTGGCTTGAGCTGGACTCAGTTCGGTGAAGGCGGTGGTTCCGGCTCCTTCACCAAAGATGGTTCCGGCAACTGGACAATTCCTGCCAATACGCTCAATGGCGAAGGTGACGTAGTTGTCAGCGCAAAGGTCGCAACGGATGCCGATTGTAAGGTGACTGTCACCAACAACACCGGCCTCACTTTGCTCGGCACTCCCATTGCGGCAAACGGCACTGCTGGCACTCCCGCAGCTGTGGCTGCTGCGGCCGTTACCATTGCTCCGGATGGCAGCTATAAGATTGAGGCTGTTGGCGATGTGAAACTTGTTTGCGAAGTCACCACTGGAGCTGCCTTCTGTACTGTTGAGGGCAACAACACCAACACAATCACCATCAAGAACGTAGTCGGTACTGTTGCGGTCACTCTGACCCTGGCCCCCGAAACTGCCGACTAAGCAACCCCATTTGACCCCGTAAGGTTTAAGTAATTAAACCTGAGCCCCCGGGACCTCGGTCCCGGGGGCTTTTTTCATTCTCAGCGGAAAGCGATATAGGCGTAAGTTACACCATTGCTGTTGATGTCTGGAGGACACGCGCTATTGTTGATTGTCGTATACAGCACCGTAAATCCGTTGCTCAAAATGGTCACGCCGCCAGCCTTGGCCCCGCTGCCTGCCAGAATAAAGCCTGTGGGGTACACGAGATCGTAGCCGCCTACTGTATATTGCGCAGAGATGAGCAAAAACTTCGGCTGGAACCCTAGCGTGACCGTGAGCGTATCGCCGTTTCCTGTGTACGTCCCCACCACATAGGGCTGCTGAGACGGGGAGTAGGCGGCGTTGGCCTTGTCCAGCGCCGCGTTTGCCGTAGACTGGGCGGCCGCCGCGCTGGCGGAGGCCGCCGCAGAAGCAGACGCCGCGTCCCATGCGGTTTTGTCCAGCCCGGCCTCCATGTCCGCGCACATCTGGTTAAAGTCCACGCGCATGATCCTGTCGGTCTCCTCCCACTGGGGGAGATGGTACTTTTCAGTGTAATTCATCCAACATTCTCCTTTTGTATAGTAATTCCGGCAAAAAACCGTTACACCTAGGGGTGTAACGGAGGAAAAGTTTACGCATTTCGTGCAACGTCAAATTGCACAAAAAATTTTGGATAAAAAATGGAAATGAAATTTTCTGTCGATTCTTGAAAAATACGGTGTTCTATGCTACACTGCAAAAGGCGGCTTTCTGGAATTTTCTGGAAGCCGCTGAAAGCCGCCGCTGCTTCTGGTGTGGTATGCAGCGGCAATCAAATGAGGAGGGAAAATGATCTATGAAAAAGCGAATCGTCAGCTGTCTCATAGCGTTTGCGATTGTGATGGGCGGGTTCCCGGGTTCTGCATGGGCAGGGGAGGGCGCTCTGTGTCATCACCACAAAGCGCACACGGAGCGTCTTGCAGGGCAGGAGTTTCTGCCGGCATTATATAGTGAACAAACAACGCCGCTTCAAGAAGAGACAGTCACACTGTATCTTGAAAACGGCGATATTATTATTTCTGAGGATATGTGCATCCAGCCCGGGGGCGTCACGCCTCATAACGGGGACTGCATCATTACACAGAAAGATTCGGAGACGCCGACGGCGAATACGGTCAATATTGTGCTTGAAGAGGGCTGCACGGTCAATATAACTATACGCAATATTTACATAGATGCTGCCAACTCCGAAAAGGCAGCGATCAGCATCTCAGACAACAGCAGGACGGAGCTTGTCCTGGAGGGGACAAACCGGGTTGCATCCGGGGCGTGCTGCGCGGGCGTTATGACCGGCGGAGCCGGCAGTGAGCTCGCGATCCGGGGCAGCGGCAGCCTGGAGGCCAGAGGGGGCAGCTATGGGGCAGGCATTGGCGGTGCGCTCAACCAGGAAGTGGGGACAATCCACATTGAGGGCGGGACAATTTCCGCATATGGCGGCATAGGCGCCGCCGGGATCGGTGGAGGCGATGCAGCTGCGGCGGGGGTACCGTCCGGCGGGACTGGCGTCATCATCATTTCCGGCGGCGCTGTCTATGCGGAGGGTACGGAAAATCCGGAAGAGACCGGAGAGGACGCTGTGTATGGCGCTGCCGGAATAGGCGGTGGTTATTCCGCCGGCGGCGGTACGATTGAGATCCTCGGCGGCGATGTGACCGCGGTAGGCGCTGCGAAGGCTCCCTGCATCGGCAGCGCCGATATCTCAAATATCACCATATCCGGCGGCACGGTCCGGACCCGGCGAAAGCCGGATGACGCGGTAAAGGACGCTCATGAGATCGGCGGCTACCAGGATGCCTGGTTTACGGCTCCTGCGTCTCTCGACTCCGGCGAAAATGGCCGGGCGGTCATTTACGTCAGCGGACCGGACAGGATCAGCAGCTGGAGCACGGTTCGGGAGACCTGGAACGGCGTTGTCTGGGAGGGAGACACCGGGACCGTCTATGGCACGGTGGATCTAACGGAGGACGGCATTACCATTGGTGCAGGGCAGACGCTGGAGGTCCCCGGCAGTTCCGACCCGGCGTCGGAACCTGTCCTGACGGTCACGAAAGAGGGCTTTCACAACAGCGGCGCCATCACCGGCACGGGTCTGGTCATGGTAGACGGCGAGAAATACCGCATAGAGGACAACCGGCTTGTCCCTCTGACGCCGGATCCGCCCGAGGTGGAGGTGTCGATTACCGGCGACCCGTCCAAGATCTATGACGGCACAGCGGCCATCCTGCCGGAGGGCGGCTGCACCGTGACGGGGAGCGACGCCGCGGTTGCCATTTTCTATAAGGCGAGATCCGCCCCCGACAGCGCCTATACCGCCAGCGCTCCGGTCAACGCCGGGGAGTACGTGGTCAAGGCGGTCTGTGGCGATGCGGCAGCGGAGAAGGCGTTCACGATTGCTCAAGCCGCCCCTGCGGCGGCATTGATCCCGGTATCCGTCCAATATGACGGCGCAATGGAGCGGACGGTGGACTTATCCGCCGCCATTGCCCCCTATCTGCTGCCGGAGGATGTGCCGGCATATACGGTAGGCGCTTTTCCGGAGAATGGCTGTCTTCCGGCGGAGGCTGTGCGGGCCGGCGGGAATGAGCTTTTCTTTGCATTGTCTTCCGGAGCGGAGATGCCCGGCGGCGAGGTCGTGGTCGATATACCGGTTACCGTGTCCGGGTTTACCAATTATACGCCGCTGACGCTGACGGTCCGTGTGACGATTACCGCCCAAACGCCCTCAGAGCCGGCAGATCCCCCGACTCCCCCGTACTGGGAGGACCCCTGGGATGACGGCGACCGCTTCAGTGAGGGCGGGACGTTTCCGAACGTTCCCGACCGGACGCCCGATTCCCCGGCGGCGGAGACAACTCTTGATTCCGGCGAGAAGGTAACGACTGCTGAGCGTCCCGACGGTTCAAAGGTTATCGAGGTCAAGAGAACGGACGGGTCCGCATCCACGACCACGGTGAGCGCTTCCGGCCGGACTGTGACGACGGTGAAGCTTTCGGAGAGCGCAGCGGCGCAGTCCGGAGTGATAGCGCTTCCCATGCCGGCGGTACCGTCTGTGCGGGATGCCGCCCAAGCGCCGTCCGTGACCATCAATGGTCCCGAGGGTGCGGTGATGACGGTGGAGATCCCGGTAGAAAACGCCGCGCCGGGTACAGTGGCCGTGGCTGTCGATCCCGATGGCGCCAGGGTGGTGCTCCGGCAGACGGTTCCTTCGGAGAACGGTGTGATCATCGTTATCCCTGCCGGTACTGCGGTTCGGATTTTGGATAACAGCAAGGCGTTTGCGGACGTGCCCGCAGAGCATTGGGCCAGGGACGCTGTGGATTTTGTCACAAGCCGGGAACTGTTCAGCGGGACAGATGCCGCCGCCTTTTCACCGGACCAGGAGATGACTCGCGGGATGCTGATGACGGTCCTGGCCCGTCTGGACGGAGTTGAAACGGCGGGAGGCCAGACCTGGTATGAGAAGGGGGTAGCCTGGGCCGCGGACCGGGGCGTTTCCAGCGGTGAGGCGCCCGGTCAGGCTGTGACCTGCGAGCAGGCGGTTACAATGCTGTATCGCTATGCGGGCAGCCCGCCGGCGGCCGGAAGCCTGTCAGGCTTCCTCACTGACGCTGTAAGCGTCAGTGATTATGCTGTCAACGCGGTGAATTGGGCGCTGGAGAACGGGCTGCTGACGGAGGCGGACAGCGGTCTCATGGTTCCGAAAGATGCTGCAACCAGAGTGCAGACGGCGATGATCCTGATGCGCTTTGTTGAGCGGGCAAATCATTTTGCCGGGGTTGTGGAGTAGGGCCTGCGTAAGGCCGATACTGCCGTGGAGGAGCTGCCATATATGACGATGGGCATGAAAGAACATTTTGACTCCCGCGCCTTTCAGGAGGCGTATCACTGTGACGTTCCCCTGGGCGCCTTTTGCGGAGCGCATGGGACGGTTTTCCGGCTGTGGGCGCCCACTGCGCAGGCCGTTGCTCTCCGGCTCTACCGGGCGGGAACGGGGGAGTGCCTGCTGGAACAGGTTCCCCTCTGCCGGGGGGATCGCGGCCTCTGGACCTTCACGGCAGATAAAAATCTGGATGGGCTCTACTACGACTATCTGGTAACGGTGGACGGGAAGACCCGATCCACGGCGGACCCCTATGCCCGCGCCTGCGGCCTGAACGGTGAGCGGAGCATGGTCCTGAATCTGTCCCGCACCGACCCGGAGGGGTGGAGCGATGACAAGGCGCCGCCTCTGCCGCCGGAAACGGTGATCTATGAGGTCCATGTCAAGGACTTTTCCTGGGACCCGGCCTCCGGGGTGCCGGACGCTTTCCGGGGGAAATTCAAGGCGTTCTGCCTGGGCGGCACGACCCTGAACGGAGACGGAAAGCACCCCACCTGCCTCGACTACATGAAGGAGCTGGGCGTGACCCACATCCAGCTGATGCCCGTCTTTGATTACGGCTCCGTGGACGAGGGCGGCGACCCGGCGGAATTCAACTGGGGCTACGACCCCGTCAACTACAATGTCCCGGAGGGCTCTTACGCCACCGACCCCAGCGACGGGGCGGTGCGGGTCCGGGAAATGAAGGAGGCCGTCCAAGCGCTGCATAGAAACGGCTTTCGGGTGATTATGGATGTGGTATACAACCACACCTACCGGCGGGACTCCTGGCTGTGGAGGACCGTGCCGTGGTACTATTACCGGCAGGAGCCTGACGGGACGCCCTCCGATGGTTCCGGCTGCGGCAGCGATCTGGCCTCCGAGCGGAGCATGTGCGCAAAGTACATTCTGGACTCCGTCCTCTACTGGGCGGAGGAATACCATATCGACGGCTTCCGTTTTGACCTGATGGGCCTGCTGGACGTTCCGCTGATGAACCGCATCCGCCGGGAGCTGGACCGGCGCTGGGGCGGGGGAGAGAAGCTGATGCTGGGAGAGCCCTGGGCGGCGGCGGAGACGGCCGCCAGACCGGGGACGGTCCTTGCCGGCAAGGCGCACTTATCCGAACTGGATGAAGGCGTCAGCGCTTTCTGTGACGATACCCGGGACGCGGTCAAGGGCGACCTGTGGAGCGAGGGCGCGGCCGGCTTCGTCAACGGCGGCGGACTGGACGCGGCGCGGCTGGCCTGCTGCGTCAAGGGCTGGGCCGGCTGTGCGGAGGGCGGGGCAAAGGCCCCGTCTCAGACGGTGAATTATCTGTCCTGCCACGACGACTGGACGCTGTGGGACCGTCTGGTCTGCACCGGAGACCCGGAGCGCCGGTTTCAGGCGTGCCCTCCGGCGCTCCTGCGGCAGAACCGGCTGGCGGCGGCTATCAACTTTACCTGTCAGGGACATCTCTTTCTCCTCTCCGGCGAGGAATTTGCCCGGACAAAGGGGGGCATAAAGAATACATACGCATCCCCGGCGGAGATCAACCAGCTGGACTGGAACCGGGCCTGGGCCAACCGCGATCTGGTGGACTACTACAGAGGCCTGATCGCGCTGCGGATGCGCCTGCCCGGACTGTGCGACAAGACGCCTGAGGCGGGGAAGCGGGTTCTTGGGGTAACGGCTCCCGCCGGGAACTGCGCGGCGATCTTGCTGGACAACACGGGGGACGGTCCCTGGAAACGCGTCCTCCTGGCATACAGTGCCGCCGGGAAGGCCGTTTCCCTGCCCCTGCCCCGGGGGGAGTGGGAGGTTTTGGCGGACGCGGCGTCCAGCTTTGCCTGGCGGAAACCCCGCGTGGTGACAGATACGGTGCCCCTGAAGCCGGTGTCGGCTCTGATCTTAGGGCAGCGGTGAAGGAGACGGCAGAATGAGTTTTGTATAGGGGAAACAGGAGCTGTTTTCCCTGCCAAGGGCGGAGGAAGCCTGCCGGCTGCTGTCCGACGCCCGGCGGGTCGTTCAGCGAAGCTAAATGACGGCCCTAAGTCAAAAAAGTGGCGCAGCCACTTTTTTGACACGCAGAGACGCCCCCGCTGGGGGCGTCTTTTTGTCGGGCAGTATTGGAAAATCTTTGTTGTTTTGCGCTTTTTTTGTTGTCCGCGGACCGCTTCTGTGGTATCATAAAAAAGCTATGTCCGGAGGGGAGGAGCATCAAGCACATACCCAGCCGCCCCGGCGGCTGGCTTCTCAATGAGAATAGAAGGAAAGGGAGAAACATCTATGGAGAACAACAGACCCAGGGGCCGGGAGAAACACGTGACCGGTCCCGCCAAAACGGTAAAAAAGCGGGGCGAGGGCCTGGGCGCCGGTCCTGTAGGCGATGCCGGCGGCTATCAGGACCGCAAACAGGAATCGTCCTCCGGCGCGCGGAGCGCCGGAACACGGGGCGGAGGCGGCATGATGAAACTGATCCTCCTCGCCCTGGTTGTCCTGCTGGGGGGCGGGGGAGGGCTGACCGCTCTGCTGGGGGGCCAGCCGGGAGACCAGACCGGCGGTCAGACGCCTCCCGCCCCCCAGCAGCAGCTCCAGAACGCCGGAAGCACGGATTGGTCCCAGGTGCTGGGCGGTCTGGGCGGCGGCGGCGTCTCCTCCGGCTGGCAGAGCGCGGCCAATACGGGCAAGCTGGACGCCACCGTGGCCCCCGGCGCCCGGGAGCGGTATACCACGCTGCTGGGCGGCGGCAGGGACACGGTCACCATCATGGTCTATATGTGCGGCACGGACCTGGAGTCCCGCAGCAGCATGGGGACCTATGACCTCCAGGAGATGCTGAACGCCAGCTTCGGGAGCGATGTCAACCTGCTGGTCTATACCGGGGGCTGCAAGGGCTGGAAGAATTCCGCCGTCAGCAGCACCACCAACCAGATCTGGCAAGTCAAGGACGGCCGGATGGTCTGTCTGGAGAAGGACCTGGGCAGCGTCCCCATGACGTCCCCGGACACGCTGTCGGGCTACATCCGCTGGTGCGAGAAGAACTATCCCGCCAATCGGTATGAGCTGATCCTCTGGGACCACGGCGGAGGCTCCGTCAGCGGCTACGGGTATGACGAGAAATTTGCCTCCAGCGGCTCCATGGACCTGGCGGGTCTGGACAGGGCGCTGCGGGACGCCGGGGTGAAATTCGACTTCATCGGCTTTGACGCCTGCCTCATGGCCACGGCGGAGACGGCGCTGACCATGGCCCAGTATGCCGATTATCTGGTAGCCTCCGAGGAGACCGAGCCGGGGGTGGGCTGGTACTATACCGACTGGCTCACCGCCCTGGGGGAGGACACCTCCATGCCCACCATCCAGGTGGGGCAGAAGATCGTGGACAGCTTTGTGGAGGTCTGCGCCCAGAAGTGCCGCGGTCAGTCCACTACCCTGTCCGTGGTAGACCTGGCGGAGCTGGAGGCCACCCTGCCGGATGTGCTGGGGGATTTTGCCCGGTCTACGGCTGAGCTGATCCAGAACAAGCAGTTCCAGACGGTCTCCAACGCCCGCAGCGGCGCGAGGGAGTTCGCCCGGTCCAGCAAGATCGACCAGGTGGACCTGGTGCATCTGGCGAAGAACCTGGGGACGCCCGAGGGGGAGGCGCTGGCGGAGGTCCTGCTGGGTGCGGTGAAGTACAACCGCACTTCCTCCGATATGACCAACGCCTACGGCCTGTCCATCTATTTCCCCAGCCGGAAAATGCAAACGGTGGACCGGGCGGCGTCCACCTACCGGCAGATCGGCATGGATGAGGAGTACACCCGGTGCATCCGGCAGTATGCCAGCATGGCCGCCAGCGGCCAGGCGGCTTCCGGCGGCACGGCGTCACCGCTGCCCGCCCTGCTGGGCACCCTGGGGGGAAGCTCCGGCGGCGGGGACATGGTATCCGCCCTGCTGGGAGAATTTCTCGGCGGCGGCTTTGGCCGTGTGTCCGGCCTGACGGAGGAGAACACGGACTTCCTCAGCGACCGGGCTCTGAGCGAGGAGGAGACCGTCCGGTATCTGACGGAAAACCGCTTCCCGGATGAGGCCCTGGTATGGCAGGCCGGTGAGGACGGCGCGCCGGTGCTGCGGCTGAATGAGCAGCAGTGGGGGCTGGTACAGGAGCTGGAGCTGAATCTGTTCTATGATGACGGCGAGGGCTATATTGACCTGGGGCTGGACAATACCTTTGACTTTGACGGCAACGGCGGCCTGCTGGGGGCGAACGGGGACACGTGGCTGGCCGTCAACGGACAGCCGGTGGCCTACTATCATACCGCCACCGTAGACGACGGGACCAGCTGCGCCATTACAGGCCGGGTCCCGGTGCTCCACAACGGCAGCCGGGCGGAGCTGATCCTGACCTTCGACAGCGACCGGCCCGGCGGATATGTGGCGGGGGTGCAGTCCGTGTACCCGGACGGGGAGACGGATACGGTGGCGAAAAGCCAGAACCAGCTGCAGCCCGGCGACACCCTGGAGTTTTTGTGCGATTACTACAGCTATGAAGGGGACTATCAGGACAGTTATCTGCTGGGGGAGCCGCTGGTGGTCACGGAGGAGGAGCTGACCGTTGGCGACGTGCCGCTGGAGGGCGTCACTCAGGTGTCCTACCGGTTCACGGATATGTACGGGCAGCACCACTGGACGCCCACGCTCCAGTCATAAAGGAGGTTCGCTGCTATGTATGAACTGATCCAAGTTTCGGAGCGGGGTTATTATATCCAGAGCCCTGCAAAAATAGGGCTGGTGCGGCTGGAAGGGCAGGAGGTCTGTCTCATTGACAGCGGCAGCGACAAGGACGCGGGCCGCAAGGTTCGCCAGCATCTGGACGCCAACGGCTGGAAGCTCACCGCCATCTACAACACCCACTCCAACGCCGACCATATCGGCGGAAATAAATACTTGCAGGGGCAGACGGGGTGCCGGATCTACGCCCCGGGGATCGAGTGCGGCTTCACCCGCCATCCCGTTCTGGAGCCCTCCTTTCTGTACGGCGGCTATCCGTGCAAGGACCTGCGGCACAAGTTCCTCATGGCTCAGGAGAGCGACGTCCGGGAGCTGACGGCGGAGCACCTGCCGGAGTGTCTGGAGAGCATCCCGCTGCCGGGGCATTTCTTTGATATGACGGGCTTCCGGACGGAGGACGGCGTGGTCTATCTGGCGGACTGCCTGTCCAGCCGGGAGACACTGGACAAGTACCAGATCAGCTTTATCTACGACGTGGCCGCCTATCTGGATACGCTGGAAAAGGTGAAATCCATGGAGGCGAAGCAGTTCGTCCCGGCCCACGCGGAGGCGTCGGAGGACGTGTCCGCCCTGGCCCGGTACAACATTGACAAAGTGCTGGAGATTGCGGAACGGATTACCGGCCTGTGCGGGGAGCCCATGTGCTTTGAGGCCATTTTGCAGAGGCTGTTTTCCGATTACGGACTGACTATGAATTTTGAACAGTACGTCCTGGTGGGCAGCACCGTCCGGTCCTACCTGTCCTGGCTGAAGGACGGCGGCAGGCTGGAGGCTCTGTTTGAAGACAACATGCTGCGCTGGCGGCGGGTATAGGAGGCATATATATGGCAATTGAAAAGGTAAAAGCATACTTCGAGGCGTGCGGCATCGGAGACCGTGTCCGGGAATTTGACGTGTCCAGCGCCACTGTAGAGCTGGCGGCCCAGGCGCAGGGCTGTGAACCATGCCGGATCGCGAAAACCCTCTCCTTCCTGGTGGAGGAGAAGGCGGTGCTGGTGGTGGCCGCCGGAGACGCCCGGATCGACAACCCCAAGTACAAGGTCCAGTTTGGGACCAAGGCGAAAATGCTCACGGCGGACCAGGCGGAGACGCTGATCGGCCACGCGGTAGGCGGCGTATGTCCCTTTGCCGTCAACGAGGGCGTGACCGTCTATCTGGACGTCTCCCTGAAGCGGTTCGAGACGGTCTTCCCCGCCTGCGGCAGCAGCAGCAGCGCCATCGAGCTGTCCATTCCGGAGCTGGAGAAATTTTCCGGCTTTTCCCAGTGGGTGGACGTGTGCAAAGGGTGGGAGCCCTGACGAATCAATACAAAAAAGCATCACCGCAGGCTTCCGGCCTGCGGTGATGCTTTTTGTACGGCGGATCTTACGCCAGACCCGCCACCGCCACGAACACGTTGGAGATCTCGTACCACGCGGCGAAATCCACGCTGCCGGTCTGGGGCAGATGGAAGATCTTCTGGAACTCCGTCACCGCCGCCTGGGTGGCGGGGCCATATACGCCGTCCGCCGGGATCTTGGGGATGGCGGGATAGTTGTCAGAGATGCGGTTGAGCTGCTGCTGGATGGTCCGCACGTCCTCCCCCTCGCTGCCCGGGGAGAGCACCTGGCCGCCGTAGGACAGGGGCACGCCCTCCACCTTCTCCGCGCTTTTCAGGTAGATGTCCGAGCCGTAGTACTTGCGCAGGATGCTCACCGCGTCCCAGCCCTGCTCCCCCAGGGCCTGGGAGCCCCACTGGCTCAGGCCGCCGCACTGGACCCGCCGCCCGTCGCAGTACTGGGCGAACAGGGGCTGGGAGATGCCCTCCCGGGTGATGTAGGTGGTGAAGAGATCGTCCACCACCACGCCGATCTCCTCGAAGATGGTCCGTCCGTAGGAGAAGGACTGGTCGAAGGCGGTGGAGCTGGTGATGGTGAAGTCGTACCCCTTCCCCCGGTACCACTCGGTATACACCCGGTTGAGGGTAAAGGAGATGATGGCCAGCACGTTGGCCTTGATGGCCTCGGTCCTCCAGGTGGAGTAGATTTCGCTGCATGCCACGTTCTTGATGTAGTCCTTGAACCGGACCCAGTAGTTGGGGGCGGAGGGGTCGTCGGGCCGTCCGCTATGTACCACGATGTACTCCGGGATCACCGGCTCCGGCAGCACCACCAGCCCCGACTGCTCCGGCAGGGGTTTGACCTCCTCCTCGGCCTGGCGGGTGGGAGGCGGTCCCCACAGGGCGTGGGGGGCCAGCAGCAGGTTGCGCACGTTGAAGGCCCCGTTCCGCGCCGGGGACAGGGACGCCCGCTGGATGGACCGCCCGGTGGGCATCACCTCCACGCCGCCGATGTGGAGCGTCTCCCGCCCCCCGGCGGTAATGGTGACGTTGTAGACGGCGTAGGGGCGCTGCTGCCCCGCCTCCCCCTCGGCCACCGACAGCTCCATGGGCGGCGCGGGCAGCTCGATGAAGGGCGTCTGGCCGGAGGCGTCGGTGGAAGCCTCCTCCAGAATTTGTCCGTTTTCCGGGTCGCTGATGCGCACCAGCGCGTCGGGGATGGGTTCCGGCGTCTCTCCCGCCGTCACAAAAATTTGCAGATTGCCTGTGTCCAGGTAAGCTGGATTCATAATAGCACTCCTCCTCTCCGTATACTATATGCTGAGCGGTGCCGCGCAGGCACACCAGTTGGGAGGACGGTATGGAGTACATTATCAAATATACAGGGGATATCCTCTCCCTGGGCTATCCCACGGAGCTGCTGGACGCCCAGTTCGCCATCATGGAGCTGGAGCCCCAGGCCTCCAGGCGGCTGCTGGACTACCAGCAGGTGTCCAGCTACGAGCCGGCCCGTCAGCTGAGCAGTCTGGCGGACCGGAGCCTGGAGGCGGCCTGCATCACGCCGGTCCAGCGGCAGAGCGGTCTGGGCCTCACGGGACAGGGGGTGCTCATCGGCTTCGTGGACTCGGGGTTGGACCTGACCCACCCGGAATTTCTGGGGGAGGACGGGAATACCCGTGTGGTCGCCCTGTGGGACATGACGGCGGAGGGGACGCCGCCGGAGGGCTTTCTCCACGGGGCGGCCTACACCGGGGAGGAGATCGCCGCCGGGCTGGTCTCCCCCGCCGGACAGTCCGGCCACGGCACCGCCGTAGCCGCCATCGCCGCCGGGCGCAGCGGCGCGGCCCCGGGGGCCTCCATCGCGGCGGTGAAGCTGTCCAGCGCCCGGACCACGGACATCATGCGGGCGGTCAAGTACCTGCTGGACCAGGCGGAGGAGCGGGGGATGCCCTGCGTTATCAATCTCAGCTACGGCACCAACTTCGGCTCCCACCAGGGGCAGTCCCTCTTCGAGTCCTATATCGACCAGTCCGCCCAGCGGGGCCGGAGCGTCATTGTCTGCGCCGCCGGCAACGAGGGCAGCGGGGCCCACCACTTCCGGGGGAAGCTCATCGAGGGCGGGACCATAGAGGCGGAGTTCACCGTCTCCACCCTGCGGGAGCAGATCTACCTCTCCCTGTGGAAGAATTTTGCGGATGAGGCGGTGCTGGAGCTGATCCTGCCGGGCGGCCAGACCACCGGCCCTCTGACGGAGGGGACCCGCACCTTCCGGTTCGGCTCCATCCGGGTGTCGGTGTTCTACGGCGTGCCCACCCACTACAGCGCCTCCCAGGAGGCCATCTTCCTGATGGAGGCCCCCGCCGGGGAGCTGGACGGCTTGTGGAAGCTGCGGTGTACGGGAAAGAAGGTGGCGGACGGCCGGTTCGACATGTGGCTGCCCACAGTGGAGGAGGTCACCGACCGCACCGCCTTCCTCCAGCCGGAGCCGGACCTCACCATCACCCTCCCCGCCACGGCCCTGTACCCCATTTCGGTGGGGGGCTACCGCACGGAGACGGAGACGGCCAGTCCCTTCTCCGGCCGGGGCGGCCAGGACTGCTGGGGCAGGGTGATGCTGGACATCATGGCGCCGGCGGAGGGGGTCCGGTCCGCCAAGGCCGGGGGCGGCTACGACGTGTTCACCGGCACCAGCATGGCCGCGCCCTTCGTCTCGGGGTCGGCGGCGCTGATGATGGAGTGGGGGATCGTCCAGGGCAACGACCCGTTTCTCTACGGACAGCGGGTGAAGGCGTTCCTCTGCAAGGGCGCCCTGCGCAGTCCGTTTCTAAGCTACCCTAACCCCCAGTGGGGCTATGGGCGGCTGAATCTGTGCGGAACCATGAACGAGCTCGTCAACCATCTGGAAAGGGGGCTTTGAGCCATGCGGCTTTCACCAGAGGCGCTGGAGTTCATCCACGCGCCGGATACCATTGATTTTGTTACCCGGGCTTCCGACGCCTTTTTTGAGTTTGCGCGAAACTCCAACGACGTGGTGATCGGGCAGATGCTCTCCGGGCGGTACGTGCTGGGGTACATGAAGGCGGAGAAATTCCACCTGCTGGAGGAGGCCCTGGGGACCGCCTTTATCAGCTCCGTCTCCGTGGTGCTGGGCCTGCTGGACCGCCCCGCCCTGGACGCGGCGGGGGTGTCCCAGGTCCACAGCCAGCCCTATCTGAACCTGAAGGGCCGGGGGGTGCTGCTGGGCTTTGTGGACACGGGCATCGACTACACCCAGGACGTGTTCCGCTACGCCGACGGCACCAGCAAGATCCGGTACATCTACGACCAGACCGCCGAGGGCGAGCCCCCCGCCGGGTTCGTCCTGGGCCGGGAGTACGCCAAGGCGGACATCGACGCCGCCCTTCAAATGGAGGACCCCTACGCCCTGGTGCCCCAGCGGGACGAGGACGGTCACGGCACCTTCCTGGCCTCGGTGGCCGCCGGGGGGCAGAGCGAGGAATTTTCCGGTGCGGCTCCGGACGCGGAGATCATCGCCGTGAAGCTGAAAAAAGCCCGGCCTCTCTATCGGGAGCGGTACTGCGTTCCTGCAAGCCAGGAGCACGCCTATGAGTCCAGCGCGGTGATGATCGGCGTGGAGTACATCCTCCGGAAGGCCCGGGAGCTGGGCAGGCCGGTGGCCATCTGCATCGGCCTGGGCACCAACGCCGGGAGCCACGACGGCTACAGCGTGTTTGAGGAGTACCTGAGCGGCGTGTCCATCCAGAAGGGGGTGTGCCTGTGCGCGGCGGCGGGCAACGAGGCGGAGGCCCGCCATCACACCGGGGGCGTCCTCCGCCCCGGGGAGCCGCCGGGACAGGTGGACCTGAAGGTGGGGGACAACGCGGGGGACGTGTACCTGGCCGTGTGGAACACGGTGGCGGACCGGCTGTCGGTGTCGGTGCGCTCCCCCTCCGGGGAGCTGGTGGGCCGGGTGCCCGCCAAGCCGGGAATAGGTCCCGCCGCAGATGTGAAGCTGGTGCTGGAGGCCGCCCGGGTCCAGGTGGAGTACCACTTCCCTGTGGAGGGCAGCGGCGGGCAGCTGACGGTGATCCGCATCCTAGGAGCCACCCCCGGCGTGTGGAACATCCAGCTCCACGGGGACATCCTCCTCAACGGCAGCTATCAGGTGTGGCTGCCCATGACGGGGTTTGTTGCCCCCTCGGTGGAGTTCCTGGCGGCCACGCCGGACTACACCGTCACCTGTCCCGGCTCCGCCATAGGGGTCATCTGCTGCGGGGCCTACGACAGCGCCAGCAAGAGCTTGTATGCCAAGAGCTCCCGGGGTCCCGCCTGGGACGGGCGGATCCTGCCGGACCTCACCGCCCCCGGCGTAGGGGTGGGGGGCATCTATCCCTACGGCCCCGGCAGCATGAGCGGAACCAGCGCGGCGGCGGCGGTGCTGGCGGGGGTATGCGCCCTGCTGCTCCAGTGGGGCATCCGGGAGGGCAACGACCCGGCCATGGGAACCTACCAGATCCGGGCCTACCTCATCCGGGGATGCCTGCGCCGCCCGGATATGGTCTACCCCAACAACCAGTGGGGCTATGGCTCCGTACAGCTGATGCAGAGCTTTCACCTGATGCGGGAGCTTTGATTAGCACTCTTTCTATAAGAGTGCTAATATTTACAGTTTAGTCATACTCTGTTCATAATTACCCTTCATGATAGGCATGAAAAAAACAAGGGTCTCCGGACCCGCTTTACGGGAGGAAAACAGACTATGGCCAAGAAGAAATTTAAAGCGGAATCCAAGCGCCTGCTGGACCTGATGATCAACTCCATCTACACCCACAAGGAGATCTTCCTGCGGGAGATCATCTCCAACGCCAGCGACGCCATCGACAAGCTGTGCTACAAGTCCCTGACGGATGAAAACGTAGGCCTCAAGCGTGAGGACTTCCGCATCACCATCCACGCCGACAGCGAGGGACAGACGCTGACCGTCAGTGACAACGGCATCGGCATGAGTGAGGATGAGCTGGAGAACAACCTGGGCGTCATCGCCTCCAGCGGCACCTATCAGTTCCGCCAGGAGGTGGGCAAGGACAACGAGGACGTGGATATCATCGGCCAGTTCGGCGTGGGCTTCTACTCCGCCTTCATGGTGGCCGACCATATCACGGTAATCACCAGAAAGTACGGCGAGGACCAGGCCCACCGCTGGGAGAGCGATGGGGCCGACGGCTACACCATCACCCCCTGCGAGAAGGCGGAGGTGGGCACCGACGTCATCATGCACATCAAGGCCGACGGCGAGGAGGAGAAGTACTCCGAGTTTTTGCAGGAGTATACCCTCCGGGAGCTGGTGAAAAAGTACTCCGACTACATCCGCTGGCCCATCCGCATGGAGGTCACCAAGTCCCGGAAGAAGGAGGACTCCCCCGAGGATAAGCCCGAGTATGAGAGCTACAAGGAGGAGGAGACCCTCAACAGCATGGTCCCCCTGTGGCAGCGGAAGAAGAGCGACGTGACGAAGGAGGAGTACGACAAGTTCTATCAGGAGAAGTTCAACGACTACACTGCGCCCCAGTCGGTGGTGACCGTCTCCGCCGAGGGCCAGGTGTCCTACAAGGCTCTGCTGTATATCCCGTCCCGGCCTCCCTATGACTACTACAGCGCCGACTACGAGCGGGGCCTCCAGCTGTACTCCGCCGGCGTCATGATTATGGATAAGTGCCAGGACCTCATCGGCGACCACTTCGGCTTTGTCAAGGGCGTGGTGGATTCCCCGGACCTGAGCCTGAACATCTCCCGGGAGCTGCTCCAGCATGACCGGCAGCTCCGGCTCATCGCCAACAACATCGAGAAGAAGGTCAAGGGCGAGCTGGAGCGGATGCTGAAAGACGACCGGGAGGGCTATGAGAAATTCTTCAAGAACTTCGGCCGCCAGCTGAAGGTGGGCTGCATCAACAACTACGGCGCGAAAAAGGAGCTTTTGCAGGATCTGCTGTTGTTCTACTCCTCCACGGAGAAGAAGATGGTGACCCTCAGCGAGTACGTGGACCGTATGCCCGAGAGCCAGAAGCATATCTATTACGCCGCCGGCGAGGACGTGGCCGCCATGGACAATCTGCCTCAGACCGAGCTGCTGCGGGACCGGAATATGGAGATCCTGTATCTCACCGACCAGGCGGACCAGATGCTGGTGGAGATCCTGCGGGAGTACAAGGAAAAATCCTTCCGCTCCGCCCTGGACGGCGATCTGGACCTGGACGACATGCCCGAGGAGAAGAACGCCGACGATTACAAGGAAGCTCTGGATTTCGTGAAGGAGGCCCTGGGGGACGGCGTGGACGAGGTCCGCATCTCCCGGAAGCTGAAGACCCATCCGGTGTGCCTGACCTCCGGCGAGGGCATGAGCTTTGAGATGGAGCGGTATTTCAACGCCGTCCAGCCGGACATGGGCATGAAGGCCAAGCGCATTTTGGAGCTGAACGTGGACCATCCCGCCTTTGCCGCCATGGAAGCGGCCCGGGCCAACGACCCGGAGAAGGCAAAGAAGTACGCCCAGGTGCTGATGAACCAGGCCAAGCTGATCGCCGGTCTGCCCATCGACGATCCGTCGGGGTATACGGATTTGCTGTGCAGCCTGTGGAACTGAACATCTGAATAAAGTCAAAACCACCGGCTAAGCCGGTGGCTTGAGTAAGCCCTATAAGGGCTTTTTACAGACAACGCCCCTCAAGGGGCCCCGAAAGGTATGCCGACCGCATTGCTTTTACGGGCCG
>JAETNP010000049.1 GCA_021768185.1 Oscillospiraceae bacterium
AGGACCATGGGTCCTGGCGCGTTTTTGCCTACTTTTGCCGCGGGGCAAAAGTAGGCGCGGGGTCCGGGGCCGCGCAGGCCCCGGGGTTCGTATCGAAACATCTGCCGGGCGGCGCGAAGCGCCGCAAAAAATATCGAGGTGTACCATGATCCATTTCCTTGCAAAACATATTATCAAAGACTATGAAAACGTCTCCTCCCCGGCGGTCCGCCGGGCCTACGGCATCCTCTGCGGCTGCGTGGGCATCGCCCTGAACCTCCTGCTCTTTGCGGGAAAACTCCTGGCAGGCATCCTCAGCCGCTCCATCGCCGTCACCGCCGACGCGGTGAACAACCTCTCCGACGCCGGCTCCTCCGTGGTCACCCTGCTGGGCTTCAAGCTGGCTGCTCAGAAGCCGGATAAGGACCACCCCTTCGGCCATGGACGGCTGGAATATATCTCCGGGCTGGTGGTCTCTATGGTCATCCTGCTGATGGGCGTGGAACTGGGGAAAACCTCCCTGGAAAAAATCCTTCACCCTGAACCGGTGGAGTTCAGCCCCCTGGTGGCCGGCATCCTGTGCGTCTCCGTGCTGGTGAAGCTCTATATGGTGCTCTATAACCGCAGGATCGGGAAGCGCATTCAATCCGCCGCCATGGCCGCTACCGCCGCCGACAGCCTCAGCGACTGCCTGGCTACAACGGCGGTGCTGCTGGGCACGCTGGCGGGGCACTTCTGGAATTTGCAGATCGACGGCTGGTGCGGCGCCGCCGTGGCGCTGTTCATCCTCTGGTCCGGCTTCGGGGCGGCCCGGGAAACCGTCAATCCCCTGCTGGGACAGCCGCCGTCCCCGGAGTTCGTGGAGCAGATCCGGGAACTGGTGCGGGCTCAGCCAAAAATTATCGGCATCCATGACCTCATCGTCCACGACTATGGGCCCGGACGGAGGATTCTCTCCCTCCACGCGGAGGTGCCCGCCAGCGGGGATATCCTGGAGCTCCATGACGTGGTGGACGCGCTGGAGCGGCAGCTCAACGACGAGCTGGGCTGTCTGGCCACCATCCACATGGACCCGGTGGTGAACGACGGAGGCGCTACCGACGAGGCCCGGGAACGGGTGCAGGCCGTGGTCCGGGTGATCGACCCGGGCATCTCCATCCACGACTTCCGGATGGTGCCCGGACCGACCCACACCAAGCTGATCTTTGACGCGGAGGTGCCCTACCAGTGTACCCTGCCGGACCAGGATATCCGGCAGCGTATCCAGGCCGCCGTCCAGGCGCTGGATGAAAATTGGTCGGCGGTGGTGGAACTCGAGAAAAGTTACGTATAACAGCAGAAAATCCCCGTACCGGTCCGGTACGGGGATTTTCTGCGCGCTTGCTTATACTTTCGCAGGGTCAAGGCCCATCATCTCCAAAAGCTCAGCCTTGGATTTGCCGCCTGCTTCACGGCGGACGGGCTCACCGTTCTTGAACAGCATCAGGGTGGGGATGCTCATGATCCGGTACTGGCGGGCCAGCTCCGGCTCGTCGTCCACATTTACCTTGCCGACGGTGACGGCGGTCTGCTCCTCCGCCACCTCGTCCACCGTGGGCGCCAGGGCCATGCACGGCCCGCACCAGGAAGCCCAGAAGTCTACCAGCACCGGCTTCTCAGCGTGGAGGACCTCCTGGACAAAATTGTCCTTTGTCAGCGTGATATGCGCCATGATCTTGTCTCCTTTCCGAAATCTGCTTCTAGTATGTCCCGTTTTTTACAAAATTGAGCGCCCCGTGCTGCTACGACTCCACCCGGGGATTATAGTAGCGGCCCTGGTCCTCCTCCGGCTTCTTCCAGTGGATGGCCTGGGCGGGACAGCGGTGGAGACATCCCAGACAGCGCACGCACCGGGCTTTTACCCAGGCCGGCTTGCCGCCGGAAATCAGGATGGCCCCGCAGGGACAGATCTCCTGGCACAGGCCGCAGCTGATGCAGTGATCCGTTACCACGAAGGGCTTGGTGGAGCGGCCATGGGCATAGGCGGAATACATGACGGCAGTCAGGACGCCCGGCGCCGGGCCGGTGCTGCGGTTATAGTCTCCGCCGCCCTTGGCGCGGATGACCCGGCAGGCCTCGTCGATGGGCTCCTCCGCATCGTCCAGAATGCGCTGGATCTCCTCCTCTCCGGGAATCCGAAAGGAGGGAATGAAGTTGTCCACCATGGGAATGCCGAACCGGGCGGAAAGGGTCAGGCCCTTTTCCTTCAGCAGCGCGGACATCTGCTCCGCCGCGTTCCCCGTCCACTGGCCGCAGGTCAAAACCAGGTAGATATACTGGCCGCGATAGCCTTCCAGCGTCAGCTTTTTGAGAAAAAAGTTGAGGATGCTGGGCAGCCCGCCATAGTAAGTGGGAACCACGAAGCCAATGCGCTCCTCGCGGGATACGTCATAGCGGTAGCTGTGCCCCCTGACGGCGTCCCGCAGGGAAATGAGGCGATCCTCTGCGGCGGCGATGCGCTCGGCGGCATATTTGCTGTTGCCGGTGGCGGAAAAATAAAAGATCATACAATACACTCCTTCTGACCGGCAGGGCGGTCAAGGTTCCAAATCTCGGGCAGAGGGTCACTCCCAGAGGTTTTCAGGGTACAGGCCCTGCTCTGTCTTGTCCCGGAGGGCCGCCACCACTTTCGGCTTGTCCTCCCGATAGGTGACGCCGAACCACTTCTCTCCGCTGGAGAGTACCCGGACCTGGGCCCGGCCCCGGTCCAGCATGTCGGCCACCATGACGGGCAGCTGGACCTCCCCCTTCTCCGGGTGGCGGGCCAGCGCGCGGTGGAGCAGGAGGGGAAAGCGGTCCTGGGCCTCCTGGAGGAAGCTGCGCTGAAAACCCCAGAAATTCATGGACACCAGGGTGTCCCCCGCCAGTTGGTTCCAGGTCTGGCCCCCGTCGGTGGAAAAGCGGCCCCCCTTGCCGTCCTTCTCAATGTCCTGCTGCTCCACGATGTTTTCCAGCAGGCCGTCCTCGCTGACCCGGCATACGCCCCGGGTGACGCCGCCGTTCTGGGAGAGTGTCTTCCCCAGACGGTAGCCCACCATGGCGTACTGGAAACAGTCGGGGCGGTCCGTGTGGTGAGCCAGGTAGTCGTACAGGACCCGGAAGGCCTCGGGACCGTAGTAGTCGTCGGCATTGATGACGGCGAAGGGGCCCTTGATGAGATGCCGGGCCGCCAGGACCGCGTGGGTGGTGCCCCAGGGCTTCGAGCGGCCTTCAATGGATATGCCGGTGCCCTCTGCCAGATCCTCCAGGCGCTGGAAGGCGTAATGGACCGCCATGCCCCGGCTGACCCGGTCGCCCACCATCTCCCGGAAATCCGTCTCCAGTTCTTCCTTGATGACAAAAATCGCGGTCTCAAAGCCGGCGCGCCGCGCATCGTAGAGGGAGTAGTCGATGAGACACTGCCCGCAGCTGCCCACGCTGTCCATCTGCTTGAGTCCGCCGTACCGGCTGCCCATTCCGGCGGCCAGAACGACCAGAACAGGTTTCTCCATAAGCTATGTTCCTCCATCTTTTGCAAAGGCCGGGCCTCCCGGGTCCGCCCGGCGTTTTTCCGGTTCGAGCCCGGCGGAGTGCGCCGGGACCTCCCAAAAAAGGATACCATAGCGGCGGGCGAATGTAAACCGTAAATCAGAAGCTTAATAAAAGTTTACAATTCTTCCTCCGGCTCTACGGGGGCGGCGAAAGGGGCCAGGTGAAGGGCGAAGAGGCGCTCTGCTTCCGCCTTCAGTTCCCGCTCACAGAGATCGTAGGCCGCCAACAGGCGCTCACCCTGCTCTGTCAGGACCGCGCCGCCGCCCCCGCGGCCGCCGGTGGTGGAGTGGAGCAGCTTGAAGCCCAGGCCGCGCTCCGCCTCCCGCAGGATGGTCCAGGCCTTGGAGTAGGCCATGTCCATATCCATGGCTGCCGAGCGCAGGGAGTGGAGTTTTTGCACCCGGTGCAGCAGCATGGCCACGCCGGGGCCGAAGCATTTATGATCCGTATACAGCCGAAGCGTTACGGTGGGGTGCAGAGCATCAGACATGGGGGTTCCTCCTTTATCGGAATACCTCTTTATTCTATCACGTTTTTCCTCTGGGGACAACGGGAAATTATTCTTGCCGATGGCCCGGGACCTGCGCGGCCCCGGACTCCGCGCCTACTTTTGGCACGCGCCAAAAGTAGGCAAAAACGCGCTTAAACCTGGCGGTTTAAGAATCCCTCATTTTTTGATTAGTTTTGCGCCCGAGGCACAGTCGGTTTTGTCTAAACCTTACTGCTGTCCGCTTCGTTCCCCTTCTGCGTCTATTTTAGCATTCTTATCGGCGGCCCCTACCGTATAGCGGGGCTGACTCCCCGAGGTGCGTTTTGCAGATTGTTCCGTTAGGACGAATCCCCGTAGATGGCTCTACCCCTTTGAAAGGGCGTCAGCCGGAGTTGGTCAACTACCAGAGCTTAGATTAGATGCCCGAAGGACCTGTAGTTCATGTGGCACCGCAATTCTTCACCACCACCGAACCATCGCAAACCCCTCGCCGAGGTCCCTGCCGGACAGGCGGGACCGAGAAAGGAGTCCAGGACCATGGGTCCTGGCGCGTTTTTGCCTACTTTTGGCGCGTGCCAAAAGTAGGCGCGGAGTCCGGGGCCGCGCAGGTCCCGGGGCTTCGACGAGAAACCGCTCCCGTGCCGCCGCGAAGCGGCGGCAGAGAAGTTCCCGCAAAAAACGGTAGCATTATTGGCAAAACAGGAATAGAAATCCTTCACATATATTTAACACTTTGTCCATAAACAAATCCCTGGTTTTATGCTATAATGCCTAACAAATTGACGTATTGTGCGCCAGTATGGAGAGCGTATATGAGGAACGACTGCAATCTGACCGTAGGTATTGATATCGGTTCCACTACCGCCAAAATCGTGGTGGTGGAGAATGGAACCATCCTTTTTGAAAAATATCAGCGCCATTTCTCCCAGGTGCGGCAGAAAACACTGGAGCTGCTGGACCTGGCCGCGCCCTTTGTGGGGGACCGGCCCTTTACCGCCGCCATCTCCGGCTCCGCCGGATTGGGCCTGGCCGAAAGCGCCGGAGTGAGCTTCGTCCAGGAGGTGTTCGCCACCGGCGAGGTGGTGAGGCGGCTGGAGCCGGACGCCTCCGCCGTCATCGAGCTGGGCGGCGAGGACGCGAAAATTATCTTCTTTGACGGCGGCATCGACGAGCGAATGAACGGCTCCTGCGCAGGAGGCACCGGGGCCTTCATTGACCAGATGGCTACGCTGCTGAACATTACCGCCGATGAGCTGGACGAGCTGAGTCTGCAGAGCACCCGGCTGTACCCGATTGCCTCCCGGTGCGGCGTGTTCGCAAAGACCGATATCCAGCCCCTGCTCAACCAGGGAGCCAAACACGCCGATGTGGCCGCCAGCATCTATCAGGCCGTGGTGAACCAGACCATCGCCGGGCTGGCTCAGGGGAAGCGGATTTCCGGAAAGGTGCTGTTTCTGGGCGGGCCGCTGTACTACTGCAAGGGCCTGCGGCGGCGGTTCCAGGAGACGCTGAAGCTGGACGACGATCACGCGGTTTTCCCGGAGTACGGGCGGTTCGCCGTGGCGATGGGCGCGGCGCTGTATGCCCGGGAGGCCGGAGAGATCTATACACTGGACCGGCTGCGGGAGAAGATCATGGGAAGCTCCGCTACCCGGGACGCGGCCAACCTGCTGCCGCCCCTGTTCCGCTCAGAAGAGGATTATGAGAAGTTCCGGGCGCGGCACGCCGCCGCTGCGGTGGCGGAGGGAGATCTCGCCGCCTATACCGGAGGCGCCTGGCTTGGCATCGACTGCGGCAGCACTACCACCAAGCTCGCCCTGCTGGGAGAGAACAGGGAGCTGCTGTATACCTATTACAGCTCCAACCGGGGCAATCCGGTGGAAATCGTCCGGGAACAGCTGGAGAAAATCTATTCGCTGTGCGGGGACCGGGTGGTCATCCGGGGCAGCGCGGTGACGGGGTACGGCGAGGAGCTCATTCAGGCCGCCTTCGGCGTGGACAAGGGCGTGGTGGAGACCATCGCCCATTACACCGCCGCCAAGTACTTCTGCCCGGAAGTGGACTTTGTCCTGGACATCGGCGGGCAGGATATCAAGTGCTTCAAAATCAAAAACGGGGCCATCGACTCCATTATGCTCAATGAGGCCTGCTCCTCGGGCTGCGGGTCCTTTATCGAGACCTTCGCCCGGGCGATGGGCTATGACGTGGCCGCCTTCGCGGAGAAAGGGCTCCACGCGGAGGCCCCGGTGAACCTGGGAAGCCGGTGTACCGTGTTCATGAATTCCTCCGTGAAGCAGTCCCAGAAGGACGGGGCCACGGTAGAGGACATCTCCGCGGGGCTCTCTGTCAGCGTGGTGAAAAACGCCGTCTACAAGGTCATCCGGGCGGGCAGCGCCGACGAGCTGGGAGAACATGTGGTGGTCCAGGGAGGCACGTTCTACAACGACGCGGTGCTCAGGGCCTTCGAGATGGAACTGGGCAAGGAGGTCATCCGGCCCGCTATCGCGGGGCTTATGGGGGCCTACGGCGCGGCGCTGTACGCCATGGAGGCGGTATCCGCCCCCCGCTCCGGGCTGATTGGGCCCGATGAGCTGGCGGGCTTCGACCATACCGCCAAGGCCGCCGTCTGCCAGGGATGCACCAACCACTGCCGCCTGACCGTCAACAGCTTCGGCGGCGGGAAGAAGAAATATATCTCCGGCAACCAGTGCCAGAAGGGGCTGGGGCTTGCCAATGTCGAGGAGCTGCCCAACCTCTACGCCTGGAAGCGGGACGCCCTTATGGGGCTGGAAGCGGGAGCAGAGGTCAGAGGGACCATCGGCCTGCCGCTGGCGCTGGGCATGTATGAGCTGCTGCCCCTGTGGCACGCATTCTTTACGGCGCTGGGGTTCAGGGTGGAGGTCTCGGGGCCCGGCTCCCGGCGCATCTATGAGAAGGGGCAGTTCTCCATCCCCTCCGACACGGCCTGCTATCCGGCAAAGATCATGCACGGACATATGGAGGTGCTGCTGGATAAGCATGTGGACGCGATCTTTTATCCCTGCCTTACGTACAACGTGGACGAGAAGGAGAGCGACAACCACTACAACTGCCCCGTTGTGGCCTACTACTCCGAACTGCTCCACGGGAACATGGACGATCTGGAGCGCACCCATTTCCTGTATCCCTTCCTCAACATCAACAACCGGAAGGAGCTGACCAGGGAGCTGACCGCCTGCCTGTCCCCGGTATTCCATGACGTAACCAAAAAAGAGGTCCGGAAAGCGGTGGATACGGCCTTCGACGCCTATGAGCGGCATATGATGGCCGTCGGCCAGCAGGGCGAGGAGGCCGTGGCCTGGGCAAGGGCCCACGGGAAGCGGATCATGATTCTGGCGGGGCGGCCCTACCACATCGACCCGGAGATCGGACACGGCATCGACAAGCTGGCCGCGTCCCTGGGATTCGTGGTGGTCAGCGAAGACAGCGTGTGCCATCTGGCGGACCCGGTGCCGGTGCATGTGCTCAACCAGTGGACGTATCACGCCAGGCTCTACCGGGCGGCCCGGTTCGCCTGCGAGAATCCGGACGTGCAGCTGGTGCAGCTGGTGAGCTTCGGGTGCGGGGTGGACGCTATCACCACCGACGAGGTGCGGCGGATTCTGGAGGACGGCGGGAAGCTGTATACCCAGATCAAGATCGACGAGATCACCAACCTGGGCGCGGTGAAGATCAGACTGCGGAGTCTCATTGGGGCGCTGGAGGAAAAGGGAGTCTGACGGACGATATTTTGTTCTTTGCAGACAGCGGGGATAGAGATGAAAAAAGCGCAAAAAAGATGGACCATAGCTATCGCAGCGTGTTTTGCTTTGATATTTGCGTTGAAAATATTCTCCGACCATCCTTTTATTGTTCGCGGCGACAGCGTGCCCGAGGATTATTATGCGGCGATTCAAAACCAGGCGAAAGGTTTGTATTCCAGCCGCGTACCACTGGTCCCAATTTTCGTGAGCATTGATGATTTGGAGCGCGACACAGTTTTTTACACAATACACTATTTTCCGTTTGGAACAGTGGGAATGGCTTACTCCAAAGGCGATGGATATAGTATCGAAAAGCCGTTAACAGGTTGGTAGGGCCCATTTTTTATTAAAAAGGCGTTTCATGGAGTATACAAAAACAAATTTGGTCATAGTAGTCCGGCTATGAGGGATATACTGTATGGCTTTGCGAAGAGATTAACGTGTATGGAATTGATTCAGTATCCACAGGGAAATTGCGACAAGAAGATCGCAGACAAAATTGCCGCGCTGGAGAACACCGCATGGCCTCAAGAGGGTGAAGAGACCACCTTCCCATCGGCGCCGGACACCTACCTCACCTCGTTTGTCCTGATGGAGGCAGGTGCGGCGATTTGCCATGTCGGAATCAGAAAAGCCGTTCTATCCCATAAGGGAGAAGAATACCTGGCGTATGGACTGAGCGAGGTGGTGACGCATCCCGATTATCAGAAAAGAGGGCTGGCGGCGCAGACGATCAAGCAGGCCGCTCAGTTTATCATCTCACAGCAGCCAGATATCAGTATCTTTACATGCGCGAGGGAAAAGGCGGGCTTTTATGCCAGAGGCGGATGGGAAGCCGTGCCGGGAGCCTGCTTCGTGGGCGGCACAAAAGAGAAGCCCTTTCGCAGCGACAGCCTGAATCTGGTAACGATGATGATGTTCCTCTCCCCTAAAAGCAGACTGCATCGAGAGGATTTTGAACATACAGATATTATTTTTGCATTGGGAGAAGGTCAGCTTTGGTGACCCCCACTATCTCATCGAAAGGAACCCAATTTATGGTCGATCAAGAAAAAGGCTATGTCGTCTTTACCGAAGAAATGAAGAAAACCCACACCATCCTGGTGCCCAATATGCTGCCCATGCACTTCAAGATGATCGGAAAGGTCATGAGCCGATCCGGTTACAAGCTGGAGCTGCTGGAGACCAGCGGGCCCCAGATCGCCGAAACGGGACTTAAATATGTACATAACGATACCTGCTACCCCGCGATTCTGGTGATCGGACAGTTTATTGACGCGCTCCAGAGCGGGAAGTATGACCCGGATAAGGTGGCGCTGATCCTGTTCCAGACCGGCGGGGGGTGCAGGGCGTCCAATTACATTCACCTGCTGCGGAAGGCGCTTCAGAAGGCGGGGCTGGGACATGTGCCCGTTATCTCCCTGTCTATGGCGGGCCTGGAGAAGCACCCGGGGTTTCGGCTGACCCTGCCGCTTATTATGAAAATGATGTACGGGGTGCTGTACGGCGACCTGCTCATGACGCTGGTCAATCAGTGCAAGCCCTATGAACTGGAGAAGGGGAGCGCTCAGGCCCTGGCGGACAAGTGGACCGACCGGCTGGCAGAGGAAATGACCGCGGGCGGGAAAGCCAATTACCGGCAGGTCAAGGCCAACTACCGGCGCATTCTGGACGATTTCGCCGCCATTCCCATGGAGTCCCGCTCCGGCAAGGTGAAGGTGGGCATCGTGGGGGAGATTTTTGTGAAATACTCCCCCCTGGGCAACAACAATCTGGAACAGTTCCTGGTGGACGAGGGGGCCGAGGCCGTTATCCCCGGGCTGCTGGACTTCTGCCTGTACTGCGTGTACAACAACCTGCTGGACCGGAAGCTGTACGGGATGCAGAAGCAGGTACAGTTCGCCTACAGGATCGCCTACCGGTATCTGGTGAACAAGGAGCGGGATATGATCGAGGCCATCCGGGACCACGGACGGTTTGAGCCGCCTACGCTCTTTACCCATACCGTTGAGCTGGTGCAGGGGACGATCAGCATGGGCGTCAAAATGGGCGAGGGGTGGCTGCTGACGGCGGAAATGCTGGAGCTGGCCGACAAGGGCGTGGGGAACATCGTATGCACACAGCCCTTCGGATGCCTGCCCAACCATATCTGCGGCAAGGGGATGATGAAGCCTATCAAGGAGCGGAATCCTAACGTCAACATCGTCGCTATCGACTACGACGCCGGGGCTACCCGGGTCAATCAGGAAAACCGGCTCAAGCTCATGCTGGCCAACGCGCGGCAGCGGGAGCATGGAGGAGCGGTGAGAGAGAACGAAGAAATTCCCGCGTAGTACTTTTTCTCGAGAGAAAAAGTACCAAAAAGAGCTTTAAGTTCGGGACTGAAACCACTGCGATTCTGAGATTTCTGCCCGGTGACGATTGTTGGTTTTTTATTGGAGAGCAGGATAACATATATGCTTTTCCGGCGGTTGGCAGGGGCCAGCCGCCTTTTTCTTTTCCTCTCTGGAAAAATTTCTTTAAGCACCCTTATTTTTTGTTTTTTGCCGCCGATTATATGGGTGTAGGCAGGCGGGCGGACAGGAGTCCGCACCCACATGCCAAGTTTGGTTCCAAGCCGGTCAGCGCAGGCCGGCGGGAACCGGTCCCTGCGCCAAGCGTCCCGGGCAGTCCGGCCGGGTGTCTGAGGCGGGCGGCGCGAACATTTGGGCGATCCGCAAGGATGCGGACGCAACGTGTATAAGGAGATCAAAAATGAGAATTCAGCATAATATTGCGGCGATGAGTTCTTACCGCAACTACACCAACAACGTTTCCGCTGTCAACAAGAACCTGGAGAAGCTGTCTTCCGGCTACAAAATCAATCGCGCCGGTGACGACGCCGCCGGTCTGGCCATTTCTGAGAAGATGCGCGCCCAGATCTCCGGTCTGGAAGCTGCTCAGAAGAACGCCAAGGACGGCATCTCCCTGGTGAAGACCGCTGAGGGCGCTCTGACTGAGGTTCACGACATGCTCAACCGCATGGTCACCCTGGCCACCCAGTCCGCCAACGGCACCTACGACAACGAGACCGACCGTTACCAGCTCCAGAAGGAAATGGATCAGCTCAAGAGCGAGATCAACCGTATTGCCGACAGCTCCAACTTCAACGGCATCAACCTGCTGGACGGTTCTATGGACACCTCTGTCAAGGTGGCCAACAGCAAGGACATCGGCAACAAGCTGTCTGTCATGGCTGATGGTCAGCTGGGCAAGACCCCCCAGGCAGGCGTCTATTCCATTGATCTGTCCGGCTTGGTGCTTTCCGATAAGAACGGCGGCGAGGTTCAGCTGAAGGCGTTTGGAAAGCAGTCCGCAAAGATAACGGTCACCAACGGCATGACAGATGACGAGATTGCCAAGGCATTGGCCAAAGATTGGAACGATGCGCATTCCGCCGATTGGGATGGTACTGCCAAATACGGTGACGGATTTGCTGTGAATGCCAAGGCCGAGGGCAGCAAGATTATATTTACTATGAATCAAGCTCCCAGCAAAGCGTGGACAGAAGCGGATACCAAAGAGACGCTGATAATGACTTACGACAAGACTGGCACAAATAACGCTCAGGAAGTCACCCTCACCCAGGAAAAGGAGCCTGTGGACTCCAGCATGAGCCGGATGTACGCTCAGGCGGAATTCAACCTGGCGGCCCTGAAAGTTAAGGATGGCACCAGTCTGACCATTGGGAAGGAGACCTATGTGTTTGCGGTAGGCGCAGACAGCAAGTATAAGGACATGGATAACGTGGTGGACCTGACCGACATCACCGCGAAGTCCGCCGACCTGTACCGTCTCGCAGCCAACCGCCTGACCACCGTGGCGAAGAACAACAGCTCCTTCAAGGTCGGTTCTGCTAACGACACCAATGGAACTATCTCCATTACCGAAAAGGAAGGCGCAATTGATTATTCTGTCAATAATCTTGCTGGTACGGACGGCAAGGGCACAAGCCGCGTAGGTGCTGCCGCCGGAGCAGACGACACTCCCGGAAAGGCCGACGCCACCTATAAGGATTGGGCTGGGCTGGTCAAGATGGGCACGGTTGACCGTGGGGCTATGGGCAAGGGCCTGACCCTCCAGATCGGCGACACTTCCGAGAATTATAACCAGCTGCGCGTCTCCATCAACGACTGCCACACCGCTGCCATGGGCCTGGACGACGTATCCATCGCCACCCAGGAGAATGCACAGGACGCTGTTGACAAGATCAAGAACGCGATCAATTATGTTTCCGACGTCCGCGGTACTTTGGGCGCTACCCAGAACCGTCTGGACCACACCATCAACAACCTGTCCGTGATGACCGAGAACATCCAGGATGCCGAGTCCACCATCCGCGACACCGATATCGCCGAGGAAATGATGAGCTACACCAAGAACAACATCCTGGTGCAGTCCGCCCAGGCCATGCTGGCCCAGGCCAATCAGATTCCGCAGGGCGTTCTCCAGCTGCTGGGCTAATACGGCAAGCTTTTGCACGTAGTCAAAACCTGATGCGCTTACCGGCTAGGGGAAGAATCCTCTGCCGGTAAGCGTCCGCGAAACCATTCTTTTATTTCATTACCGGGAGGAAGTTTTCCATGGAAACAAACGGCGCAGCCCCAAAACCAGCCGCTCCGTCCAACAAAGTTGTTATTGCTGCGGCTGCGGTAGTGGTCGCCGTCGTTGTGATTGTGGCCGTGATGCTTCTCAACAGAGATTCAGCAGACAATGACAACCGCGCAATCGGTTACGCTGACGCCTCCGTCTTTTTAGACGAGGATTCCTTACAGGCGGCTTATGACGAGGCATCGAAGAACGCTGCCAATGAGAACGTCGCCCTGTGGTACCAAAACAATGCGTATAGTGACGATGGCATTCATTTTGATTGCTTTATCGGTAATTCACCCGGGAATATTTATGATATGTTCCTGACGATCTTCACTGATTTGGAGATGGCAGATCAGATTTTCCTGTCTGAACTGATCCGGCCCGGCAGCGGATTTGAACAGATCGAACTGGAACACGCTCTGGAACCCGGCGTGAATACGGTGTATGTGGCGGTAACATTGGTAGACACAGCGGAAGATGGCACGCAGACACTTGTAAGCCAAGTTGTTCACACCATGGATTTCATCGTCTCGGAATGACCACATCCTTTTTAGTTGCAAACGGCGCAAGCCGATGCACAATATGTTGTGAAACAGATAATGGAGGTAAAACACAATGAAGAGCCTGAAGACTCGTATTCTCTCCGCTGCTATGGCTGGCATTCTCGCCGTGTCCATGGCCATCCCCGCATTCGCCAGCAGCACCAACATCGAGGGTTCCTATCAGGACATCACGATTGCTGTACTCGTGCCTAAGACCGGTACTGCTCAGATTAACCCCTATGGCCTGCCTGTCAAGCTGAATACCGCCGGTCAGTCCATTACCGGCGAGCAGATCGTAACCAAGCCCCTGGCTATTGCCAACCAGAGTGAAGTTGACTTGGCTGTCAGCGCTACGGTCACCGCCTCGATTAAGGGCGACCTGAAATTCCTTGAGACAGCACCCGCCGCAGACGACACCAGCAAGAGTGCCTTTGTGTACCTGCAGATGAAGCAGGAAAGCACTCTGGTTCAGGGTGGACTGAACACCGAGAAGACAGGTTTTACTGATGCTGTTCTCGACCCGGTGGCTGCTGCCTGGAAGCAGGCTTATAACGCCGATAAGGATTTGGTCTTAAACAGTAGAGATACCGGTGCTTCCAAGGAAAACATGGTCTTCCTGAAGAAGGGTACCGCTCCGTCTGGCGGTGGTGATATTATGGACATCGCTGCTGGTGGTGCTGCTATGTTCCGCCTGTCCGGCGCGGTTGTTGCTGGTCCTAGGGAGGCGTGGACGGCTGCGGACGGTTTCACCAGCACAGTTGCGTTTACGTTCAAGCCCGATACCACGGCTGTAAATGCGACCATTGATAAGACGGAGTTGACTGTTGCTGCTGGCGCTAACCACACAGCGACAGTGACGATTTCCGGTCTCACTACGGATGGGGTCAACATTACTAGCGTAACTTGGGCTGCAGCTGGTAGCAATGCTACTGTAGCGGGTAGTGGTACGAATAATACCACGGGTACCATTACCGGCGCTGCTGTTGGTGACGAGACGATTACTGCTACGGTTACTGCTGATAACGGTATGACCTATACCTACACCGTCAATGTTACTGTCAAGGCATAATCTGCATTGACAGAACAATTAGATCTCAAACAAAGGGGGGGCCGCACGGCTGTTGGCCGTGCGGCTCCCTGTTCAGGGAGAACCAGCCATGAAGAAACGACTTGCGCTTTGCCTGATTGCAGCGCTGCTGCTCCTGCCGCCGGTTCCGGCGCGGGCATCCAGCGGAAATACGGTCATCACGGCGGAGCCATACCTCCCGGATATCAAAATCGAGGTAGTCGTGCCAGCGTCTGGAAATGTCTACATCAACCCCAACCGGCTTCCGATAGAGGTTGATGCTTCCATCGAAAACAAACAAATTATCAGTGACTCACTCGCGATCGAAAACCTCAGCGATGTGCCGCTTTCCGTCAGCGTAGAAGTGACCGGCACAATTAAAAGCGGAAGCGACTTGAGACTGGCCAGTGAAAGCACTGTTGGCGAGGACACCACCGCAAAGCGGGCCTTCATGTTTTTTGAAATCCAGTCTGCCAGCGATCCATCCGCAGTTACTTGGTCCAATGTCTATCGTGAGGATAAGCACATTTTGATTCGCGAGTCCACGCGGACAGGTAAGAATATTATCATTTTGGGCGCGGCCGACCAAGCAAAACGCTATGGCGTATTCCGGGTCAACGGGGACTGCGTTCAGAATCCACGTGATGCCTGGACGGAGAAAGACGGTGTTAACGTAGAGGTTGCCTTTACATTTTCGCCGTTGCCTGTGGGTACACAGATTCCATAGCCGAATATCCTTGTATTACGCCGTGGGGCCGATCACGGCCTCACGGCCTTCTTTTTATGGAGAAACTGCCATGAAAACAAAAAAACTGATTTCGATAATACTGGCGCTGCTGCTGGCGCTTCAATTTATAGTTCCGGCCTTTGCGTCGGAGGAGACCGTCCCGCCAGAAACAGGGGAGACGGTGGAGGAGGTCCTGCCGCCGGACCCCGCCCCCCAGGAGCCTGGGGATGATCCGCAGGTTCCTGACGATATTCCGGCACCCGGGGATATACCGGGGGATATCCAGGAACCGGATTCAGACGGCATCCAGGACCCCGATGCTGCGGAGGAGCCGGAGGAGACTTTCGTTCCGGAGGCCATACCGCTGGAGGAACTGATTGATGTTCTGGTCCCCAGTACCGGGCAGATGGTCATCAACCCCTACCATCTGGCGGTCGATATGGACGGGGGGGAAGTCATGGACCAGATCGTCCACGCGCCTCAGGCATTGGTCAACCAGAGTGATTTTCCGGTGGCCGTCAATGTTGCGGTGATCGGTACGATTCCGGCAGGAAGCGAGGCAGTCTTTGTGCCAGCGCCTCCGCTGCCGGACGCGCTGGGCAAGGACGTATTCCTGTACGCGGAGTTTCAGGAACAGCCTGACTGGTGGGCAGGGAGCTACTATGGACTGCCCAACCAGGTGCCGGTCAGCGAGTGGGGAACCATCGGAGAGAATGTGCTGACGCTGGGCGCGGGGGGTGAAGGATATTTCCGGCTGTTCGGCACGATGTCCGAAAATCCGCTCCAGTCGTGGAGCAATACGGACACCTTCGGCGCGGTGCTGACATTTACGTTTATGCCGGTCGATATAGAGCCAGAGCAGGCGGAGGAGCCTAAGAACCCGGAGGATGCCGATACCCCGCCGGAAGAGAAGATCCCGGGAAGTTCTGAGAATGTACCGACGGAGGGTGATCTTCCAGCGGAGGGTGATCTTCCAGCGGAGGGTGATCTTCCGGCAGAGGGTGATCTTCCGGCAGAGGGTGATCTTCCGGCAGAGGATGATCTTCCGGCAGAGGATGATCTTCCGGCAGAGAATGATCTTCCGGCAGAGGATGATCTTCCGGCAGAGGGCGATCTTCCAGCGGAGGGTGATCTTCCAGCGGAGGGTGATCTTCCGACAGAGGGCGAGCCTCCCGTAGGAGAGAATTTTTTAGAGGAGACAATAATTCCGGAGGGCATGGAGGGGAATTATGGCTGATGGCAGGCAGGCCGGGACATGGTCCGTCACGGTGGACAAGGACCTGCGCCCCTCCTATTATGATCGGTTTCGCTGTCTTGCAGCAGGTTGTAAGCTGTCCTGTTGCATTGGCTGGAATATTGCCTTCAACAAGAAGGATTATCTATCCCTGAAGCGGCAGGATGCCTCGCCGGAGCTGGCGGAGCGGCTTGACCGGGCGTTACATCGCCTCCGGAATAACGGAGATGGTAGTCAGATATATGCGGAATTCGACATGTCGGATGGCGTGTGTCCGCTGCTCCGAGATGATTGCCTGTGCGCCCTTCAGGCGGAGAAGGGACTAGATGCGCTGCCGACAGTGTGCAAGGTGTTCCCACGGGTGGAACATTATCTGCCCGCCGGCTACCTAGAGCGTTCTTTGACCCCTGCCTGCGAGGGGGTGCTGGCACTATTGTGGGATATGCCGGAGGGGGTGGACTTTGTCTCCGACCCCCTGCCTAGGGAGAAGTGGCGCAAGCTGACACTAGAGGGTGATACCTCGCTGATCCGGTATTTTGCAGAGATCCGGGAGCTGTGTATCGACTTTTTGCAGGACAGGCGATTCCCGCTGCCCCGGCGGATTCTGTTGATGGGCATGGTGCTGCGGGAGCTGGCGGACGGGGAGAAGGATATCCCCGGCTGGCTTATCTGGTCCCGATCTATGGCGGAGACTCTAGCCTCTGGCGGATTCCCCGAGGAGCCGGAGCAGGAGAAGTTGCTGGCGTTGTTTATGACGGATACGATCCAGATGTTGAACAGGCTTAAAACACATGATCCGGGTCTGAAGAGAATTAGGGAGGATGTTCTCGCAGGTTGCGGGATGTCGTTTACAGGAGGTAATCGTGCTACCCTCAGGATTGCGCCCTATCGAGAGGCACGTGAGCGGTTTGAGAAGAATTTCGGGGACAGAGAGTATTTCTTTGAGAATCTGATGGTTGCGTTGTTGTTTTACCTGAATATTCTGGACCTCACATCTGCTGAGACATTATGGAAAAGCTACGTAAATTTCTGCAATCTGTATGCCTTCTACCGCTTTATGGCGGTGATGAGCTGCCGGGAGGGGTCGGCGGGAGACACAGAAGAGCTATTCCGGACGATGGTCTATGTCAGTCGCTCTCTGGTTCATAACGGATTCCGGCGTGCCGACCTCCGGGACGAGCTGTTTCAGAACGACAGCGCTACTCTGGCCCATATGGCCGTACTGCTGTGCGGCTGACGCGGGTGCTGCTTTTTATCCTCCTTCATTTGTGCGTTAAATTTGCCGGAAAGTTGCGGTGTAACAGGCAACTTTCCGGCAAATTTTTTCTATATTTGAAACAGCTGAAAGAAAGTTGGGAGATTCCTGCGCTTTTCTGCATCCCGCAGAATCGTTGTATGCGCAGGAGGACCGGGCGGGAAATGGGATTTTGCTGTTGTTTTTTGGGGATGCGTGTGCTATGATTTGAACAGAATATAAAATGGAAGGAAATGACCCTGTGAAGCTGAAAGAATTGTTCAGCGCCCACGATATGACCGTGGGCGCACCGTGGAAGCGTATCATGGAATTTACGGTGCCGATGCTCATCGGCAATCTGGCCCAGCAGCTGTACAATACCGCCGACTCCATCGTGGTGGGCCATTACGTGGGCGACAACGCCCTGGCGGCGGTGGGCAGTGCCGGTCCCATCCTCAACCTGCTGCTGGCCCTGTTCGTGGGCGTGGCCACCGGGGCCGGCATCGTGATCTCACAGAACTACGGCGCGGGGAGGCGGGACAAGCTCAGCGAGTCCATCGGCAACTGCATTACCCTGGCCGCTATCGCCTCCGCCGTCACCACGGTGATCGGACTGCTGCTTACCACGCCTATGCTGCATATGCTGGATACGCCGGCGTCCATCCTGGACTGGAGTGCCAGCTATCTGCATATCATCTTCTGGGGCGTGGCCGGAGGCGCGTTCTACAACATCCTCTCGGGCATCCTGCGGGGGCTGGGGGACTCCGTGTCCGCGCTGATGTTCCTGCTGGTGGCCACAGGGCTCAATATCGCGCTGGACGTCTGGTTTGTGGCCGGGTTCCAGATGGGCGTGGCCGGGGTGGCCCTGGCGACGGTGCTGGCCCAGGGCATCTCCGCCGTACTGTGCCTGCTCAAGCTGCTGCGGATGCAGGACATTTTTGACCTTACCTGGGACTCCCTGCGGCTGCGGCGGGACAGCGCCCTGCGGATCGTCCGCATCGGCGTGCCCTCCGGCATCACCCAGGCCATCATGTCCGTGGCTATGCTGGTGGTCCAGTCCCTTACCAACAGCATGGGGGAGGCCGTTATTGCCTGCAACGTCATCATTATGCGGGTGGACGGCTTTGCCATGATGCCCAATATGAGTTTCGGCCAGGCCATGAGCGTCTACGCGGGGCAGAACGTGGGCGCGGGGAACGTGGACCGGGTGCTCCAGGGCCGCAGACAGGGCATGGCGATTTCCGTCGGATTCTCCTGCGCCATTACGGCCTGCCTGCTCCTGTTCGGCAAGACCATGTTCGGGCTGTTTACCGACACCGGGGAGCTCATCGAGCTGGCCTACCGGATGATGAGCATTATGGCCGCAGGGTACATCGCCGTCGCCGTCTCGCAGGTGCTGGGCGGCATCATGCGGGGCGCGGGGGATACGGTGACGCCGATGTGGATCTCCATGTTTACTACCATCGTCCTGCGGGTGCCTACGGCGTATATTCTGGCGTGGTACACCCGCTGCGAGGCGTGGCCCAGCGGCCGCCCGGAGGCGCTGTCCGTCTCCCTGCTGGTATCCTGGGTGCTGGGCGCGGTGCTCTCCGCCATCGCCTACAGCCGGGGAAAGTGGCGCAGGTATGTAAAGGAAATCGCGGGGGCAGATGCTTCCTCCGATGCGTTATCCGGTCAGTGACGGGGGATTTGCGAGAATCAATAGCGGCGCTATCCATCCGGGGACTTGTGAACAGGTCCCCGGATTTTGGGCTTGCCGCTGGATATGCGGGGGAAGGATATTATTTCCGACCTTAAAAATTGGTCGCCATTGCGGTAGGAACTGCCAAAACCGTGGGCATAGATCACCATGGGGCGGGCCCCCTCAGCTCCCACAGGCTGGTAAAGCAGGCCATAGATCTGCTGGCCCTCATTTTCGGCATACAATTCCTCTGTCTCTACGGAATAACTGCCGGTAGTGTCAATAGCGGGCGCGGGCCTTGCATCCTCCGCCCCCCCAAAAGACAGGCATAGCATTATAAAGGTAGCGGCGAATCGAACCATAATCGTGAGTGCCGCCCTCCAGCACACTGAAATAGAAATTGTTTTCCGAATAGGTGGGGTAGGAGCTTTCAACTGCGGGAATCAAATCATTCACCAGTTCCTCAGAGAAGTGCGCTACAGCAGCCCCCGCAGCAGATACGCTGCTGTCCGTGTTGCCTATGGGATAGAAGGTTGGCGTGACCACGATCATCGGCTTCAATTCGCCGTTTTGAATCATGTGGTCTAATATCCGCTTAAATTGACTGGACTGCCCAGCGCCGTCAAAGTATCGTTCCGCATTCCCGCCGCCGCCGTGGAGGAGGTACAGAACATCGTATTGTGTTTCTGGGTCGGCGGCGTTAAAGCCATGAGGCAAATAGACATAGGCGTATTTTTCAAGGGAGCGGCCCGGATTCACATAATCAGCTTGAAGCGTGTTCAGCCATTCCTCCAACCGTTGGGTCACTTCTTCATCGGACAATCGGGAAGAACCGGACAGGCCAAGTCCAGCCAAAACCTCTCCGCCCCGGACTTGTGAGGCGAAACTCGATTCATACTCACCTGGAGATCCGGCATCCGTCCAAAAGGGAGCGACCTGCTTCCCGGTAAAGTCCATATCAGACAGGAAACGGGAAAGCGGCGTTGCTACAGTGTAAGACCAGACCGGACCCCCTATCAAAATACGATCATATCTGTCGGTGTCCGGCAATTCCACATCCAAGCTGGGGAGCAGGCCGACGGCACGCTCTATGCGTGTCTGCACCGCCATTACTGCCATACCGCCGGCATAATCCCGGCGCGTGTTGACCTCCAGCAGATCACCGCCGGTCAGCCCCTGCAATAGCTGTGCGACACGCCTGGTATTACCGGAATGAGAGTAGACCACGATCAATGTGCGGGTATCTTCTTCTCCGGCGGCCATCCGCTCCGCCACGGATACGACCGGGCGGGTGGGCCGGAGAAATATAACCCAGAGGACAAAGCCTGCAAGCAGAATCATACCTGCGGCAATCCAGAAGATCCGTTCTTTCTTCATCCGCGTCACAATTCCTTTCCAATTAAGTCGATTCAAAAAGGTGCCCTTACTGTACTTGAAATTTGTGAGGGAAGTGTGAGAGAATTTGCAGGATTCTGTGATATTTTTTGCCAAAGTGTTTTGCCTGGGACACTTCCGCTCTGCAAGCGTCCCGCTGCTTCAGCCCCGGCATAGCGGCCGCAAAGGCATCGGCCCCTCCGTTCAACTGACGGAGGGGCCGATAAGTGCCGTTGGTGAAGCATCCGGAAGTAAACATTGCGCTGGGGGCAACCGTGTTGACCATGATCCCAAAGCGCTTAGTTCTCTACCTCCGCCTCGTCAAATTGGCCATCCTCAGGCTCGATTCTGGCCCACTCGATGGAGAAGCGGTAGGTATTCAGCCCCGCCTGGGCCAGCAGGCGGATGTCCTCCTCATAGCGGTTTAGTGGTCGATCGCGTCCAGGCTGGGATCCAGATAGTTGGTGTGCTTCATCTACTCCTGGGCCCAGCAGTCGCTGTTGATGTTATTGTCCTCCACCTGGTGGGCCGCAGTAGTCGCGCCCAGCATAAAATTCTTCGGAAATCTCATGATCTTACTCCTCCATATATTTCAATATAAACGGTTCTGCCGGAAGTCCGACGGCGTTGTAAAGATTGACCTGATAAAATCCTGTATTGGCAAACTCGACGCACACATGCTTGGCTGTTTTCAGCGCCTCTCCGCGGATCAGCAGACATCCATTTTGTACGGCGCACCGGGCGTTTTCCAGCGCCGCGCCGTCCGCCAGGACCCGCAGCCCGTTGATCCCATCCAGCACCGGCGGCAGCAGTTCGGCGGGGAGTTCCTCTACCGGGAATCCATTGTAGGCGGAAAAATCCGCGGGATGCACATATACTCACCATAGTTGAAAAGCGGTACAGAGGGCATCATCAAAGGAAGGAGCAGAAGGGAGGATTTTCCTCAAAAAGCGTTTCAGCCAGGCCCAGAATTTTTCAATAGGATTG
>JAETNP010000050.1 GCA_021768185.1 Oscillospiraceae bacterium
AGTCCTGGGGCAGGCAGGGGGGATCGGGGATGGTCTCCCCGGGGATGAATACGTCGGTGCTGTCCGGCAGCTCGGCGCTCATGAGGCCGTGGCCGTACTCAAAATCAAGCTTCATTCTTTTACTCTCCTAAATACAGCCGGATGATCTCCAGATACTCCTCGGGGTAGAAGCCGATCTCCCCCTGGAAGCGTGTCAGGGCAATCAATCCGCCGTCAATTTCTTCAATGGAGGCCAGCATGGCGGCGTTGTCCGCCTTCAGCCCGCCGCCGTAGACCACGTCCATGCCGCCGGTGCGCTCCTTGACAAACCGGGCGATCTTGGTGATGTAGTCCTTGTCCGCCGGGGTCTTGCCGGGACCGATGGACCACACCGGCTCGTAGCCGATGACCACCCGGCTCCTGTCCACGCCGTCCAGGCCCGCGTCCAGCTGCTCGCCCAGCACCGTCTCCCACTGAGACTGCTCCTCGCTGGTTTCGCCGATGCAGTAGAGCACTGTCAGCCCCGCCTCCTGGGCGCATTTGATCTCCTTGTTCAGCAGCCGGTTCACGGCGAACATGTCCGACACTCCTGCCTCGGCTAGGATACCCTTCTTGTCGTTGCGTTCCTCGCAGTGGCCGATCAGCGTAGAGGTACACCCCATGGCCTTCACAATGGAAGCGGGCCGGTTGGTGGTAAAGGCTCCGAAGTTGCCGCCCACAGCGGTGTTCATCCGGTAGACCCCCTGGCTGCCCAGCTGCACGGGGCTGCCCTCGCTCAGGGCGGACACCGCGCCGATGAGGTGGGCCTCCGGCAGGTACTGCACGAACTCCACCTTGGCGGGGTCGTACTTTTTCAGCGCCTCCTGGGTGCCCTTCACCACCGCCGCGCCCCAGTCCTTCACCGGAGCCAGCCGGTTGACGCCCCCCAGCTCCACAGGCACGTCAAAACGTTTCAGATTCAGATAAATATGTTTCATATTCTCACCTCAACAGCGCGTATTCCGGGAAGTCCCCGCCCATCAGGGGCAGGGCATAGTCAAAGAAAGCGTCCGCGATACCGTTTCCGTCCACGATCCACTCCAGGGGGAATTTCTTCTCCACGTTAGCCACCTTGGCCAGGGGGACCAGGAACATGCTGCTGGAGTATTCCGGCGTCCGCACGGCGTCAATAGACACCATGTATCCGCTCTCGTCCCGCAGGGCGGCGTTCATGGCGTACCGTCCCACGGCGTAGGCCTCCGCCCGGTCTACGGGGGACACATAGGGGATGCTGGCCCGGCCCAGAAGGCCCGGCTTCTCCGCCCGGGACTTGAGGCCCAGCTTTCGGATGATCTGGTCCGTCACATGCTGGGCGGTGCCGCCGGGGATCTTGTGGCCGAAGCCGTCCACGATGCCCGTGTCCGCCAGAGGCTTGCCGTCCAGGCCGCAGATGCCCTCGCTGACCGTCACCAGCAGGCCCTTCCCCTTGGCGTATCCCTTCTCGATGTCCGAGAGCATTTTATCCTCATCCACCGGGACCTCCGGCAGATAGGTCAGCACCTCGCAGTCGGTGAGCCGCCCCGCCATGGCGCTGGCGGCGGTGACCCAGCCGGCGTTCCGTCCCATAAGCTCCAGCACCACCACATGGATGGGCAGGCCGGAGGCGTCCAGGGCCAGCTCGGCGGCGCTCAGCGCCGCGTACCGGGCGGCGGAGCCGAACCCGGGGCAGTGGTCCGTGATGTCCAGGTCGTTGTCCATGGTCTTGGGGATGCCGATGACCCGCAGGTCCAGCCCCTCCCGCTTCGCCAGCTCGTTGACCTTGTGGCAGGTGTCCATGGAGTCGTTGCCGCCGTTATAGAAGAAACAGTCAATACTGAATTTTTTCAGGGTCTCCAGCACCGTGGGATAGTCCTCATCGGTGAGCTTCCGCCGGCAGGAGCCGATGGCGGAGGCGGGGGTATGGTTCAGCTTCGCGATGGTCTGGGCGGGCACGTCCGTGAGGTCAATGAGATCCCCCTTCAGGATACCCTCCGCCCCGAACCGGGCAGCGTAAATTTTATCCACCTTCCCGGAGGCCCTGGCGGCCTCCACAACTCCCTGGAGGGAGCAGTTGATCACCGCCGTAGGGCCGCCGCCGTGGGCGACCAGAATGTTCTTTCCCATACTTAAATGCCCTTCTTCCGGTAGCGCTCGGCCATCTCGTCCAGGCTGACGGCCTCGATGAGGGGAGACTTGCCCACGCTGTCAAACTCCACGATCAGCGTGCCGACCACTTCCTTCACGCCCCGCTCGATGCAGTCCACAATACGGGCCACGTCCTCGTCGGGCACGTTGCCGTACATGACGGTGTCCATGATGGGCGGGAAGAACACCCGGGGGTCAAAAGCGGAGGGATTGGCCAGCAGCAGCTCGTAAATGCCGCCGATGGAGGCGCTGCTGCGGAGCCTGGCCTCGTTCTTGAACAGCTCCCGCAGGTTCCGGGTCACCGCCAGGCGGATGTCGGTGTCCACGTTGATCTTCCGGATGCCCAGCTTGGAGACCTCCTTGAGCTGCTCCTTCTTGATGCCGTAGGCGTCGTGGATGTCGCCGCCCAGGGCGTTGATCTCGGAGACGATGTACTGGGGTACGGTGGAGGAGCCGTGGCTCACCAGGGTGCCCTCGATGCCCTCGTGCATCATGCACTCCTTGGTGGCGATGGCGATCTCCTTGCGGATGACGGTGTCCTTGCCCTTGTTGGCCCCGTGCTTGGTGCCGTAACTGATGGCCAGAGCATCAACGCCGGTCTGCCGGAAGAACTTCACCGCGTCCATGGGGTTGGTGTAGGTGGAGTTGGCGGCGAACACGTGGTCCTCCACGCCGGCCAGGACCCCCAGCTCGCCCTCCACGGTGACGCCCCGCTCGTGGGCATACTTGACCACTTCCCGGGTCAGCTCCACGTTCTCGTCAAAGGGAAGGGAGGACCCGTCGATCATGACGGAGGTGTAGCCCCCCTGGATGGCGGCGATGCAGGAGTCCAGATTCTTGCCGTGGTCCAGGTGCAGGGCCACGGGAATGGGGGAGTCCACAGCGTACTTCTTCACGGCGTTGGCAATGTTCAGCGCGCCCTTCTTTTTATCCTCCAGAGTGCCGTTGGCGAAGTCGGTGCGGCCGCCCATAAAGGCGTTGGCCAGGTCCGCCCCCTGCAGGATGGCGGCGGAACGGAACATCTCGTGGACCTCAATGACCGCCTTGGCCTGACAGACCGCGTTGACGTTGAACGCGCCCTGTGCGTAGTTATATTTCTCCGTAGCGTCCAGAATTGCTTTCATCGGAACCAGTGCCATAGCATTTTCCTCCTTGTGCGGCAGGCCGCCCAATTTTTTAATTAAATTAAATAATTTTCATACCTATAGAATACACCAAAGTGTTCTCCTGCACAAGTTGGAAAAAACGCCAAACTTCAAAGCGGTTTTTAGGCGGAAGTAACAAAAGAAGGGCGCCGCCGCAGCTTTTGACCGCCCTGTCTTCCGCAGGCAGCAGGGTCCTGCCGGGATTTTTGAATTTCCAGTTGCATCGTCTCCCCACAATATGGTAAACTGGACCCAGGAAAACAAAGGAGGCGAAGCCATGCACATTCCCGCGTGTCCCACGGCGGAGACGGAGCTGCTGGCGTTCCGCGAGGCTCTGGAGGCGGCGCTGAGCCCTTCCCCGGATTACGACGCGGACCGGTGGCTTTACGTACCTAATACCTATCGGGAGTACCGTTACCTTCTGGGCACCCGGGGCAGCCGCCCGCTGCTCTGTCTGGGGGTAAACCCCTCCACCGCCGTCCCCGGGGACCTGGACAACACCCTCAAAAGCGTGGAGCGCGTTGCCCTGGGCAACGGCTTCGACAGCTTCATCATGTGCAACGTCTACGCCCAGCGGGCCACCCGCCCCGGCGACATGGAGCGGACGCTGAATCCGGACCTCCACCGGGAGAATCTGGCGGCCTTCGCCTACGCACTGTCCCTCTCGGAAGCGCCGGCGGTCTGGGCGGCCTGGGGGACGGTCATCGAGCAGCGGCCCTACCTGCCCGGGTGCGTTCGGGACCTCATCGAGGTGGGACGGCGGTACGGCGCCCGCTGGTATACCGCCGGCGCCCGTTCCAAGCGGGGGCATCCCCATCATCCTCTGTATCTGCGCAAGGACAGCCTGCTGGAGGAATTTGACGCGGAAGCATACTGCGACAGTCTTTTTGCCGCCCTGTAAAGCGAAGACCATAGATACCTAGAAAATGGAACATACTACCCGCAAGGAGTGTGACAACTATGGAGCAGATTTATGTAACCGGACACCGCAACCCTGACACGGATTCCATCGTCTCCGCCATGGCCTACGCCGCCCTGCGCAACGCCACCGGAGAGCGGCAGTACACCGCCGCCCGGCTGGGCCATATCAGCGACGAGACCCGGCTGATCCTGAACTTATTCGGCTTTGAGCCGCCTGTTTTCATCCGGAACATGCGCACCCAGGTGCAGGACCTGGATTACGACATCCCGCCCATCCTCAATAAGGCGGTCACCGTCAACCGGGTGTGGTCAGCCATGGAGGAGGACAAGCATATCTCCGCCATTCCCATCTCCGACGATGACGGCCGCCTGTACGGTATGATGACGGCGGGGGACATCGCGGCCTACGACATGGAGACCATCGAGTGCCCCCAGCTGTGGGAGGTGCCTCTGTTCAACATCCTCAGCGTCCTGGAGGGGCAGCTGCTGGGGGAGACGGCGGAGGTGATCAACACCATCTCCGGCGAGGTGATCCTGGCCCTGCCCCAGTCCTCGGAGCTGCCCCCCTTCCGGCAGAAGGACACGGTGCTCATCTGCGGCAATCAGCCGGAGATGCTGCGCCGGGCAGTGGACTTCGGCGTGGCCTGCATCATTCTCTGCCAGGCGGAGCTCCCCGACGACATCCGGGAGAATCCCGGTCAGACCTGCATTATCTCCACCCCCTATGACAGCTACCGCACCGTCCGCCGGATTTTCCAGGCCATCCCCGTGGGCCGTCTGGCCCGGAAGGAGAACATCACCGCTTTCCATCTCAGCGACTATATCGACGACGTCCAGGAGGTCGTGCTGAAAAGCCGCTACCGGAGCTACCCCATTCTGGACGACCAGGAGCGGGTAGTGGGCACCCTCTCCCGGTACCACCTCATCAAGCCCCGCCGCAAGCAGGTGGTGCTGGTGGACCACAATGAGGCGGCCCAGTCGGTCCCCGGCCTGGAGGAGACGGATATCCTGGCCATCATCGACCACCACCGGCTGGCGGACATTCAGACCAAGAATCCCATTTATTTCCGCAACGAGCCGGTGGGCAGCACCTGTACCATCGTGGCGGGGATGTATCAGGAGCGGGGGTTGATGCCCTCGCCCAAGCTGGCGGGTCTGATGGCGGCGGCCATCGTGTCGGATACGGTGATGTTCAAGTCCCCCACCTGCACGCCCAGGGACCGCCGCATGGCGGAGCGCATGGCCCATATTGCGGACTTGTCTCTGGACGAGCTGGGCCGGAAGATTTTCTCCGCCTCCACGCCGGAGGACAAGCCGGTGGAGCAGCTTCTGTTCACGGATTTCAAGGAGTTCCATATTGCGGGCCACGACTTCGGCGTGGGGCAGATCACCTGCGTGGATTCCGACCGCCAGCTGAAAAGGAAGGATGAGTTTCTCCAGCTTATGGAGCGGACGAAGGAGGAGCACAAATACAGCATGATCCTTCTGATGCTGACGGACGTGCTGCTGGAGGGGAGCAAAATTCTTTGCGTCGGCGGGGAGGATACCTTCCAGCAGGCGTTCAATACGGAGCTGAAGGAGCATGAGGCGTTTCTGCCCCGGGTGATGTCCCGTAAAAAGCAGATCATTCCCGCGTTGTCGGCCCTTTGGGGGTAATCTGCCGCGCTCCGCGCGGCACGGCAGATTTTTCTTCAATCGGCCCGGGGGCTTCTCGCCCCCGGACTCCTCGCCTACTTTTGGCCCGCGCCAAAAGTAGGCAAAAACGCGCCAGAACCTACGGTTCTGGACTCCCTTCTCGGTCCCGCCTGTCGGCAAGGGACCTCGGCGAGGGGGTTGCGAACACTGGGTGGAAATGAAGAGTTGCGGTGCCATGTGAACGAGCGGTCCTACGGGCATCTGATCTAGGGGACTGGTAATAGACCAACTCCGGCTGACGCCCTTTTAAAGGGGTAGAGCCATCTACGGGGATTCGTCCTAACGGACCAGCCTGCAAAACGCACCCCGGGGAGTTAGCCCCGCTAAACGGTAGGGGCCACCGACAACCACGCTGAAATAGACGCAGAAGATGACCGAAGCGGACAGCAGTAAGGTTTAGACCAAACGGACTGTGCCTTGGGCGCAAAACTAATCAAAAAATGAGGGATTCTTAAACCGCTAGGTTTAAGTGGCTTTTTGCCTACTTTTTGTCCACACAAAAAGTAGGCGCAGGGTCCGGGGGCGCGTAGCCCCCGGGGTTCCGCAAAGAAAAAACACCCCCTCGCGCCGGAACGGCGCGAAGAACAGAAAAAGAAGAACAAAAGGAGCGTTCCCGCCCTCCGGGCGTGAAAAGAACTGCTATGGAAGTTATCAACAACAAGGAAGAAAAACCTTTGGAGTTCTATTTAGAAAAGTATAAAGAAATGGACCCCGCGGAGATGGCCGCCCGATGCGGCCTCCCCTACGACGGGGAGGCCCGCACCATTACCATGAACCTCCTGGGGGAGCAGTTTCTGGTCTCCCATCCGGATTACACCGTGGTGGGCCCCTCCCCCCTGACCAACGCGGAGCGCATCCTGTTTTTAAGATATCTCCTGGATGGCCGGAAGGCCCAGCCCCTGGGCCAATACCTGACCTATCGGGACTTCCCCTGGGGGGAAGTCTACCTCCAGCAGTTCACCGGCCGGTGCATCAAGCGCTTCGCCTTCTCCTACGGCAGCAAACTGGACCTGCTCAACAAAATCATGGAAAAGCTCCCTGCAAAAAAACTTTCCCGCAGCGACTGCGGCTGGGAGCTGGAGCTGATGGAGGGCCTGACCATCCAGTTCCTCCTCTGGGCCGGAGACGACGAGTTTCCCCCTAACGCCCAGATCCTGTTCTCCGATAACTTCCGCTACGCCTTTACCGCTGAGGATCTGGCCAATGTGGGGGACATCGTGCTGGGCCGCATGAAGAAGATCGGAGCGGAATTGTAGGGCGCGGAAAATTTCTCCCAAAACCTTTGTGAAAGAACTTGCAATATCCCGCCATATGGTGTATGATAGCCCTGTTGCCGGGAAGAGGGTCCCGGCGGACAACATAATAGGATTGGTAGAGTAAGCATATCGCGTAAAGTGGCAAGCGGCTGGGAAGTTGCCCTTGCACGAAGGACCCCCGCGAAATAGGGTCTACGATGGTATGCTGCATCCGCTACCAGGCAGCGCGTGTGCTGCCGGGACGGTCGTTTTGCCGCAGGCAAAATGACGTCCCCATACGCGTGCGCTGCCGGGATGGTCGTTTCGCCGCAGGTGAAATGACGGTCCCCGGGGCAGTTGGCTGCGCAGAGTATCAAGCAGAGGCACCTTGTGCGCCATTTTCCGGGATGTATCCATGCCAATCTTGGCCGTTTTACGGCTTGGATTGGCATATTTTTGTTCCGGGGGCCTCGAATGGAAGCCAAACTTTACCTCCTAAAACAGCCCTGACCGGGCGGAATTTTAAGGAGGAAACGCAAATGGAGCGTAACCCGAATCAGAAAACATCCCTCAGGAAGACCTTTTCCACTCAGAACCTGGTCATGATGGCGGCCCTCATCGCCATGCAGATCATCCTGGCCCGCTTTTTGAGCATTCAGGCCAGCGACACCCTCCGCATCAGCTTTGAGAGTATCCCCGTCATCCTGGCCGGCATGTGGCTGGGTCCCATTCCCGGCGCCATTGTGGCCGTGATCGCTGATTTCCTCGGCACCATTCTCAGCGGCTACGGCACCTGGTTCCCGCCCCTGGTGCTGGGTCCCCTGGCGGTGGGCGTCCTCAGCGGCGTCAGCACGAAGTATATCTTCCGCAGTCCCTTGGCCGAAACCAAAGACACCTGGAAGGTGGCGGCTATCGCGGTAGTGGTGGGCATTCTGAACAGCTTCGTGTTCGGCCTTGTGGGCAGCACGCTCTACAGCTGCATTATGGTCAAGCAGGATATCACCATCTTCTGGATTCTGCTGGGAACAAACTTCATTCAGCGTCTGGCAACCAAGCCCCTGACCATCGCTGTGAATGCCGTGGTGGTCACTATTGTCAATCGCGCGGTCTACAAGCCCGTGGTCAGCCATCTGCTCTCCCGGGCATAAAAAGAAAAGTATATCAGAAATCAGGTAAAACCATATGACCTACGAAGAAGCGCTCAAATACATCCACTCCGTCAACTGGGTGGGCAGCAAGCTGGGCCTGGAGCGGACCCAGGAGCTTTTGGGAAAGCTGGGCGATCCCCACAAAAAGCTGAAATTCATCCACATCGCCGGGACCAACGGCAAGGGCTCCACCGCCGCCATGCTGGCCTCCATCCTGGAGCACGCCGGATATCGGACGGGCCTCTACACCTCCCCCTTCATTAACCGCTTCAATGAGCGGATGCAGGTGAACGGCCGGCAGATCCCCGACGATACCCTGTCGGAGCTGACCGCCCACATCCAGCCCTACGCCGACGCCATGGAGGACGCCCCCACGGAGTTCGAGCTGATTACCGCCCTGGCCATGGAGTATTTCCTCCGGGAGAAGTGCGACATCGTGGTGCTGGAGGCCGGCATGGGCGGAGAACTGGATTCCACCAATGTCATCGACGTTCCGGAGGCCGCGGTCATCGCCGCCATGGGGCTGGACCACGTAAAGGAGCTGGGCCCCACCATGGCGGACATCGCCCGGGCCAAGGCCGGGATCATCAAGTCCGGCGGCGCGGTGGTCAGCTACGGCGGCAACCCGGAGGCCGACGAGGTCTTTGAGCGGACCTGCCGAGAGCGGGGGGCGTCTCTGCGCTGCCCCGATTTCTCACAGATCGTCCCCGGTGAGTTCGGCCTGGACGGCCAGCGCTTCTCCTACGGCGGCTGGAAGGACCTTCAAATTCCTCTGGCGGGCCGCTACCAGCTCAACAACGCCGCCGTGGTGCTGGAGACCGTCGCCGTCCTGCGGGAGCGGGGCTGGAAGATCTCCGACGATGCCGTCCGGCAGGGCATGGCCGCCACCCGCTGGCCCGCCCGGTTCGAGGTGCTGCGTCGGGACCCGGTGTTCATCGTGGATGGGGGCCACAACCCCCACGGCATCCGGGCCACGGCGGAGAGTCTCCGGCGGCTCTTCCCGGACCGGAAGATCACCTTTGTCACCGGCGTCATGGCGGACAAGGACGTGGAATCCATCCTGGGGCTGATCGTGCCCCTGGCGGACCAGTTCTTCACCGTCCGGCCCAACAATCCCCGGGCCATGAAGGCGGAGGAGCTGGCGCGCCGCATTTCCGCCCTGGGCGCCAAGGCCACCCCCTGCGGGAGCGTGGCGGAGGGCGTGGCGAAGGCCATCGAGGCGGAGGGCCCGGACGGCGTGGCCTGCGCCCTGGGCTCCCTCTATATGAGCGGCGAGGTCCGCGACTGCTTCCAAAACGGAAAGGATTAGGCGATGGAACTGCGGATGTCCAGCATCCCGCTGATGCTGAAATATGTGTCCGGTCTGGCCTTCCATCCCGGGGACCGGGAGACGGTGCGTCAAATTTTGGCCCACGAGGACTACCAGTTCGAGCTGCGCCGCTATGAGCTATCCTCCACGGAGCATCTGATCGACTATTTCTCCCGGCTGAATACCATCGCTCCGGAGGAGATCCCCGACCTCAGCGGCGACCACCACAGAAATCACCTGCGGGAGAAGCACAGCCAATGGCTGGACTGCGTCCGCGATCCGCAGAAGTATGAGGACCGCTGTCAGCGGCTGAAAACTTTCCTGACCGATGATCTCCTGACGGAGGTGCAGCGAAAGCTGGCGGCAATGTTTCCCAAAGGGACAGAAATGATCCCGGACCCGGCGGTGGTCTCCACCCTCAGCTTCGGCCGGTCTTTCGGCTACCCCAGCGAGGGGGCTTTTCACGTGGACCTGTTCGGGATCGATAAATACTGCTCCCTGGAGGAACTGCCCTGGCTGATCCTCCACGAGATGCACCACCTCCAGACCTTCAAGATGGCGGAGAGTATTCCCGATAACCAAAGTCTGCTGGAGCAGTATATCCGCAGCTTCGCCTGGGAGGGACTGGCGGTAAAGTTCTGCAACAACGCCGAAGGCGTGATCTCCAAACGGCTGGACCAGTCGCTGCCGCCCAACCTGGGCGTCCCCTCCATTCCCCTGCTCAATGAACATTTTCCGGAGCACTTCCAGCTTTTCTGCGATACCGTGGGGCGGATCAGAACCGGAGAATTTACCGGGGAGGACATGGAGCGCCAATGGGAACAGGTGTGGCTGAACCCTTATCTCTACGGCAGCAAGTCACTGGACCAGATGGCTGCCTACAGCTTCGGAAATGAGCTGTACGGCTGCGTCTACGACCATTTCGGGCTGGACGAGACCTACGAGTGCTTCTATCATCCCGCCCGGCTGATCGACTATTTCAACCGGGCGGCGTGCGGCTGGACCATCCCCTGACAGCAAGGTGTTGTCGGCTTGCACAAGGATATTGTTAAAAGTTTGTCATTTTGACACTTGCAAAAAGTGCGCAGGTTTGCTACAATTTCCATGTATCCTGGGACGGAATGGATTCGTCCCGGATCTCCGCGGCGGAGCCGCGGCTCTACATTGTTATTGGCGCCGGGGGCGTGGACGATTGAAGCGCGGCGTCAAAATAAAATTTTCCCGGGGGTGGTGAAATATCCCGGGAACAAGGAGGATTCCTATGGCAATCGAATTCAAGGACGGCAAGTATGTGGACCCGGAAACCGGGCGCGTAACCCTGGACCCCACAGTCTATAAGGACTGGCAGATCGCGGAAGAGGCGGAGAAGACCCTGCCCTCCGTGGAGGAATTCCGGAAGAAGCTGGGCCTGGAGCCCGACGAGATCATCCCCTATGGCAAGACCCCCAAGCTGGACTTTATCAAGATCATGAACCGTCTGAAGGACAAGCCCGACGGCAAGTTCATCGAAGTCACCGCCATCACCCCCACCCCCCTGGGCGAGGGTAAGTCCACCGTCTCTCTGGGCCTGGTGGAAGGCCTGGGCAAGATCGGCAAGAACGTGGGCGGCTGCCTGCGCCAGCCCTCCGGCGGACCCACTATGAACGTCAAGGGCACCGCCGCCGGCGGCGGCAACGCTCTGCTGATGCCCATGACCGAGTTCTCCCTGGGCCTCACCGGCGACATCAACGACATCATGAACGCCCACAACCTGGCCATGGTGGCCCTGAACGCCCGTATGCAGCATGAGCGCAACTATGACGACGAGCAGCTGGCCAAGCGGGGCCTCAAGCGCCTGGACATCGACCCCAAGCGGGTGGAGATGGGCTGGGTCCTGGACTTCTGCGCCCAGGGTCTGCGCAACATCATCATGGGCATCGGCGGCAGCAAGGACGGCTACCTCATGGAGAGCAAGTTCGGCATCGCCGTGGGTTCCGAGCTGATGGCCATCCTGGCCGTGGCCAAGGACCTGAAGGACCTGCGCGAGCGGATCGGCAAGATCGTGGTGGCCTACAACCGCAAGGGCGAGCCCGTGACCACCGAGGACCTGGAGGTCGCCGGCGCAATGACCGCCTGGATGCGCAACTGCATCAACCCCACCATGTGCTACACCGTGGAGCATCAGCCCATGCTGATCCACGCCGGCCCCTTCGCCAACATCGCCATCGGCCAGTCCTCCGTCATCGGCGACCGGCTGGCTCTGAAGCTGTTCGATTACCATGTCACCGAGTCCGGCTTCGCCGCCGACATCGGCTTTGAGAAGTTCTGGAACGTGAAGAGCCGCCTGAGCGGCCTGACCCCCAATGTGTCCGTGCTGGTGGCCACCATCCGCGCTCTGAAGATGCACGGCGGCGGCCCCACCGTGGTTGCCGGCCGTCCTCTGCCGGAGGAGTACACCAAGGAGAACCTGGAGCTGCTGGAGAAGGGCACCGAGAACCTGTTCCACCATGTGGAGACCATCAAGAAGTCCGGTATCGTGCCCGTGGTCTGCATCAACCAGTTCTACACCGACACCGAGGCGGAGATCGCCCTGCTGCGCCGTCTGTGCGCCGAGCGCGGCGTCCGCTGCGCCCTGTCGAACCATTGGCGTTACGGCGGCGAGGGCGCCATCGAGCTGGCCGAGACCGTTGTGGACGCCTGCAAGGAGTCCAACGAGATCAAGTTCCTGTATCCTCTGGAGATGCCTCTGCGGGAGCGCGTGGAGAAGATCGCCAAGGAGGTCTACGGCGCCGACGGCGTGGATTGGGCTCCCCTGGCCCTGGAGAAGGCCAAGCGGTTCGAGAGCGATCCCAAGTATGCTGATTACTGCACCATGATGGTGAAGACCCACCTGTCCCTGAGCCACGAGCCCAGCTGGAAGGGCGTGCCCAAGGGCTGGCGTCTGCCCATCCGCGACATTCTGGAGTACGGCGGAGCCAAGTTCCTGTGCCCGATGGCCGGTACCATTTCCATGATGCCCGGTACCAGCTCCGACCCGGCGTACCGCCGCGTCGATGTGGACACCGAGACCGGTAAGGTTTCCGGACTGTTCTAAAAATTTCCTCCCCGGTCTGACAGAGCGTGAGCTTAGAAAGGATGTAAGTGATGAATATGACGGAAGTGGCTAGGCTTCTCCTAGGCCTGCGGGCCGCAGGCTGGAGCGAGGCAAAGATCAATGACTTTATCCTTTATATAGAGACTGGAGAAGAGCAGTATAAGCCTAAGCCCGAGGAGAACTGATCGTAACCCGGCGGCGGGGTCCCGCCGCCGGGGTTTTCTTATCTGCCGCCCTGCGGGCGGCGTGGCAGCGGTTTCGATTCGCAGCCCGGGGCTTACGCAGCCCCGGACCCCGCGCCTACTTTTGCCGCGCGGCAAAAGTAGGCAAAAACGCGCTTAAACCTGGCGGTTTAAGAATCCCTTATTTTTTGATTAGTTTTGCGCCCGAGGCACAGTCGGTTTGGTCTAATCTTACTGCCGTCCGCTTCGTTCCTCCCTGCTTCTCTTTCAGCGTGGTGGTCGGTAGCCCCTACCGTCTTGTCTTAGCAAACTCCCCGGGGTGCTGGATGTTACAGTAACTCCATCATCAGGGATATCCCTAAACGAAACCCTTCCCGGAAATTGGCGTAGTCACGGGCGCTGTCCGCTTCACAGAGGTCGTCCCAGTGGCGCTCAATGACCTCTATGCCAAACCGTTTCTCAATTTCGTCAAAAAACGCCCACTTCCTGTCTTTCACTGCCGGAGGGATTTTCTCTGCTGTCTCGCAGGGACAATACCCGCCGCTGTAGATTTCTTGTAGGATGCTCATGATGTATCGTCCTTTCTGCTTACCATATTTTGTGATATTCTATAGTGTGATTATATCACAAAACATGGTATTGTCAAGGAGCTTTTATGTTTTCAACGGAATTATTTGGCTTGCGGCTGCAAGAGATCCGAAAATTGCATAACGAAACACAGAAGGACTTGGGCGACATCATTGGCACGCGGCAAACCAATGTCAGCGAGATGGAGAGCGGGAAACGAACTACGACTTCTGAAAATATTGCCAAAATCTGCCGTCACTACCACGTCTCCGCTGACTACCTGCTGGGCCTGTCCGACGACCCCCAGGGCGGATGTGAGCGGTGGACGGAGGAGGAAGCATGACTTCTCTTTATGACCGCGCAGAGATTTATGATCTGCGCTTCAACCAGCGGGGATGGGATATCTTCCGGGAGCATTACGAGAATATTTTTGCCGGTACAGGCGTAAACACTTTGCTGGACTGCTCTATTGGCAGCGGCAATCTGACGCTGGAGCTGGCGGAGCTGGGGTATCAGGTCACAGGCTCTGATTTGAGCGAGGTCATGCTGTCCAAGTGCCGGGAAAAGGCGGAGAAACGTAATCTCAAGGTGGAGCTGTTTCCCTCAGATTTTCGGGAGATTGACAAAACTGCGCCGGGGAAGTATGACTGTGTGATGAGCACAGGCAACTCTCTGCCCTACGTATCCAACGAGGACGTGGTGCGGACCCTGGGGGCGATGGACCGTCTGGTAACGCCCGGCGGGTATCTGTACCTGGACACCCGCAACTGGGATAAGATCCTGGCGGAGAAGCAGCAGTACTATTTTTACCGCCCCATGTTCCACGGTGATCTGCGTGTGGACACCATCCAATTCTGGGAGCACCATCCGGACGGAACGATTACCTTCCATATTGTGTTCACCCTGGAGAGGGAGGGAAAGGTTGTCCAGCGAGAGGTATTTCAGGAACTTTATCACCCCATCAAGCGCGGCGTGATTGAGAACGCTCTGGAGAAAATGGGGTATCAAATCGAACGTTTTGGCCCCCACCCGGTCCAGGCCCCAGTTCCGGCAGAGGAAGCGGAGTGGTGCTGCATCCTTGCAAAGAAAGCATAACAGCAACTGCAAATTTTCCAATAGGGCGCATCCGCCAACGCTTCGCCTGCTGGCGGCCCAGGGAACCGGGCAGAAAAGCCAGTCCACCAGGTCGTAGCGTAAATAAAAGAAAACATTAGGGGTCCTTAGGGTGGCGAAGCCCCCTAAGCGACTTTTTGGGTACTTTTTGTTCGTACAAAAAGTACCCGAGGGTCTGGGGCGAGAAGCCCCAGGACTGCCGAAAAGAATAATTTCCCCTCGCGCCCGCAGGGCGCGAAGAAAGGAGCAAAACGATGGATTTTGCACAAGCATCCTGCACTGAATTTGTAACGGTATTGGCCTCCAACGCCCCGGTGCCCGGCGGCGGCGGGGCCTCCGCCCTGGTGGGCGCCATCGGCACCGCCCTGGGCAACATGGTGGGCTCCCTCACCGTGGGTAAGAAGAAGTACGCCGACGTAGAGGAGGAAATCATTGCCCTCAAGGCCAAGTGCGACCAGCTCCAGAAGGACCTGCTGGATCAGATCGCTTTGGACGCCAAGGGCTTTGAGCCCTTGGCCAAGGCCTACGGCATCCCCAAGGATGACCCCAACCGGGATAAAGTTCTGGAGGAGGCCACCATCGTGGCCTGCCAGGTGCCCGTGAAGATCATGGAGCTGTGCTGCGAGGCGCTGGACGCCATCAAGGTCTTTGCCGAGAAGGGCAGCCGCCTGGCGGTCAGCGACGCCGGCTGCGGCGCGGTGTGCGTGAAGGCCGCTCTGCAGGCCGCGTCCCTCAACGTGTTCATCAACACCAAGACCCTCCAGAACCGGGAGCTGGCCGAGGAGATGAACAAAAAGTGTCTGGGGATGCTGGATAAGTACTGCGCCATGGCGGACGAGATTTTCGAGACCGTCAAGGCCGGATTCTTCAAATAAGATTTAAGGAAAGCGAGGATATATTTACTATGGCTAAACAGCTTTTAGGAAAAGAAGTCAACGCCGCCCTCAATGCCCGCATTATCGCCGACTGCGAGGCCGTGAAGGCCAAGGGCGTGAACCCCACTCTGGCCATCGTCCGCTGCGGCGAGCGGCCTGACGACCTGAGCTACGAGCGGGGCGCTACCAAGCGCGCCGAGACCCTGGGCGTGGCAGTGGAGAAGATTGTCCTCCCCGAGGACGTGAGCAAGGAAGAGCTCCTCAAGGTCATCGACGATATCAACGCCAACGACAAGATCCACGGCGTGCTCCTGTTCCGCCCCCTGCCCAAGCACCTCAAGGCCGACCAGGACGAGATCTGCAACCGCCTGGACCCCCGGAAGGACGTGGACGGCATGACCGACCTCTCCAACGCCGGCGTGTTCATGGGTAAGCAGCTGGGCTTCGCCCCCTGCACCCCCGCCGCCTGCATGGAGATCCTGGCCCACTACGGTATCGACTGCACCGGCAAGAAGGCCGTGGTTATCGGCCGCAGTCTGGTAGTCGGCAAGCCCCTGGGCATCATGCTCATGGGCAAGAATGCCACCGTTACCACCTGCCACACCCGCACCAAGGACGTGCCCGCCGTGACCCGTGAGGCGGACATTCTGGTCTCCGCCGCCGGTGTGCTCAAGAGCCTGACCAAGGAGTATGTCCGTCCCGGCCAGATTGTTATCGACGTATCCATCAACTGGGACGAGGCCAAGGGCGGCATCGCCGGCGACGCGGTGTACGAGGAGGTGGAGCCCATTGTGGAGGCCATCACGCCCGTACCCGGCGGCGTGGGCGCCGTCACTACCTCCGTGCTCATCGGGCACGTGGTGGAGGCGGCCAAGCGTTCCCTTGGATGATTGGGGGCGTTTTTGTTGGCAAACCAGAAGAACAAGACGCTCAGTTCTGTTAATATCATCCGCATTTTTCTGCTGGCCTCTTCGGCGGCGTACCTCATTGGCGCTATAGCGGCCCCCGACCGGGGGGAGATGATGTCCGGGCTGGCCCAGATCCTCATGTCTCCGGCCCAGCTGACCAAGGACTATTTTGAGATCGGCAGCATCTCCGGCACCTTCCTCAACGTCTCCCTGGTGGGGTTTGTCTGTGCCGCCATGACCTGTCTGCCCGGCGCGGCGGTGAACGGCCTGACCATTGCCGCCTACTTCCTCACCACGGGGTTCTCCTTCTGGGGCATCAATTTCCTGAACATGTGGCCCTTCTTCCTGGGCGTCATGGTCCATGCCCTGGTGCGGAAGGAGCCCTTCCCCAAGTACGTGAACCTGGCCATGTTTGCCACGGCCCTGTGCCCTTTGGCCAGCGAGCTGCTGCTGCGCTATCCGGGCAGCGACGAGGCCCGGGGCGTGACCCTGGGCGGCGTAGTGCTGATGCTGGTGGTGGGGATGCTCATCGGCTTCATGACCCCGGCCATGGCGGCCCACTCCCCTAACGTCCACAAGGGGTACGACCTGTACTCCGCCGCCCTGCCCGGCGTGCTGCTGGGCCTCTTTGGGGTGGCGGTGCTGTACAAGACCCTGGGACATACCGTGCCGGAAATCAAGGCCACCCTGGGAGGCAGCCACCCCGGCGTGGTGTGGACCTTCTGTGTGATCTTTTTCGGACTGTGCGTCCTGGCGGGCTTCTGGCTCAACGGGAAGAGCCTCAAGGGCTATGGGGACCTGCTCAAGGATACGGGCCATAAGGCGGACTTCGTGAGCAAGTACGGCCCCGGCCTGGCCCTGGCGAACTTCGGCTTCTACGGCCTGATGATCACAGCCTACTACATTTTTGTCAACGCCCTTATGGGCGACCCCTTCAGCGGCTTCAACTCCGTGACCCTGGGCATCGTCTTCTGTATGGTGTGCTTCGGGGCGGCGGGGGCCCATCCGGGCAATATCTGGCCCATTATGGTGGGTTATGTGCTCTTTTCCTTTGCCGCCACCCAGTTTTTCGGCGGCGTGTTCCCGGTGAACAACCAGGCCATCATGGTGGGGCTGTGCTTCGCCAGCGGGCTGGCGCCCATTGCCGGGAATTACGGCTGGTGGGCCGGCGTCCTGGCCGGCGGGATGCACTACCTGCTGGTGACATCCATCCCGGCCATCCACGGCGGCTTCAGCCTGTATAACGGCGGCTTCACCTCCCTGGTGATCGCCACCATTCTGGTGCCCCAGCTGGAGACCTTCTGCAAGACAAAGGAGCAGCGGCTGGCGGCCAAAAAGTAACGGAGCGACCCCTATTCCAAGTCATAAGGAGCGATGCGCAATGACCAAGCAGACCATCCGCGCCGAAGTATCCGCGCGGGTAAAGAATCTGTCTTCCACCTACTGCCGGGAGGCGGACGCCGCCATCTGCCGCTGGGTGATCCAATCGGCGCAGTATCAGAAGGCGAAAACCGTCTTCTGCTATGTGGGGACGGAGCGGGAGATCGACACCATGGCCCTGCTCCGGGCCGCCCTCCGGGACGGCAAGACCCTGGCGGTGCCTTTATGCCTGCCGGAAAAAGGGCTGATGGAGGCCCGGCGGATCGAGGGCCTGGGCGACTTGGTCAGCGGGCGCTACGGGATTCTGGCTCCCAAGCTGGACTGCCCGGTGGTGGCCCCGGAGGCCATCGACCTGGCGATCATTCCCTGCTGCACCGGCAACGCCAAGGGCCAGCGTCTGGGCTACGGCGGCGGGTATTACGACCGCTACCTGCCCAGGACGGAATGCCCCGCTATGCTGTTGTGCCGCCACCAGCTGGAGCGGGAGGACATCCCTGTGGACGAACACGACGTGATGGCGGACTACTTTGTCACCGAACGGGGCGTTGTGGACTGCAGGGAGAACGGATAAGCACCAGGGCGCGGGGAGTTCCCCGCGCCCTGATTTTTTGGTTTCATGATCTGCGCCCGGCTTCTTCCCGGCGGGAATTGACAAAAAGCGGCCGGTCCGATATAATGAAAAAGCTCCCTGGACGGGGAAAATACGTGTATAAGATATGATTTTGGCCCACTATAGGAGCCTGAGAGGATGATAGAAGATGCCCCCGGATACTACTCCCATGATGCAGCAATACCTGAAAATCAAAGAGGAAAATAAGGACGCCATCCTTTTCTTCCGGCTGGGCGACTTCTATGAGATGTTCAACGAGGACGCCATCCTGGCCAGCCAGGAGCTGGACCTGACCCTGACCACCAGGGACCGGGCAAAGCCCGAGGACGAGCGGACCCCCATGTGCGGCGTCCCCTATCACTCCTGCGACGGCTACATCGCCCGGCTCATTGCCAAGGGCTACAAGGTGGCCATCTGCGAGCAGATGGAGGACCCCGCCGCCGCCAAGGGCATCGTCAAGCGGGACATCATCCGGGTGGTCACCCCCGGCACCGTGGACGCGGCCATGTTGGAGGGCAGCCAGGCCAACTACATCTGCGGCGTCTACATCGACGAGGCCAATGCCGGGCTCTGTTTTTGCGACATCACCACCGGCAAGACCCACGCCACTTCCTTCTCCGGGCCGGAGCGGGTCAATCACGTGATGAACGAACTGGGCCGCTTTTCCCCCGCTGAAGCGCTTCTGAATGATGGAGCCTGGGAGCAAGGGGAGCTGACCGGCCTGCTGAAGGAGAAATTCAACTGCCGGGTAGAGCAGGGCGGCGCGGCCCGCTTCCGGCCGGAGGAGTGCCGGCGGCTGGTGGAGAAGCAGTACGGCGCAGAGGCCGCCGGGGCGCTGCCCCAGAGCAATCCTGCCGCCCTGCTGGCCCTGGGAGGCCTGCTGGGCTACCTCTACGAGACCCAGAAGACGGACCTCAGCCACATCAACGATCTGGAGTACTACGAGCAGGGCCGGTTCATGGAGCTGGACCTGAACACCCGCAGGAATCTGGAGCTCACCGCCACCCTCCGGGGCAAGGAGAAGCGGGGGAGTCTGCTGTGGGTCCTGGACAAGACGAAGACCGCCATGGGCGGACGGCTGCTGCGCTCCTGGCTGGAGCGCCCTCTGCTGAATGTGACCGCCATCAACCGGCGGCTGGGGGCCGTGGAGGCCCTGGTGAAGGACGCCATCGGACGGGAGGAACTGATCTTCGCCCTCCAGGGCATCGGGGACATGGAGCGGCTCATCGGGCGCATCGTCTACGGCACCGCCGGAGGGCGGGACATGGCGTCCCTGCGCTCCGCGCTGGAGAAGCTGCCGGGACTGCGGGACAAATTGACCCCCTTCTCCGCCGGACGGCTGGGAGAACTGGGCCGGGAGCTGGACGTGCTGGAGGACGTGTACGGACTGCTCTGCCGGGCCGTGGTGGACGAGCCGCCCTTCTCCGTCCGGGAGGGGGGCGTCATCCGGGACGGCTACGACCAGGAGGTGGACTGTCTCCGGGACATCCTCAGCGGCGGCAAGGGCGTCATCGCCGACGTGGAGGCCCGGGAGAAGGAGAAGACCGGCATCAAGAGCCTCAAGGTGGGCTATAATAAGGTGTTCGGGTACTATATCGAGGTCAGCAAGAGCTACTACGACCTGGTGCCGGAGACGTATATCCGCAAGCAGACCCTGGCCAACTGCGAGCGGTTTATTACACAGGAATTGAAGGACCTGGAGCACACCATCCTCACCGCCAACGACCGGGTCACCGCTTTGGAGTACGAACTGTTTACGCAGCTGCGGGAGCAGGTGGGCGGACAGATGGGACGCATTCAGGCAACGGCGGCGGCCGTCGCCCAGCTGGATGCCTTCTGCTCCCTGGCCGCCGTGGCGGCGAAGAACGGCTACTGCCGCCCGGTGATGGATGAGAGCGGCGTCATCGAGATCCACGACGGACGGCATCCCGTGGTGGAGCGGGTGCTGAAGGACACCCTCTTTGTCCCCAACGACACCTACATGGGGGAGAAGGAGGACCGGATCGCCATCATCACCGGCCCCAACATGGCGGGCAAGTCCACCTACATGCGGCAGGTGGCCCTCATTACCCTCATGGCCCAAGTGGGGTCCTTCGTGCCCGCCCGGGCGGCCCGGATCGGGGTGGTGGACCGGATCTTCACCCGCATCGGGGCCAGCGACGACCTCAGCGCGGGGCAGTCCACCTTCATGGTGGAGATGACCGAGGTGGCGGACATTCTCAAACACGCCACCAGCCGGAGTCTCCTGATCCTGGACGAGATCGGGAGAGGGACCAGCACCTTTGACGGCATGAGCATCGCCCAGGCGGTGCTGGAGCACTGCGCGGACAAGAAAAAATTAGGGGCCAAGACCCTTTTTGCCACCCACTATCACGAGCTCACGGAGCTGGAGAACACGCTGCCCGGGGTGAAGAACTACAACATCGCCATTAAGAGCCGGGGGGACGACCTGGTGTTCCTGCGGCGCATCCTCCCCGGCGGGGCGGACCGGAGCTACGGCATTGAAGTGGCCAAGCTGGCGGGACTGCCGGATACGGTGGTGAAAAAGGCCCGGGCCATCCTCAAGGAGCTGGAGAGCCAGGCGGGGAAAACGCCGCCTCTGCTGGCGGCTCCCAGGGAGGAGCAGGTGTCGCTGGAGGCCATCTCCGAAGCGGAGGTCATCGACCGGCTGCGCCGGTCCCAGCCCGACGCCATGACCCCCATCGAGGCCATGGGGCTGCTGTACGAGCTGAAGCAGAAGTTGTCATAATACTGAGAAGGAGGGCGGACCATGGCAAAGAGCCGCGTAGGCGGGACGACCGGCATGACCCCCACGGAGAAGCTGCTGGGGGGCGCGGTGCTGGTCATATATGTGTTCGTCCTGCCCCTGACGGCGGAGGCGCTGTTCAACGGGGTGGAGCGGCTTTTCGGGATCTCCATGGACCGAGGGCTCCGGGACGCGGTCTACTACTATATTCTTTTTGCGCTGGAACGAGCTGAGCGCCCGGACTCTGGGGCTGCTGGCCGCGGGGCAGATGAATCTCAACGATCAGGCGATCCTGGCGCGGCTGGGGGCCGCGCCCCGGAGTACCGTTTTGATTGTAGTTTTCCTGGCTCCTGTGGTGGAGGAGGCGCTTTTCCGAGGGTATGTGTTCGGGAATCTCCGGGAGTACAGCCGGGCGGCAGCATATATTGTTTCCTGCTTTTTATTCGCCTTTCTCCATGTGTGGCAGTATGTGGCCGCAGGGTGGAATTTTGTTTATCTGCTGGTTATGGTTCAATATTTGATTCCCGGCGCTGTGATGGCTTGGACTTTTGAGCGGTTCGGGAGTTTGTGGGGGAGTGTTTTGCTGCACTGTGCGGTGAATGGACTGGCGGTCTGGAGCACGGTATGATCTTTCTCTGCCGCCCTGCGGGCGGTGCGGGACTTTCTTCTTCAATCGGCCCGGGGCCTGCGCGGCCCCGGACCCTGCTCCTACTTTTTGTATGGACAAAAAGTAGGCAAAAAGCCACTTAAACCTGGCGGTTTAAGAATCCCTCATGTTTTGATTAGTTTTGCGCCCGAGGCACAGTCAGTTTGGTCTAAACCTAGTGGGTTGATTGCCAGACCACTAGATTAGATGCCCGAAGGAACGGCTGTTCCCGTGGCACCGCAACTCTTCATTTCCACCGAACCCCCGCAAACCCCTCGCCGAGGTCCCGCCGTCAGGCGGGTCCGAGAAGGGATTCTTAAACCGTAGGTTTAAGCGCGTTTTTGGTTACTTTTGCCGCGGGGCAAAAGTAACCGCAGGGTCCGGGGCCGCGGAGGCCCCGGGGGCTCGTAAAGAAACAAGTGACTGCGGCCCCGCAGGGGCCGCCATATTTTTCTTGCATATTTCCCGTTTCTGTGGTATAACGGCCCCAATACCTCTATGAAAAAAGATACAAAAGAGCAGGAGAATGTAATGGAAGACCACCCCTACCACTTTTTCTCCCCGGACGAGCTGAACCAGCTGGAGCGCATCGAAGAAGCCGGCCGGGCAAATGAATACCTTTACCGCATTCTGGATATTGGACAGTACATGCTCCAGTGCGGCGGCGAGGTCAGCCGGGTGGAGGACAGCATCCGCCGCCTCTGCATGGCCTTCGGCGCCGAGCGCGCCGACGTGTTTACCATCACCTCCTCCATCGTGGTCACCGTCTACGCCCGCCGGTTCGGTGCGGTGACCCAGACCCGCCGCATCACCGGCAGCGCCTACGACCTCCACCGGCTGGAACAGCTCAACCAGCTCAGCCGCCGCATCTGCGCTGAGCACTGGTCCTTGGAGCAGACCGAGGAGGCCTTGGCCGCCATCCGCTCCACCCCTCAGTACGGCTTCGGCGTACAGCTGTTCACCTACGCTCTGGTTTCCTCCTCCTTCGCACTCTTTTTCGGAGGGAGCCTGCTGGACGCCGCTGCGTCCGGCGTTATCGGCGTGGTGCTGAAATTCCTGGACCGGGCCATCCGGGAAACCGATGCCAACGCCTTCCTGTCCTCCCTGCTGTGCTCCTGCCTGGGCGGCCTGCTGGCGGGACTGGCGGTGAAGTTCCATCTGGGGGACGACGTTGGCATGATCTCCATCGGCAACATTATGCTCCTCATCCCCGGCATCGCCCTGACCAACTCCCTGCGGGACATGTTCAGCGGCAACACCATCTCCGGACTCATGCGCTTTATCGAATCCATCCTGCTGGCCCTGACCATCGCCTTCGGCTTCGCCCTGGCGGCGGGGCTTCTCTAAGGAGGCCCGTCTTATGGACATGCTGATTCAGCTGATTACCGCCTTCACCGGGTCCCTGGGCTTCGCCCTCCTCTTCCATGTGCGCAAGGAAAAGCTCCTGCTGGCCAGCCTGGGCGGCCTGCTGGCCTGGGGCGTCTACCTGCTCATGGGGCTGGTCTCGGACCAGGATGTGGTGCGCTACTTCGCCGCCTCGGTGGCGCTGACGGTGTATGCCGAGTGCCTGGCCCGGGCGGTGAAATGCCCCGCCACCCTGTTCCTGGTCACCGCCTCCATCCCCCTGATCCCCGGCGGGTCCCTCTATCGGACGATGGAGTATTTCATGCAGAACGATCTGGGGGCCTTCTCCGCCCAGGCCCTGAACACCGTGCTGCTGGCGGTGGCCATCGCCGTGGGGATGCTGTTCCCCACCGCTATCTTCCAGCTGGTGCGCCGCGCGCGCGTAAAAAAGCCCCCGGAGACGCCGGGGCAGGAAAGGAGTTCCCCCACATGAAATGGCTTGAAGTGCACATCGACACCTCCCCCGCCGGCCTGGAGCCGGTGGAGGCCGCCCTCAGCGCCCTGGGCATCGACGGTCTGGTCATCGAAGACGAGACCGACTTCCGCCGCTTTCTGGAGCAGAACAAACAGTACTGGGACTATGTGGACGAGGAGCTGGACCGCTCCATGACCGGCAAGTGCCGCCTCACCTTCTACGCCGAGGAGACGGAGGCGGGCTTCGGTCAGGTGGCTGCTGCCCGAATCGCTCTGGCCCAGCTGAAGGAGGAGCACCCGGAGTACGCCCCCCTGCTCATGACCATGGAGGGCATTGAGGACGCGGACTGGGAGAACAATTGGAAAGCTTTTTATAAGCCTATGGAGATCGGGGAGCGGCTGATGGTCATCCCCGACTGGGAGGAGGCGGACCCCAAGGGCCGGGCGGCCCTGCGGCTGAATCCCGGCTTGGCCTTCGGCACCGGGGGCCACGCCACCACCCGGCTGTGCCTCACCGCCCTGGAGAAGATCGTCCGGCCCGGGATGCGGGTGCTGGACCTGGGGTGCGGCAGCGGCATTCTTTCCATCGCCGCCCTGCTGCTGGGGGCGGAGAGCGCCTTTGCCTGCGACATCGACGAGAAGGCGGCGGACGTGGCCTACGAGAACGCTGCCCTCAACGGGGTGGACCGGGACCGGTACACCGTCCGGGCCGGGGACGTGCTCACGGACGCCGGGCTGCGGAAGGAGATGGGGACGGGCTATGACATCGTTGTGGCCAACATCGTCTCCGACGTGATCATCGCCCTGGCTCCCGCGGTCCGGGGGCTTATGAAGGAGGATGGACGCTTCCTGGCCTCCGGGATCATCGACACCCGAGAGGAGGAGGTCCGTGCCGCGCTGGAGGCGGCGGGGCTGGTCGTGGAGGAGACCTGCGCCAGCGAGGGCTGGGTCAGCTTCCTGTGCCGCTAAAAGGAGTACAGTACATGTCATATCAACGAGATTTTACCATAGGGCTTCGGGAAACCCAGGATTTTTATCTCTCTCTGGTGCTGGGACGCTGGCGGAAGGGCATCGCCGGGTTTGCACTGGTAGGCGCACTGGCAGCTTTGCTGTATACGCTGAATGCGGCGTTTTCGCTGCCTGTGCAGGCGGTGATCGTGCTGGCTGGGGCAGTGGCAGGCGCGGTGATCACCGTGCTGGTGCTGGTGGTTTCCACCCTGACGAAGGTCCGGGAGCAGGTCCGCCGCTCGGGGCGGGAGAGCTACGTCCAGGAGACGCAGATCAACGGGTTTGGCGTCCATGTCACCGTGGGAAAAGACCGGGCCAGGATGGAGTTTATGGATCTCCTGCGGGTGCAGGAGACCCGGAGGGCTTTTTATTTGTTCCTGTCGGAGAATCAGGCGTGGATCTTGCCCAAGGCGCAGATGGAGGAGGGGGAACCTGAACAGCTGCGGAGGATTTTTTCCACGGTGATCGAAAAGGGGAAATTAAAGCTCAAAGCGTCTTGACACCTTGGGTTCTTTGCCGCGCCTTGCGCGGCACGGAAGCCGTTTCTATTCGCTGCCCCGGGGGCTCCGCGCCCCCGGACTCCCGAGGGCGTCATTCGCGCCGTTGGCGCGAACGACTGCCCTAGGTACTCGCCCTTCGGCCGAGCACCTACCTACTTTTGGTCCGCGCCAAAAGTAGGCAAAAACGCGCTTAAACCTGGCGGTTTAAGAATCCCTCATTTTTTGATTAGTTTTGCGCCCAAGGCACAGTCTGTTTTGTCTAAACCTTACTGCCGTCCGCTTTGTTCCCCCTCTGCGTCTATTTCAGCGTGGTTATCGGTAACCCCTACCGTATAGCGGAGCGGACTCCCCGGGGTGCGATCTTGCAGATTTGTCCCTTAGGACATATCCCCCTTGCAGAGAGTATCGCATTGAAAGGCCGGCAGGCGGAGTTCTACAAGTACCAGTCCCCTAGATTAGATGCCCGTAGGACCTGTCGTTCACACGGCACCGCAACTCTTCATTTTATCCCAATGTCCGCAAACCCCTCGCCGAGGACCCGCCGGTCAGGCGGGGCTGAGAAGGGATTCTTAAACCGCTAGGTTTAAGTGGCTTTTTGCCTTCTTTTTGTCCACACAAAAAGAAGGCGCGGAGTCCGGGGCCGCGTAGGTCCCGGGCCATCGAAAAGCAAAAAGCAGCCGCGGCGCGCAGCGCCGCAGAGCACCCGGAATCTATCCCCTCCATGGAAAGAGCGGCAGAGGGCTGACGCCCTCCGCCGCTCTTTCCGTTACAATTCCATTACGAATAGGGCGGAACACTTGCAATATTCTCCGCCATCGGGTAAAATTGGGGCAGAATAGATAGAGAATGGCCGGACAGCCGGCCTGTAGGATAAACCCACGCTGGAAAGGACTATGAATGATGAGAAAAAAACTGCTTTCCCTGGCGCTGGCCATGCTGCTGTGCCTGGGCTTTGTCCCGCCTGCCCGGGCGGCCGTGGAAGAACTGGTCGGCCTGCGGGTGGATGAGGTGGTGGCCTACAGCAGCCAGGAGGGCGTTTACACCGTGCGCCAGGACGGGCGTTATGGCTTTTACCGGGCGGACGGCAGCCTGCTGCTGGAGCCGGACTATGCCGCCGTGGGCTGCTACAGCGACGGCATGGCCGCCGTCTCTCTGGCAGGAGAGGAGACGGTTGGAGAAACGCCTCGCTTCCAGGGCGGACGGTTCGGCTATGTGGACGCCGACGGCATTCTGACAGTGGCCATGCAGTACCGGCAGGCCTTCCCCTTCTCCGAGGGCAGAGCCTTCGCTGTGGACGCCTCCGGAACCCTGGTGCTCCTGGACCGGAGCGGCCAGGAGCTGGCCTCCTTCCCCCAGGCGGAACTCTGGGAGGGGGAGCGCGTCCAGTTCAGTGAGGGTTTGGCCGTGGTCCCCGTGAAGGCCGGTGTGGATGAGGCGGAGGAGGATGACGAGCCGGCGGAGGATGAGCCGGCAGAGTTCACTCCCAGGGCCTATCTGGTACTGGATTCCGGCGGACGGGAGATCTGCACCCTTACCGATGCCTTTGTGGACTTTATGGGCGGTTACCACAGCGGGCGCATCGCCGCAGCAGAGACAGGCGAATGGACCCAGGGAGAGGATGGACAGTTCCGCTTTACCGCGGCCCCCGACAGCTGGGGCTACCGAGACGAGCGGGGCGAGATCGCCGTCGATTTTCAGTTTGACGAGGCCTGGCCTTTTGCCGATGGACTGGCTGCCGTGTGCCTTCGGGAGGAGAATGGCAGGGAATCCTGGGGCTTCGTCTCCCCCGAGGGGGAGATGACCGTTCCGGCGGAATATGACGGCGCGCGCTCCCTGGAGGACGGCGTTGGCGCGCTCTTGTCGGAGGGCAAGTGGGCCTATGTGGATCAGGAGGGGAAGCTGCTCACCGGATTCGATTATGAGGAGGCCGGCCCCTTCCGGGAGGGGATCGCCCTGGTCCGCCGCAGCGGACGGATGGAAGCCATCAACGAGCGGGGCCGTATCCTCTTCACTGCCGATGCCAGCCAGGGACTGCCGTTCAGCGCCGGCGTAACGGTGATGCAGGAGAAAGAGAGCGGCGCCTGGGGGGTGTACGATGAGAGCGGGAACCTGCTGGTCCCCTTTGAGTACGAGGAGGCCTTCCATTGGGACGGCTATCTGTGGCTCAAGCGGGGCGAGCTTTGGCGGGTCTACCGGACGGAGGACGTGATTACGGCCAGCCTCGCCGCGCCGGAGGGCGCGCCTGCCGGGGTGGGCGCCTTCCTGGACGTTCCGGAAGACGCCTGGTACGCCGCGGCGGTCACCTGGGCCACCGACCACGACGTTATTACGGGTACCGGCGGCAGCCAGTTCTCTCCGGACAGGTCCTGCACCACGGGGGAGGTCATCACCTTCCTCTGGCGGGCAATGGGCCGCCCGGAACCGGCGGAAGATGAGAATCCCTTTACGGACGTGTCCGCCACCAACTACTACTATCAGGCCGCCTTGTGGGCCTATGAGAACGGCATCGTCTCCGGCGATGTGTTCGGCGCGGCGGAGCTGTGCTCCCGGGGTATGGCGGTAACCTACCTTTGGCGTCTGGCGGGCAGTCCGGAGGGGTATCTTCCAGTGTTTGCGGACGTGAGTCCGGACGCGGTCTATGCCCAAGCGGTGTCCTGGGCCGTATTCGAGGACATCACAGGCGGCAGCGGCGGCGGCGCGTTCTCCCCGGACGAGATCTGCAACAGGGGCCAGATCGTGACCTTCCTGCACCGGTTTCTGGTGAAAGAATATGCAACTTCTTGAGGAGGCGGCTTCGGCCGCCTCCTTTTTTGCGGGAAGAGACTGGGAAATCCTGCCGGCCCCGGGTAGACAGGAAGGAAAATCTGTGATACCATAGAACCATCATGCTGAGGAAGGGGCGATGGCTGCGCATGGCGCTGCTGAAGGAGAAAAAGCTGTTTCTGCTGGATATGGATGGGACGATCTATATTGATGAGGACCTGTTTCCGGGGACCATCCCCTTCCTGGACGCCCTGCGGGCCGCCGGAGGACGGTACCTGTTTCTCACCAACAACTCCTCCCGTTCGGTGGACGCCTATATTGCCAAGCTCGCGCGGATGGGCATCCCCTCGGTCCGGGAGGATTTTCTCACCTCCGTGGACGCGCTGATCGCCGACCTGGCGGGGCGGCCGCCTTTCCACAAGTGCTACGCCTTCGGCACCCGGACCTTCCGGCAGCAGCTGGCGGAGGCAGGGGTGCCCGTGACGGACCGGCTGGAGGACGACATCGACTGCCTGCTCATGGGGTTCGACACGGAGTTGGTCTTCCAGAAGCTGGAGGACGCATGTATTTTGCTGAACCGGGGGGTGGAGTATATTGCCGCCAACCTGGACTGGGTGTGCCCCACGTGGTACGGGTCCGTGCCGGATGTGGGATGCGTATGCGAGATGCTGTTCAAGGCCACCGGCCGGCGGCCCCGGGCCATTGGGAAGCCGGAGCCCGCCATGCTCCGGCTGGCCCTGGAGCGGACGGGGTTTGCCGCCGGCGAGGCGGTAATGGTAGGGGACAGGCTTTACACCGATATCGCCTCCGGGGTCAATGCCGGGATCGATACCGTCTTTGTGCTCTCCGGGGAGGGCACTGCCGCGGACGCGGCGGCCAGTCCTTTTCAGCCCACCTGGATTTTTGAGGATATTGCGGCGATGCACCGGGCTTGGGCCGCTGATTGAATCTGCGGCGCTGCGCGCCGCCTCCGCTTTTTTCTTATCGAAAGCCCGGGACCTGCGCGGCCCCGGACTCCGCGCCTACTTTTGGCCCGCGCCAAAAGTAGGCAAAAACGCGCTTAAACCTGCGGTTTAAGAATCCCTCATTTTTTGATTAGTTTCGCTACGACCTTTAGATTTCCGGCCTACCTCCAGTGCATGGGGCCGATGCCGGTGCTTACTTCTGCGCACGGTTCTACCGATACTACTGGTTGCCGCGCGGCACGCGGCACGGGGGTCCCTGCGGAGGGTGCGCTTTGAAGGCTGGTCCCCCTATTCCACAATGGGGCGTAAGCCCTCCATAGTCAGCTGCATCCCTAAACGGAACCCCAGCACAAAACTGTCCAGTTGATTTGCACAGCCAACCTCCATGGCAGAATCCCAGAATTTCTCAAATTCTTCGTTGGTCAAACGATTCTGCACCGCCTGAACAATTATCTCAGATTTCTGGACAGCCTGAAGCTCCGCTTTTGATGCCTGCGAAGATTCTAAAAGGGTAAAGAGAGTTTCCATTAGTTGATTCATATTGCATCCCCTCACTTGGTTGAGTTTTATCCAACTCTTATTATATTGGATATATTCCAACTTGTCAAGCTGTTTTGGAGGATTTTATGGCAAATTTTGCAGAACGGATCAAAGAGCTTCGCCTTGCGCGAGGTATGTCGCAAGACGCGCTGGGAAAAGTGGTTGGTGTTAAGAAGTTCTCCATCTCCGGTTATGAAAACGGGAAGAATTTCCCCGAAGTACCTGGGCTTATGGGGCTTGCGGATTATTTCGGGGTATCCACCGACTATCTTCTGGGCCGGACGGACAATCCGGAAGTGAACCGTTAGGGCGAATCCCCGTAGATGGCTCTACCCCTTTGAAAGGGCGTCAGCCGGAGTTGGTCGATTGCCAGAGCCTAGATCAGATGCCCGAAGGACTGCTGGTTCACGTGGCACCGCAACTCTTCACCACCCCAGCACCATCGCAAACCCCTCGCCGAGGTCCCTGCCGAATAGGCGGGACCGAGAAGGGATTCTTAAACCGTAGGTTTAAGCGCGTTTTTGCCTACTTTTGCCGCGCGGCAAAAGTAGGCGAGGAGTCCGGGGGCGAGGAGCCCCCGGGCCATCGACGAGAAGAGAGGAAAAACGATGAACGAATTAAAGCTGAACAACAAGAGAACGATCCTGGTCGGATTAGCCTTCCTATCCATCTGCGCCTTCTGGCAGATGTACGACAACCTGGTGCCATTGATCCTGCGGGAGACGTTCCATATGGACGAATCCCTCACCGGGGCCATCATGGCGGCGGACAACGTGCTGGCGCTGTTCCTGCTGCCCTTCTTCGGGGGGCTTTCGGACAAGACCCACACCCGGCTGGGCAGCCGGACGCCCTATATCATCGGGGGCACCGCCGGGGCGGTGATCCTGATGAACCTCCTCCCCATCCTGGATAACAGCTACGCCGCTGAAGCGGCGCCCTTCAAGCTGGTTTCCTTTATCATCGTGCTGGGGCTGCTGCTCATCGCCATGGGGACCTACCGGTCCCCCGCCGTGGCGCTGATGCCGGACGTGACCCCCAAGCCCCTGCGGAGCAAGGCCAACGCCATTATCAATCTGATGGGCGCGGTGGGCGGCATCCTCTATCTGGGGGTGACGGCGGTCCTCTACCCCACCGCCAAGACCAAGGGGCTGGACCATGTGAATTATCAGCCCCTGTTCCTGGTGGTGTCCGGCATCATGATGGTGGCGGTGATCATTTTGCTGGCCACCATCAAGGAGCCCAAGCTGGCGCAGGCGAACCGCGATTTGGAGAAGAAGCATCCGGAGTGGAATCTGGCCGAGGACGACGGCAGCGGCCACGAGACCCTGCCCGCCCCGGTAAAAAAGAGCCTTGCGTTCCTGCTGGCGTCCATCGCACTGTGGTTCGTGGGATACAACGGGGTGACCACGTGGTTCTCCACCTATGTGGCTGAGGTCATGGGCGAGGGCGTGGGCGGCACGGCCACCTGCCTGATGGTGGCGACCGCCGGGGCCATCGTGTCGTACATCCCCATTGGCATCGTGGCCTCCAAGGTGGGGCGGAAGAAAACGATTTTATCCGGCGTGGTGCTGCTGGCGGTCTGCTTCGGGGCGGGGTTCTTCCTGACCACCAGAGCGCAGTCCATTACGCCGCCTATGTATGTGGCGTTCGCCCTGGTGGGGCTGGCCTGGGCGGCCATCAACGTCAATTCTCTGCCCATGGTGGTGGAGATGTGCCGGGGCAGCGACGTGGGAAAATTTACAGGGTACTATTATACAGCTTCCATGCTGGCTCAGGTGGTGACCCCGGTGCTGGCGGGGACGCTGATGAAGCATATCAGTTATCAGATCTTGTTCCCCTATGCGGCGTTCTTTGTGGCGATGAGTTTTGTAACCATGCTGTTTGTCCGGCATGGGGACAGCAAGGCGGAGGCTAAAAAGGGGTTAGAGGCCTTTGAGGATATGGATGATTGACAGCGCCATCTTCTCGAAACCCCGGAGGTACTTGTTCTAGCGGAACAATCTTCAAATTTGCACCTTGGGGAGTTAGCCCCGCCAGACGGTAGGCGTTAGGCCGCCCCACGGGTTTAAGCGCGTTTTTGCTTACTTTTGCCACGTGGCGCGAATGACGCCCTAGGGGGTCCGAGGCCGGGAAGGCCCCGGGCTATCGAATAGAAACTGGAGGGGAATCATACCTGTGTTTATTACAGCAATTGTTCTACTCATTTTGCTTATTATTTATCTTCTTCTCCTCCTGCCAAGGAGAAACCACCCCGGCTGGGAAGCCTTCCAACCGCCTGTCCGCTTTGCCCACCGGGGCCTCCACGACGCCGGGGCGGGCCGCCCTGAAAACTCCATGGCCGCCTTCCGGGCGGCGGTGGAAAAAGGCTTCGGCGCGGAGCTGGACATCCACCTCATGGCCGATGGGAACCTCGCCGTAGTTCATGACAGCGACCTCTCCCGGGTTTGCGGGAAGAAAGCGTTCATTGAGGATTTGAGGGCGGAGGATCTGAAAGACTATCCCCTCCAGGGAACGGAAGAGACCATCCCCCTCTTTGGCGAGGTACTGGACCTTTTCGCGGGAAAGACGCCCCTGATCGTGGAATTGAAGGTAGAGCGGGGCAACGCCAACGCCCTAACCGACGCCGCCATGGCGGCGTTGGAGGGTTGGAACGGTACATACTGCGTGGAATCCTTCCACCCCGGCGCGCTGCTGCGGCTGAAAAACAAATACCCCCGGGTTATCCGGGGGCAGCTGAGCCAGAATTTTTTGAAGGGCAGCGAGGTCAATGGATTGTCTCTGCCGGTGCGGTTCATGCTGACCAACCTGCTCACCACCGTCTTTACCCGGCCTGACTTCATTGCATACAACTGGAAGGACCGGGGAAACGTCAGCCTGCGCCTGATGAAACGGCTCTACGGCGTCCATGAGGCCGCTTGGACTGTCCGGGACCGGGAGACTATGGGAGCGCTGGAAAAAGAGGGCGTTCCCTGCATCTTTGAGCAATTTGTCCCCTAGGCATAAATAAAAAAGCCGCCCTGAAAGGGCGGTCTTTTTTATTTGTCTGGTTGGAAATCAGCCTACCTGATTGAGCTTCAAGGTCATGGCGCTCTTCTTGTGAGCGGCATTGTTCTTGTGCAGAATGCCCTTGGCGGCAGCCTTATCGACGGCCTTCACGGCAACCTTGTAAGCGCCCTCGGCCTCGGTGCGATTGCCATCAGCAGCAGCAGCCTCAAACTTCTTGACGGCGGTCTTCATCGCGGATCTCTCAGCCTTGTTGCGGGCATTGCGGGCCTCAGCCACCAGCACGCGCTTCTTAGCGGACTTGATATTCGGCAAACCAAACACCTCCTCCAATAGGGGCTATGGAGCGGCAAACGCCTTCCCCACGCAGAATGATATTTTAGCACGGTTTTTTAGAAATTGCAAGGAAAATTTTCAATTTATTTCCCCGCTTTTTACATATTTTTCTGTCCCTGGGACATACTGGAGAAAAACCACCAGATTTTGTGTCTGAAAAAGGGAGGAGACCCAAGTTATGCTGACCATTCGCACCGATCTGGCCGTAGAGGCCCATCAGCTCTGGCGGGAAAAGGCCGGGAAGACAACGAAGCTCTCCGGCGTGTCCGCCCGAGAGGAGGAACTGGAGGGTTTTCCTCTCACCCGGGTGGAAATCCTGGACCAGGAGGGGGAGACTGCCCTGGGGAAGCCCCGGGGAACCTATCTGACCCTGGATGTGTCCGCCCTGTGGCGGCGGGAGGAGGACGTATTTCTCCGGGCGGCCCGGGCGGTGGCGGCCCTGCTGGAACCTCTGCTGCCGGAGAAGGGGCCTGTGCTGGCGGCGGGGCTGGGCAATCCGGCCATGACTGCCGACGCCCTGGGACCCCGGATGCTGGACCATCTGCTGGTCACACGGCATTTGCAGGAGGTGCTGCCTGGATTTCGCAGCGTGGCAGGCCTGGGGGCCGGAGTGCTGGGCAGCACGGGCATGGAGGCCGCCGAGTGGGTCCGGGGCGCGGCGGACCACGTGAAGCCCGCGGCGGTGGTGGTGGTGGACGCTTTGGCCGCCCGAAGCCTGGACCGGTTATGTTCCTCTATTCAGGTTTCCGACACGGGGCTTATCCCTGGCAGCGGCGTGGGCAATCACCGGCTGGCCCTGAACCGGGCGGGGCTGGGGGTGCCGGTGATTTCCGTGGGCGTGCCCACGGTGGTCAGCGTGGAGACGGCGGCGAGGGATCTATTGACCCAGGCGGGGGGTGATGAGGAAAAGATTCCCGATTTGCGGGGGAAGGGGCTTTTTGTTACGCCGGAGAGCATTGATATGAAGGTCCGGGAGCTGGCAAAGGTCATTGGTTATGGGTTGGATCTGGCGCTCCAGCCGGGGATTGAGGTGGAGGATTTGGAGGCGCTGCTGGCATAGGCGGCTTAAATCTTTCATTTAGCTTCGCCCTGCCGGGCGGGGCCATCTTTTCGTGCGAACGAAAAGAAGCAAAAGATCGCTCAAGGAACTACGTTCCTTGAGAATCCTCCTTCATTACGGGGGTAATTATTTTCCCTCCGACGTACCGGGTTTGGTTCTACCCACAATCCTTCGTTGGTGCGCCGGACCTCTGCGTCTACCCACGGGTCCTTACGGGAGTGCTTGCTGCGGCGCCGCTTCTTAAACTAATCAAAAAATGAGGGATTCTTAAACCGCTAGGTTTAAGCGCGTTTTTGCCTACTTTTGGCACGGGCCAAAAGTAGGCGAGGAGTCCGGGGGCGAGGAGCCCCCGGGCCGGGACAAGAAAAATCTTCCCCGCGCCGGAGGCGCGAAGAAGCAAATTAAGCTGAAATTAAGACCCTCCCGCTTGCCACTTAAGAAAAAAGAGGCTATAATGGGAAATAAAGGAAGAGGGTGTTTCCCCGCCGGGAAATTGAAAGAAGGTCTATTTACTTGAAAAAATTCTGGAAAGAATATTTCTTATTCCAAAAGGAGCTGTCCCCGGGCTGGTCCCGGGGACGGCGGGAGCTTTATTACGCCTATCGGGTGATACTGCTTCTCTGCGCCGGACTGTGCATGGGCCTGGCCCTGCTGGTGCTGGCCATTGGCCCCTACCCTAGAGGGACCCTGGTGGACTACCTGTGCCACTGGCAGACCCTGCTGCTGAACACCGTCCCCGTGGCCCTGCTGGTCCTGTTCTTCTACGGCCTCACCGGTAGGACCGGTGCCGCCTTCCTCCTGGGGGGCGGTATCGCCTTCGGATTCAGCCTGGGCAACTTCTACAAGCTCCAGTTCCGGGACGACCCTCTGTACTTTGAGGACATGCTCATCCTCCGGGAGGCCAAGGCTATGGCCTCCGGGGATCACTACACCCTGTTCATCAACTGGCAGATCCTTCTGACATTGTTCTGCCTGCTGCTGGGATGGGTGCTGCTGCGGCTGCTGGCCCCCGGCGTGGGACGGCCCTGGTGGCGGCGGGGAGCCCTGGCGCTGGCCGCCGTAGCCGGTGCGGCCGCCCTGTCGCCGGTGGTCCTGGACGGGAAAATTTATGCGGACACCCAGAACTTCGGCCACCTCAACCAGTGGAGCGCCACCCAGAATTACATCTCCCACGGCTTCTGGTATCCCTTCCTCCACAGCATCTCCGATTTTGTGGAGACCCCGCCGCCGGGGTACAGCAAGGCAAAAACAGCCCAGCTTCTGGCGGAGTACCCGGACGCGGACATCCCCGAGGAGCGGAAGATCAGCATTGTGGGACTTATGCGGGAAGCCTATGCCGATTTCTCCCAGTACGGCGTGCCGGGACTGGACGTCAGCGGGTATGACCTCTACCACGCCCTGGAGGCGGAGAGCTACACCGGCGATCTGGTGACCAATATCTTCGCCGGAGGCACCGTGGATACGGAGCGATGCTTCCTTACCGGAAACTACCAGCTGCGGAATTTCCGGGGTAACGCCAACTCCTACGCCTGGTACCTCCGGGGACAGGGCTACGCCATTGAGGGGAGCCACCCATACTACCAGTGGTTCTACAACCGGCAGAACATCAACGGGTATCTGGGCTTTGAGCAGTACCGATACCTGGAGGGGGACTACGACCGGATGACCCAGGCGGTCTATCCGGAGGACGCCGTGCTGCTGCCAGAGATCTACAGCGACCTGGAAAAGTGCTGGGCGGCGGGGAAACCCTGCTTCTCCTTCTCTGTCAACGTCCAGAGCCACGGCCCCTACCCCACCTGGGACACCGGGGCGGAGGAGTACCTCACCGGGGCGCAGTACACACCGGAATGCAGGAACGCCATGAACGCCTATATGACCACTATCATGGAGACGGACCGGCAGCTGGCGGCCTTCATGGACCGGCTGCGGGAAGCGCCGGAGCCGGTGGTGCTGGTGACCTTCGGGGACCATCTGCCCTGGATGGGGGACGGCAACGTGTTCTATGACGAGATGGGCATGGACGTCAACGCCAGCGGCGACGCGGGTTTCTACCGGCGCTATACCACCCGGTACCTGATTTGGGCCAACGACGCGGCGAAGGAGATCATCGGACATGATGTGACGGGCGAGGGACCGGCGATTTCGCCGTGTTATCTTATGAACCTGGTCTTTGGCCAGCTGGGCTGGGACGGGCCCGGGTTCATGCAGGCCATGGATGAGATGATGGAGGTGTTCCCCATTGCCTCCACCACCGGCCGGACCATGACCGATGGTGTACTGGCTGGGCAAGTACCCGAGGAGCGGCTGGACCTGTACCGCAGGTTCCAGCATTTGCAGTACTATTGGCGGAATGAGTTCTTATATGAAGCTGTGATGGAGGAATAAACCCCTGCGATGGATGAGCAGACAATGAAAAAAGAGACGGAAAAGGCCAGAAGATGGAATACGGTGATTATCTGGATCTTCGCGGTTATTTTCACCGCCCTGATTGCCGCAATATGCGTGTTCAAATACCAGCATACTTACTCCTCCGCCAAGTGGGCCAATGATAGGGAAAACCGCTATAAAATTGCCGGCAGTATGCTGGACCGGAACCAACTCGTTGGAATGACAGAGGCTGAGGTGGTCCAATTGCTGGGCAATGAGGACAGTGACGGGCAGACATCGTTCAAAATGAGCAGAACATATTTCCCGCCGGAAACGACACTGGTTTACTACCTGGGCGTCGATTTTATGGATACCAACTGGCTGGTGATCTCTCTGGATGCCGAAGGTGTGGTCACAGACTATTGTATAGACGTAACCTGACGCTCCATTGAAAAATAAAATTTCCCTTCCGACAGGATTTTCTCCCATTTGCAGCGGACAAGCCGTAAAATGGAGAAAAATCTGCGGAGGGGAATTCTTATGCAAACACTCAAAAACACCCTGTTCCAGTCCGGGCGCATCCACATGCTCCCTATCGAACGCATCAGCCCCAATCCCCGGCAGCCCCGCCGCCATTTTCCGGAGCAGCCCATGCGGGAGCTGGCGGATTCCATCCGGCAGCACGGCGTGCTTCAGCCCCTGACCGTACAGAAGACCCCCGGCGGGTACGTTCTGGTGGCCGGAGAGCGGCGTCTGCGGGCCGCCGGGCTGGCGGGCCTCACCCACGTGCCCTGCCTCCTGGTACAGGCCACGCCCCAGGACAGCGCCCTGCTGGCCCTGGTGGAAAATCTCCAGCGCAGCGACCTGCACTATCTGGAGGAGGCCGCCGCCATCTCCAAGCTTATCACCACCTACGGCATGAGCCAGGAGGAGGCCGCCCGGCGTCTGGGACGCTCCCAGCCCGCGGTGGCCAACAAGCTGCGGCTGCTGCGGCTCAGCCCCGCCTGCGGCGAGCTGCTGCGGAAATATGAGCTCACCGAGCGCCACGCCCGGGCCCTGCTGCGGCTGGAGGACGAGGAGTCCCGGCTGGCCGCCCTGCGGCACATCGGGGAGAAAAAACTGACTGTGGCCGCCGCAGAGGAATACATAGAGAATCTGCTGCAAAAAAAGCAGTCGGAGGGCCGGGAGGAGAAAAAGCGGCTGTATATCATCAAGGATGTGCGGCTGTTCCTCAACAGCGTGGACCGGGGGATGGAGACCATCCGCCGTGCCGGCGTGGACGCCCGATTTGACAGGAAGGAGAGCGAGGAGGAGATCACCATTACCATTCAGATCCCGAAACAGCAGGCAATTGGCTGAGAAACGGGGCATATTGCAAAAAGGGGACCGGGCCTAAGCCCGGTCCCCTTTTTGTCCAGGGAAAACTTACAGGTTCTTCTCGTAGGACTCGATCATCTTCTTGAACGTGTGACCCGTACGACGCCTGAGATTCTGGAGGTATTTGTCGGTGGATTCCCCGGTGAGGACCTTAATTTGAAGCCGCAGAGAGCCGTCCTCCTCCGGGGTGACGAATATCTTATCAATATACTTATCTACGAACTCCTTGCTGATGAGGCCCTGGGCGGCGTCCCGGCGGGCCTCGTCCAGCACATGGCGGATGGTTTCAATCTTCTTGCGGAAATCCTCCTTGGATAGCTGCTGCTGTTCCAGGTCGTAGATCTGATGCTCAGCGGCGTCGATCTCCCGGTCGCAGTCCTTATTCATGGAGAGGAAGTCCCGGTCGGAGAGCTGGCCGGCGGCGTTGTAGCCCAGGAGTTTGCTTTTCTTCTTCTGGGCCAGGTCGATCTGCTGGCGGAGGGCTTCGATCTGCGCCGCTATGCCGCTGCCATCGCCCAGGGCTTTGTACATCTCGATATACTCCGCCACCAGAGCTTCGGCGTCCGCCTCCGTCTCGCTGAATACTTGAAACAGGAGGGGCTTCAATTCTTCCTCGTAGATAGGGAAGGATGGACAGCTGTCCGCGCCGTTCTTGATCTTGCCGGAACAGACCCATTTGCTGTTTTTGTTCCCCTGCCGGTCTACCGATTCCCGGCGGTAATAGGCCGCGCCGCAGTGGGTGCAGTAGAGCTTGCCGGTGAGCAGGTTTGCGTGGTTGCATATTCCCTGGCGGCCTTTTACGTCCTCGCTGCGCTTTTTCAGGACGGCGTTGGCCTTGTCCCACAGTTCTTCATCTACGATAGCCGGGACGATCTCGCCGGTTTCATCCTTAAACATGACCCATTCCTCCGGAGGGAGGAATTTCTGTTTCTTGGTGAAGAGATCGATGACTTTGACCTTGTTGCCTACATAGTAGCCTTTGTATTTGGGATTGGCGATCAGGTTTGACATGGTAGTGTGGGCGATCTTCTTGCCGTTGTGGTTGCGGTAGCCCTTGTCCCAGAAGATGGTCTCGATCTGCTTCATGCTGTATTCGCCGGTAGCGTACAGCTCGAACAGTTCCCGGATCATGGGTGCTTCTGTTTCATCGATGACCAGCCGTCCGCCGTCTTTGATGTAGCCGAAGATGCGGCTGTTGCCCAGCACCACGCCATTCTTGATGGCCTGGGCATGACCAAATTTTACGCGGCCCGAGATCTTCCGCAGTTCGTCCTGGGCAATGCCGGACATGATGGTCAGCCGCAGTTCGCTGTCCTCATCGAAGGTATTGATGTTGTCGTTCTGGAAAAATACTCCTACCCCGGCGCTAAGCAGTTCCCGGGTATAAAGAATGGAGTCCAGGGTGTTGCGGGCGAAGCGGGTGATCTCCTTGGTGATGATGAGATCGAACGATCCCGCCTTGCCGTCCTCCACCATGCGGTGGAAGTCCTCCCGGTTCCTGGTGGTGGCGGCGGACAGGCCCTCGTCTACGTAGCCCTTCACGTACTCCCAAGCGGAGTTCCTGCGGATCAACTCCTCGTAGTAGGCCACCTGGTTGCCTAAGGAGTTGATCTGCTCATCGCTTTCCGAGGATACCCGGGCATAGAAGGTCACCCGGAGTGGGATGTCATAAATGGGCTTAGTCCGCAGGGTCTGGCGAATGGTATGGACATCCATAGTGCGTCTCCTTTAGTTCGTTATATCATGTTATATTGTCAACTATATCACAGGAAACGAAATATAGCAAGTGGGCCGCGAAATTTTCGCGGCCCACTTGCTGCTGATATGTTTACTGCGGTACGGCATCAGATGGTGCGCTCTCACCTTCTGCTGCACAGAGCATCAGGTAATCATCTACCGCTCTGTGAAAATCTGCAACAAGTTCTGATGCAGTAGTTCCCTCGTAAGAAATCAGTGCGCGAAGCCCTATGACCTTTCCAAAGAAAGTCCTATCTTCCGCCGAGAATTCAACACTGCCAACGTATCCTTTGTATTCCATCCTGTTACTCATATCAGCCCCTCCTGTTCGGATGTGTTCTTCTCACAAAACACCATACTATAAAGCGCCGGGCAATGCAACTATTTTTAGTCGCATTGCCCGGCAGATATATCTCACTGGCTCAGAGCACCTGCTGAGGCATCTGCCACTTATCGATCTTCAGCGTCATCCGGTTGCGCTCCTGTTCTGAGATGATCCCCTTCTCATACAGGACCCGATTGTAGTAGAACAACCAGATTTTTGCCGCCTCCTGCTTCTTTTGCGCGCTGGAAACAGGTCTGCTTTCAGCCATGGACAACACTCCTTTCTCTGACATAGTTTCCAATTTCTGCTTTTGTTATACTTCGCTTGGTACTCAGCTCCTTGCCAAAATCAGAAAGCAGCAGACCGTTACATGGTCTGCTGCCAGGTCGGTTCTTCCGCATGGTCATCCTCCTTGTGGCCGTGGGCAATTTTCTTTTCCCGCTCTTTCCGGAGCGTCTTGCGGTCGGAGTGTGCGCGGGTCGTAGTGGCGTCGCTTACGGGAGCAGTCCCGCCAGCCCGTTCCAGAGCGCGGCCCAGCTGTACCACAGCAGTCCCAATCCCAGCAGGATCGCCGGCAGGATGAGCCATTCCCATGTAGGCTGAGGCAGATGGAGCCGGGGCAGCGAAAAGTGCCGCTCTCTCTTTTTCCCAGCCTGTTCCAGGAGCCTGTGAATCGCTTTCATCTCTTGAAGCAGGTCCGTAATCTGTCCTTGCGTCGGTCCGCGATAGGACCGTCCGGCCAGTTCCTCCAGCGTCAGATTCTGCTCCGCCAGGAGTTGGCCCAGGGCTTCCAATGCCGCCGACAATTCCAGCCAATTCTGTTCGGTAGGATGCTGATCCGGCGAAAGCTGCTGGGGCATATTCCGCTGGCGCAGTTCCTCCAGTGATAGTGCTCTCTCGGATTCTGAACTCATATTCCATATTCTCCTTCAAGTATTTTTCGTCGTGCAGCCGGTCGTCCCGGCATTTCTTTCCATCGGGCGTAGTGTAGGTGATATTCTTCCGGCTGTCTGTCCAGCGGACTTCGTAGCCCTCGCTCCGCATCAGTGCAACAAATTCCTGCCGGTCATGGGCATACCTCATGCACTCGTCAATGGTGTTCATGAGCCGGAACTTCCAGCTCTCACCTTTTGCGGCGGCGTGGTACTCCGCGCCGGACATGGCCTTGCTCTGTTTTTTCTTCTGGGGTTGAAACACGGGCAGACAAAACTCTAGGCACACCTGATCATTAAGTTGACGCAGTTCCGTCAACTCCGGCTCACTGATATGCAGCTTCTTCCCATTCTCGAAGCTGACGCTATTGATGAGAAAATGGGAGTGGATGTGGTCGCGGTCCACGTGGGTGCTGACCAGCACCTCGCGCCCCCCGAAATACTCCGCCAGTTTCAGCGCGGCGGCGTGGGCGGCCGCTGGGTCAACTTCCTCACCTGCCGGGAAGGACTGCACCATGTGGTAGAACATCGTGCCGCCATCCTTGTGGTAGAGCAGTTTGGTACGGAGAAAATCATCATAGGCGCTCTCCGGGCGGCAGTTGATCCCGCTGACCAGCTGCCGGTCCCCCCACAGTGTTTTCTCCTCCCGCTTGGTGTACTTCATCACTGCACCCATGCAGGCGCGGCTTTGCCCTTTGGGGTAGTTGGTGAAATGGATGATCGCTATTTCTGCCACCTCCCGCGCTCTTGCAGTTCCCGCAGAGCGGCGCTGACGGAGGCCAGCTCCTGTGCCATGCCCTCCAGGTTGGCGGCGTCAAGGCGTCCCATGTTAGCCAGCACCGTCAGCCGGTTCAGGTTGTTGCCGATGCTCCGCAGCTGCTTTGCAGCCTCCTTCAGGTCCTCAATGACTACCACCTGTCGCCCCAGACAGCAGCGGGTCACATAGTCGCTCTGGGACATCCTGGCCTGCTTTGCCTTGCGCTTGATGGTATCCAGATCACCGGAGGAGATCCGGATGCTGAATGTCGTATCCTTTTTCATCTGATCCTCCGTTCTTAAAATGGGGCCGGGCTTCTGCCCGGAATACTGCGTTTGGCGGGGCGGGGGCGGGAGCCCGCGTCCAGACAAATGCGATGCTGGCTCCCTCCTCAAAGGAGGGATTTTTTCGCGCCCTCGGAGCTGGTTCCGTTTTTGCGGCCACAGGAGCCCCAACAGGGGCCTTTTTCTGCTCGGATGGGCACATTCCCCTACCTCCACCGGAAAGGCGCAAACAGGGGCCTCTGTGGGGCGGACAGTGCCGAAAGGGTCGAGATTCTGGGGTACCGGGTTGATGGCACTATCGGCACGGTGAAGCTGGAACAGCCGCTTTCCGTTGCTGCGGCGGACGATGTGGGTGATCCCAGCTTCGCCAAGTGCCGTAGCGTTTTGCAGGATCAGCCGGGTCACTTTCCTGGGGGTAATCCCCATTGCACCGTCAGGGTCGATCTGCTCAGACAGTTCTGTGGGAGTGCCGGTAAATTCGGTGCGTGAGCGCATAAATTCAGAGAGAAGATTTGAGATGTGCTCCTCCGGATTTCCTGACTGGCTGCTGTCAGAAACCAGTTCCCAAACATTTTCTCCATTGCGCTGAAGTTCCAACTCACGATACTCGATGTCCCGCCCGATGCAGCTGAGTTTTGCACGGCCACTGCCGCGACGTTCCTCCACCAGCGTGAAGCTGGAGTCCACCGCGCCGCTGATGGCGGTTGTGCCGGAGATCCTGCTGAACACGTCGTCGGCCCTCTCCTTCCGCAGATGATGGATGAGCAGAATGGCGGCGCCGTGTGCATCTGCAATCTTCTTCAGCACGGACAAGTCCCGGTAGTCGTTGGCGTATGTGTTGTCGTAGCCAGCGCCGCGGATCATTTGCAGCGTGTCGATGATGACCAGCACTGCGTCCTGATGTTCCGCAAGGAAAGTTTCCAACTGTTCCTCCAAACCCTGCCCCAGTACATGGCTGTCGGTGCAGAAGTGGACGCTGGACGGCGCATCCTCTGTGATTTCAAACAGCCGGTTCTGGATACGAAGCGGGGAATCTTCCAGACAAAGATAGAGCGTGGTCCCCTGGTTCACCGAAAGATTCCAGACGGGTTCTCCCTTCGCCACCGTGACCGCCAGCCACAGTGCCAGCCAGGATTTTCCCACCTTGGGAGAGCCCGCCAGGATATGCAGCCCTCGAGAGAGCAGCGTATCCACCACAAAGTTTGGCGGACGCAGCGGCATACTCATCAGCGTCGCGCCGTCAATGGTGCACAGGGGTTCTGTGTTTGTGTTCATGAAAACACCTCCTTAAAGATTCCGAACACAAAAAGAGCTCCCACAAAAGTGGGAGCAGTATTCATATTGCTTTTGGAGGGTTCCGTGCTATAATAAAATCATCCGGGAGGTGAGCGGATGACCAAATATCGAATCTATGAACTGTCCGCCAGGGCGGTCATGAGTTACGCCGCGGAAGAATACGGACAATATATGTTTCGTCTGAATCGGACTGCGACAGAGAAATGCAAAATACAAACGGCCTCCCATGAGCAGGACAGCAACGCCCTGTTCTTCCAGATCATGTGCGAGTTGCACGGGAATGAGTACCAGGAGAGCGGCAATGGTCAGATCATCTCTGATCTGTCGGACATCATCTTCTATATGGACTTTGAACACATCTTTGACTGCAGCGGCACGAAAAAGATGCAGCTTATCCGGCAGCAAAAGGCAGAAGCCATGTTCCATCCAGAAGGAATCAGCCTGGACTTCGGCTCAGGAGAACACCGCTATCTCGCCTTTGAA
>JAETNP010000051.1 GCA_021768185.1 Oscillospiraceae bacterium
GGTCGGCAAACCTTGACTTTACTTTATCTTGGAGGTCTTTTCTTGTCTACTTTTCCCCTCGCTTTAAGCTCTTTTTTCCCACTGGCATAGCCAGTGGTTGCCTTTGGCAACGACAAGGCAAACCGCCCGGGAGCCTCACAGCTCCCGGGCGGTTCCGTTATTTCTTCTCCACAGGCACCCAGAGTTCGATATACCGCTCATTCCGCTGCTCACCGCGATACCAGTGGAAGACCACAAGCTCCGGCCTGTCCGCCAGAATGTAGTCCGATGACGGCAGCCACTCCGACGCAATGCGTTTGCGCAGCTCCACATTTTTGGTGGTGGGATACTCACACCGCTCGGTCTCAAAGACGGCATAGGTTCCGGCGGGGATGACGATATCCTCAAACCGGGCGGCTTCCGCGCCCAGCGCGATATCCTCCGCCATATGCTCGTGATACCAGTCCCGCAGCCGCTCCGCGATGTAGAAGTCATATCCGTCATCTGACACTTTAGTGATCACACTGTAGTTAGTCGCCCAGGAATCGTCTGCGGACATACCGCGCAGGAGGAATTGGTTCACCCGGGTGTGGACATAAAAATCCGTCATCTGATCATCGTATTCTTTTGTGATGTGGGGCACGCCGGTAAACCGCCGCTTATATCCCGTGAGCCGCAGTTCCTGCTTTTCCTCGATCCTGTACTCCATGATAGAGCCTCCTTCTAGTGATAATTTCAGGGACAGACGGGAAAAGGAGTTCAGTTTTGCACCTTCTCTGCGCGCCTGAGAGGGCGTAACGCCATGGAACCGGGTAAACGCTCTGGCAAAGCTGTCGGGATTGTCGTAGCCGTATTTCAGGGCGATGTCGATGACTTTTACATCGCCGGCGGCCAGCTCACCGCCCGCCAGCGTCAGCCGGCGGTTCCGGATGTATTCCCCCAACGTATACCCGCAGAGGAGTCCGAACACCCGCTGAAAATGGTAGGAGGTGGAATAGCTCTGCCTGGCGATCTCATCATAATCCAGGTCCTCCGTGATGTGCTCTTCCACATAGTCGATGGCCCGCTGCATCCCCATTACCCAATCCATATCGTCTCTCCTTATCCGATCTGTCTGCATACAGGATAGCAGATGCCAGAAACCGTTTCCCGACATTTTGAGGGAAGATGTGCAGGCTGTGAAGCCGGAAAATGGAAGGGAACACCGCCCGGATCTCCGTCAACAGGAGATCCGGGCGGCTTTTTGCTGCCTGCTACCGCTCGCAGCGATAATACTTGAAGCCGTTTTCTTCTTTCAGAAATCGAAATCCGACCTTTTCCAGAACATGCTGGCTTCGCGTATTCTTGGCGATTACATCGGCGTTTACCGCAGCCATGTCCAGCACCTCAAAAGCATATTCCAGGGCCAACCGCTCCGCGCAGGTTCCGTATCCGCGGCCTTTGTACGCATCGTTCTGCATATGGATGCTCAGCGTACACTCTCCGCGCTCCCGGTCGATCCGTTTCAGCTGGACCTCGCCGATCGGCGCGTTGTCTTTCATGACAGCCAGAAGGACGCGGGAAGGGCCCTGCTTTGCGTCAAAGTATCTGTTTACGGCGGCCTCGTCGTATTGATACGGCTTGAACAGGGCCATATCCATGCAGATATCGGGATCATTTTCCCAGTTTTGGAACAGTTCGTGGCAGAGCTCCCTGGTCATCATGCGGAGTGATATGTCTCCCATAAAGCGCCTCCAAATAACTTATCTTGTATCCCGAACAGATTTATGGTAAGATAGCAGCATCACGACCCGGTGGACCGGTAGTGCCGCACCCCCAGCCGCCACAGCAGGGCGCAGGGGATGAGAAACACCAGCGACACAATGGGCAGCAGCCCATACCATGCCGGACCCCGGTCGAAGAGGTATTGCAGAGGCCAGTGCTGGACCAGCGCCAGGGGCACCAGGAAGGTCAAAATCACCAGCACCGGCTTGCCGTAGATGCCGAAGGGGTACTTGCCGTACTCCCGGGGGCCGTCCATGAAGATGTTCAGCGCCTCCACATGCTCCAAGGTGAAGAAAGTGACGCAGGCGTTGATAAGGGCCACCCCGAAGAAAATTGCCGCCCCGCAGAGGATCATCAGTACCAGCACCAGCGCCTTGGCGGTTGTCCAGTGTACCGCGCCGGAGCCGATGGCCCAGGCCAGCATGATAACGGCTTGGAGCAGCCGGGCCAGCATGGTAGGTTTCATATCCTGGCACAGCACCTGGAAGAGCAGGGGGCGGGGCCGCAGCATGATCCGGTCAAACTGGGCCTGGGAGAGGATGCGCCCAAAGGCGTCGATCCCCCTGGCGAAGCACTCCGACAGGGAGGTAGCCGCCAGAATCACCGAGTAGCACAGGCTCAGCTGGGGCAGGGTGTAGCCGCCCACGGACTCGAACCGGTCCAGCAGGAACACCACGCTGAGGAACACGTTGGTGGTAATGAGCAGATGCCCCAGGCAGCTGAGGAAGAAGCTGGCCCGATAGGTCATGGCGGAGCGGAAGTGGATGGACAGAAATTTCAGATACAGTTTCATTGTTCAGCCCCCCAGAATCACCGCGCGGCGCAGGCCGTTTCTTGTGAGAAGGTACCCGGCAAAAATCAGAGCGGCCGCCCAGAACAATTGCAGGCCCATCACCGCCGGGGCCTCCGAGAGGGGAATGTCCCCGCTGAAAATTCGCAGGGGGACGTTCTGCATGGAGGCGAAGGGGGTCAGCTCCGCGAATTTGCGGAAGCCCTCCGGCAGGAAGGGCAGCGGCACGACGGCCCCGCCCAGCAGGTCCGCCGCCGCCACCGACAGCACCATGATCCCGTTGGGGTCCGTGAGGTAGAAGGTCAGGGCGTAGACGAACAGGCTGTAGGCGCACACCACCAGCACCATCAAAACCATGGAGACCAGGAACACGCCGAAGGCCGCCGGGGATATCCGCAGCCGCAGTCCCCAGGGCGCGGGGAGCAGACTGCTGACCAGGATCACCGGGATCATCCGCAGGGACGCCCGGGCCAGACGGTTGGCCACAGACCGGGACATCCACATGCTGTAGATGTCCGTGGGCCGCAGCAGCTCGTAGGACACCGCGCCGGTTTTGACCGATTCCAGGATATCAAATTCCCAGTTCCACAGGGCGAACAGGGTCAGAAACGCCTGCTGGAGCCAGATGTAGGAGCTGAGGGCTTCCATCCCCATAGGGAAGCGCTCCGGGTGTTCCAGCCAGAAGGCCCGATACAGCAGGATCTCCATGGCGCCCCACACGAACTGGGTGCTCATGCCCGCCAGGGCGGCGGCCCGGTATTGCAGCCCCGCCATCAGGCGCATCTTGAAGAAGGACCAGTATTTTTTCATTCCGCCGCCCCCTAAATGCCAAAGCGGCGGTACAGGTCCGCCACCGATTCCTCGGTGGACAGGTTCTCCCCGGCCATAGCGCGGATCTGGGCGGTGTCGCCGTCCAGCAGCAGCTGCCCCTTTCCGATGAGCAGCACCCGGGAGCACAGGGCGTCGATGTCCTGCATGTCGTGGGTGGTCAGGAGGACCGTGGTGCCGCACAGCCGGTTCTGTTCCAGAATAAACTCCCGGACCTTGAGCTTGCTCACCGCGTCCAGGCCGATGGTGGGCTCGTCCAGAAACAGGACTTTGGGTCCGTGGAGCAGGGCGGCGGCGATCTCGCACCGCATCCGCTGTCCCAGGGACAGCATCCGGGCGGGGGTTTTCAGCAGGTCGCCCAGGTCCAGCAGTTCCGTCAGCCGGTCCAGGTTTTCCCGGAAGTCCGCCGCCGGGACCCGGTAGATGTCCCGCAGGAGGTCGAAGGACTCCATGACGGGCACGTCCCACCACAGCTGGCTGCGCTGTCCGAAGACCACGCCCAGCCGGGCCACGTGGCGCTTCCGGTCCTCCCAGGGCACCAGGCCGTCCACGGTGCAGGTCCCGCAGTCGGGGCGGAGGATGCCGCTGAGGATTTTGATGGTGGTGCTTTTCCCCGCGCCGTTGGGGCCGATGTAGCCTAAGATCTGGCCGTCGGGAACGGTGAAGGACATGTCCCGCAGGGCGGGAATGTCGGTGTAGTCCCGGGAGAAGAGGCTTTTCAGGGCATTTCCCAGTCCGGCCTCCCGCCGCCGGACCCGGTAGGTTTTGGAGATTCCTTTCATTTCGATCATAGATTTTTTGCTCCTTTGGTGAAAGATGGTCCTGGCGCAGTCAGACAAGAGGATGACGATCAGGAACGCCATCATAGCCTTAAAGGCAGCCAGGAGACAGTCCTGTCCGCAAGACGCGCGGGAGGTCACGAGCCTTCCCCGCGCGTGACAGAACTGCCCTCTTTCTGGGGGGCGGAGTTGGGGGACTCCGGGGCAAAAAGGAAAATTATTCTATCATATGGGTTAAAATTTGTCAAATCTTTCTTTGCCGCCGCTGCGCGGCGGCACGGCAGCTGTTTCTGCTTGCAACCCCGGGGGCTGCGCTCCCCCGGCCCCTGCGCCTTCTTTTTGTGTGGACAAAAAGAAGGCAAAAAGCCACTTAAACCTGCGGTTTAAGAATCCCTTCTCGGACCCGCCTGTCCGGCGGGACCTCGGCGAGGGGGTTGCGGGCATTAGGATAAAATGAAGAATTGCGGTGCCACGTGAACGACAGGTCCTTTGGGCATCTGATCTAGGGGACTGGTACTTGAAGAACTCCGCCTGCCGGCCTTTCAATGCGGTACCCCCTGCAAGGTGGATTTGTTCTAACGGGACATCCAGCAAAAAGCACCCCGGGGAGTTAGCCCCGCTATATGGTAGGGGCTGTCGATTACCACGCTGAAATAGACGCTGGCGAGGAACGAAGCGGACGGCAGTACGGTAGACAAGACCGACTGTGCCTCGGGCGCAAAACTAATCAAAAAATAGGGATTCTTAAACCGCCAGGTTTAAGCGCGTTTTTGCCTACTTTTGCCGCGCGGCAAAAGTAGGCGAGGAGTCCGGGGGCGAGAAGCCCCCGGGGTAGTGATGAGAAACAACTACCGTGCCGCCCGGAGGGCGGCAGAGATACCAGGAGGGAAACAAAATGAAAAAGCTGTTTTCAAAATTGAAAGAGTCTCTGGCCGCAGGCCAAAAGGCCGTTCTCTGCAGCATCGTCGCCAGCCGCGGCTCCACCCCCCGGGGCGCGGGGGCCAAAATGCTGGTGCTGGAGGACGGCAGGACCCTGGGCACTATCGGCGGCGGCGCGGTGGAGGCTCAGGCCGCTCAGCTGGCGGTCCAGCTGCTGGCGGAGAAGCGCTCCGGAAGGGAGACCTACCGTCTCTCCCAGGAAGGCCCTCTGGGCATGGCCTGCGGCGGCGAAGTGGAGGTCCTTTTTCAGTACTTTGCCCCGGAGGACATGGAAAAAGCCCGGGCTCTGGCCCCGGAGGAGGAGACGCGGGTGTTTCTCTTCGGCGGAGGACATGTGGCGCGCGCGCTGTCCAAGGCGCTGGCGCTGGCCGAGTTTTCTGTGGAAGTCTGGGATGACCGGCCCGGTATGGCAACAGGGGACTTCTTCCCGGACGCCGCCGCGTGCCGCTGCGGCCCTTATCCGGGCGCGTTGGAAATTCTGCCCGTTATGACGGAGGAGGACTTCGTGGTGGTGATGACCCACGGGCACCAAGCGGACTTTGAAGTCCTCTCCCAGGTCCTGCGGACCCCAGTCAAGTACATCGGCTGCATCGGCAGCAAGGGGAAGGCCGCCGCCGTCCGGGAGCGCCTCTCCGCCGCCGGGTTCACGGAGGAGGATATCCGCCGGATCCATTCGCCCATCGGCCTTCCCATCGGTGGAAAATCCCCTGGTGAGATCGCGATTTCCGTGGCCGCCCAGCTGATTGCCTGCCGGTCCGGGCGGCTGGAGGCGTTCCGGTGACCGGGCGTCCGGCTGCGAGCCGGGAGCCGGGACAGGTCCGGTCGGTGTGCAAGGCCATGGACCTGCTGGCCTGTCTGGCCCAAGCCCGGGGGCCTCTCACCCTGGGAGAGCTGTCCCGGCGCACCGGCATCCCCAAGGCCACCGCCCACGGCCTGCTGTCGGCCATGCGCCCCAGCGCGGTGGTGGAGCAGTCCGGGGAGGACGGGAAGTACCGGCTGGGCGTGCGGCTGTTTGAGTACGGCTGTGTGGTCAGTCGGGGGTGGAACGTGTTGGAGGCGGCGGCGGGCCCCATGCGCCGCGTGGCGGAGGAGACCGGGGAGACGGTGTCCATTGCCGCCCTGGACCGGGAGGAGGCGCTGGTGCTGGACTGCGCCGATGCCCACAGCGACCTGCGGGTGGTGTCGGAGAAGGGCGCCCGGCTGCCGCTCCACTGTACCTCCCAAGGAAAGCTGCTGCTGGCCTACCTGCCGGAGGCCCGGCGGAAGAGCCTGCTGCGCCGCTGCGATTTTGCCGCCTATACCCCCCACGGCCATACCAACGCCGCCTCCCTGGAGGCGGAGCTTTCGGAGATCCGGGCCCGGGGCTACGCCGTTGAGAACGGGGAGTACCGCATCGGCCTGCGCAGCGTATCCGCGCCGGTGTTCGATGTCAGCGGACAGGCCGTCTACGCTGTATGCGTTGTAGGGATGTTCCGGCGGGTCAACTCCCCGGAGCTGGAGCGGGCGGTCCGGCTGCTGCTGGAGGCGGCGGGACGGATATCCTTTGAGCTGGGGTATCGGGGCGTCTGTGGAAAGGAGGGGGAACATGCTGCAGATTGAGCGGGTAAAGCTGGAGCTGGAGGAGGACGAGAGCCTCCTGCGGCACAGAGCCGCGGCGGCCCTGCGGGTCCCGGAGGCGGAGATACAGGAGGTCCGGATTCTCCGGAAAGCCATCGACGCCCGGGAGGGCGTGCGGCTTGTCTATACCCTCCGGGCGTCGGTTAAAAATGAGAAGAATGTTCTGAAGCGCTGCAAGAACAAAAATGTCTCGCCTGTCAGCGAGACGCCGTACCGGCTGCCGGAGCCGGCGGCGCCGCCGGAGCTTCCGCCGGCAGTGGTGGGCGCGGGGCCCGGAGGGCTGTTCTGCGCGCTGGCCCTGGCCCGGTGCGGCGCGCGGCCCATCCTGCTGGAGCGGGGCCGGAATGTGGAGCGGCGGGCAGAGGACGTGGAGCGGTTCTGGGAGACCGGCGTGCTGGACCCGGCGTCCAACGTCCAGTTCGGCGAGGGCGGCGCGGGAGCCTTTTCCGACGGCAAATTGAACACCGGAACCAGGGATATGCGCCACCGCTTCATTCTGGAGACATTGGTTGCCCACGGCGCGCCGGAGAGTATTTTGTATGACGCCAAGCCCCATGTGGGCACCGACTATCTGCGCAGGGTGCTGGTGAATCTGCGACGGGAGCTGACGGAGCTGGGGTGTGATATCCGTTTCGGCCACCGGATGACGGGACTGGAGATAGAAGACGGCAGAGTGGCCGCCCTGGAGATCGCGGGGCCGGAGGGGACGTACCGCCTCCCCGTGGAAAATGTGGTCCTGGCTCTGGGCAACGGGGCGCGGGACACTTTTGAGATGCTCCATGCCAACCGAGTCCCCATGGAGCCCAAGCCTCTGGCGGTGGGTGTGCGCATCGAGCACCGGCAGGCGGACATTGATCTGGCCCAATATAAGGCGCTGGCGGGCCATCCCCGCCTTCCGGCGGCCAGCTATAAGCTCAGCTGCCACCTGGAGAACGGGCGGGGGGTGTTCAGCTTCTGCGTATGTCCCGGAGGCGAAGTGGTAGCCGCCGCCAGCGAAGTGGACCGGGCCGTTACCAACGGCATGAGCCGTTACGCCCGGGACGGAGAAAACTGCAACGGCGGACTGCTGGTGGGCGTCACTCCGGCGGATTTCCCGGGGGACGGCCCCCTGGCGGGGATCGCCTTGCAGCGGGAGCTGGAAGCCCGGGCTTTTGCCGCCGGGGGCGGCGGGTTCATCGCCCCGGTCCAGCGGGTGGAGGACTTTCTGCTTCGCCGCCCGTCCCAGGGGCCAGGGAGGGTCCTGCCTACCTGCCGTCCCGGGGTGAGGTGGTGCAATCTGTGGGAGGTCCTGCCGGAATTCGCCTGCGCGTCCATCGCGGAGGCGCTGCCCATTCTGGACCGAAAGGTCAGGGGCTATGCCGACCCGGACGCGGTGCTGACGGCGGTGGAGAGCCGGTCCTCCTGCCCGCTGAGGATCCTGCGGGATGAAGGCGGGCAGTCCTCCGTCCGGGGCCTGTGGCCCTGCGGGGAGGGCGCGGGCTACGCGGGCGGCATCATGTCCGCCGCAGCGGACGGCCTGCGGACGGCGGAGCAGCTGCTCGCCGCGCCGCAGGGAAGAAAGGAAACCTGAACATGAAAAAAATCGCAGTTTATACCAGCTTTATGACCGATACCTACCGCGAAAAAATAAATAAAGCTGCCGCGTCGGCGGGCTTCACCGCCGACTACTACGACAGCGCCCAGCCAACGGAGGCTTTGGAAGCGAACCTGGAAAAATATGAGATCATCTACGGCCACGTCCCGCCCGCCCTGCTGAAGGGCGCAAAGAGCTTGCGGTGGCTGTGCAGCGACTTTGCCGGGGTGGAGGGCTATCTGGACGAGGCGGTCTGGCCCCATCCGGACTGCCTGCTGTCCAACTCCTCCGGGGCCTACGGCCCCACCATCGCCGAGCATATCGTCATGCTGGCCCTGATGCTCCTGCGGCGGATGCCGGAATACCTGCCCGCCCTGGCCCGACAGGAGTGGCCCTACTACGCCCCCATCCGCTCCATCACCGGCAGTCACGTGGTCATGCTGGGCACCGGAGATATCGGCTCCAATACCGCCCGTCGGATGAAGGCCCTGGGGGCCTCTGTCACCGGCGTATGCCGCAGCGGTCATGCGGCGGAACCGGCGTTTGATCTGGTTTTGCCGATCAGCGAGCTGGACGGCGTTCTCCCGAAGGCGGACCTGCTGGTCATGGCCCTGCCCGCCACGGCGGAGACGGCGGGCATCCTGACCCGGGAGCGGATCGATTTGCTGCCGCCCACCGCCTACGTGATCAATGTAGGCCGGGGGGCCGCCATCGACCAGGCCGCTCTGGCAGAGGCGCTGCAATCCCGGCGGCTGGCCGGGGCGGCGCTGGACGTCATGGTCCCGGAGCCGCTCCCGGCGGACCATCCTCTGTGGAACTGCCCCAATACCATCATCACCCCCCACATATCCGGCAACATGTCCCTGGGGCTGACCTGCGATCTGGACGTGGAGATGTTCTGCCGGGACCTGGCTCATTACGCCAACGGAGAGCCTCTGGAGCATCTGGTAGACCGGACGAGGGGATACTGAGCCATGGAAAAGCTGCGGGAAAGCGACCTGTACGGCCCTGTCCGGGACTATCTGGAGGGCCTGGGGTACGAGGTCAAGGGAGAGGTAAAGGACTGCGACGTCACCGCCATGCGGGACGGTGAATTGATCGTGGTGGAGCTGAAGCGGGGCTTCACCCTGGAGCTGGTCTACCAGGCGCTGGACCGGCAGCGGGTGGCCGACGGGGTGTATGCGGCGGTGCCCCTGCCGAAAAGGGGGTATATGTCTCCCCAGGTCCGGGACATGCAGTCCCTGTGCCGGAGGCTGGAGCTGGGACTTATTTTTGTAGGCTTCACCAGCCGGGGCATCCCGCAGGTGGACGTGGCGGTCCACCCCAAGGAGGCGTCTGCCCCCCGCCGGGACAAAAAGCGCCGTCTGGCGGTCATCCGGGAGCACGAGGCCCGGACGGGCAGCGTCAATACCGGCGGCGTGTCCAGGAAAAAGATTCTCACAGTCTATAAGGAGCAGGCCCTGCTGACGGCGAAGCTCCTGCGGGACGAAGGCCCCATGCGGGCGGAGGATATCAAAAGGCTGGGCGGCCCCTCCAATGCCGGGACAATCCTGGGCCGCAACGTGCTGGGCTGGTTTGACCGGGAGCCGGAGGAGGGCGGGCGCCGGTACCTGTACCGTCCAAATGAGAAGGCGCTGGCCGCTCTGGAGGAATACGAGGAACTGCTGGAGAAGGGGGAAGAGCTGTAACCGTATTCTCAACCGAACAGCCGTCTGTTAAAGGTATTATTTCCGAATTTTAGATTCGGAAATAATACCTTCTCTTTGTCGCTGATAAGCGTGAAAGCCGTCTTCACCGGTCAGGGCTTTCGCCGCCATCCTGTATCTTCCGTTCAAATGATTTTCTGCACCCGTTTTACCCTTCCGGAGGTCCCGCCGTCAAGACAGTAACCGCCGGGCATTTTTTCACCCGACAAAACCTCTATTTTTCCTCCCGTATAATCTCCCCGGCCAAGGGAAAACTGCCTTTGTAAGTTTTCGCCAAGGGGGATGAGGACGTGCAGGGAAAGGTGGAGATCTGCGGCGTAAATACCTCGAAACTGAAAGTGCTGCGCAACGAGGAGACTATGGAGCTGCTGCGGCGGACCAAGGAGGGCGACAAGGAGGCAAGGGAGAAGCTCATCAACGGCAATCTGCGGCTGGTGCTGTCGGTGATCCAGAAATTCACCGGGCGGGGCGAGAATGCGGACGACCTGTTCCAGGTGGGCTGCGTAGGACTCATCAAGGCCATTGACAATTTTGACATCACCCAGCCGGTGCGCTTTTCCACATACGGCGTGCCGATGATCGTGGGAGAGATCCGCCGGTATCTCCGGGACAACAGCGCCATTCGGGTAAGCCGCAGTATGCGGGATACGGCCTACAAGATCATGCAGGCCCGGGAGCGGCTGATGGCGCAGTCTCAGCGGGAGCCCACGGTGGAGCAGCTGGCCCAGGAACTTGGGATTCCCCGGGAGGACGTGGTTTTTGCCATGGACGCCATCATGGACCCGGTGAGCCTGTTCGAGCCGGTCTACTCCGACGGAGGCGACACGGTCTGCGTCATGGACCAGGTAAAGGACACCAAAAATACCGACGAACACTGGCTGGAGCATATCGCCCTGAAGGACGCTCTGGAGCGCCTTGGGGAGCGGGAGAAGCACATCCTGGCTCTGCGCTTTTACGAGGGCAAAACCCAGATGGAGGTATCCGCCGAGGTGGGCATCTCCCAGGCCCAGGTAAGCCGCCTGGAAAAGAACGCCCTGAAGACCATCCAGAAGAACATCTGACCTGGGCCGTCGGCGGAAATGTGCCGTCACCGGGCGGAAATCCCGGAAGCGCACAGCGTATAGTCTCGAACTTAAAAGTCTTTTTGATTCTTTTTCTTCAGAAAAAGAATGGGACAGTCCCGGCCCGGCATACACTCCTCGTGAGAGGGGTGAGGGTTATGCAGTGCAGAATGGTAGAGCTGCGGTGCAAGGAGGTCATCAACATCTGCGACGGCTGCCGTCTGGGATTTGTAGGGGATGTGGAGGTGCTGCTGCCGGAGGGACGGGTGGCGGCCCTGGTGGTACCGGGCCCCTGCCGCTTTTTCGGACTGTTCGGCAGGGGAGAGGAGTTCTATATCCCCTGGGAGTGCATCAAGCAGATCGGGGACGACATCATTCTCATCGACAAGCCGGCCCAGCGCCGCCCGCCCTACAAGCGCCAGCGGCGGCGCTCGCCGTTTTGAGAATAAGGGAGGGGAGCGGCTTTCGCCGCTCCCCGCTGCGTGTCAAAAAAGTGGCTATGCCACTTTTTTGAGAAAGGGGTCCGGGCCGAGTTCGGCCCGCAAAGTACTTTTTCGAGGTACACGCCCCCGAAAAAGTGATTAAAATTTATTTTCGCCTTCGGCGAAAACTCCTGCGGAGGGCTTTTTTGACAGACAGAGGGGAGCGGCTTTCGCCGCTCCCCGGTTTTTGCTGGTTTATTGACCGCCATTGTGTGTACTTACGCTTCCGGCGGCATATGTTTTTGAAAGGCCCGTTCGATAGGCAGGGAAGCCGCCAGCGCCTCCGTACAGGGGAGGAAGAAAATCGGGAAGAAGAACTTGAAGCAGGCCCATGCACACCCCGCCAGCAGCAGCACCAGCAGCAGGCTGGAGGGCAGGTGGACAATAAAGAACTGCCGCGCCGTCCGGTTCAGCCCCTGAAAGGAGAACTCGAACCTGGACAGCAGAGGAAACATCCAGGAAATTACGCCCAAGGCGAAGAACAGCAGCGCCGCGAAGACCGCCGTGGCCGCCAGCACGGGCCCCGGGTCCTGAATGGTCCGCCCGATCAGGGAACCGCCCCACAGCAGCGCCGCGATCACCGCGCCCCACAGCAGGGAAGCCAGGCACCCAGTCTTCAGCTCCCGCCGGAAGGTCCGGAAGAACCGGGCGTAGGCGCCGGGCTCATCCCGGCGGATGCCGTGGACGGCGGCATCGTAGAGGGCGGCGGAGGCCGGGCCGACAGTCACTGCCGGCAGGCTGCAGAAGAACCACAGGATGCTCAGGACCATCACGTCCAATATCCGGCTGCACCAGCGCCAGAGAAAGGCGTCCGGATTGAAAAGATTTCTCATTTACAGAAGAGTGGGGACCAGCCGTGCCAGGGTGTCCGCCAGATTGGCGTGGGCCCGGCGGGTCAGGTGCATGAAGTCGATGGTGTTGAACTCCGCGCCGCACTCGTTGGCGTCCAGGAAGTGACAGCCGGTCTCCTCCGCCACCCGCCTGTAATGGGCGGGCAGCTTCCGGGACTTCTCCACGCAGCCGGGGCCCAAGGTGCCCATCTCATCGGCCACCGGGGAGGTCAGCACCCCCTCGCCGATGAAGGGCGGCGCAACGATGAGAATGTTGGGCTTTCCGCCGGGGCCCCAGCATTCGGTTGTCTGAGCCTTCTGCACCAGCCGCCGCATTCCCAGGCTGATGGCGAAGGCGTTCATGCCGAAGCGCTCCTTGGTGTCGTTGGTGCCCAGCATGATGATGAGCAGGCTCACCGGCTCATGGCTCTTCAGGCAGGGCCAGAGGTAGTGCAGCGCGTCCAGCCCCTCATAAAGAGGGTCGGAAAACACCGTAGTCCGGCCGGAGAGGCCCTCCTCGTAGACAGCGTAGTCCTCTCCCAGGGCCTTTTGCAGCAGGCAGGTCCACCGCTCGTTTTCATTGAACCGGGCCAGGGCCGGATCGGCGCAGTCCGCGGGATCGGCGCAGTAGCCGTGGGTATTGGAATCCCCCAGGCAGATGATGTGTTTTTTCATTGGTATAGGCTCCTTACTTCACGATTTCCGGCAGGGACGCAGCGGCGGCGGACTGGCCCACCCGGCGGAACTTCTCATCCGGCAGCGTGGGATTGATCTGCGCGGCGATCTCCGGATACTCGTCGGCCATGACGTCCTTGCAGGTAGAGAGGATCAAATCGCCGCCCTTGCCGCTCATCACCCGGCCCAGCAGCAGCACATGCTTGAAGTGGTACAGATCAAAATAGAAGGCCAGCGCGTGGGCCAGATACACGCCGATGGAGGCGTACACGTCCGCCGCCCGGGGATCGCCCTCCGCCATCAGCTTCTGGACGACTTTCAGTTTTTCGGCGGGAGGCAGGGTTTCGTCCAATTCGATGCCCGCCCGGGGCGCCAGCTTGATGACGCCGTCCTGGGAGAAGTACTTCACGCCGCAGCCGATGTCGCCGCTCCACTCGTCCTGCATGGCGTCCGCCTGGGCGTCCACAGGCACAAAGGCCAGTTCGTTCAGCCACCCGGTAATCCTTCCCTGGGGATCTACGTAGCCCACGGCCTCACTGGTGCCCATAGCGATGCCCAGCACATTGTCCTCCTCCAGGCTCATGGCCCCCGCCAGGGCCGACACGTCGCCGTCGTTGGCCACCGCATAGGGGATGTTCCCGAAGGTGTCGGTAATGGCCCGGATGTAGATATCCTTCACCTTGGCGTCAAAGAGGTCTTTGGGCACCTGGAGGAACAGGGAGGCGTTCATGGTCCGGTCGTTGATATACACCCCGGCGGAGGAGACGCCCACCGCGTCCACCCGGGGCATATGGGCGGCTGCGGCCTTGAGGGCGGCCACGATACCGTCGTAGTGGTAGTCGGGGTCGGAATTGGTTTTGGGGAACCAGACCACCTCCTCATCAAAGACGCTCTCGCCGTCGATGACGGCGGATACCTTCCGGTCACTTCCGCCGGCGTCGAAGCCGATGCGGCAGCCGTCCAGGTGCCGTCCAATGGCCTTGGGACTGTCCTTGGGGGCGGGGAGCTTATCACAGGAGACTACCTCGAAGGGGTGTTCAAACACGTTTGCCATGTAGTCCCAGTCAAATTCCTGGCATCCTCCGGCGGAGTATGCCTCCTTCAAATACGCGCAGATATCCTCGCTGCCCCGGACATAAATTTTGAATCCGCCTTTCATCCACAGCAGCGTCTTGACCAGCCGGTTGACGTAGTAGCGGTCCGCCTCCCGCATCTCCGGCGTACCGTGAATAAAGGTTTCATACACTGCCATTTCCCCGCCGGCCCGCTCCACGGCCAGGCCAAGGGGCTGCTTGGCGTCCTTCAGAAAAGCGCGGTTGAACGCATACAGGGGGATATATCCCGGGTCCAGCTTAGGGGAGTGCTTCAGGGCGACTTCGATGCCATAACGGTTCATCATAGCGTACCTCCATCGAATCTCCGCGCTGCGGCGCGGCATTTTACCTCGTCATCATATCACAGGCCGGGCCGTCTGTCACCTGTTTTCGTCAAAAAAGAGAAAAAAATTTTCGGAAACTTTTTTATTGAAAAATTGTTTTCAGTGTGATAGGATGGTAACAGAAGCTGTGGAATTTGACCAAAAGACGCCATGGCGGGAGACGGTACAACAGGAATTTTTCATAACGGAAAGGTGAGGATCGACGATGGATCGCGCGAAATTGGAGCGCAGCCGTGCGTGGCTGCGGGAGGAGCTGGACCGCTGCACGGCGTTCTGGCTGGAGCACGGCATGGACCCGGTGAACGGCGGCGTATATACCTGCCTGGACCGGAAGGGGGAGATCTACTCCACCGATAAGAGCGTATGGATGCAGGGCCGCTGCGGCTGGATCTTCGCGTATTTGTGCCATGAGTACGGCGTGAAGCAGGAGTGGCTGGATGCCAGCCGGAGCTGTCTGGACTTCATGGAGAAGTACTGCATCAACCGGGCGGCCGGGGACCGGATGTACTTCACCGTCACCGCCGAGGGCAAGCCTCTGCGCCAGCGGCGGTACTGCTTCTCCGAGGCGTTTTACTCCCTGGCCAACGCCGAATACTACGGCGTCACCGGCGAGCCGGAGCGCCTGGAGCGGGCCCGTCGGGCCTATGACCTCTACTGGGACCTGAACCACGGCATGGCTGACCCCACCGGCCTGGGTCCCAAGACCATCCCCGAGACGCGGCAGGGCCGCTCCTTCGGCGGCCCCATGATCATCCTCAACGTCACCGGCGTGCTGCTGCGGGTGGACCCCGAGCGGAAGGCCCTCTACGAGGAGCGGGCCCAGCAGTGCGTGGACGAGATCTTCAAGTACCACGTGAAGCCCGAACTGAAATGCGTGCTGGAGAACGTGGCCCCCGACGGCGAGGCGCGGCTCTACTATACCGAGGGCCGCACCGTCAACCCGGGCCACGACATTGAGGGCGTGTGGTTCCTGCTGGAGCACGCCCAGCGCACCGGAGACAAGGAGCTTGTGGGCAAAGCCGCCCAGATTTTCGACTGGGCCATCGCCGCCGGCTGGGACGAGGAGTACGGCGGACTGCTCTACTTCACCGACTGCCTGGGCAAGCCGCCGGAGGCCTATGAGCACGACATGAAGCTGTGGTGGCCCCACAATGAGATCCTCATCGCCTCCTCCATGCTCTACCGGGACACGAGGGACGAGAAGTATCTGGACTGGTTCTGGAAGACCGAGGACTACTGCCGGGAGCACTTTGCCGACCCTGAGTACGGCGAGTGGTATGGCTATCTCCGTCGGGACGGCAAGCCCACCATGCCCTCCACCAAGGGCTCCACCTTCAAGGGGCCTTTCCATGTGCCCCGGTCCCTCATTATTGCGGAAAAGGTTCTGGGACAGATCCTGGACGCAGACTGACATAGGCGCGGCATGACTCCGCGCCGGAATGGAGCGGCCCATGCCGGGAACGGACATTTTTGAAAAGATCAGCAATAACTACTATCATCTGACCACCGCCGAGAAGAAGGTGGCCGATTATGTGGCTGCCCGCCAGCGGGACACCCAGTATATGTCCATCTCCGAGCTGGCGGAGGCCTGCGGCGTAGCGGAGGCCACCATCTCCCGCTTCACCAAGCGTCTGGGGTGCAAGGGCTACAACGCCTTCAAGCTGGCGGTGGCCAACTCCATCGCCGGGCGCAGCGCCGGCGTGTCCAACCCCCTCTCCGGCGAAGTGCTGGCGGAGGACAGCATCCCTGATATGTGCCAGAAGCTCCTGGCCGCGGATCTGGACGCCATGGAGCAGACCATGGTCCTGCTGCGGCCGGAAGCGGTTTCCGCCGCCGGGGACCTGCTGGAGAAGGCCGGCAAGGTGCTGTGCATGGGCCAGGGGGGATCGATGATCATGGCCCAGGAGGCGGCCCACCTGTTCTCCACGGCCTTCAGCAAGTATTTCGCCGTGTGCGACTCCCACATGCAGACCATCGCCGCCGCCCAGCTGGGGCCGGGGGACGTGATCTTGTACATCTCCTACTCCGGGGCCACCCGCGATCTGCTGGACATCTCCAGGCTGGCCCGGGACCGGGGGGCGGATGTGATCCTGCTCACCCGCTTTCCCAAATCCCCCGGCGCGTCCCAGGCCAGCGTGGTCCTCCAGTGCGGCACCAACGAGAGCCCCCTGCAGATGGGGTCGGCGGCGGCCCGGGTGGCCATGATCTTTGTGCTGGACGTCCTCTTCTCCGAGGTGTGCCGCCGGGACCTGGAGGCGTGCCGCCAGCGCCGCCGGGAGGTGGCCGACGCCCTGTCGGGGAAACACATATGAGGTTGAATTCCTTTGTGCAAAATGACGAAGTGATGGAGAAAAACTCCGAAAATTGCTATTTTTGAAAATTTTTTTCAAAAGGGTATTGACTTTTTGCACAGATTCTAGTACGATGCACCCAGGTAGTTCTATCGCATTTCCCAGAACAGCCTATTTTAGGTTAGGAGAAAGTTTTTGAAGGAGGAACAACATGAAACTGAAGAAGGTACTTGCGCTCCTGCTGGCAATGGTCATGACCATTGCTCTGGTTGCCTGCGGTGGCGGCAACCAGAATGATCCTGCCCCCAGCACCCCGGACCCCGCGCCCGCTGCCACTCCCGATGACAACAAGACCCCCGATCCCGAGCCCGCTCCCGCCGAGCCCGCCGGGGCCAGCGAGATCACCCTGTGGACCTACCCCATCGGCAAGTGGGGCGATGAGGCCACCGTCAAGGGCCTGACCGACGCCTTCACCGCCGAGACCGGCATCGCCGTCAAGGTGGAGTATCTGGCTTATGCCGACGGCGACGACAAGGTCAACACCGCCATCACCGCCAACGCCGCTCCCGACCTCATCATGGAAGGCCCCGAGCGTCTGGTTGCCAACTGGGGCGCCAACGGCAAGATGGTTGACCTCAGCGACCTGATCGACGACACCGACAGGAGCGAGCTCAACGCCGCCGCTCTGGCCTCCTGCACCCACACCAGCGGCGCCATTTATGAGTATCCCGTGGTCATGACCGCCCACTGCATGGCGATCAACCGCAACGCCTTCGAGGAGGCCGGCGCTCTCCAGTACATCAATGAGGACACCCATACCTGGACCACCCAGCAGTTCATCGACGCCGTTGCCGCCCTGTACGCCCATTACGGCGATACCGTGGGCGCTGTGTACTGCGCCGGCCAGGGCGGCGACCAGGGAACCCGCGCCCTCGTCAACAACATGTACGGCGGCACCTTCACCAACGCCGAGCACACCCAGTACACCTGGGACGATCCCCTGAACATCAAGGCTCTGGAGCAGCTCAAGAGCATGGACGGCATCGCCTTTGACGCCTCTCTGGCCGGCGGCGACGAGATCGCCAAGTTCTACCAGGGCGCTCTGAAGATGGCCTTCTGCTGGAACATCGCCCAGCAGGTCAACCCCAACCAGGCCGACACCGGCGCTGAGAAGACCGTCACCGGCGACGACATCGTGTTCATGAGCTTCCCCTCCGAGGACGGCAACTCCAAGCTGCAGGGCGGCATCTGGGGCTTCGGCATCTTTGATAACGGCGACCAGGCCCGCATCGACGCCGCCAAGGAGTTCATCAAGTTCTTCTGCGACAGCGAGCACACCGTTGACGCCGTGAAGGCCGCCAACTACTTCGCTACCCGCAGCTCCGCCGCCGACGGCAGCGTGGATCTCTCCGGCGTGTGGGCCGACGATCCCATCATGAACGAGTACACCAAGCTGATGCCCTACCTGGGTGACTACTATCAGATCACCACCGGCTGGGCCGCCGCCCGTACCGCGTGGTGGAACATGCTCCAGGCTGTGGGCACCGGTGACGACGTAGCCGCCGCCGTGGCCGCCGGCGCTGCCGAGGCCAATACCGCCGCCGCGGGCTGATCCCATCAAGACGCGTAGTTACTATTTCCGAATTTATAAATTTGGAAATAATAACTTTGATTTAAGCCGTTTTGCTCACCGCCGCAAACGGCGGCAACCGCAAAACATGGCACATATTACTTCCGAACTTTAGTTCAGAAGTAATATGCGTAAGGGTTGGCGCGCCCCTCCTCCGCGATGCGCGGGGGAGGGGCGCGCTTTCTATTCCCGTTTTCAGAGAGAGGAGTGCTGAATTTGGCGAAACAAGCGCAAAGCAAAATGAGCCGGGTCCTCCAGCGGCGGGAGAACGTCGCGGGCTACCTGTTCATGCTGCCCAGCCTGATTTTCTTCCTGGGCTTCGTCATCATCCCCATGTTTATATGTATCATCACCAGCCTGACCAACACCAATATGCACGATCCCGGCATGTTCGGCAGCTTCATTGGGCTGAAGAACTTTTCCGACCTGGCCAAGGACCAGGTGTTTCTGAAGGGTCTGGCGAACACCTTCATCATCGTGATTGTCAGCGTTCCGACGGTGTGCGCGTTCTCCCTGTGGGTTTCCTCGGCCATCTATAAGCTGAAGGGACCCGTCCTCTCCGCCTTCCGCTGCATATTCTATCTCCCGGTGGTCACCGGCTCCGTGGCCGTCACCGTGGTGTGGAAGTGGATGTACGACAACTATAACGGCATCCTCAACAGCGTGCTCAAGAGCACGGGCATTGTGGAGAAGGGCATCAACTGGCTGGGCGATCCCAAAACGGCCCTGTGGTGTATCATCCTGATCCTCTTCACCACCTCCGTGGGCCAGCCCATCGTGCTGTACGTCTCCGCCCTGGGCAACGTGGACCAGACCCTGGTGGAGGCCGCCCAGGTGGACGGCGCAACGGACCTCCAGGTTTTCTGGAAGATCAAGTGGGCGCAGATGATGCCCACCACCCTGTACATCCTGGTCATCACCACCATCAACTCCTTCCAGTGCTTCGCCCTGATCCAGCTGCTGACCCAGGGCGGACCCAACCATGCCACGGACACGGTGATGTACTACATTTACTACACCGCGTTCAAGCTCACCGAACAGTCCGGCCACTTCGGCTACGCCAACGCCATGGGCGTGGTCCTGGCTATCTTCATCGGCGCGCTGTCGGCTCTCCAGTTCAAGCTGGCGAAAGAAAAGTAAGGGGGTGCGAGTATGAAAAGCAATACCGCGCGCAGCCGCGCATACAAGATTTTTTCCATCATCGTCCTGATCATTCTGGCGATTTTGTTCCTGTTCCCCCTGTACTGGATCATCACCGGCGCGTTCAAGCCCGCCCAGGATATCTACAACCCGGAGCCGGTCTGGCTGCCCACGGAGTGGGTGACCAAGAATTTTGACAACCTGTTCAACAAGCGCTCCGCCCCGCTGTACTCGATCTTCGGTCTGAGCGGCCCCACGGCCCCCGCCGCCTTCCGGTGGCTCATCAATACGGTGTTCATGTCCGTTACGGCCATGATCCTCACCTGCGCCACCGCCGCCATGGCGGGCTACGCCCTGGCCAAGAAGCGGTTCATGGGCCGGGCCATCCTGTTCTCCCTGATCGTGTGCGCCATGGCCCTGCCCAAGCAGGTCATCCTCATCCCCCTGCTCAAGGAGATGTCCGCGCTGAAGCTGTATGACAGCCTGTGGGCCGTCATCTTCCCCACGGTGGGCTGGCCCTTCGGCGTGTTCCTTATGAAGCAGTTCTCCGAGAGCATCCCGGGAGAGATACTGGAGGCCACACGCATCGACGGGGCCAGCGAGGCCAAGACCTTTATCACCGTGGTCCTGCCCATGGTGAAGCCGGGCATCGGCGCTCTGGCAATCTTCACCTTCATCAACGCCTGGAACGACTACTTCATGCAGCTGGTCATGCTGCCCAGCGGCGAGAACTACACCATGCCCCTTGGTATCGCCTCCCTCCAGGCGGAGACCAGCATCGACATGGGCCTGCTGATGGCGGGCGCGGCCCTGGCCTCGGTACCCATCATCATCGTGTTCCTGATCTTCCAGAAGTACTTCACCCAGGGCATCACCATGGGCGCCGTAAAGGGGTAACGCTATGATCTATGCCAAAAACAAGGACGCCCTGTCTTATCTGGGCATCCACCCCAATCTGGACCTGGCGCTGGAACACATTACAGAGGAGTATCTCTCCTCAGTCGGATACGACCGGGTGGAGCTGAAGGGCAGCGACGTATACGCCACCCGCTTCACCTATGAGACGGTCCCGGCCCAGGAGAGCTTCTTCGAGGCCCACCGGAAGTACTTGGACATCCACATCATGCTCTCCGGCTCTGAGCGGGTGGAGATCGCCCCGCCGGAGAAGCTGGCGGAGTTTGACTGGGTGGAGGCCAACGACTTCTACGCCTACCGGGGAGAGGGGGACTACAAGCTGGTTCTCTCTCCCGGCGATTTCCTGGTGGTTTTCCCCGGGGACGCCCACCGGATCAAGATGCAGGTGGACGGCCCTGAGACGGTGACCAAGGCCGTATTCAAAATCCGAATTCATGAGTAAGCAAGGAGAAGGATGCTTTATGAGAGATCTGACCAAATACCAAGGGATTTTTCCCGCCTTTTACGCCTGCTATGACAAGGACGGCCAGGTGAGCCCCGAGGCAGTCCGGGCCTTGGCCCGCCATTTCCTGGAGAAGGGCGTCAAGGGCCTGTACGTAGGCGGCTCCTCCGGCGAGTGCATCTACCAGAGCGTGGCCGAGCGGAAGCTGCTGCTGGAGAACGTCATGGCCGAGGTGGGCGGCAAGCTGACCATCATCGCCCATGTGGCCTGCAACACAAGTACTGGAACGACATCTCCGACGCGGCCCCCAACACGGACTTTGTTATCTACAACATTCCCCAGCTGGCGGGCGTAGCCCTGACGGTACCCCTGCTGAAAGAGATGCTGAAAAATCCCCGGGTCATCGGCGTGAAGAACTCCTCCATGCCCGCCCAGGACATCCAGATGTGGCATGACGAGGGCGCGTTCGTCTTCAACGGCCCCGACGAGCAGCTATTCAGCGGCCTGGCCGCGGGAGCGGGCGGCGGCATCGGCGGCACCTACGGCGCCATGCCGGAGCTGTATCTGAAGGTGTTCGAGCTGTATCAGGCCGGCGACATGGTCAAGGGCCGGGAGGTCCAGAACGAGTGCTGCCGGATCATCTACAAAATGTGTTCCGCCACCGGCAATATGTACGCCGTCATCAAGGAGACCCTCCGCCGCATGGGCGGCCCCGACGTGGGCGGCGTCCGCGCGCCTCTGGCGCCTTTGACGGAGAGCGACTACCCCATTGTGGATGAGTGCGTGGATATGATCCGGAAGGCGATCGCCAAGTATTGCTGATACTGTCTCCTGATCGGCTCCACGGCGGCTGCGGGCAGTTAGTTTAGCTCCAGAAACAAAATCAGCAGGGATTTTCCCTGCTGATTTTGTTTGTACTGTACCGCCGCCCTGCCGGGGGCTGCGCAGCCTCGGGCTTTCAAATAGAAACTGCTAAAACACCTGCAGAGCACTTGCAATTTTCCCCAATCCCGGATATACTACCAACGAGAGGGGGATACGAAATGATCTATCATATTCTGGCCGTAGGCGACGTGGTGGGCGAACAGGGCCTTGCCCATCTGGAGCGGAGCCTGCGCCCCCTGAAACGGCTGAAGGACATCCATTTTACCGTAGTAAACGGCGAGAACGCTGCCGTCACCGGCGTCACGCCGGATCAGGTGGAGCGGATCTACGCCGCCGGGGCGGACGTAGTGACCCTTGGGAACCATACCTTCGGCAAGCCCCAGACCGCCTCCCGGCTGGAGGAGGACCCCTACCTGCTGCGCCCCGCCAACTATACGGGCCGGGCCCCCGGGAAGGGCTGGGGCGTCTATGACTGTGGGCGCGTTCAGATCGGCGTGCTGAACCTCATTGGCCGGTGCGGCCTGGACTGGGGCGCGGACAACCCCTTCCTCACCGCGGACAGATACCTGAAGGAGGACCTGCCCCGCTTCATTGTGGCGGACTTCCACGCCGAGGCCACCAGTGAAAAGCTGGCCATGGCCTATTACCTGGACGGCCGGGCCTCCGCCCTGTGGGGCACCCATACCCATGTGCCCACCGCCGACGAGGGCGTGTTTCCCAAGGGAATGGGCTATATCACCGACCTGGGCATGACGGGCCCCGTGGAGAGCGTCCTGGGCATCCGGCCGGAGCAGAGCGTGGAGCAGTTTTTGGGCGGCCTGCCCGGGCGGTATCAGGTGCCCGACGGCCCCTGCAAAATGCAGGGAGCGGTGTTCAGCCTGGACAGCGATACGGGACGGTGTGTGGACGTGGAAAGGATCGATATAAGATAATGGAGCATATCAAGAGGAACATGACGGATTTCAGCGCCTTCCGCTGGACCCGGAAGCCGGAGAGCTGCACAGCCCGGGACGGGCGGATCGAGATCGTGACGAAGCCCCATACGGACCTGTGGCAGCGGACCTACTACCATTTCCGGAACGACAGCGCGCCGGTCTTTCAGATGGAGACCGACGAAAAGTATTTCAGTTTTATCGTCAAGACGGATTTCCGGGAGAGCCGCCGCCGGTTCGACCAGTGCGGCCTGGTGCTGTATCTGGACGGCGAGAACTGGCTGAAGGCATCCGTGGAGTATGAGAACGGCCGTTACCAGCACCTGGGGAGCGTGGTTACCAACCAGGGGTACTCCGACTGGGCCACCACGGAGATCGACGCTTCCGTGAAGACCATGTGGTACCGGCTGAGCCGCCGGGAGGACGACTACCGCATCGAGTGCTCCGGCGACGGCGTGATCTTCCGCCAGATGCGGATATGCCACCTGACCCGGGGCGGCGGGCGGATCGCCTTCGGCGTGTACGCCTGCTCTCCGGAGGACTCCTCCTTCCGGGCGGTGTTTACGGATCTGCGCCTGACGGAGTGCCAGTGGCCGGCCCACGACGGCCAGTCCCCCGACGAGGAGTGACGCCATGACGGGAGAAGAAATGTGGGCGGCCTGCGCAGGTCGGTACGGACTGGTGCGGGGAGAATACGACGCCTGGGCCTTTGGAGGCGACCCGGACGGACTGGCGGCGCTGGTCCTGGCGGGCACGAAAACGGCGACCGCCTCCGCATATCCCCTCTATGCGCTGGAGGGAGAACCCCTGCCGGAGGCGGGGGAGTACAGCGTCATTCTGAACAGCCGGGACGAGGCGGTGTGCGTCATCCGAACGGACCGGGTGACGGTCATCCCCTATCGGGACGTGGGCGCGGAGCACGCCCGCCGGGAAGGGGAGGGCGGCCGATCCCTGACGTATTGGCGGCAGGTCCACGAGGCCTTTTTTCGGGAAGAAATGGCCGCCGCCGGCTTGACTTTTACCGAGGACATGCCGGTGGTGTGCGAGGAATTCCATGTGGTCTGGCCGGAGAGGAGGACTTACGATGCCTAAGATCATACATGCCGCGGACTTCCATCTGGACAGCGCCTTCGGCGGCCTGCCCACGGAGAAGGCCCGGGAGCGCCGCCGGGAGAGCCGGGAGCTCATCGACCGGCTGGCCCGTCTGGTCCTGGAGGAGGGCGCCGAGGTGCTCCTGCTGTCCGGGGACCTGTTCGACGGGGAGCGGGTCTTCCCGGAGACCCTGGAGCGCCTGGGGGACGCGCTGGCATCGCTGCCCTGCCCGGTGTTCATCGCCCCGGGCAACCATGACCCCTATACGGCCATCAGTCCCTACGCACTCCGGCGCTGGCCGGAGAACGTGCATATTTTCCACCGGGAGAATCTGGAGGCGGTCAATCTGCCGGACCTGGACTGCGTGGTCCACGGCGCGGCCTTCACCTCCCAGTCGAAGACGGAGCAGGTGCTGGCGGGCTTTTCCGCGCCCCGGGACGGCAGGACCCATCTGCTGTGCCTCCACGGAGAGGTGGGGGCCCCCGGCAGTACTTACGGTCCGGTGCTCCGGGAGCAGCTGGCTGCCAGCGGCCTGCACTACGCGGCCCTGGGCCATATCCACCAGTGCAGCGGCATCCAGCGGGACGGGAATACCTGCTGGGCCTATCCCGGCTGTCCGGAGGGGCGGGGCTTTGACGAGCTGGGGGACAAGGGGGTCCTGTCGGGCACGGTGAGCCGGGAGGGCGTTTCCCTCCGCTTTGTCCCCCTGTGCCGCCGGCGGTATCGAATCCTGGAGGCGAACGTGACCGATGCCTCCCCCCGAGAGGCCCTGGAGGCTGTCATTCCGGAGACGGCGGACCAGGATATCTGCCGGATCGTCTTTATCGGCGAGGCGGACGAGCGGGGGGTGGACCTCCCCGCCCTGGAGAGCGCCTTCCGGGAGCGGTTCTATGCCCTGGAGCTGCGGGACAAGACCCGTCCGGCCCAGAGCCTGTGGGCCAGGGCCGGGGAGGACTCCCTGCGGGGACTGTTCCTCCAGGAGATGAAGGGCCGCTACGACGCCGCCCCCTCCGCCGAGGCCCGGGAGGAGATCGCCCTGGCGGTGCGCTTCGGTCTGGCCGCGCTGGATGGACGGGACTTGGGGTGAAAAGAACATATGTTTCACGTGAAACATATTCAATTTGATGCGGAAGGAAAGGGACGATGGATAAGAAAAAAATTCTTCTGATTGGAACGGGGGGTACCATCGCCTCCGAAATGGGGGAGAACGGCCTGGCACCGGAGCTGACCAGCGAGCAGCTCTTGAAGTACATCCCCGACCTGTCGGAGATCTGCCGGATTTCCTGCCTCCAGCTGTTCAGTCTGGACAGCACCAACATCCAGCCCAAGCACTGGGCCCGGATCGCCGGGGCCATCCGGGAGCGGTACCGGGAGTATGACGGTTTCGTCGTCGCCCACGGCACGGATACCATGGCCTACACGGCGGCGGGGCTGAGCTACCTGGTCCAGGGGAGCCCCAAGCCCATCGTGCTGACGGGGGCCCAGAAGCCCATCGGCTTCGAGACCACCGACAGCAAGCAGAACCTCCGGGACGCGGTGACGGTGGCGGTGTCGGACATGGCGGGGGTGATGCTGGTATTCAACGGGAAGATTATCCAGGGCACCCGGGCCCGGAAGACGAGAAGCAAGAGCTTCGAGGCCTTTTCCAGCATCAACTATCCCCTGCTGGGGATGGTCCAGGACGGGCGCATCATCCGGTATATCCGGCCCGAGGCCCGGGCTGTGCCTCAGTTTTATGATACGGTCAACCCCAGGGTAGCCCTGATGAAGCTGATCCCCGGGGCGGACTGCGGTACGGCGGCGTACCTGCTGAAGCGCAACGACGCGCTGATTATTGAGAGCTTCGGCGTGGGAGGCCTGCCCACCTACAAGGCGGGGGACTACTATGACACCGTAAAGGCCGGGCTGGAGGCGGGAAAGATCGTGGTTATGACCACCCAGGTGGAGAACGAGGGCAGCGACCTGGCGGTCTACCACGTGGGGAGCTCCATCAAACGGGACCTGCCTATTCTGGAGGCCTACGACATGACCACCGAGGCGGTGTGCGCCAAGCTGATGTGGATCCTGGGACAGACCACCGACCGGAAATGGGTGGAGGAGCTGTTCTATACCCCAGTGGCATGTGATATTCTGGCGGGGAAATGAAAGACCGCCCCGTGGGGCGGCCTTTTCTCCGGTTCCTTATTGCAGGGGCGCGCCGCACTCGGCGCAGAATCTCGCGGTATCCGCCGCCGGGACTGCGCCGCACACCGGGCACGCCCGCTTCTGTGCGGCGGGCTTTCCGCAGGCGGGACAGAACTTCGCTCCCGCCGGCAGAGGTTCGCCGCAGGCCGCGCAGCGGGGCATCGGCGCTTCCTCCGCTTCCTCCGGGGATGCCGGGGCGAAGTCGTTGATGTCCAGGGGCTTGCCCAGGAAGGTATAGCGCTGGACAAAATCGAAGATCTCCTGGGGCAGCTTCTGCTGGCCGATGGCCCCGATGGCCGCCGTCAGCATCAGGGGAGCAAAGATGATGTAGCCCACCGTGGCGGCCCCCAGCTTATCCACCCAGCGCCCTGCGCCCAGGTCCACCGTCAGCATGTCGCCGTATACGCTCAGCCGGACCTGGATGGCCTGGTCCATCCCTACGAATTTTTTCCAGCCCTCGGTCTGACGGGCCTGGATGAAATAGCTGGTCTCGGACTGGGCCACGCCCTCCGTCTCCAGATGCTTCTGGGTGCGCAGGAAATCCTCCAGGGCGTAAGCTACGTCCTCCAGAGTCTGACTGCCGCCCATGCGGAATACTTTTGCGTCCGCCATAATGCCTTCCTCCGTTCTCCGTCCCAAAGGGCGGTGATTTGTTGGGAGTATTGTACCACGGCGGCGGGGGAATGTCAATTTTCCGCTACATATTCAGCTTCGGCCCCAGAAGCAGCCAGGCCGCGCCGCAGAGGACTCCGCCGACAGGATAGATGATGGCGGCGGACTCCCAGTTGTCCCAGCCCAGCCCGAGGGTCAGAAAGACCGCTGTGGCCAGGATCATGATGAGGGCGCAGGCGGTGGCCGCCCGGCGGCGGCGCTCCTTGTCCTCAGGGGTGGGATTGTTCTCACGGTTGTACTTGGGGATGTCGTATTTGTCCTCCAGCATCCCGCCGTAGATTAGAAAGTAGACGGCGCAGGCCACGATAAGAAGGAACAGTGCGCCCATATAGGACTCGTAGGGCTCTTTTTCCGGCAGGACGGTAAAGACCAGGACCAGCAGGACCACGCCAAGCAGGATGGCCCCTACGCCTCCGGCGATGTACCAGATGTACCGGCGGCGGAACTGTTCCTTCTGCTGCTCGGTGTAGAAATCGGGAAGGGTGGGGTGCTTCTTGCGGAAGTGCTCCTCCTCCATGCCGCTGGCGATGAAGACCACCACTGCTATGGCAACCACCAGCAGAAGGATGGCGGCTCCGACCATATCCGGAAGCCCTCTGGCGGAGAGAAGGGCGGCGACAGCCGCGCCGGTGATGATGGCGGAGACGCCGCCGGCGATCTTCCGGGCGTAGAGAGTCATGAAGCGGTCGTAGCCTGCCGAGTCTTCGCTGAGGGACTGCTCCACGCTGCCCCGGAGGAGGGTATCCATATCGGTATGGAACATATCGCAGAGTTTGATCAATGTGTCCATCTCGGGGAAGCTGGCGGAGGATTCCCATTTGGAGACGGACTGGCGGCTCACGTCCAGGCGTTCGGCCAGCTGCTCCTGGGTCACGCCCTCCCGGGCGCGGAGGTATTGAAGGTTTTCGGCTAGTGACATTTTGTATGTCCTCCTTTTTGAGATGGGCTTATTTTAGCCGGGCAGAGGTGTTGATTCTACCGATACACGGTTGCGTTTCGGTGGATTTCATGTAACCTTTCAGTTGCAGGAGCGGTTTTTTGACAATCCTCCGTATAGTATACCACGTTATAATACAAAACGCAATCAGTTGCCGCCGCTGCGCGGCGGCTCCGGCTCTAATCTATCGCTCCATTTCGCCCTGCCGGGCGGGGCCTTCTTTTCGCTTGTGCGAAAAGAAGCAAAAGCACCCTCAAGGAACGCAGTTCCTTGAGAATCCTCCTGCACTACGGGGGAATTAATTTGCACAACTCGGTTCTCCATTCTCTTGTTGACTCACATCAGAACCTGCCGGACTTCTGCGTCTACCCACGGGTTCTTACGATAGTGCTTACTGCGGCGCCGCTTCTATAACCAGTGCCCGTCCATCGCCGGAACTTCCGGCAAAACGGAGCAGACCAGTATCACGCACCCCGGGGAGTTAGCCCCGCCAGACGGTAGGGGGCTCCGATGACCACGCTGAAATAGACGCAGAAGGGGAACGAAGCGGACGGCAGTAAGTTTAGACAAAACCGACTGTGCCTCGGGCGCAAAACTAAACTCCCCCGTAATTCAGGGATTCTTAAACCGCCAGGTTT